>CAYNLK010000040.1:0-1379 GCA_964398055.1 uncultured Caldilineaceae bacterium
CTGGTTCAGCTCTATTCAGTTTGGCTCACTTCCGTTGGAATGGCGGTGGCCGGGCCGGGCCAAACCCCGGCCAGATCCGTCAGAGCAACCTTCAATGACCAAAGTCGACTTTAGGACAGCACTCATACTGCCCTTCCATACCCCCTATGACCGTTGGGTTGGCCCAGGCTGGAATACAACACATCCCCAAAATAGCCGGTTTTTTGAGAAACGTCTTGAAGAAATTGATGACTCGGACCGGTCATGACCATTTTGGTGATAGATATCACTGGCAATTATTGAGTTTTTGCGGTAAACTAAAGAGGCGGTGTTAAACTCAAGGGATCGGTTTGGTCTATTGTCCCGTAAGTCTTATGGATCCTAATCAAAAAAAGAAGTTAAGTAGGAGGACTATTATGGATGCTTTAACTCAACAACTGCTGCAACAATTATCCGGGGATGGCTTAGCCCAAATTAGCCGACAAATTGGGGCAGATGAACAGGCTACCGGCTCGGCGTTGTCGGCGGCAATGCCCCTGCTCGTAGCGGCCCTGGCCAACAATGCTTCCAAACCTGCTGGGGCGCAGGCGCTCCAGCAGGCCCTGGCCAAAGATCACGATGGTTCAATCTTTAACGATCTGCCAGGCTTTCTTAGTAATCCCCAGGCGGCCAATGGGGTTGGGATTCTGGGCCACATTTTTGGCGGTCAGCAGACCGGGGTCACGCAAGGGCTGGCCCAGGGCACTGGCTTGAATAGCGACCAGGTTGGGCAACTGCTGCAAATTGCTGCGCCGCTGTTGATGGGCGCGCTGGGACAACAGCAGCAGCAACAGGGCTTCGACACGAATGCCCTGTCGGCTTTTCTGGGTGGTCAACAACAGCTGGCCCAACAATCAAATCCAGGTGTAATGAGCATATTGAACAACTTGTTGGATATGGATCGTGATGGTTCGGCTTTGGACGATATTTTGGGTATGGTGGGTAAGCTGTTTGGGAGGCGATAATCCTTCAGGGTAAAAATGTATGTGGGGTTGGTTATTGTTCAATCGATAGTGTTTAAGCGGAACGAGTGCTGACATCTTGAGCGCCATTACAATTTCCCGGCAAATGGGCAGTCAAGGCGATGAGCTAGCCGTGCAGGTGGCCCAACACCTCGGTTGGCGGCGGGTCGATCGTGAGCTTATCAACACCGCGGCCAAAGCGGCCGGCGCGCCCCAGGTGGCTCTGGCCGAGATCGACGAGCTTGGTTTACTTGACCTCCGGCCTACAACCGCAGAACGGCAAGCCTATCAAAGCTACATCGAACGGTTCATTCGTGAATTGGCGGCTGAGGGCGACGTTATCATTGTGGGTCGGGGTGGGCAAGTTGTGCTGCGCGACCGGCCTGACGTGTTTCACCT
>CAYNLK010000040.1:1389-56346 GCA_964398055.1 uncultured Caldilineaceae bacterium
CGAACAGCGAGTCACCTGGCTACAACAGCAAAAGAACCTCTCCATGGAGGCCGCGCGCGCCTGTCTGGAACAAAGCAATCGAAGCCGCACCCGTTACGTGTGGCAAAATTACGGTGCCCACCTGGATGACCCCACTCTGTACCACGTCATCATCAACACCGGCCTGTTAGGTTTGCCCCAGGCTGTGAACCTGGTGGTGCAGGCGTTCCGGACGTGGGTTGGGCACCAGTCAAACCGCAACGCTCAAACCAATATTTAGGCTTCAGCTTAACCCAAACAGACCAAGGCTATGACCGAAGACGATAAATCCCAACCAGAAGTAGTCTTCGCCCATCCAAGCGAAGCGCAGTTTGCCCGCATCCTGGACTTCTACCAAATTCCTTGGCAGTATGAGCCAACCACCTTTGAGTTACGCTGGGATGAGGCGGGCAACGTTGTGGAAGCTTTCAGTCCCGACTTCTACCTGCCGGAGCAAGACCTGTACATCGAGTTGACGACAATGGAGCAAAGGCTCATCACCAAAAAGCATCGCAAGTTGCGCCGGCTTTGCCAGCTCTACCCTGAGGTAAACATCAAATTACTAAATCGCTCCGATTTTAAGGCGATGATGCACAAATATGGGCTGGATGATCATGATGAACTCATCGGCCAACACTCCCAAACCCCAAAGTCTGAATAGAGGAAAATTGCTGTGTCCGCTCCTACACCCTGGCCCGGAGACATCGGCCCAATATTCCTGACCGAAACACAAATTCAGCACCGCGTTGCTGAGTTGGGCGCCCAAATAAGTCGCGACTACGCCGGTAAGGATTTAGTAGTCATCGGTATTCTCAAAGGCGTCGTTTTCTTCATAGCCGATTTATTGCGGGCCATCACCATACCGGTAACGCTTGACTTCCTGGCCATCTCTCGCTACGGTCCAACCGAAAAGACCCATGGCGTTGTCAACCTGACCAAAGACCTCAGTGAACCGCTGGCGGGTCGGCACGTTCTTTTTATCGAAGACATCATTGACTCCGGTTTCACCACTCATTTTATTATGCGCACCCTGCGCTTGCGTGAACCCGCCAGTCTAAACATCTGCATCTTACTGAACCGCACCCGTCGTCGCATTATCGATATTAGCCCCGCCTATGTTGGCTTCGAGATTCCGGACTATTATTTGGTTGGTTACGGCCTTGATTTTAAGGAGCAATACCGCAATCTCCCTTATATCGTCAAATTTAACCCGGCTCAGGCAGGCCAGGATTAACCAACAAAAAAACCCTGGCCCGGAGACCAGGGTTCATTTCTTGATTTAAAAAGTTAGAGGGCCCCGAGTAACCTTCCGATATCCTCAAGTTTTTGAGTAGCTTACTTGCTTTCGGGTTGCCCCAAAAAGACCCCTTATTTAACTTTCAATCAATAGTTAAACTGATTGATTACTGGCTTCCCGGTATTACCTTTAGACCAGTTTACGGTTTACACCTGTTGCCAGGATGTTCCGCTTGTTAAATAGGGTTACTTTTCAGCTACCTTTACTCAAAGAATCTTCCAATTCCTTGGAACCCTCTAATACTTAAGTTACCATATTTATGGCGAGATGTCAAGATACAAACCTTAAAAATTTCTCTCCATCCAAAAACTTCACCCATAAGTCACCAGTCCCATAGATTGTTTGGCCTCGATAGCCCTACGAGCGACTCTCAGATGGAGCGGTCGCCGGGTGGCTGTTGGTCGAGGTTGTAAACCAAACCAGAATTTCACATCACAGAGTTAGAACCCGGCCCCGCTTAATAACCCGCTCAACCAGATTGAACCCAAAATGATAGGCCAGATAGCGATAATCCGGCGCATTGACAATCAGCACGTCGGCCTGCTTGCCGCTCTCCAACGAACCCAGCCGCTCGCCCAGCCCGACGGCATAGGCGGCATTGATGGCGCCGGCGTTGAACGCCTCGGCCGGCAGCAGGCGCTGGTAGCGACAGGCGATGGCCATCACCAGCGGCAGCGATGGGCAGGGGGCCGAACCGGGATTGAGGTCGGTGGCCAGGGCCAGGGCTACCCCCGCTTCGACCATAGCCCGGGCCGGGGCAAAGTGACTGCTGCCCAGGTTGAAATTGACCGCCGGCAAAACCACTCCCACCGTTTCCGCTGCGGCCAGGGCCTGCACCTCCTCAGGCGGGGTCACGTCCAGGTGATCGGCCGAAACCGCGCCCAGCTCAACGGCCAGGGCGACTCCGCCCAGCGATTTGAACTCATCGGCGTGAATCTTGGCCGGCAGACCGAGTGACAGGCCCGCTTGCAGCACCCGCTGCGATTGCTCCCGGTCGAATACACCGGCCTCGCAAAAGACATCGCAGAAAAGTTTTGAGTTTTGATTTTTGAATTTTGAGTTTTGAGACCATTTGGCCGCGGCGGGCAGCATCTCCTCGATAACCAGGTCGATGTATTCGTTGGGGTGGTCCTGGTATTCCGGCGGCACAGCGTGGGCGCCGAGAAAAGTCGGGATCAGGTCGGCCGGGTGGCTGGCGTCGAGCGCGGCGATGGCCTGGAGCATTTTGAGTTCGCTGGCCGGATCCAGGCCGTAGCCGGTTTTGATCTCAATCGTGGTGGTGCCAAGAGCCAGCATCGCGTCCAGCCGGGGGCGAGACTCGGCCACCAACTGCTCGACCGGGGCCGCCCGGGTGGCCCGCATCGTCCTGACAATGCCGCCGCCGGCTGCCATGATCTCCATATAACTGGCCCCCTTTATGCGCAGCTCGAACTCAGCGGCGCGGTCGCCGGCATAGACGGCGTGGGTATGCGGGTCGACAAAGCCGGGACAGACCACCTTGCCGCCGGCCTCGATGGTTTGCCGGGCGGTGTAGTCGGCCAGCAGGTCGCTGCTGGTACCGACCGCCACAATCTCACCATCGGCCACGGCTATCGCTCCATCTTTGATCAGCCCAACGTCGGCCAGGGCCGCGCCCCGTTTGGGGCCGGTTGGGCTGGCGCAGGTGAGCAGTTGAGCAGCGGAATGAATGATCAGGTCGATATTCATTTTGTTACCCCATATGTGGCGAAACAACGTGGTGCGTATTGCGTGGCGTCTATTTCAGCCATTTTACGCAATTCGCAGGACGAAATACGTTACCCCAACAAGGCAGACTCGATCACCTGGCTTACCGCAAAATCGTGAGCCTGGACATAATGTTTGACCACATCTTCGAGCGCGCCCAGCGGGATGGCCCCCACAATCTCGGTGCCGGCAATGCTAACGCCGTGGCAGGCCGCCTCGAGGCGGATTGTCTCCAGGACACGGGGTAGGGGCGTTTTGGTGTAGTTGGTCAGGTTCATCGACACCTGAACCAGGCCTTGCTCTGCCAGGGCCACGCCCATCGCTTTAACGTAGCGATAGCCGCCGCTGCTGTGACGCACGGCTTTGGCAATCCGCTCGGCAATAGCCAGCTCGGTGGTGCGGAGATTCACGTTGAAGGCAATCAGGGGGAAACGTACCCCGGTCACCGTGGCCCCGGCTCTGGGGTTGAACTCGGCCGGGCCTTCGTCCGGCGTCCAGGCCGGCTGTTTGAGCTTGTCCGGCAGAGCCTCGTACTGGCCCTGGCGAATGGTCGCCAGGTTGACTCGCTCCGGGCGGGTGGCCGCGTCCTCATAATAGTAGACCGGCACACCCTGTTGGCCCAGAAAGCGGCCGAACTGGCGGGCCACCTCAACTGCCTCGTCCGTTTCAACGCCCCGAATCGGAATAAAGGGGACCACGTCGACCGCGCCCATACGGGGGTGAGAACCCTCATGCCGGCTCATATCGATCAGTGCCAGGGCTTTCAGCGCCATTGCCTGGGTTGCTTCCAGCACGGCTGCCGGCTGGCCCAGGTAAGTCAACACCGAGCGATTGTGATCCGGGTCAGATGAGTAATTGAGCAGCTTCACTCCAGCCACCTGCCGGATTTGCTCAACCACCTGTTCTACTATTTCCAGGTTCCTGCCCTCGCTGATGTTCGGTACACATTCCAAAATCTTCATCGATTTACCTCATAGTTTCTGCTTGACCAACTTGTAAACCTCGTCTGCCAGCCCCAGTTTGGTCAGAATTTGTTCCAATTCAGCCTGCCGGGCGGCAACAAATGTTTCGTCCTTGATGGACGGCAGATTGATCAGCACGTTGAGGCTGGCGGCCTTCAGGCCGGCCTGGGCGCAGGCGGCCGCGGCTCCGGCATCGCTCAGCGCGTTCGGATTCCCTTTTTCGGCCACCAACCGGCTCAACTCGATCACCTGGGCGCAGGCCCGGGCTGTTGCCAGGGGCGCCAGGGTGGCCTGTTGGGTGGCGGACTGAATGGCGTCGCCGCGGGCAGCCTTCTCCTCGGTCGTCTCCTTCGGCAGCCGAAAAGCCGCCATCACCCGGTTGAAAGCTGCGCTATCTTCGATAACGAGCTGGTTCAGTTCGGCTCGCAGCGCTTCTGCTTGCACCAGCGCCTCCTGCAACTCTGCAGCGACTGCGGCAAATTTCTCTTTGCCAATGGTCAGGCGACAAACCATACTGACCAGCGCCGCGCCCATCGCCCCAACCGCGGCGCCGGCGCTGCCGCCGCCGGGCGCCGGCGAGTCGCTGGCTAACTCGTCTAAAAACTGCTCCAATGTTGTTTCAATAGCCATTGAGTTCTCTCCTTGACCAAAGACCACCGGCGGCAGCTCCTTGGGATTGAGCCTCAGCATGAAGCCGCCGACATACAATCCTCAACCTGCCACATATCACCTGCAACTTGCTACCTGACTACCTGTCGCTGCGCTTGCCTCTGGCTTTACTTGAGCATCGGAATCTTGAGCCGATGGGCTTTGGCAAACTCGATGGCCTCTGGGTAACCGGCGTCGGCATGGCGGGCGACCCCCATGCCGGGGTCGGTGGTCAACACTCGTTCCAGCCGGCGGGCGGCGGCGGCAGTGCCGTCGGCCACAATCACCTGGCCGGCGTGGATACTGTAGCCGATGCCCACGCCGCCGCCATGATGAATGCTAACCCAGGTGGCCCCGCCCACGGCATTGATCAAGGCATTCAGCAGCGGCCAGTCGGCGATGGCGTCCGAGCCGTCGCGCATGCCCTCGGTTTCCCGGTTGGGACTGGCCACCGAGCCGCTGTCGAGGTGGTCCCGGCCAATCACCAGCGGGGCGCTGACTTGGCCGGAGGCGACCAGTTCGTTGAATTTAAGGCCGGCTTTGGCCCGCTCGCCGTAGCCCAGCCAGCAGATGCGGGCCGGCAAGCCCTGAAACTCTACCTGCTCCTGGGCCATGCGGAGCCAACGGGCCAAATGCTCGTTTTCGGGGAAGAGTTCCAGCATGGCCTGATCGGTGGTAAAAATATCCTGCGGATCGCCGGAGAGAGCTACCCAGCGGAAAGGTCCCTGTCCCTGGCAAAAGAGCGGCCGGATGTAGGCCGGCACAAAGCCGGGGTAGCTAAAAGCATCTTTAACGCCGTAATCATAGGCGCGCTGGCGCAGGTTATTGCCGTAATCAAAGACGACGCTGCCTTTAGCCTGCCAGTCGAGCATGGCCTGCACATGCCGGGCCATTGAGGCCATCGACCGGCGCTGGTACTCAGCCGGGTCTCGCCGGCGCAGCTCGGCGGCCTGCTCCAGGGTCATGCCGGCCGGAATGTAGCCATAGAGCGGATCGTGGGCCGAGGTCTGGTCGGTGACCACGTCGGGCTGCACGCCGCGCTGCACCAGCTCCGGCAGCGCCTCGGCGGCGTTGGCAATTAGCCCCACCGACTTGGGTTCCGCTTTGGCCAACGCCTCCTCCACCCAGGTCATGGCCTCTTCCAGGTTATCGGTCATGGCGTCAAGCTGGCGCAAGGACAGCCGGCGCTCGGCCCGCCAGCGATCCACTTCGACAATCAGGCCCACCCCTTCATTCATGGTGATGGCCAGGGGTTGGGCCCCGCCCATCTCCCCCAGGCCGGCGGTCAGCACCAATTTGCCTTTGAGCGTGCCCCAACCGTGCTGCCGGGCCAGCGAGCCAAGAGTCTCATACGTCCCTTGCAGGATGCCCTGGGTGCCGATGTAAATCCAACTGCCGGCGGTCATCTGGCCGTACATAATCAGCCCTTCTCGTTCCCACTTGTCAAAATTTTCCTGGGTGGCCCAGGCCGGCACAATGTTGGAGTTGGCCAGCAGCACCCGCGGGGCGTCCTGGTGGGTGCTGAAGACCGCTACCGGTTTGCCGGACTGGATCAGCAACGTTTCGTCCGGCTCCAGGCGGCGCAGCGCCTCCAGGATTGCTTCAAAGCAGTCCCAATTGCGGGCGGCTTTGCCCCGTCCACCGTAAACAATCAAATTTTCGGGGTCGCCGGCTACCTGCGGGTCGAGGTTGTTTTGAAGCATCCGGTACGGCGCTTCGATCAGCCAATTTTTACAGGTCAACTGGGCGCCACGGGGGGCACGGATGGTACGAGTCATTGGGCTACCTCCACATTATCTCAAGACTGGAGTCGCGCCTGAGCGAAGCCTCCTGTGGGACCAGGTGATCACGCCCCGGCGTCCGGCTAAAGCCTCGACTCCACCCCACTACCTTAATGACATTGATGTTGTCCTTATTATAATCTGGTTACCATCTTGTCAAAATGGCTCCATTGCTAAAGGGTCTGTCCAATTTTTTAGGTGACCGGCACTTCTAACTCATCTTGGCTTGGAATTGCCGTCAAATCGCCTTAATTTTGGCTTGGAAATTGTGGCGAAAGTGCCGGTCACCTTATTTACCTAAAATTCTGGACAGACCCATTGCTGAAAAACGGTTCAATTATTCACAAAAAGTGATGCATAATCGAGTTCGGGGCGTAAAATGATTGATATACCGTTCTTGTCAGTTCGGCCATGACATTCTAGAATAATACATATGATACCCTGGCAATCACTCGTTGACGAAACCTTGTTCCGTTTATCAGCCCTGACCTGGATCGATGCGCTCGATATCCTGCTGGTAACAATTTCTTTTTTCCTGCTGCTGCGCCTGATCCAGCGCAGCCGGGCGGCTATGTTATTGCGCGGCGTGCTGGTCTTAAGCGGCGTGCTGTTTATTGTTACGATTATTTTACCCCTGCCGGCCTTCGACTGGGTGGTGCGGGCGGCCATGTTGGCCATCTTGATTGTTACACCGATCATTTTTCAGCCAGAGCTGCGCCGTTTACTGGAACAAATCGGCCGCGGCACCGGGCTAACCTGGGAGGTGCGCCAGACCGTGGCCGAACAGACCGTGCCCAAAATCGTCCGGGCCGTCGAGAATATGTCGGCCAGCCAGACCGGGGCGCTGATTGCTCTGGAAGGAGATGTATCGCTCCATGAAATTGTCGGCACCGGCGTCGCCATCGAAGGGCAAGTGACCAGTGAACTGTTGCAGTCGCTTTTTTATTCTAAGAATCCGCTTCACGATGGCGCCGTAATCTTACGGGCGGATCAAATTGTGGCCGCCGGCTGCGTGCTGCCGCTCACTCAACGCACCCCCTATTTTAGAAGGCGGCTGGGTACCCGTCATCGGGCGGCCATTGGCTTGAGTGAGCTGACCGATGCCTTGGTTGTGGTGGTCAGTGAGGAGACCGGCGACATTTCAGTAGCCCACCAGGGCAACTTGCGGCGACCGCTGGATGCAGCCAACCTGCGCAAGCATCTCTTTGAATTTTACACCCCCACCAATTTCTCCGGCCGTCATTCATCCTTGTGGGACCTGGTTCGCCTGAGTTGGCGACGATTTTGGCAAAGTCCCCACAAACTGGCGTTCAGACAAATCTCTTCCAGTCTCAGCCTATTATTCATCTCGGTTTTGTTGGCATTGGCTACCTGGGCCTTTGTCATTCAACAAACGGATCCGGCCCAACTGGTTCGGCTGGAGAACATCCCGTTACAGGTGGAAGATCTGCCGCCCAATCTGGTTCTAATGCGCCAGCCGCCCGGTACCGTCGCCGCGCTCATTCAAACCACTGCCAGCCTGCGTCCAACCCTGGGCAGTCGTAGCTTTCAAGCCACGGTGTCGCTGGCTGGCCGGGAACCGGGCGTTAAGCGTATTCCAGTGGAGGTTGACACCGACGCGCCGCAAGTCCGGATATTAAGTGTGGAACCGGCCGCCGTAGAAGTTGAACTGGTTTCAGTTGTTACCCACACTATGCCCATAGAGGTTGAACTTCTGGATCGCGAGGCGCTATCCCGGGCCTATCAACTGGTCGGCTCGCCGGAAGTAACCCCCCAGCAAGTCGAGATTGTCGGGCCGGAACCTTTGGTGGCGCAGGTCAATGAAGTTCAGGCGGCGATGTCATTGGCCAATGCCAGCACATCGCTGCGCGAAGTTCGCCCCCTTAGAGCCGTAGACGAGACGGGCCGAGAGATCACCAATCTTACCCTCCGGCCCGCTACAGCCCAGGTTAGCGTCAATATCCGGCGGCGAATTAACGCCCGCGACGTAGGTGTGCGCGTGGTGACTCAGGGCATTCCGGCGCCGGGCTACTGGATTAGAGACATCGAAGTGACTCCGGCCAGCGTGACTCTGCAAGCCAACCCGGAACAACTGGATCAAGTTGGCGGCTTTGTTGACACTTTACCGGTTGATTTAACCAACAGCGCCGGCGACATCACCTTACCCATCCCACTCGATTTGCCCGCCAGCGTGCAAGCTATCGACAGCAACGGCAGTGTGGCGAATACGGTCACAGTCAAGGTCAAGATAGCGCCCCGCCAGGGCAACCTGTCGGTTAACCGGCGGGTGAAATTGATTGGGGCCGTTTCGGCCGGCAATTCGATCACGATTACGCCGCCGACGGTAACCGCAATTCTCAATGGACCGCTGCCGACCCTCAATGAAGTCGAGGCCGACCCGGAATTGATCCAGGTCCTGGTCAATGTGAGCGGGTTGGAAGCCGGTCAGAATGTGGTAACCCCCACCGTCATTGCCCCGGGAGACATCTCCTCCCAGGTAGTACCGCCCACACTCATTGTAACCCTGCCTACGAACGGTGAAAGCTCTGGCCAGGAATTATCCAACCAGTGACTCGGCGGGGAGTAACAAAACCTTGCCCTGGGTCATCCCGCCAACGTACTGGTGCAGCCCCTCGACTGCCTGAGCCAACGGTAGTTGAGCCTGCACCTCGGTGGCCAGCGCGTCAGCCAGCCGCGACTGGATTTGCCAGCCGGCGTAGAGTAGGCCCAGCAGCCCCAGGCGCGGCCGCCAGCGGCTTAGCCAGAAGCCGCGCAGGCGCTGCTGTTTAAAAATAAGCAGGCCGGCGTTGACCTGGCAGGCCGTATTCGACAGGGAGCCATACACCATCACCTCTGCCCGGCGGGGCATGGCTTGTAACAGCCGCCCGGTCAGCTCGCCGGCCACCGCATCCAGGGCCAGCGTTACCCCCAACCGGCGACAGACCGCCTGAAGTTGCTCGTCAAAATCGGGTTGGTGGAGGCTGAGGACGTGTTCGGCGCCCAAAGACCGGAGCAGCTCTACTTGCTCCTGACGGCGCACGATGTTAACCAACTGCAGCCCAAACTCTTGCCCCAGCCGAAACAACATCCGGCCCACCGCCCCGGCGGCGGCAGTTTGAACAATGGCGCGGTGGCCCGCCCGTCGGGCCAGGTCGATCATGGCCCAGGCGGTGAGCGGATTGATCAGCATCATCGCCCCTTGCTGATCGGTGACGCTTTGGCGCAGTGGAATGCAGCGATGGGGCGCGGTGACCATATACTCTGCCCAGGCCCCATCACCGTTGTCCAGGGCCGTACAGGCTACCCGCCGCCCCACCAGTAACCGCGCCAGCAGCCCACCCCCGGAGGCTACTACCGTGCCGCTGCCCTCCCAGCCGGGAACGGTCGGCAAAGGGCGATGGACGCCGTACCGGCCGCTCATAAAGGCCAGATCGGCCGGGTTGATCGGCGAGGCAGCTATCTTCACCAACACCTGTCCCCGTTCTGGCCGGGGCAGTGGTTTTTCAACCAGGCGCAAACCCGTACGCCAGCCGTCATAACTGTGCAATTCCAGGGCGCGCATGGTGGATCGAGCAATTGTATCAACTTGCATCAAGCGCCTCCATCACGTATGCCAATTGGCAGATGGCTCGACTGCGCCATTTGACCGAAGCCGGCGGTCAAAAAACCAGCCGGGCGGATAAGCCGGAATCGGCCTTCAGGCGGATGTATCACCGGGCCACCTGTGCTACAATTAATGATGAAGTAGGCGGAGCAACCGCCGGCCGTGGGTTTGGCAAGGGCTTAACGCCAGAGCCAAATCGCTTACCTGACCGGTGGTCTGCAACAAAGTGTGGTATGATGGGCCAATAGCCGTTTGCTGGCTAATATTTGTCAGTTTCGCCTTAGAAAGTGAGATGGTGAGGCCTTGAAACATCTATTGAAAATAATCGTGGTGGGCGTAGTGATCTGGCTGTTGAGCCTGATTTGGCTCGATCTCAATATGTTTCTGATGTCGCCGCTGGTTATGGGGGTGGTGGTGGGGATGCTGCCGGCCTACCTTTTGGGACGTCTTCTCACCCAAATCTATCATTCTCAAACGACCCAACCCCTTGCTCAGCCGTTCCGTCCCACTCATTCCAACCCGGCCCAACCAGCGTCAGAGCTTGCGGTTGGACCCACCCGCCCCAACCGGGCGTTGAACCGCCAGGATCGAGCCGCCAACCCTACCCGCCCTATGCCCGTACTGTAGTTGACCGCCGACGGCCGACCGCAGACCGCCGATAGCCGACGACAGAGTGCCGACGATGGATCAACGGCAAACCACTTGCAACCCCCGCTTCGCCTGCCACCTGCACCCTGCCACTTACTACCTGCCACCTGCCACTTGCTACCTGCTACCTGCACTCTGCACCCTGCCACCCGTAACTTCAAACCGAATATTAAGGGCTGCCAACTCGGCGACCAAACGGTCAAACAAAGGGCCGGTGATAAGCTGTTCCGGCGACAGCAGGCCGCGCCCCTGAATCTCCCCGCGAGCGATCATCCGGGCCACAATGGCCCCGGTAAAGGCGGTTGTCCGGGCCATCGAGGTGAAGCCGGTGGCGTCATCATAGCGGTCGATCATCTCGGCCCGGTAGTGGGCCGGTGAACCGCCCTGCTCGCCGCTAACCTCAACCCGGAAGAGGGTCAGGTCTCGCTCACCCTCGGCCAGTTTAACCTGCGGGTAAAGCACGGCATCAACCACCTTTTTGGGCGTAACCCTGACCCCGTCGACCTCCACCGGCTTTTGACTCAATAAGCCCAACTCCCGGAGAACGGAAACTTTGGCCGCATACCCCGGCCAGCGGATCGTCTTCTGGGTACCGTGCGACAAGCCGCGCAGCGCCGGCAGCTCCAGCAGCCAGGGCATAAAATTCTCCTGCCAGGCCTCACACTCGCCTACCCCGGCAAAGTCGACCCGTTCGACCGCCGTGTAACGCGGCGCCAACTTCAGTTCGCCTTGCTCAACCACATAGCCGGGCTGGTCGCGCAGCGGCAACTGCCGCCCGCCAAAAACAATCTTGTAACCCAGCGGCGAGGCCGGCTTTTCCGGGATACCGCCGCACTTGATGTGCAGTTCGGTTACCCGGTCGAGCTGCTCGGCCAGATGGCGAGCCCAAATCTCGGTCAACCCCGGTTCGACCCCGCAGCCCAAAACAATGAGTCCAGCGGCGGCCTCAATTTCTGGCCGCAGGGCCGCCGCCTCAGCCTCGCTGGGGCGGGTGAGATCAACCAGCGGCGCGCCAGCCTGGAGCGCGGCCCGAATTGCCAGCGGGCTGACCGTCCGGGGCAGCGCGGCCACGACTGCTTCGAATTTGGCCATTAGCTCGATGGCGGCAGCCTGGTTGTGCAAATCCAGCCGCACCACGCCCAGTTTACCTCCCTGCGTTGCGCCGACAAATTTCTTGAGCGCGCTCTCCAACTGCGCTTGATCCCAATCGGCCAGGACCACCTGGGCGACCGCCGGATCGGAGGCAGCATTGTAGGCGGCAGCCGGCCCCATCAAGCCACTACCCAGCACCAGGATTTTCATAACAGCTCTCCTCGCAGCACTGTGACCGCCTGCCCGCCCAAATAGACCCGCTCGCCGGCCGGACGAACCCGGACGACCCCGCCTCTGGCCGAAGCCTGGTAGGCCAACAATTCATTTTTGTTGAGCCGAGACTGCCAGAATGGACCGAGGCAGCAGTGGGCCGAGCCGGTTACCGGATCCTCGTCTATGCCAACATTGGGCGCAAAGAAGCGCGAGACAAAATCAAAGCCGGGGCGAGCAGCCGGGGCAGTTACAATCAAACCCCGGTGCGGAATGGACCGAAGCAGACTCAGCTCGGGCTGGATATGCTGCACAGCCGCCTCAGTATCGACCAGGACTAGATAGTCCAGCCGATTCTTACCAACATAGGTGGGGTTGAGGCCAAGCGCCGCAGCCAGTTGGGCCGGCGGCTCCACGGGCGACTCCGGCTCGGCCGGAAAATCAAGCTCGATCCAGTCGCCCTGGCGACGAGCCGTGAGCAGGCCGCTCTTGGTGAAGAAGCGGGCCGGGGTCTCCGGCGAGAGCTGGCCGGTTTCCCACAGCACGTGGGCGCTGGCCAGGGTGGCGTGGCCGCACAAGTCGACCTCAGTGGCCGGGGTAAACCAGCGCAAGTTGAAGCCGTCGGCTTGCGGATACAAAAAAGCCGTTTCCGACAGGTTCATCTCCCGGGCCACCTGCTGCATCCAAAGTTCCGGGGCCGGTTCCGCTAAAACACACACGGCTGCCGGATTGCCGGCAAAGGGTTGATTGGTAAAGGCATCAACTTGAATAATAATTTGTCCCATCGGGCTACTCCTTAAAATTAGTAGAGCTTGGCGAAAACGAGACGCGGCAATTTATGGCATCCCCTCGTTTCATTACCCGACATTCTACCCTGTGTAGGGGCAGACCTTGTGTCTGTCCCATAGGGCGACCACAAGGGGTTGCCCCTACACGTGATTTTGTCGGGTAACGAGAATCAGGCCAAAAACAGCAGCGCCACGCCCATTACGGCCACCAACGTGCCGATGATCGCTCGCCCACTGATCTGCTCCTTGAAAACATAGCGGCCAATGGGCAGCAAAAAGATCGGCGGCAGGGCCATTAAGGTGCTGGCAATACCAACCTGGGTCAGTTGAATCGCCACCAGCGACATCCAAACGCCGAGAAACGGGCCGGTTAAGGCCCCACCCATAATCGTCAGCGTGGCCTGGGGCCGGCTGCCCAAGCGCCGTAGAGTTGGGCCGGCCTGGCCCCGGAGCAGGGTGAAGCTCCACATCACCAGCATAGCCACCAACATGCGGATGAAGTTGCCCGAGAGCGCCGGAAAATCACCCCCCAGCCCTTTTTTAGCCAGGATTAAACCCAGGGCCTGCCCACCGGCCGCGCCCAGGCCAAACAAAATGCCCCATAAGTAGTTGGGATTCTCAGTCTGTTGGCTATGCCCGCCGGTCCGTTCCAGAACCACCCAGGCAATCCCCCCCACAGTCAACAAAACGCCGGCAATCTGGTTGGCCGCCAGGGTTTCACCTAAAAAAATCCAGGCCAGCAGGGTGCTCATCACCGGCACCGAACTCATCATCAGCATGCCCAACCGCGGCCCAATCCATACGTAAGATTGAAACAGAAAAGCATCACCCAAAACCAGGCCGATGACGCCCGACAGTCCCAACCAGAACCAGCGTTCCGGTTCGGCCTTGAAGGGCAGGGGAGTAGCCAGCAGCCAATGGGTCAGAGTCAAAAAGATGGTCGCCATAATCAAGCGCAGGCGATTGAGCGTAACCGACCCAACCTGCCGTCCGGCCAGGGTAAAGAAGATCGAGGTGAACGACCAGCAGAGCGCGGTCGTGAGCGCGGCTATCTCGCCGAGGTAGGTCATCAATTACGGCAGGTCATAGTTCGTTATCGTCAAACTCACCAGCGTCGATTTCGGCTTCATCGACCTCAAAGGTTTCAGCCAGGATGGCCTGGGCCTGCTCGGCCAAAGGCTCAGGCACCAGCACTTTGGCCGAACCGAGCGGCCCAACCGTCAACCCCATGACCATGCCAATGGCTTCTTGTTGGACCACCACCGGAATCCCTTCGCTTTCCAGCCGGCCCTTGATTACCAGGGCTTCGCCGGGGTTAAGATTGGCGCCAATTGCCACCCAGGGCGTTGCGCGGCTACCGCCAGACGTAGCGGTTGAAATCTTGGCTCTGTTTTTGTTGTTGTCTTCACCCAACCAGGGGATGGCGTTATCAATGGTGTCGGCCATCATTTGCCTCTGTCAGCTAAATATGTGGGGATGATTATACCACAAAGTCCCCCGGGTTTGTCCAAATTTGTTAGATTTGGGACGGACCCAACAATTTTGTTGAAATGCCCAATCTCTTCTATAATTACTTTGGTACTCAAAAAATAACCAAACAGATCATAATTACGAAACAGGAGTCTAACTTTGGTTGTCGCGCTGCACATTATTCAGGTGATCGTTTCAATTGCAATCATTGCCCTGGTACTATTACAGGCCAAGGGGGCCGGCCTGGGCGGTATCTTTGGCGGCGACGGAGGCATTTACCGCACCCGCCGCGGGGTCGAAAAAACCTTATACCAGTCGACTATTGGTTTGTCTCTTTTCTTCTTTTTTATTTCGTTGATTTCGGTCATTGTTGCCAGCTAGGTATCGAGCACAGTGATCGAGTCTGCCAGGATGGCGGCTCTACAGACTTTGCCCTACGCCGGTCCTGGATGACCAAAGAATCAACTCAATGCACAACGGTCTTATCCTGTTGTGCATTTTGATTGTTAACAAGGATGCTATTTTGGGACGTCATATTCGCTGGCAAGCTATTATCGCGGCCACCGGCATCGCCATGACGGTGGCATTTTTGAGCTTCCTGTCTTTCTCTCGCACCACCGTTACTGTGCCCGATACCGGCGGCGTTTACACGGAAGCAATTGCTGGCAGGCCACAATTTATCAATCCCTTGCTGGCCCAATACAACCAGGTAGATCGGGATCTGACCGCGCTCATCTTCAACGGTTTGACTCGCTCCGACGGCAAAGGGGAGTTGTCGCCCGATCTGGCCAAAAGCTGGCTGATCAGCGACGATGGGCTAGTTTACGTGTTCAGTCTCAGGCAAGACGTCCGCTGGCAGGATGGTCAGCCCTTTAGCGCAGCCGACGTTTTGTTCACCATTAGCTTGATGCAGTCGCCTGAGTTTCCCGGCGTACCGTACCTGAGAAGTTTGTGGCAAACAATTACCGTTGAGAAATTGGATGATTATACGGTGCGTTTTACCCTGCCTGAGCCGAATCCGGTTTTTGCCGATTTTACCAGCATCGGCATTCTACCGGAGCATCTGTTAAAAGATATGCCGGCTCAGGAGCTGCTGAACCATCCCTTTAATCTCAAGCCCATTGGGACCGGCCCGTTTATGCTGGTTGAGGTCAATGCTGAATTGGCCCGGTTATCAGCCAATCCTTACTACACCGGCCCTAAACCCCGGTTGGCCCAATTGAACTTTCGTTTTTATCCCAGTTACCAGGAGACGATCACCGCCTATCAAAATGGCGAGGTCCAGGGGATCGATTACCTGCCCCCCCAACTCATTCCAACTGTCCGGGATATTGAGTCGCTCAATTTGTACACGGCTCGACTGTCCGGTTACGAGATCATTTATCTGAATTTACAGGATGCCCAGGGTTCGCCCTTTTTCCAGGAGGTCAACGTCCGGCGGGCCTTATTGCAGGCCCTGGACCGCCAGGCTATCATCGATCAGGCTTTGAACGGCCAGGGCCTGGTGGCCAACGGCCCAATTCGACCCTGGAGCTGGGCCTACAACGCGGCGGTTGCCCCGGTAACGTATGATCCGCAGCAAGCTCAGGCTCTGCTGGATGAAGCCGGTTGGACCGACAACGACGGCGATGGTATCCGCGACAAAGCCGGCCTGCCCCTGGCTTTTACCTTGCTGAGCGGTGATGAGCCCGACCGAGTCGTGGTGGCCGAGGCGGTCCGTGACCAGTGGCGGCAGGTAGGCGTTTTGGCCACCGTGGAAGTGGTGGGCGCTGGTTTGGCTCAACAGTTGGCCCAACACAATTTCCAGGCTGCCCTGGCTCAGGTTTTTCTGACCGGCGATCCCGACCCCTATCCGCTCTGGCATCTCTCGCAGATTGAGGCGGGTCAAAATTATGCCGGTTGGAACAACGACGAAGCCTCGATGCTGCTGGAAGCAGCTCGAACCGTAACCAACAAAGGGCTGCGGAACGATTATTACTTTAAGTTCCAGGAGATTTTTGCCGAAGAGATCCCCTCGCTCATCCTCCTCTACCCGGTTCATACTTACGGCGTTAGCCGAGACGTCCACGGAGTTCAACTCGGCCCACTGAACGACCCCAGCGACCGTTTCCGCACCCTGACCGATTGGTACGTGCTGACGGAACGCGTTGTTTACAGCGAAGCCCAATATCCAGAGGTAGAGCCGTAGTCTAGCCGGGCAGTTCCAGGTAAACCTTCCAGGCAGCCGGGATGTCGCCGGCGGCGACCAGATAGTTGACCCGGGGGGTTTTGGGTTCCCAGCGCAGTTTCATATTGGCTTCGTGAGGGGTCCGGTTGCCTTTACGCTGGTTACAGCGGGGGCAGGCGCAGGCCGTGTTACCCCAGCTATTTCGCCCGCCCCGGCTAACCGGCAAGAGGTGGTCAACTGTGAAATCTTGTCTGGTCAGAGCACGACCTCGTTGCTGGTCGCCCGGTTCAAGTCCGCAGTAGATGCAGGTAAAACGGTCTCGTTCCAGCACCAATTGGCGGCGCCAGCGCAGCCCGCGCCGGGGCACATTCACGTAGTAACGCAACCGAATGACGGTGGGAATATGAATGATCTCAGAAACCGTCTTTAGTTCGGTCTTATCGGCGCAGGCCGGCTCAACCCGCCCGCGCCGCAGCAAGGACAAGGCCCGGCGGCGAGTGATGACCGCCAGCGGTTCAGATGAGGCGTTCAGTAATAAAACTTGGGTCATAACGTGTGACCCCCAAACCTGGCTACTTAGATATTTGGCTCAGATTCGGAACAAGTGCTTATTATGTAGGGGCGCAAGGCCTTGCGCCCCTACCATGCACTTGTATTTAACATGAGCGAGATATTTTTGAGATCTGTTCCTCTACCGGCTCAAGATGCCGGCCGTTCTGGCTCAAGTCCCGGCCATAGTAATGCCATTTGGGAAAGTTGAAATATGAGGTAATGGCCCGCGGCATCAGCAGCACCGCTTGCAAAAAAGCTTCCAGATCAGGCACATCATAAATGTTTACTTCAAAATTCCAGCGATCCATTTGATCGAAGAATTGGCGTAGACTTGGGGTTTGCCAACTGATGCCAAACCGGTTGACTCCCCAATTTCTGAACATATTCAGAATTTCTTGAGCCTTGTGCGGAGCGGTGCAGATGAGCGGGGCCAAAAAATCGACCGGACACTCGATGATGGCCCCCGGATGAGCCACGGCAATCTGGCGGATGCCCCGCTCCTGTAACACCTCAATGCTGCCGTTGAACCAGAGATTGGCGTCCCGAAAATCGCACAGTTCCACCAGCTCCAATACCCGGTCAATCAAGCGACTCCCAGCTTTTAAATCAAGCCTAACTCCCTTCTCCTGAATGCGCAACCGGGCCAGGGTCTCATTGAATTCAAGTTTTTGAAAGGCGGCTTCGGCAAAAAAACCGAAGAGCGAAATGAACTCGTCACTCAGGGAATCGAGCCAAAGCGACAGCTCACCCCAATGCACATCGGAGGCCAGGAACATCGCCAGGTTGCTCCGGTCATTGAGACCGGACCAGACAAAATGGATATGGCGGGGCAGGTCTGCGGCCGAGATCAGCGCCGTGAGATCGTACTGATTCCCGCCCACGGTATGGGCCGGCAGTTGGGTCCGCTTGGATTCGAAGATGGTATCGGCGTGGAGCAGTAAGATTTCTTGCTGCGGGTCGATGGCGGCGACTGCCTCCAGATTAACTGGCTCATTGTCCACAAAGGCAAAGACCCGGTACCCTAACTGCTGAAAATAGCGGATTCCGGCGGCCTTAGCCTGCGGCGTCGGCTCGGCCCAATCGTCGGGCCGCATGTAGAGTAACTGGGCCGCAAAGTCGACCTTATACTCCCGGCCTAAGTTGTTTAGCGAGCGTACGGTCTCGTGGCGGAGCGACTCGGGCCGGGCGGTATTGAGGCCGACGTAAGTGTCGGGCCGCAGTTGAAACCAGCGAATTACCTCCAGGACGCCCTGAAAGGGTCGATGGGCCTCCAGCATCGCCACCGACGACCAGGCATGCTGCTCAAACCAGGCCATAATTTGCTGTTGTTGTTCAGCCGCGATGCGCAAGGCAACCAACAAGGGCAGCAGTTGATTCTCCGAGACGTTGATGCCGGTCACGGTCAGGTTGGCAAAATAGTCGGTTTTATGGAGGTGATCATAGCTTTTGAGCAGCCGCCAGACCATGTAGCGCATATCAAGGATGGTGCCGTCGATATCGAACAGAATGATGAGTTTATCCCGCGGATAAAGCCGCCGCATATGCTGGTAATGCTGGTTAAGCTCGATCATCCAATTTTGAGCCGTCAATTGAGATTATCTCCCTGAGGCTGCCTTAAGTTTGACAGTCTCCTTAAGATTGTATGGTTTTACTATTAAATTAAGGTAATCACCGCTTTAAGAGTGGGTTAAGTTCAGGTTAAGGAAGTTTAACAGCCAGATGCGATGGGTGTTGATGGCTCATAACAGAAAAGAGGGCTTACTCACCAGCCCCCTGTGCATATGCGTATAGAAAACTAATTGTACACCCCATTTTGCCCGGCGTGAAAATTCAACTGATCTCTTTCAACTCGCCGGTCACGGTAAAAATGACTCGCTCGCAGATGTTGGTGACCCGGTCGGCGGCCCGCTCCAGGTTATGGGCCACCCACAACAGGTGAGTGGCCTGGTCGATATTGTGGGGGTTAGACATAATCAAGGTCAACAATTCGCGATAGACCTGGTTATACAGGTCGTCCACCTCATCATCCTGGGCCGGGATCTGGCGAGCCAGCTCGGCGTCGCGGCGGACAAAGGCATCCAGGGCGCTCTGAAGCATCGCCCGTGTTTTTTCGGCCATTTTGGGGATGTCGACCAGGGGTTTGATAAAAGGCTGTTCGCCAATCAGCAGGCAAATCTTGGCGATCCCCTTGGCGTAATCGCCCATCCGCTCCAACTCAGTGACGATCTCCAGCACCGCGGCCAGGGTGCGCATATCGCCGGCCATGGGTTGCTGGGTGGCAATGAGGGCCAGGGTAGTCTCTTCAATCTTGTAGCGCCGCTTGTTGATTTCCGCATCGTAGGCGATCAGACGGCGGGCCTCAGCCAGGTTCTGCTGCTTGAGTATCTCGACCGAGGCGACGAGGCCATCTTCAACAATACTCCCCAGCGTCAGGAGTTCGTCCTGCAATTTGTTCAAATCTTGATCAAAAGATGCTCGAGTCATGAATTTCAATGGATCCTTTCATAAGCTTCAACATTGGTCTCGACCAGTTCACCGGTAACGGCATAGAGCACCCACTCACAGATATTGGTCGACCGGTCGCCCACACGCTCCAATTCATGGGCGGCTTGGGAAATAAAGAGAGTTTGATCAACCAGATGAGGGGCCATTCGACTGATCGCCCGCAAGTGTTGGTTGATGAAACTATAAAGATCGTCGATCTCATCATCCTGCACGGCGATAGCCCGGGCCAGAATCGCGTCCCGCTCCGCAAACGCGCCCAAGGCGTGGTGAAACATTTTGAGGGTCGATTCAGCCAGGTGATCGAAATGCAGCAGGGCGTCGGCATAGCGAGATCGGCCCAATTTGAGGCTGATTCGGGCAATCTCTCCGGCGTGATTGGCCACCCGGCCTAACTCGAGCGAAATTTGAAAGACGGCCGCCAAAAAGCGCAGATCGCCGGCCATCGGTTGTTGGGTTGCCAGGAGAGCCAGGGCATCGGTTTCGGCGTCGACACAGTTCCGGCTGAGTTGGCGGCCCGTTTTGAGCAAAAAGATGGCTCTGTCGGCGTCGTCCTGCCTCACCAGGGCTGCCACTGAGTCACGCAAAAGTTCTTCGGTTTGGCTGCCTAGCACCAGCACCTTATCTTGCAGGCGGCGCTGCTGTTGTTCAAAAGGCCGTCTCAACACTTGCCCCCCATGCTGGGTTTATTCTTTGTTGTTTGAATTTGCTGATAGATAGCTTAGCACCCGTTCACGGATATCATCCCGCACCTGGCGGAAAACGGTCAGCCGTTCGGCTTCAGTCCCAACGGCTTTGGCTGGATCGGGAAAACTGATGTGAGTCACCCGGCCGGAGCCTAACCAGAGCGGGCAGTTTTCGGCGGCGTCGTCACAGACAGTAATGACCTGGTCAAACGCGACGCCGCGGAATTCGTCCACAGATTTAGAGAAGTGCTGCGAAATATCGATTTCCAGGTCCGACATCACCTGCACGGCCAGGGGATGAACATAGCCGGCCGGTTCAGTTCCGGCTGAATGGGCCAGCCACTGATCGCCCAAAAAATGATTGACCAGCCCTTCGGCCATCTGGCTACGGCAGGAGTTACCGGTGCATAGAAATAAGACGCGTTTCTTGTCTGCCATGTTTTTCCCTTCGCTGTTCTAACCAAACCGGCCGGTGATGTAATCCTCGGTTCGCTTATCGCGGGGTTTGGTAAAGATTTCATTGGTCGGACCGTACTCGATCATCTCGCCGGCCCGGTCGTCCCGATCCATCAGAAAATAGGCGGTGTAATCCGAGGCCCGGGCGGCCTGCTGCATATTGTGGGTAACGATGACGATGGTATATTTCTTCTGCAGCTCCCGCATTAGATCTTCGATCTTGAGAGTGGCAATCGGGTCCAGGGCCGAGCAGGGTTCGTCCATCAGGATGATTTCAGGTTTAGTAGCAATGGCCCGGGCAATGCACAACCGCTGCTGCTGCCCGCCCGACAGGCTCAAGCCGCTCTGATCCAACTTGTCTTTGACCTCGTCCCACAAGGCCGCTGACCGCAGGGTTTGCTCCACCAGGTCGTCCATATTGCCCCGATAGCCGTTGATCTTGGCCCCCCAGGTGATATTTTCGCGGATGCTTTTGGGGAAGGGATTGGGTTTCTGGAAGACCATGCCGATCCGCCGCCGCACTTCCACGGGATCGACATCCGGGTCGTACAGGTTTTTGCCGTGCAGCAGCACCTCGCCCTCGGCCCTGGCCCCCGGGATCAAATCATTCATGCGATTCAAGGCCCGCAGCACCGTACTTTTACCGCAACCGGACGGGCCAATAAAAGCGGTGATTTTGTTTTGCTGAATTCTAAGGCTGGAATTCTTGACGGCCCTGAAATTGCCGTAGTAACAGTTCAGGTTGTTAATTTCAAGGGCATATTTGCCGTTTGTTGGTATATTTGTCATTGTCAAAATACTCCAAAGAATTTATCTCTCAGACACTAATATTTCAATACTTTGCTGTATTTGTTGCGCAGTAACACCGCGGTCGCGTTCAAACTGAGCAGCAGCACCAGCAGCACAATAATGGCCGCCGCCGCAATGAATTTGAATTCCGGCTGCGGGCGGGCCGTCCACTGGTAGATTTGGGCCGGCAGCGTGGTAAATTTAGAGAAGGGACTGGTCGGATCAAAAGTAACAAACGTGGATACGCCCACCACTACCAATGGGGCCGTTTCACCAACAGCCCGCGAAATAGCCAGAATACTGCCGGTCATAATGCCCGGAATGGCGTTGGGCAGCACGTGATGGAGAATGGTTTGCCACTTGGTCGCGCCCACAGCCATACTGGCTTCACGCAGGGCGCGTGGTACCGCTTTTATGGCTTCCTGGGAATTGATGATGATGATGGGCAAAATTAGCAAGGCCAGGGTTAGCCCGGCCGAGATAATGGTCCGGCCATTGGCCGTGGACGGGTCGCTAAAACCAAAAGCCGTACCGCTGGTAATTGGTTCCAGCACCCGCACAAAAACGGCCAACCCCAGCAGGCCGTAAATAATCGAGGGAACGCCGGCCAGGTTGTTGATGTTGGTCTGGATGATATCGTTGATCCGGCGCAGGGTGGGGTTGGCCACCGCAGTAGCATATTCCTCCAGATAAATGGCCGCGCCAATGCCCAACGGCATCGCCACGATCACGGTAATGAAAATTACCCACAGCGATCCCAGGATGGCGGTGCGAATTCCGGCGTATTCGGGGATACTGGATTGCGGCGTAGTGATGAAATCCAAACTCAACCAGTTGTTGAATTGAACGGAGCTGTTGGGCAGGGTGTCGGCGTAAGCAAACACTTCAGCCCGGCGCCAGAACGAATCGACCGCGTTCCAACTACGTTTGACCCGCGGTTTGACCACTTCCTGCTCAACCAGGGCCAGCAGCTCGGCTTGCGAGCGTTCGGCCAGTGGTTTTTCGGCGTCCAGCGCCCGCACCCGCCCCGCCGACAGGTAAAATTCCATAACAACTATCAGTTCGGCCGCAGTAAGCTCGTCCAGGCGGCGCGAGAAAGTCATATCGGCAAAGGTGTCCAGGGTGCCGCTATCGCCGCCGGGAATATAGCGTTTGATCGGTTCGTCGGGGAAGGACGGGTCAACCTCGGACCATCTCTCGTAATCGGTGAAGATTTCGCGGATTTGCTCCAGCGACAGATCTTTAACGAAATCATTTTTCTGGCTCACCGCCACCGTTAGTGCATCGATTCCCACGTTGAACTCTACCGGCAGTCGTTGCTTTTTCTGGCAGGCGTCCACTTCAAAGCGTTTGATGGCCCGGCTGGCATTGGCTATATCAGATGCGCCGTCTTCGCAAAACAGCTTAAAACCGGCCCCCGTGCCAATATTGTCCAGTTTGATTGGCCCGGTGAAGCCGGCCTGCCGAAACTTGATGGCCATCTGGCGAGAAATGGGGTAAACGGTAGAACTGCCGGCAATGACCAGCTCTTTATCGCCGGGCAGGGTAGCCGGATCGATCACCGGGAATTCGGCGCGGTCAATATTGTTAGCCAGCAGCCAGTTTTGTTTGGCTGCTTCCATGTCGGCGGCAGTGGCCGGAAAATAGCCCGCCTCGGCCAGCACGGTCTCCAGGTTGTTCAAGTAAAAATTAATAAAACCTGAAACTTCGGGCCGGCTGGCCATCAACCCTGCGGCGGTGTAGATGTAGAGCGGGCGGGCATAGTAGTAGTCGCCGCTTTGGGCCGCCTCGGCCGTGGGGGCCACCCCGTTGACGCTAAGGGCGCGCACTTTGTCGGAGTTGTTGAGGTAATACGAGTAGCCAAAGTAGCCGATGGCGTAGGGGTCAGCCGCAATTCCCTCAACCAGCACGTTGTCGTCCTCGCTGGCGACCGTGTTCGCGGCCGACAACATGCGGGCTTTCTCCACATTCTCAACGGCCTGGGCCGGGTCTACGGAGTTCTGGATGACCACGTAGCCAAACGAGTCGCGCACAATGGTATACAGCAGCGCAGACAGAGCTAGAATGGCCACCACGGTTGAGGCCATAAAGATCAAAAGCCAGCGCTGGCCAACGCTTTTGCGACGCTCGATAAATTTTTGCAGATCGTCGGCTTCCGGGTAGCTGCCCAACTCGGCGCGCCCAATATCGCCGGTAGTTTTAATGCTCATTAGATTTAATACTCCTCTCGGAAGCGTTTGACCACAATCCCGCTGATGATATTGAGCACCAGGGTCATGAAAAACAGCATCAGGCCGATGGCAAAGATGCTTTCGTAGTCAACCGAGTTAAAGGTCAGATCGCCGCCGCTGATGCGGACCATGTGGCCGGTCATCGTTTCGGCGGCTTCAAATGGATTGGCAAAAAATGCCGGGCGCGGACCGGCGCCGGCGGCAATCGCCACTACCATCGTTTCGCCTACGGCTCGCGAAATGGCCACAATGAAGGCCGCGGCCACCCCGGAAAGGGCCGCCGGCAGCACTACTTTGACCGAGGTTTCCAGCTTGGTTGCGCCCAGGCCGTAGGATGCTTCGCGTAGCGAGCGTGGCACTGCGCTGAGCGCATCTTCGGCCATCGAGGCGACCAGCGGTAGAATTAAGATGCCCACCACAATCCCGGCTGAAGCCGTGTTGTAAATCTGCACCACATTATCGCCAATGGCGCCGCGTAGTATCGGCGTGATGAAGGTAAGGGCAAAGTAACCGTAAACCACTGTGGGAATACCGGCCAGCACCTCCAGGATCGGTTTGAGCGTATTACGGGCGCGCAGCGAGGCGTACTCGCTGAGGTAAATAGCCACCATTAGCCCCAACGGCAAGGCAATTATCATCGCAATGAGGCTAACCACCAAGGTGGCGTTAACCAGCGACCAGATGCCAAACTGGGCGATTTGGGGTTGCCAGGTGGTGGTCAGGAAGAATTCTTGTAACGTCACCTCCGGGCGCGCAAAAAACTTTAGCGCCTCTTCAAATAGCACTACCACAATGCCAATCGTCACCAGAATTGAGACCGCCCCGGACAAAAACAAAGACGCTTCGATAATTGTTTCGCCAATCCGGTGATGTTTTTTTAGTTGGGCCTGGATATCCGCTACCGTTTCAGTTGTCATGGTTTCGGTCGAGGCAGTTACCGCCATCTTCGCCTCCTTTCAATAGACAAATCGGGTTCATACTCAATTATTCAATCTCCTGCAGTTGCAATTCTTCTCCACAAATACGGGAAGGGGGTAACCGTTACCCCCTTCCCGTTTTCGGTTACATTACCAATAGTTGATTTACTGCCCCATCGCGGCCAGCCAGTTGGTTTTGGCGGTATTGATGGCGGTGTCGCTGGCGGGGAAGTAGCCGACATCGAGGACTTCTTCATTGACGTGGGTGAGGTAGAAGTTGATGAAGGCGGCCACTTGCGGTTTCTCGGCCATCACGCCGGGGTCGCTGTAGATGAACAGGGGGCGGGCCAGGGGATATGTGCCGTCTTCGGCGCTGTCGGCGGTTGGGGCGACCCCTTCGATGCTGAGGGCTTTCAACTCGCCCTGGTCGGCGGCGTAGTAGGCATAGCCAAAGTAGCCGATGGCATAGGGGCTGCCGGCGACTCCGGCGGCCAGGACGTTGTCGTCCTCACTCAGTTGCAAGTTACTTGCCTTCAAGATGGCTTCTTTGCCTTTACCCTTGTCGGCGTCCTTATCCTTGACGAAGGCCGGGTCCATCACGGCTTCGACAAAGTAGTCGAAGGTGCCGCTGTCGGTGCCGGGGCTGAAGCGTTGGACCGGTTCGGCCGGCCAGTCGGGGCGGACATCGGACCACTTTTCGGCGGTGCTGAAGAGGAGGGCCAACTCGGCCAGGGTAACGTCATCGACGAAGTCGTTGGCGCTGCTGACCACGACGGCCAGGGCGTCGGTGCCGACCCGGAACTCGACCGGGGTGCGGTTGATCTTGGCGCAGTTTTCGACTTCGCTGTCTTTGATGGGCCGGCTGGCGTTGGAGATGTCGCTTTCACCGGCTTCGCAGAAGCGTTGGAAGCCGGCGCCGCTACCGATGCTGTCGATGGTGATCTGGCCGGAGTAGCCTTCGGCCTGGAAGCGTTCGGCCAGCCGCTCGGTCAGGGGATAGACCGTGCTGCTCCCGGCCACAATGATGTTGCCGGTCACGTTTAGCGGGTCAATGGCCGGCAGTTGACCCGGAGCCATAGCCATATCTTTTTCGGTTGGAGCAGCGGCAGCCATTTCAGCCGCCGCGCCCATTGCGGCCAACCAATTTTGTTTGGCCGTATCCAGGGCTGCGCCGCTGGCGGGGAAGTAGCCGACATCGAGGACTTCTTCATTGACGTGGGTGAGGTAGAAGTTGATGAAGGCGGCCACTTGCGGTTTCTCGGCCATCACGCCGGGGTCGCTGTAGATGAACAGGGGGCGGGCCAGGGGATATGTGCCGTCTTCGGCGCTGTCGGCGGTTGGGGCGACCCCTTCGATGCTGAGGGCTTTCAACTCGCCCTGGTCGGCGGCGTAGTAGGCATAGCCAAAGTAGCCGATGGCATAGGGGCTGCCGGCGACTCCGGCGGCCAGGACGTTGTCGTCCTCACTCAGTTGCAAGTTACTTGCCTTCAAGATGGCTTCTTTGCCTTTACCCTTGTCGGCGTCCTTATCCTTGACGAAGGCCGGGTCCATCACGGCTTCGACAAAGTAGTCGAAGGTGCCGCTGTCGGTGCCGGGGCTGAAGCGTTGGACCGGTTCGGCCGGCCAGTCGGGGCGGACATCGGACCACTTTTCGGCGGTGCTGAAGAGGAGGGCCAACTCGGCCAGGGTAACGTCATCGACGAAGTCGTTGGCGCTGCTGACCACGACGGCCAGGGCGTCGGTGCCGACCCGGAACTCGACCGGGGTGCGGTTGATCTTGGCGCAGTTTTCGACTTCGCTGTCTTTGATGGGCCGGCTGGCGTTGGAGATGTCGCTTTCACCGGCTTCGCAGAAGCGTTGGAAGCCGGCGCCGCTACCGATGCTGTCGATGGTGATCTGGCCGGAGTAGCCTTCGGCCTGGAAGCGTTCGGCCAGCCGCTCGGTCAGGGGATAGACCGTGCTGCTCCCGGCCACAATGATGTTGCCCGTAATCGCCAGGGGGTCAACGGCCGGCAGTTGGACTTTGCTTTCTGTCGCCATTGTGGTTTGCGTCTGTGGCGCTTGGGTTGGCGCCGGCATGGGGGTGGCGGTTGGTTCGATTGCCGGGGCCTCGGTGGGCCCTTCAACTGGCGCTTCCGTGGGCGCCGCGGCTTGTTGGGCCGGCGCTGGGGCGGCCGGCGTTGCTGCGCCGCCGCAGGCGGCTGCCAGACTCACGACAAGTAGTAAACTCAGTAGTCCAAAAACCGATTTTAAGTTGAACTTGAATTGCATACTGTAGTCTCCTCCAAATGTGTAGTAATTATTTTCAATACAAATGACTGCAACGGAAGATATTAAAAATGCATCTATTTTCCGTTCAGCGTACAAGGCTGTAGCTTAGTTCCACTGTGTTAAGGCATCATTATGCGAATGTTAATGTTTGGTTAAGATTCGGTTAAAAATATTTAACAAATTTTCCTCAATTAAGAAAAGTGCCGAGGGCAGATCGAGGCGTGATGGTCTGCCCTCGGCGCAGGGAGGAGGAAAGATGAAACCTGAGATAATAATTTTGGATTTACGATTTATGATTGGCGACACTTCCCCCGGAACGAAGTGAAAGAGTTTGCGATTTGCGATTTAGTTACAGTCCCGTTACGCTGATCTGATGGGTCGCCAGAAAGTCGAGTAGTTTGGCTGACGGCGGTAGGCTCAACAGGTTGGTCTTATCCTCCGTTCTTTTTCGCAACACAAAGTGATAAACGCCGCTCTGTTCGTTGCTGGGGTTCCAGGTGGCCCGGATCAAGACCGGCTCTTCTATCTCCCAGCCCGCCTCGAGCGCTTCCAGTAACCTGATGAAACGGTCATCGTCTCTCCGGAACATCATTGGACAGTTCTCCACATCTTACTCGGGGAAGAATGAGGCTAGACTCTGGCGGCGCTGGCGCAACTGCTGCAGTTGCCGCCGGACCTGATTGTCTTCCTGCACCAGCTTGGCGTGATGCCCAGGGTAGACCTGGCTTAACCGCTGCTGCTGTTGGAGCAATTGCAGCCGGCGTTCAAGTTGGGCAATTTTTAAGTTGAGTGTGCCTACGGTTTCTAACATTCCCTTCCTCTTGGCTATCGTACTCTAAACTGATTCTATCATAGCTGATGAAATTTATGGTTTGGTTAAGTCGGCTTTAAACAACTGTAAAAAAACGGTTAAAGTTGCTTAACAAAACACCGATGGTAGCCAACCAAGCTGTAATACGAAGAACTATGGTATGACTGTTAAAAGAGTTTAACTCACTTTTTGCAATGTCTTAATGTTTTGTTAAAGCTAGCTTAAAACCTTTACCCTATTATAGATTATGATTTTAAGGAAGGTTTAGTGAATGAAGCTGGCTGATATTACCGTAGTCGTACCAACGCGGAATGAGCAAGAAAACATCCTCTCTTTTCTGCGTTCATTCCCGTCTCAAATTCCACTCATTGTCGTTGATGACAGTCAGGATAATACCCCCTCTTTAATTGAGAATCATAGACCTGCAAGTACATCGGTACTGCGCCGACCAGGTAACATTAGCCAAGCGCGCCAGTGGGGCAGTGACTGTGCTCAAACCCGCTGGTTACTTTTTACCGATGCCGACGTAACCTTTGCCCCGGATTATTTTGAGCGATTGAGCGGGCAGCGAGGGTATAATGTGATCTACGGCCCCAAATTGTCATTGGATAACTTTTATACCTATTACCTCTGGTTTGCCTGGGGGCAGCATCTCTGCCACAGATTGGGTATCCCGGCCGCTTCCGGGTCCAATCTACTCATCGACCGTCACGCCTTTCAAGCGGTCGGTGGTTTTGATCCAGTGCTGAATTGCAATGAAGACTCAGAAATCGTGTGGCGGCTTAAGCGGCTGGGGTACAAGATTAAGTTTGATCCCGGCCTGGTCGTCTATGCCCGCGATCACCGGCGGCTCCGGGCCGGGCTATTGCGTAAGACAACCCACTCAATTTTCCGTTCTCTATTACTTTACTTTAATCTTATTCCTGCTCGTTGGCGACGCCATGATTGGGGTTACTGGTCGCACAACCGATCAATGGATACCGTTGGGCGGGGCCGTGGTGAAAGGATGATGACAAATGACCATTCATCATAATGGGGGAAATGTAATCAGCAGCCAGTCCGGCCTGGCGCCAGCCGACTGGGATTGGCAACTGGCCCTGTGGATAAAACAGGTCGGCAGTCCGCCGGTCACCGCCTTGATGGGGGTCATTCTGGTGGGCCTGTTGTTGTCTACGGCCGAGGCATGGCTGTGGGTGCTCTCCTTCGGCTTGCTAACGGTTGTAGTACCGTCCCTTTACGTGCTGGCGCTTTACCAACGGGGGGTAGTGTCTGATATTCATTTGCGCATTCGCTCAGAACGCGTCCGGCCTACTCTGATAACCCTGGCTGCGGCCATCACTATGTGGCTATGGCTGTATGCTGAAAACGGGCCGGCCTTACTGATTGCCTTTGCCGGGGCCAACGTAATCCAAACAATGCTGTTTTTTGTTATCACCCTCCGTTGGAAAATTAGCGCCCATACCGCCTCGGCGGCCATGCTGGCGGTGCTGGCAGCCTGGGGGCTGGGCGGTATGGCGGCGGCGCCCATTTTATTGAGTGTGCCGCTGATCGCCTGGTCGCGGGTGCGTCTGGAAGATCACACCCCGGCCCAAACGGTGCTGGGAGCAGTGCTGGGCAGTTTGATATTCTCGGTAGCCTTGCTTGTCTACGGAGGTTGATTGGATGCGGATTGCCTTTTTTACTGAAACCTTTCTACCCAAGGTTGACGGTATCGTCAATACGTTGTGCCATCTCCTGGATCACCTGGCCCGGCGGGGTCACCACAGCCTGTTATTTGCCCCGGCCGGCGGCCCGCGGCGTTATGCCAAGACCCCGGTAATTGGGTTGACGGGCTATTCCTTTCCCCTCTATCCCGAACTTAAACTGGTTCCGCCTTTTGTTGATGTGCTCAAGTTCCTGACTGCCTTTAGGCCAGACCTTATCCATGTAGTTAACCCGTTCTCTTTGGGCTTGTCCGGTTTACGCTACGCCCGGCAGTTGGGCATTCCGGTGGTGGCCTCGTACCATACCGATATTCCCGGTTTTGTCAGGCGCTGGGGCTTCGAGATGTTGGTTGAGCCGTTTCGAACTTACCTGCGCTGGTTGCACAATCAAGCTGACCTGACGTTGTCGCCTTCTCGAGCCACCCAGGTTGAACTGGAAACGCACAAATTTCAACGGATCAAAGTTTGGACGCGCGGGGTTGACACCCTGCAATTTCATCCGGGCCACCGCACCGAAGCGTGGCGCCATCGTCTCACCGGGGGCCAGCCGGATGCCCCGTTGTTACTTTACGTCGGACGCCTGTCCCCGGAGAAACGGGTGGATTGGCTACGACCGGTGTTGGAGGCCCATCCTTCGACCCGACTGGCTATTGTGGGTGACGGTCCGGCCCGGTCTGACCTGGAGCGATGCTTTGAGGGCGCGGCCGCAGTCTTTACCGGTTATTTGACCGGTCGTGATCTATCCGGCGCTTATGCCGCCGCCGACATTTTTGTATTCCCGGCCGCTAATGAAACGTTTGGAAACGTTGTGCTGGAAGCCATGGCCTCTCATTTGCCGGTGGTCGTGGCAGGGACCGGCGGTCCGCTAGATTTTGTGGTTCACGGCGAAACCGGCCTTCTCTTCGATCCGAATAGTCAGAGATCATTGATCGAGGCTATCGGCGTCCTACTCGATGACCCGTTCCTGGCCGGCCGCCTGGCCAGGAACGCCCGGATTGAAGCCGAAGCTCGCAGTTGGAGCCATGAAATGGATTTGCTGCTGGAGAACTACGCCGCCCTCCTACCGGCGAACCGGATGAAACAGGCGGCGTAGCTAAAATTTAAGACATTGTAAAAGAATGGTTAAACCTGGAAGGGGGGATGAACTATGATTTTTTACAATATCGGCCGTAGTCATTCTGGATTTGCATTTGTCCAAGATTTTCGGGGTAGAGTTATTGCGTCAGATTCGGTGTGATGAACGTTTACAAAACACCCGTGTTTAAATCAGTTGCGCCCTCTTCTGAGTTTCCGACTGCGGTATCAATTTCGCTTGCCGGTATACTAGATCGGCTTCGGCCACTATTTTGGCCATGCGCTTGGCAAAATAGTACACCCGCTTGAGATACTCAATAATCTCCGACTCAATCCGAAACGTGGCCAGCCGATTGGGTTCGGCTGCGATTAGCCGCTGGGTCAGATGATTCTCGGCGGCCAGGGCCAGTTGGTTGATCTCCAATTTAGCCGCCATCACCGCTTCGGCCAGATCTTGGTCAGAATCAACCAGAGCTTTGACCGCGCCCTCCACCGCCCAGCAGACCTTGTGGTGTAGTTCAGCCAGAACGGCCTGAGTAGCCTGACTCATTTGAACGTTCTGGTTCAATCTGGCGCTGCCGGCTTCAACCAGATTTGTCTCGACCATATCGCCGATACTTTCAAGGTTGTTGGCTACGGCCATGTAGTCAGACAATTGTCTGGAATATTGGCCGGTAAGATGCTGCTGAGACAGACGCCCCAGATGGGTCAAAATAGCGCCGTGCAATGTATCCACGTCATCGTCCATCCGGGCCAGGGTTTCAAGTTCCTCTTCGCTGCCGTGAATCACGGTTGGTAAGGCCTGGCGCACCATCTGCAGCGCCAGCCGGCCTTGCCGCCCCAGTTCCAATCGAACCCGGTCCAGGGCCAGTTCCGGCGTCTCCAAAAGATGGTCGTCCAGATACCGGGGTGCTATCGGCTGAGGGCCAAACTTGGGCCGTTCCGGAATGAGATATTCCATCAGCGCCACCAACGGTTTGATGAACCAGATAAAAATAAAGGTATTGGCCACGTTGAACACGGTATGGGCGTTGGCAATCTGGCGAGGCGTCTCAGCGGCCAGCCGGGCAAGCCCGCTTAACTCCGGCGCCGCCGGTGAGATCCAGCGAACGAATACCGCCAACTGGTCGATAAAGCCGAACCAGATGATGACGCCGACCACTTTGAAAAGTACATGGGCCACAGCCGCCTGCACGGCCGCTCGCGGCCGGCCGATTGCGGCCAGCAAGGCGGTGATACAGGTGCCGATATTGGCCCCCAGGGCCAGGGCAATGCCGGCCTCAAGGGTGACAAAACCCTGGGCGGCCAGCACAATGATAATGCCCATCGTCGCCGAGGAACTCTGAATGACGGCGGTAAAGAGGGTGCCGATGACAATCCCCACCAGCGGATCTTCCAGGCTGCGCATCAGCTCGATGAACGGTTGGTAGCTCCGCAACGGCTGGGTTGAATCGCTCATCAATTGCATCCCAAAAAAAAATCAGCCCGAAACCCAGCAGCAACGTGCCGTACTGCTTTACCTTGCGCCGGCGGGCCAGAAATAACAGGCCAAAACCGGCCGTAATCAGGATCAGGGCGTATTGGGTAATCTTAAAGGCGATGATTTGGGCCGTCACCGTGGTCCCAATGTCGGCCCCCAAAATAATGCCGATAGATTGCGGCAACGTCAGCAGCCCGGCCGAAATAAAACCGACCACCAGGACCGTGGTCACCGACGAGGATTGGATGACCGCGGTAACAAACGCGCCGGTAAAGACCGCCTTGAACCGATTGGTGGTCAGCCGGGCCAGCAGCGTTTTCATCCTGCCGCCGGCTATACTTTTCAGGGCTTCGGTCATCTGGTCCAGGCCATATAAAAATAAGGCCAACCCCCCCAGCAGCCCCATTATAATCGAACCAACCGCAAAGGTATCAACTGTGTTGATCGTGTCCATAACGTTTAAGGCTATTCCAGAGAAACAATTCTGCCAGCGTCCGTATGGCGTGGGGCGTATTCCGTATCAAAACTCTTACGCAGCACGAAACACGCCATACTTTTGGGAGATATAGACTCTGGAACACCCTAACCTCCTTTCCCAGGATAGATCACCAATGTTCCTCCGGCCATTGCGCCTATATCATTGTACCCAAAATCTTTTGTTAAAAAAATTTAACAGAATTTTAACAGTTTCTTAAAAATAAATTAACCGTTTCTTTAAATTAAGCAGTATAATTAACCGGTTTTTTTGTCTGTTTACCGGTCAAAGGTAATTTACATAAAACTGCGATGCAGACGGCAATATTCAAAATGGTTATCCAAATGATAGATTCAGAGGAGTAACGTTATTATGCGCTACAGTCCATCCGCCTGTTTGCTGCTGCTATTGGTAGCGGTGGGGCTGGGGTTATCCGCCTGTCGAACCGGGGCGACAATGGCTGATGGCGGCAGTATCCAACGAGCCATCCAAAACAAAGGTTCAGACACGCTGGTCAACCTGGCCCTGGCCTGGGCCGAAAAATACCGGGAAGTCGATCCCACGGTGTCGATTGCTGTGACCGGCGGCGGTTCCGGCACCGGTATCGCCGCACTCATCAACGGCACGGTTGATATTGCTAACGCTTCTCGCCAGATGAAAGAGGACGAGATAACAGCCGCTCGCAAAAACAATGTCGAACCGGTCGAATTTGTCGTAGCCATTGACGCCCTGGCCGTCGTCGTTCACCCTGATAATCCGGTTAGCCAACTGACTATTGACCAGCTGGCCGATATCTTTACCGGGCGAGTTGCCAACTGGCAGCAAGTCGGCGGCAACGATGCCCCCATTGTCATCGTCTCCCGGGAAACCAACTCCGGCACGCACGTCTACTTTTTAGAGGAGGTCATCCGTAAAGGCGATCAGGAAAATAAGGATGTCTTCGCCCCCCAGACCCTGTTGATGCCTTCCTCGGTTGGCATCACCAGCGAAATCCGGCGCAACCCCAACGCCATTGGCTACGACGGCCTGGGCTACGTGACCGAGCACGAAAAGGTGATTGCCGTCGCCAAAGATAATCAATCCCCTTACGTTTTGCCGAGTGTTGAGACCGGCGCCGATGGCAGCTATCCCATTGCCCGAGACCTGTATATGTATACGGCCGGTGAACCGGTGGGCATCATTGCCCAATACCTCAACTGGGTCAGAAGCCCGGCCGGCCAGGCAATTGTGACCGAATTGGGTTTTGTGCCCCGTGGGCAGGAGTAGATGAAAATGAGTACAACCCAAATAAGCAGTTCGGACAGGCTGGAAATCCCGGCGCAGACCCCTGCGACCACCAAACGACTGGCTACCAAATGGGGCGAGTTCTTGATCGAGGGCCTGATTCGCCTGGCCGGCGTGTCCACCATCTTCATCGTTGGTCTGATTTTTTTGTTCTTGCTGCGGGAAGGCGCGCCCACTTTTCTGGACATTCCGCTCCGGGAGCTTTTTGGCCACAGTCGCTGGTACCCCATCGAGAACATTTTTGGCCTGTTGCCGCTGCTGGTTGGTTCTATGTTGGTAACGGTGGGCGCGGTTATCATTGCCGTGCCGTTGGGACTGACCACTGCCATTTACCTGGGCGAAATTGCCCCGCCGTGGCAGCGAGAAATCTTAAAACCGCTCATCGAGGTGCTGGCCGGGATCCCGTCGATTGTGCTGGGATTTCTGGGTTGGGTCGCTCTGGCTCCGCTGATCCAACGGCTGGGCGCGCCAACCGGATTGACCGCTTTCACCGGCGCTCTGATTTTGGCCTACATGGCCCTGCCCACCATCATCAGCATCTCCGAGGATGCGCTCTACGCTGTCCCGCGCGAGTATCGGGATGGGGCCCTGGCCATCGGCGCCACCCAGTGGCAAACCATCTGGCGGGTGGTGCTGCCGGCCGCCAGATCGGGGCTGGTCATTGCCGTGATGCTGGGGGTTGGCCGGGCCATCGGCGAGACCATGGCCGTCATGATGGTCACCGGCAATGCGGCGAATATTCCGGCTTTCGGTCCCGGTATGTTCTTTGCCCCGGTCCGCACGATGACTGCCACCATTGCCGCTGAAATGGGCGAAGTGGCCCAGGGTACGCTACACTACAATGTTTTGTTTGGGATCGGAATTGTCCTGTTTGTGATCACTTTTGCCATTAATTGGGTGGCCGGTCGCCTGGTAAGCGGCCAGACGGCTCACCGCCGGAGGGGACAATTATGAAACGACAGCAAACCCAAAAAATTGCGGTGGGTATCATCACCGGCGTGGCGGCGTTGGTGGTCATCCCCATTGTGCTGGTCATCGTCTTTATCATCATTAACGGTTTGAGTAGCATCAGTTGGGAGTTTCTAACCCAGCCGCCCCGGAACGGGATGAAAGAGGGCGGCATTATGCCGGCCGTTCTGGGTACGGTCATCCTCACCTTTGGAACGGCCATCGCCTCAATCCCGCTGTCCATCGGCGCGGCCATCTACCTGGCCGAGTATGCCAGCGACAACCGGCTGACCCGCTGGGTCCGGCTGGCCATTGTCAACCTGGCCGGGATCCCATCGATTGTGTACGGCCTGTTTGGCCTGGGCGCGTTTGTGCTCTTTTTGGGCTTTGGGACCTCAATTTTGGCCGGTTCGTTGACCCTGGGGATTATGACCATGCCGGTGGTCATTAGCACGGCCGAGGAGGCGATTCTGGCGGTGCCGCAGCAGTTCCGGGTGGTCAGCCTGAGCCTGGGCGCAACCCGCTGGCAAACAATTCGCCACCAGGTGCTGCCGCACGCCTTGCCCGGCATTATCACCGGGATCATCCTGGGGTTGAGCCGGGCCGCTGGCGAAACGGCCCCCATCTTGTTCACGGTGGCCGCGTTTTATCTGCCGGAGCTGCCGCAGTCCATTTTCGACCAGACGATGGCCCTGCCCTACCACCTCTATGTCATCTCTACCCAGGTACCGGGCATGCCGCTGGAAGTTCAGTACGGCACTGCCCTGGTCCTGTTGTTGATCGTGCTTTCCCTGACTCTGGTCGCCACCATCTTTCGTACTAACATGCGCCGGCGGCGGGAGTGGTGAGATTGGTTAGAGATTGGAGATTCCCGGCTAATAATCTCCCAATCTCTCAATCCCCCAATCTCCTGAAGCTGAATTTGTTTAAAATGAGGTCATCTGAGATGCAACCTAAAATATCGATCCGGAATCTATTTTTTACCTATGCCGACGGTACAGAAGGATTGCGGAATATTTCGCTCGACATCTTTGATAACGAAATATTCGTGTTATTTGGCCCGGCTCGCAGCGGTAAGACAACCTTGCTGCGACTGCTCAACCGGTTGTCGGACCTGATCGAAAACAGCGGGTATCAGGGTAAAATTCTTTTCGAAGGTCAGGATATTTTTGAACGGGGGGTGAATGTGAGCGAGTTACGCCGCCGCATCAGTATGGTTTTTGCCATTCCCACTCCCCTGCCCGGCACGATCCGCGATAACCTGACTTATGGCTTGAAAATGGCCGGGATGCGTAACCTGACCGACCTGGAAGAGCGGGTCGAACGGTCACTTCAACAGGCCGCCCTCTGGCCTGAAGTCAAAGATCGGCTGGATGAGTCGGCTTTTGCGCTATCCGGCGGCCAGAAGCAGCGGCTCTGCCTGGCCCGCAGCCTGGCTCTGGAACCGGAAGTCGTTATCCTGGATAACCCAACCTCGGGATTAGATCCGCTGTCGACCGCTGCGGTTGAAGACTCACTTTACGAATTGAAACAGCGTTACAGCATCATTATGGTCCCCCATAGCGTGCAGCAGGCCGCCCGGGTGGCCACTCGGGCCGCTTTTCTGCTTGGTGGCGAGTTGATAGAGGTTGGCGAAGCCGGTCAAATCTTTACGAATCCAACCGATCAACGAACAGAGGATTACATTACGGGGCGGTTTGGCTAATGGAAAACAAACTTGAAGTCCAAAATTTCAACTTTTATTATGGCGACTTTCAGGCCCTGATTGACCTCAACTTGCCGATTAAGCAGAACCAGATCACCGCTTTGATTGGCCCTTCGGGCTGCGGCAAGACAACCTTTTTGCGTTCCATCAACCGCATGAACGACACAATCAACGGCAGCCGGGCCGAAGGTCAAATCCGCTTAGATGGCAAGAATATTTACGACCCTGACGTAGATGTGGTAGAATTACGGCAACGGGTCGGTATGGTTTTTCAGCGCCCCAATCCCTTTCCCCAAAGTATTTACGACAACGTAGCCTTTGGCCCGCGGGTTTTGGGCCTGGCCAAAAACGGCCAGCTCGATCAGATGGTCAGGGAAAGCCTGGCCAATGCCGCTTTGTGGGATGAGGTCAAACATCGCCTGCACGATCCGGCGCTGAACCTGAATCCAGGCCAACAGCAGCGTTTGTGCATTGCCCGGACTATCGCCGTCAGGCCGGAAGTCATTTTGATGGACGAGCCTTGCTCGGCCCTGGATCCGGTGGCTACCCTGTATATCGAGGAGTTGATGCGACAATTGGCCCAGGATTACACCATTGTCATCGTTACTCACAATATGCAGCAGGCAGCCCGGGCGTCTGATTGGACCGGCTTCTTTTGGCTGGGGCGGCTGATTGAGTTCAATCGGACCGGCGAACTATTTAGTTCGCCTCATGAGGAGCTAACCGAGGCCTACATCACCGGCCGGCGGGGTTAAAAACGAGGAGGAGATAATCATTATGCGAGAACTCTTTCAACAAAAGCTAAACGAACTGCAGGATGATATCCTGAAAATGGGCGGCATGGTCGAGGACGAATTGAATATCGCCCTGAAAGCGTTTGACACGCTGGATACCAACCTGGCCCAGCAAGTTTTTGCGGCCGATTCTGCCGTCAATGAGACGCGCTTCTTAATAGAAGAAAAATGCTTTGAGTTGATTGTCACCCAACAGCCGGCGGCTCGCGATTTGCGGGCGATTGTGGCGGTGATGAATATGATTGTCGATCTGGAACGGATGGGGGATCAGGCCAAAGGCATTGCCAAGATTGTACCGCATCTGATCGAGCATCCGAAACGGCCCCAGCCGCCTGAACTCAAACAAATGGGTGAGCTGGTTGGCAAGATGCTCAACGAGAGTATGACCGCCTACTCCCAAAAGGACATCGAACTGGCCCAGGCTGTGGCTAACCGAGATGATGAGGTGGATGCCCTCTATGCCCAGGTTTTTAACCAAATCATGGCCAGCATGGTCGAAGCTAAAAAACAGAAGAAGATTGAAGCCTCTTACGAGGTGCTGCGCGCCGGCCGGGAGCTAGAACGTTTTGGCGATTTGGCGACCAACGTGGCCGAACGGGTGATTTATATCGTCACCGGCAAGCTGCACGAGGTCAACATCGAGCCGGATGGGGTGGACGATTAGCAATGAACAATGAGTAATGAGCAATTAGGAATAAGAAATTAGGAATAGCCGAACAATCTCATCTAAAATTTGCTATTTGCCATTCGCCATTCGCCACATTTGCCCTGTGGGTTCGCCATTCCCTCAACCTTCAAAACGATAGCCGATGCTGCGCACGGTGGTAATCCGTTTGGGGTCAGAGGGATTCTCTTCAATTTTGCCCCGCAGCCAGCGAATATGCACATCCACTGTGCGGGACTCACCCACATAATCGTAGCCCCACACTTTGGTGAGTAATAGATCGCGCGACAACACCATGCCCCGGTTGCGGATCAGTTCGGCCAGCAGGTCGAACTCTTTGTGGCTCAGGTTCAGTTCCCGCTCACCCTTGAATGCTTTGCGACCAATCAAATCCAGGACGATGTCGCCGGCTTGCAGTCGTTCCACCGCCCCCAGGTTGGGTTGGCGGCGCAACGCGGCCCGCACCCGGGCCATGAATTCGCCCAGGCTGAAGGGCTTGGTGATGTAGTCGTCGGCGCCGGAGTCCAGGCCAATGATTTTATCCACCTCACTGGAACGGGCCGTTAACATAATAATCGGAGCCTCCATTTCTCGGCGCAGAATCCGGCAGACCGACAGCCCATCCAGCTCCGGCAGCATAATGTCCAACACGATCAGGTCAGGCTTTTGCTCCCGAGCCAGTTCCAACCCGGCCAGGCCGTCAAAGGCAGCCGTGACCTTGTAACCTTCCTGCTCCAAATTGTAGACCAGAGTTTGCTGGAGCGTCTCATCGTCCTCGACAATCAAAATGGATTGGGTTGCACCGCGTTTTTTCATAGCTCTTCCGAATACCTTTGCTATTGGTGTGTTGGGCCAATTATAACCGGCCAGAGAGTCAAGTCAAGCAGGTGGCAAGTGGCAGGTGACAGGTGGTAAGTTATGGGTAGCAGATGGCTAATTTGAAGGCAGGGTAGGGTCACGGGTTTGAACATCAAGGCTAATACTCTTGGGTCAGTGGTAAAACCACATAGAAGACGGAACCTTCACCGGGGACACTCTCCACCCAAACTCGCCCACTGTGCAGTTGGACCAACTCTTTGACCACCGCCAGGCCCATCCCCATCCCGCCCTCTTCGGCTAAGTTGTGGGTTTTGACCTGATAAAATGGATCGAACACCCGCTTGACCTCCGAGGGTGGAATGCCGACGCCATTATCCGCGACCGACAAAACCACCCGGGGCCGGTAGCTGTTGCCCACCCGTTCCGACTGCGACCAGGCCCGTAGAGTAACCTGCCCACCGGGCGGGGTGAAACGGCAGGCGTTTGAAAGCAGGTTGTTCAGAATTCGGCGGATGTGGCGGGGATCCGCGGCGATGCGGGGCAGCTCTTCTCTGATTTCGCGCTGCAAGGTTAACTCGCGGAGTTGCGCCAGGGAGGTTGCTTCGCGTAGTACCTCGTCAATAATCTTGACCAGATCGATCTCTTCGTAGCGAGGTAAAATTTGATGTCGGTTTTCGGCCGTAATCTGGATGGCGTTGTCGAGGACCTGGGCCATTCTTTCGGCGCTGCTGTGAATAATCTGTTGAACCCGCAACTGCTCCGCTGAATAGTTATCCATCGCCCCGTTGGTAATCAGCTCCGAATAACCTTTGACTGTGGTGAGCGGTGAACGCAGCTCACGCGACAACGCCCCAATGAAATCATTGCGAGAGCGGTCGGCCTTGACTTCACGAGTTACGTCACGAAAGACGGCAATGATGCCCTGCCACTCCCGTTCTTCATTGCGCCAGGGGATCAGCCGGCCCTGAATGGCCCGCTCATCGTTCTCGATGAAGGTAGGCAGCGGTTGATTGCGCCGGGCAAAGGCCACCACCAGATCTTCAATCGGTTCGCGCGAGTCGATTTGGCCATAAATCAGGCCAATCGGCTGGCCGATTATGGTCTGGCTGGCTTTACCCAAAATATGTTCGGCCGCCTGATTGACCCAGCGAACTCGGCCCAGTTGGTCGCTTACCACCACTCCGTCGCTGATCGAATGGAAGATGGCCTGGTAGGTCTCGGTTTCATAGCTCTGTCGGGCAGAAATGGCTGCTTTTTCCAACTCTTCTTGCCGCAGTTTACTGCTGCTCTGGCTCTGCACGCTCAGCGCCACGGCTTCTGCCTGCGATTCAAGCTCCAGATAGCGACGCCGGTGCTCTATGGTGGTGGCAATTTGAGCGGCCAGGCCATTGCACAAGCGAGCGTCGCCCTCATAAATAGGTCGCTGGCTGATTGGATTGCCCAACACCAACGCCCCAACCGGCCGGTCCTGCACGGTCAAGGGCTGGATCAGGGTCGGGCCGGCCTTGCTTTCATACCAGAGCGCGTACAGGCTGCTCAAACCGTTCATATTCTGTTGCGGTAACAGTAACTGCTGGCGCTGTTCTATCGCCTTCTGCAACAGGGGACACTTTTCCAGCGGAAAGGTCAGCTCATCCTCGCTGGTGATGTAAAACGCCCCGTCAGGGCTATAGAAAGTAACCAACTTGGCCTGCCCGATATCCTTGTTATCGAGCATAAAAATGACCGATTGGTCAACCTGGGTAATTTGAGCCATACTTCGGGCAATATGCTCAACCGATTGATCCAGGTCGGCCACGGCGCTGATCATTTTACTGGCCTCTAGCCAGCGTTGTCGCTCCTGAGCCTGGCTGATGGCCTCCTGAGTCAGGGTCGCGGCCAGATGGTATCTATCTTCATAGATTTGCCCGTATACTTGCAGAGTTTCCTGATGGACCGCCTTAATCAAAAAGGCATACGCCAGCAAACTGAGCAGCCACGAGAGACTCAGCAAATCAAATCCAACCAGAAAATTGGCCAGGGCCAAGATCAGCAACGGCGCCAGATGAGTCCAGCGGACCTGGCCGAGCGTAACCAGCACCAGGAGGGGACTAAAAATGGCAACGATTAAACTGTGAATTTCAGCGGGAACGGGCCAGGCCGGCAGCAGCAGCAATAGGGTCAGTAGCAAACCGGTCCCTATCCCTACTCGAGCCAAATTTCGCCAGGGGGGGGGCAACGGGGTGATCGGTCCACTCAGAATCCAGACGATACAAAAAGTACTAAAGACTTCCAGCGCGTTTACCACCGCCTGAGTGAACGGTTGGCCTGACTCCGGCCTGGTCAGGGCAATGATTAGAATCAGCGACCGGTTAATCGCCAGCAGAAATAGAGGCCACAAACGGCGGCTGCGGCTGCGGCCGGACAGCCCGCCCAGTCCCAACAGCAAGGCAGCGATGGTAAATAGATTGGCGGCCAGCAGATAGATCTGCATCTCAATTAGCCCTAATTTTTAAGGTTCTACCCACAATTCTTAACATGCAGTATAGCAAATCTGACCGGTTGAAACAATGGGCTTTTGGGGTGACTAGAACGGTGAATATTTACAATTTGTCTTATAAAAATTGCCTCTCATTTTATCCTGTGTTAGACTCCCAGCCGTTGCATGTTTCGACCCAGACATGCAGGCATACTCTCAATAATTTCTCGGGTTAAGGAGGCAACTATTGGAACTCCGTAAAATTGTTCTAATTCATCCTGGTCGAGAGGGCCGTATTTTCGGTAAGGCCCCGGCGGCGTCCTATACCCTGATGCGCCTGGCTTCGCTCGTGCCGGCTGATGTCGACGTGGAAGTTTGGGATGAAAACTGGGAACCTTTAGACCACAAGATCCGCACTTTGGGCAAGCACGACCTGGTAGGCATCACCTCTAAAACTTTGGCCGTTGAGACCGCCGAGCGCTTTGCCAGAATTGCCCACGAGGCCGGGGTACAAACCGTTGTGGTGGGTGGCGCCCACGCCACCTTGATGCCGGAGGATGTGGCTCGCTGGGCCGATGTGGTAGTTACCGGCGAAGCTTACTACACTTGGCCCCAGATCATCAAGGATTTTCAAAACGACACGCTCCAGCCCCGCTATAATGATACCGAATGGGCCGACCTGACCGGGGTCGCTCCTTTGACCGACCGGGTTATCCAGCAGGTTCAGGAAACCCGCCGCTATTGGACCCCGCTGATGGAAATTACCCGCGGTTGTCCCCGCAACTGCTCCTTCTGTACCGCCATCCGGGTCAGTGGGCAAAAGATGCGCTTCCGGCCGGTCGAAGAAATCGTCGAAGAGATCGAGCGGCGCAAGATCGACCGTTTCTTCTTGACCGATGATAATTTTGGCCTGGCTTTTGCCATCGATCCGGATTACACCGAGAAATTATTCCTGGCTCTGGCCAAGTTACCCCTGCGCGGCTGGACCACCCAGGCCGAAATGATGGTGGCCAAGTACCCGGAGCTGCTCAAATTGGCTCGCCTGGCCCATTTGGATAAGTTCTTCATCGGTTTTGAATCAGTCAACCCGGATAACTGGCGGGAGTTGGGAGGTAAAAGTAAAGGTTTGACCAGGCAGTATCAAGAAGCTATCGACGCCATCCACGCCCACGGCATTGGGGTGGTGGGCCTGTTTGTCTTTGGCTTCGACTCCGATACGCCCCAGGTGATGTGGGATACCTGGGAGTTTGCCAAACGATCTGGCCTGGATAGCCTGAGCGCCACCGTGCTGACGCCTTATCCCGGCACGCCTTTCCGGGCGCAGTTGATCAAGGAAAACCGGTTGCTGCCTGACAAAACCTGGCGCTATTACGACACCGCCCATGTGGTCTACTATCCAAAGATGATGACGGTGGCCGAGTTCGAGCAGGAGTATGATCGAGTCTGCCGCGCCATCTATTCGCCCTACCGCATTGCCCAGCGAGGGCTGCGGGCGCTCAGGCGACATCCCGTCCGCCGGATGCCGGCCAAATTGTTCGGCAGCTTCAGCACCGACTACGGTTATCGTCGCACTTTCGCCTGGCGATACGCCTTTGCCGCTTCATCCAATTAAGCCATCTCAAACTGAAGCAACAAAAAAAGGACGCCGGGCAAAGCGTCCTTTTTGATTTTGCCTTACCATTACCTTTGCTTATCGCCAGGTAAACTTGCGCCGCTCGCTCTCAGGGCTGATGGCAGTGCCCGAGCCGTCGTCGTTGAGCCGCTCCACCTGCACATACCACTCGTACAGGTTGTCCGGGCCATCGATCTGGCCAAAAAGCGATAGTGGTACCAGCCACTCCGTATCTTTAATGTTGGCGCCTTGATAAGTTGGCTTATCCTCAAAGGAATAGACCAACCGCACCGCGTACTGCTCGTCGGGCGCCAATTCACCCACCGGTTCCCAGCGCAGGACGATGGTGTTGCCAAAGATAAAGGCATAACCGTCTCGCGGCTCAATCAATTGGGGGGCGCCGTACTTCAAGGTTGAAGCTGGCGTTTCCTCAGGGGCGGGCGTTTCGGCCGGTTGCTCTGGCTGGGGGGTGTTGGTCGGTACGGGGGTATCAGTCGGCGCCGGCGTATCGGTCGGTAGCGAAGCCGGGGTGTCGGTCGGTACGGGCGTCGGCGTCTCCGTGGGCGGGGCCGGTGTATTCGTTGGCAACTCAGTTGGGGTTGGGGTTGGCGGTAAAGTTGGCGTAGCCAGCGGAGAACTCAGCGGCGACTCAAAAATCGGCTGCTCGATGCCTGGCTCGGCCGACTCGGCCTCTTCCGTTGCAGGCGCGGCCTCGCTCGACCAGCCCACGCTGGCCAGCAAAGCCTGACCGGGGCCGCTTTGGGCCGCCAGCCAGCCGCCGCCCAGGCAAATGACGCAGGTGAGAATAATCACCAGGACCGACCCCGACATGACCATGCGCGGCAGCCAGGCCGTTTCTTTCTCCCCGGCCGCTTGAGCCGCGGCTTGCGCGGCGGTCAGCGGACCGGCTGCCGGGGCAAATTTGGGTTGTGGCTGAGCGGCTGCAGCCGTTTTGGCTGCGGGCGGCGGCATTGTCGGCGCCGGTTGGCCGGGTTTGGCTTCGCCGGCGCCAGGCGGAGCGGGAACGGCGGCGGGTTTTTCAGCTTCAGCCGCCGGCCGGGATGGTTGCTCAACGGCTGCCGGTTCCTCTATTTCGGCTTCCGCCTCTGGTTCAACCATACCGAACGGCGGCGCGGGCGGCTTGGGCGCCGAGGTCGGCAGTGGAATATTCACCGATTGGTCGACTTCCGGCGGAGCGGGCGGCGGCGCCGGGCTTCGAAAGGCAGCCGCAGCCGGCGCGGGACCAACCGGAGGTCCGCCCAGCTCCGGCCGGGATGGCGGCGGCTCCGGCCGGGACAGCGGCGGCATTGGCCGGGAGGGGGCCGGCGGCGCCATCGGCCTGGCCGGCGATGGCGCCGGGCGGGAGTTACTGGCCACCGTCGCTTCGGGGGAAACCGGTGGCCGGTCGACCGGCGGTTTGCTAGGGCGGGCTGGTTCGGTGGCCGGCCGGCCTTCAAGCGCCTGCTCGATTTCGGCCGGGGCCATGGCCGCCTCCCCGCTGCCGGGAAATAGAAAATCGCTCTTGGAGTCCGGTCTGGCCACCAGCCAGCCCACCAAAGCTCGATGGGCCTCCAGGTCCAGTTCGACCGTTTTCGCTGGCTCACCCTCGGCAGGGGTGAAGCTAATGTTGGGGTTTTTGCCGGCCAGGTGCAAGTGCGACAAACGTAGTTGCGCCGCCTCAACTGGGGTCAGGCCAACTTTGCCAACCAGCACTTGCAGGGTCTTCTGTAAAACAGTATCGCGCGCAGTTCCTTCAGTCATAAGCTATTTTAACCTCTCAAGTACAAGTGACTGGCACTTAAACATTCCAATTAAACGCTCTTCTTGGGAGACTGTTTGTTCATCATCAGCAAAAAGTGCCGGTCACTTTTGAATTGGCTGTGCTCGAAATCAGTTGAGCCACAGTGCTGCTGTTCCAGGTGTTCCCTACAAATCCCATAACGCAGCTGAAGCGCGTCCCTCGCCTCTGGCTAGCCGACTTCAAATACAACCGCTTGAATGAGCGGTATGATTCTACCCTTTTTATGAGTTAGGAGCAAACTTTTGACAAATCTGTTTTGCGATCATCACTGGTACGTTTGAGGTGAAAAAAATCCTTGCCAGAGCGGGACTGGTAGAGGTATAATCAGCCCCCAATGAAATCACACCTGCGCCCCACAGGGTTTAGCCTAATTGCATATCTTGCTCTGACCATCCTGCTGACCTGGCCGGCAGCCCTGCACCTGACCGATGCCATTCCCGGTGACGGTTTCGACGGCTGGCAGAATTATTGGAACCTGTGGTGGGTTAAGCAGGCGCTGCTGGTGCTGGGAACCAACCCCTACTTTACCGATTACCTGTATGCGCCAACGGGGGTGAGCCTGCTGTTTCATACTCTCAATATCTTCAACGCCCTGTGGACTTTACCCCTGCAACTCAACTTTGGGTTGGCCATTGCCTACAACAGCGTGGTTTTCTTGAGTTTTACGCTGGCCGGTTATGGCGGCTATCTCCTGTCGCTCGATACCTTGCGGCGACTGCATTGGCCGGTCAAGCCGGGTCTGCGGCTGGCGGCTTTTATCGGCGGCCTGGTTTTCACAATGTCGCCCTTCCATATGGCTCATCTCTTGGGCCATATGCAGGTCTTCAGCATGATCTGGCCGCCCTTCTACATTTTGTGGCTGCTGCGCACCCTGGAGCCGTGGTCGAGCCAGGCAATTCCCGTTGCCGGCCGCCACTGGCGCAACATTGCCCTGACCAGCCTCTTTTTAATCCTGGCCACCCTGGTCGATTGGTATCATACCCTGTATTTGCTGCTCTTCACCGGCCTGACCCTGCTCTGGACAATCGCCCAGCGCTGGTCTGTGCTACAACGCCAGCGGGCTTACACCAACACGCTCCACGCTCCACGCTCCACGCTCCACGTCCTCTTCCGCCCCGTCTGGACCGTCCTGGCCATCGGCCTGGGCTTTGCCGCGGCGCTCTCGCCGCTGCTGCTGCCGATGATCCACGCCGCCGGCAGCCGGCCCGATTTGCAGACCGGCCTGGTCCAAAACATCACCCTTTCCGCCGACTTGTTGGCCTTTATCACCCCCTCGGAACTGCACCCGCTGTGGGGCGACTGGGCCGGGAGGATCGCCGACAACTTCAGTAGCACCACCTCTGAGCGGCTCATCTTTGCCGGCTTTGTGCCGCTGGCCCTGGCCCTGCTGGGGGTTGGGCGAAGCCGGTCAAAGGCAGTGGTTCGATTCTGGCTGGTGATAACCCTCTTCTTTGCCATCCTGGCCTTGGGGCCGTATCTCCACGTCGGCGGCAAGATTGTCTCAATCGGCGAGTGGCCCCTGCCAATGCCCTATTTGCTGCTCTACCACACTGTCCCTTTCATCGGGCTGACCCGTTCGCTCAGCCGTTATGACCTGATGGTGATGCTCGGCCTGGGTGTGCTGGCCGCCGTTGGCCTGCTCCAACTTCAACTACTACTTTTGAAAAAACGTAGCGCACCCTCCGGAGCCGGGGGCCCCAGGTCGAGTTCACGTTTCACGTTTTACGCCTCACCCATCATCTCCGGCGCGGCTATCGTGCTTATCTGTTTTGAATTCCTACCCACACCTTATCCCATTTCCCGGATCGACACGCCGCCCTTTTTCTACCAGCTTGCGGCTGAAGCCGAAGATTATACCATCGCCGAGCTGCCTATGAATTGGGATCGTCCCACCCCGCTGCTGCACCAGACCACTCATGGCAAACGGCTGTTGACCGCTTATACCTCTCGTGATAACCCGCTAGAACTGGCCTGGCGGACGCCCGTATTCCAGCATTGGCGCTATTTAGGGCCGGATATCATCGACCAACCCCTGGCCGCCATTGCCCCAACGATTTTCTATGATTTCAATCTCCGTTACATTGTGCTGGATTACTGGCAGATGCCGGGCGGCCGGGAGCGTGAAGCGACGGAGCTGTGGCTGGCGGCGGCGTTGCCCGGCGCCACCCCGATATATGACGATGGCCGTATGCGGGTGTTTCAGGCCCCCCCTAAAGGCAAAACTGTGCCTTATCTCAGCCTGGGTGACGGCTGGGGTGAGCGCCAGGAGGACAATCAGGGTATGGTCATCCGCTCATTTGCCGCCGCCGCAGCTCAGGGCGCCGAGCTGTTCCTCCATCACCCCAATAGTCAAGCCCAACCCATCACCCTGGCGCTGACGGCCCGGAGCGACCCGCCCCAGCAAGTTACGCTCCTGGCCAACAACCAACCGGCCGGTTCATTCGAGCTAACCGAGCTTTACCTGGCTCAGACCATCACCTTGCCCTACTTTGCCAGCAACCCGGTCAAGTTGAGCTTGCAAGCGGAACATCCGACCAGCCAGATTTGGGTGAAACGGGTCGCTTTGGGACTAGATGACTAATTCAAAACAGCCGGAATTGAGGTACAATATCCATGTCCATTTGTTCAATCCCTCACAACCATCAAGGGATAACCAATTTCTGGGGTGGACACGGCTTGATTTTAGAATATACTGAATTGGATATCCTGAAGCTCACAAGGAACCGGTATGACCGACTATCTGCAAGAAGCCATCAACGCCATCAAATCGGGCGATAAAGCCACCGGCAAACGCCTGTTAATCGACGAGGTTTTAAAGGCCAACCCTCGCAACGAACAGGCCTGGCTGTGGATGAGCCAGGTGGTGGAAGCTGACGAAGACCGCATCAACTATCTGCGCCATGTTTTGAAGATCAATCCCGGCAATGAGGCGGCCCGCCGCGGCCTGACTGCCCTGGAACAGAAGCAGGCTCAGAAAGTCAAGCCCTATATTCCGGTTCGGAATGGTCAGGCCAAAGCTGCTGATTAAACGTATTCATATTCAAACCGATCAAATCAAAAAAGTCAGCCCTATTGGGTTGGCTTTTTTTGAGTCACAAACGCTGGGATTGCTAGACATTTCGGTGCAAAGATTTATAATAGCCTATGAAAACTCATCAAGAAATTTAACTATATCAGCTAGACCCCAAAAATCTAACAGACCTTTAGAGTCTTACGTCTACAACGCCGGAACCGTCGTCAACAGGGGGAAGTTTAGATGCCTCTCAACCAGCCCAACCATAGCCTCCATTGGCTGATCCTGACCATCGCCACTCTGACCCTGCTGGCGTGTAGCCTGGACTCTGCTTCCGTCAGGGAGTTATCGTCCCTGTGGGTCGGCACACCAACCGCCACCCCTACCCCGGTCCGCTATGCCCTGAACCTCGCCTCCGCTCAGGCCGGCCTGGCCGAGTTGAGCAGTTACCGGGCCACCTGGCAAGTTGAATTCGATGGCAGCCGCAACGGCCAACCGGCGGCCGGCCGGATCGAGTCGGTTACAGAGCTGGCCCAATCGCCCCGGACAATTCATCGATATCTGAAGACTGAGGTCATCACCCCGACCGCGCAGCTTGCCGACGGCGTTTCCGAATATTTTGAAACCGAGTCCCGGCACTATCTCAAAAAGGCCGGCGAAGATACCTGGCTGGTCTTGACCAGAGGCCAGGAGGCGGCCGGCTCACTGGCGGTAACCGACCTGGGTTGGCCGGAGTTGGAGCAACTGGTGGTCATTCCGGCCACGGTGGGTGCCCCGCCGCAGCTTGAAACTTTAGACGGCTTGGGCGCGGTGCATTATCGATTCAACGAAAACGACCTGCCCGACGCCAACATTATTTTTGAGCAGGCCCAGGGTGAAGCCTGGCTTGCTACCCACGGCCAACTGCTGCTGCGTTACACCCTGTCGGCCACGGTCAACATTCCCACCCCACTGCCCAAGGTCCACCTGCACGACCGGGGCCGGCTGAAGCTGGAATACGCCTTGACCGGGGTCAATGGTGAGCTGGCCATTACCCCGCCGGAGTTGGAGACCATCCTCGCTCAAAATCAGCTTGACCGGCTGCCTCGCCTGCCCGAGGCCCAAATCAGCTCTATTTTTCCCACGATGCTGGAATATACCAGCGTTATCAGCCCCATCAGCGCCACCCTATTCTATCGGGACCAGCTCACGGCCCAGGAATGGACGGAGAACAGCGCTGACATCTTCAACGAGAAAGCGCGCCTGAGTTATGCCAGGAATGATGAAGCCCTCACTATCCTCATCACCCCTGACGACAATCCTGACCAGGTCAGGGTGGTCCTGGATGCGAAAAAATAGCAACCCCATTCCTCTTGTTGATTTTAAATGAAGTGACCCAGGATGCCCTCGTCTACGCCCTGACCAACATCAACCGGTATGATGCCCAACGGGCCCGCTTCACCACCTGGCTGCACACCATCACCGTTAGTCGCTGCCGCAACAAACGCCGCCGCCGCTATCTACCCGGCCTATCCCTGACCGCCTGGCTCTGTCAGGGCGGCGACGTCGCCGATCCCAGCCCCAGTCCGGAAGGCCAAGCTATCAAGGTAGCCAGCCGTGATGAGGTTTGGGCCGCCATCCAATCCTTGAACCAACCGCTCAAAGAGGCGGTGGTGTTGCGCTATTGGGCTGATTATACTTACCAGGAAATGGCCGATATTTTAGGTTGCTCGATGCGGGTCGCCCGATCAAGAATCCAGTCGGCCCACCAACAGTTAGGGCCAATCCTGGCCCGCAATGACCCATTAAGTTTGGAAGAAACGATACAATGAAACATCATCTTAGCGATCAACAACTACTCGATCACCTTTACCAGGCCCTGACCGATACCCAACGCCAGACGATGGATGTTCATCTAGCCGCTTGCCCGGAGTGCCGCGCCCGTCTGGCCGCCCAGGAAGCTATTGAACGACAGATGTGCTACAGTGTCCAGGCGGCCCGGCGGCAACTCGAGCCGCCAGTTCACCTGACCTTTGCTACCATTGCCCCTCGTCTACACCGTTCAAGATTCAGTCTGGCGGTAAAAAAATCCGGCCAATTGTTCAATAGCGCCGCGGCCCTGCTCCTAGTGGTGGCGTTGGGCCTGGGCTTGCTCGCCCTCCTGGCTAACCTCAGCCAGACCCTGCCCGCCCCCCGCCCGCCGATTGTCGAACCCACGGCAGAGGTCAACCGGCCCATCTTTGACCGGCCGCCGGCCGGTGAATTGAAGTGGCAATTCAAAGCAGAGGGGCCGCTCACCGCGCCCCCCACGATCACCGGCGGCGTGGCTTATTTTGCGAGCACGGACAAACATCTTTACGCCGTCGATGTCGAGACCGGGCAGGCGCGCTGGAAATTTGCAACCGGCGATATCATCTACGCGGCCCCGACCGTCAGCGCCGGCGCAGTCTATTTCGGCAGCGGCGACAGTTACCTCTATGCCCTTAACAGCCAGACCGGCCAGGAATTGTGGCGGTTCAAAAGCGGCGGTCCGGTTGCTGCTACGCCAACTGTGGCCGAGGGGGTGGTCTATGTTGGCAGCGACGACGCCAATTTATATGCCCTGGACAGCCAGACCGGCCGGGTGAAGTGGAAATTCAAGGCAGATGAGTGGGAGTGGCTGCAGACCCGTCCGGTCGTTGTTAGCAACACTGTCTATGTTAACAGTGGCTGTCTTACTTATATCAAAGACGTTTGCCGGTATTATCGTACCCATCGGCTTTATGCCCTGAACGGCCAGACCGGCCAGGTAAAATGGAAATACGATTCCGGCGGCTTTGTGGTAACTGTTCCGGTCATTGCCGATGGGATGGCCTATATCGGTAACAATGACGGTCACCTGTATGCCCTAGACAACCAGACCGGCGAGGAAAAGTGGCGATTCCAAACCATTGGTCCGGTGGACACAGCCCCGGCTGTAGCCGACGGAATTGTCTATGTTGGCGCTAGCGATGGGCATCTTTATGCCGTAGACGGCCAGACCGGCCAGGAAAAGTGGAATTTCAAAGCCGGGCCGTTTGGGGTGGAGGTCTCTACCCCCATCATTACCGCAGAGACAGTTTATTTCTGGAGTAACAAGAGCAGGCTGCACGCCTTAGACCGGCAAACCGGCCAGGAACTGTGGCAGTCCGATCTGCCAGGCGCAGCGAACAGCGTGAAGACAGTCCCGACCATCGACAATGGTATCATTTACTACGGAGACGATGACTCTTATCTGAAGGCAGTCCGCTAAGCACTCTGTTTAATCAAGACTCGCCCGGCCGGACATTGTAGAAGGGGGGGCTTTCTGACAATGTTGCTAAAACTATCCCATCAATTTTTCTACGGCGCAGCCACGATGGCCATTGTCATCACTGTGGGGTCCAGCCTTACGGGGTTCTTCACCACAACAGGCCACCCGCACACAATTTCCCCGGAAGAGGTCAATCAGCCAACCCCTACCCCCCGGCCAATCGGTCAATTCTGGTGGAACTTTGCCGCAAAAGGGGGGATCAACTCGGCCCCGGCTATCGCCGCGGGGCTGATCTATTTTGGCAGCATCGACCACCATCTCTATGCCGTGGACCTGGACACCGGGCAGGCCAAGTGGCAGTTCCAAACCGCTGATCCGATCAACTCGGCCCCGGCTGTCGACGGGGGGATGGTCTATGTTGGCAGCGACGATGGTCACCTCTATGCCCTGTACAGCCGTTCCGGCCACGAGAGATGGCGCTTCAAAACGGACGGCCAGGTGGTCTCGGCGCCCACGGTGGCCGCCGGCCTGATCTATTTTGGCAGCTTTGACACGTATCTCTATGCGGTGGACAGCAACAGCGGGCAGGAGCGGTGGAAATTCAAGACCGAGGATCGGGTGCAGGCTCGCCCGGCCGTGGCCGCTGGGCTGGTCTACTTTGGGAGCGGCTCGCGCTGGGGCGCCGGTCCGGGCAATACTTTCTATGCCGTCGACAGCCAGACCGGCCAGGAAAAATGGCGGTTCAAAAGCGGCGGGCGGATCGCTTCTTCAGCCATTCTCAGCGGCGGCCTGGTTTACTTTGGCAGCTATGACGGCCACCTCTACGCCCTTGATAGCCAAACCGGCCAGGAGCAGTGGAAGTTCAAGACTACTGGCCCGATCGTTTCCTCGCCGCGCCTGGCGGATGGGCTGGTCTACTTTGGCAGCCACGACACCTATTTCTACGCCCTGGACAGTCAGACCGGCCAGGCCAAATGGAGGTTCAAAACAAGATTTCGCATCGAATCTTCACCGGCCGTGGCCGATGGCGTGGTCTATTTTGGCAGCGATGATCAACATTTTTATGCGGTCGATAGTCAGACTGGGCAGGTTCTGTGGAAATTCAAAACCGGAGCCAACATTTACGCGTCGCCGGTTATCACCGCCGGCATCGTCTACTTTGGCAGCAATGACGCCAATCTTTACGCCATTGAACTGAAGGGACGCTGCCCCTGTTTTCGGCCCGGCTACAAGGGATTGATATTCGCCCTGAGCCACGGCAAACCATTACCTACGAGCTTGATTTGACATATTCCGGAATCAATGGGAAGTTTGTTTCAAACTCACCCCTGTAACTGGGTCACAACCACGCCATCTGCGGTCGCGGCTGCCACTCCCCATCGACGGACAAATCCTAAATAGGACTCAAATAGGACTCCAGGGCAATCGCATCTTAACCGATTAGAATTTTAAGGAGGTAAGCTTCATCGCAACCCACCATCAGGCGCTTGTTCTTAACGCCACACTTGGCCGTTTTCTCTTGGCGGAGCAAATTAAGGGCGATATGCCGGATGACAGCGAAGTTTTGAGTGGCGTAACCCTGGCGGACCCGGCTGTCATCTTCGCGAAAGGCGACATCCAAGACCCAGTGCAACGAGTTTTCAATCTGCCAATGGGTTCGCACCGCTTGACCGAACTCAACAGCCTCCCCGGCCAAACTGGAGATGTAGTAGCGGTTTTCCCGGGTGACTGGAACTCGCCACATGAAATGTGCAAAAAGTTGCTCCATTCTTGTATGGGATGCGCTTCAGAGCGAGTCGCACCAATAGTTACAGTTCATTGGATGTGTGAACGGATCAGGGCAACTGCCTGATGACTGTAGCCTTGAATGGCGCGGCTAACAGCTCCAACAAGGGTGCGTAGACGCCGCTGGCCGCAGCCTCCTGCATATGCGCCGTCCGCGCCTCGGCCGACTCCCAATCGGCAATCTCAACCAGGATGTCGGGATTATCGAGCACCTCGTAGCGCGTGCTGCCCAGGAAACCGTGTTGGCCCGGTCCATGTTCCGCCACAATGCTCTCGATCAGACTCTTGAGCTCAGTCCGCTGGCCTGGTTTGGCCTGCAGTTCGACGATCACCTTGATGGCCATTTCATTCTCTCCTTTCTACTGTAAGTAAGCTGTGCTGCCGCACATGCGCCTGGCAGCTCAACTTGCGTGTTGGGCGGCGCCGACACCGCCAGAGGCTGCAATTCTCACCAACGGTCCTGATGGAGGATCTCGTCCAATGGGCGACGATACGCCGGCCGAAAGTCCAGCCCAATCGTGTATGCCGTTGGGATCAGCGCGACTTGCATCACGCCTGCTGGAAGTTCCAGGACCTTATCTGCCTCCTCTGCCAGGAGCAGATGCAGGTTCGTCCAGCAAGTTCCCAACCCTCTCGAACGAGCAGCCAGCATGAAGCTCCAGGCTGCTGGAATCACTGACCCCATCAGGACCGAAACAGAAGCAGGCGGCATCTCCTCCGTTGATCCGACAACACAGGGAACGACATGAACAGGCACCTCGTGGATGTGATCGACGAGGTGCTCAAGAGATTTAATGATCCTCAACCTCGTCGCTTCTTGCTTCATATCTGTGTTTGAGCCCATATACACCACCAGGCACAGTCTTATAAATCGCATGCCCCCGCCGAAACAATTCACCTAACGCTGCTCTTTGCACCTTGCCTGTCACGACAATGAAATGGAAGGACTGCGTATCTGACTGAGTTGGCGCCTGCTGTGCAAGCTCAAAGCACTCACGCAGAACTTCCTGTTCGACAGGCCGGTGCAGATCGAGCCGCTTGCGCACCGCTCGCGTCGTGAGAAGAACGTGATCAAACGACATCCCTTCTAGTGCCGGCATCTCCTATCCCTCCGTATGTTGCTTTGCACTGGTTTGTACGAGAGAGGTTGTAGCCGGTGGGCAATAGCGGCAGATGGGGACGTCCGAGGACGCCCGCAGGCCATGGAAACGACACTTGTCCCCGGAATCGTCACTCCCCAATGGCCATCCTGGTCATCTGAGCCGTATCCGTAACGTGGTCATATTTGACGACCTTGCCGGCCGTGTTGAACTGCCAGAGGTGACCGTTGTTGGAGAACGAGTAGGTCTTGCCGTGGGCCGCTGCCTCGAAAGTGATAAGCACGAAGACCTTGTCACCGCCATCGAAGATTGTGTGTGGTTCAAAACGAGTGATTTTTAGTGGCGCCATGGACTCGAAAAACCCCACCACATTCGCCTTGCCGCGCCGTGCTTGAAGCCATGGCACGTCGGACACCGGCACCGTTGTCTCCCACTCGACGGCATCGTCTAGCTTGTCGAGGATGGTGGCTACATCGCCACGTGCGAAAGCCTCGTAGATGGTCTGTACCGTTTCTACATTGCTCATTTTGCGCTCCATTCCATTAATTTACTCGTGATACCTAACTGAACTCCACGTCCCTCTTGCTCTTTAAGATAGGGAGCGGCCCAACGTCTTGCGGTTCACGAGCCGCCACGCCGGTCGTAGGTTGGGTTGGGCAAAGTGAAACCCAACACAGCTCAGGATTGTTGGGTCTCGTGCCTCGACCCAACCTACGACTGAAAACAGCCTCTCGACCCTACGACGAACCTAAAGCTTTCAATAATTCGTCTGTTCGAGCGAGACTCTCTTGAACGGGTTCAGCAGGCGCTGTTCTGGTAGATTTGAAGAACCCGGCCCCGGCTGCTCGCCACATCCCGATAGCTTGAGCAATGTCAGCCGCACTCTCTGCCTCCGCTACAAGGATGCCCCACCCGTCAGGTGTGGAATCCCAGCGAATGATGTTAACCCCCTGGGGCGGAAATAGTCCCGCTGAGGTCAGCTTTCCGGCGATCTGTTGCCGTTCTTCAACAGACATGCCCTCATTTAATTCCCAATAAGTTAGGAACAGCATCTTTGAAATCCCTTATTACGCCTTGGCCTGCAAACGGCCGAGAATTTCCAGCATGGCCGGAGAAAGATCAGCGTGGTGGTGGACAATCTTCCAGGCCCCGTTTTCGCGGCGATAGATGTTCGTGACACGCTGGTCGATGGCGGCCTGCTCTCCGGCCATCGTAAACTGACCTTGTTCGAACCCCACTTCATAGGCCATATCACCGGAAACCTGAATGAGTTGATCGTTCAGTTTAACCTGCCCGTCTGAGGCCAGTTGGGCCACCTGGCCCCACGGCCCCTTGACTTCGTCCCAGCCGACTTCCCGACCGCCGAT
>CAYNLK010000041.1:0-53380 GCA_964398055.1 uncultured Caldilineaceae bacterium
GCAGATTGGAGCGGACCACCTCCTGGTGACGCAGGTCTTGTTGCAAGGCGTGGTTCTTAACGAACATCGCCGCCTGGTTAGCCAGGGCCATCAACAGGCTCAAATCATCATTGTTGAATGCAGCCTTAGACAAAAAATTGTCCACAAAGACGACTCCCAGCACCTCACCTTGCCAGATCAGGGGCGCATACATAGCCGACTGGGTGCCGTGCCGGATCACGCTGTCCGACAACAGCCCGGTTGTACCCGGTTTATCGCGCCGCCAGATCAACGCTTCGCGACTGTCGATGGCCAGCCGGGCCAGGTTCAGGCTCACCGCCGGTTTGAACTGCTCCGGCACAAAGGCTTTCAGGGCCAGGTTCTGCTCTTCCAGCAGCAACACGGCCCCGCGATGGGCGTCGGGGATAACCTTGCAGAGATGCTCGACCACTGTTTTCAGCAGAGGTTCGACCGCCTGCATCGTGCCCAACGCCGCGCCCAATTCATAGAAGACCAGCAAGCGACGCCGGGCCGCCTCAAGGGAGGCCAGGTCGGCCTGGATGTCAAACAACAGGTTAGGCGTTGACTCAGAGGCGCTGACGCTGCTGCTCAAGATGCCGGCATCCGGGATGAACAGTTCGAGTACGGTCTGGCCCAGCCTGATCTGGTCGCCGGGCTTCAGTTTGACTTTGCGGATTATGCGCTGATCGTTGACAAACGAGCCATATTTACTGCCCAAATCCTCCAGCCAATAAGTGCCGCTTTCAAGGGTCAGACGGGCGTGGCGGCGCGAAACGGTGCTGTCGGGGGTCAAATCCAGGTCGACGGCCTGCTCCGGCGTGGAGCGACCAATCAGGATCGCGTCGGCTTTGGACTCGAACCTTTTCAAGGGAGTGGGAGGCAAGGAATAATTGATGATAATCATCTCAGATCTCGCCCAGGTCCATCTAAAAGATACTGGCAGAGATATCTAGGATACTCCATAAGCCAATTCTTTTCAAATGCCATCCCACCGGTTGGGCGCGCGAACACTCATTCTGGCTCACTGCCCGCATCGCCATCCCTGGCTGGAAACTCAATAATTGGGCCGGGTTTGCCTCCGTCTGCGGCGTGATGTATCATCACTTAAACCAATGACCGAAGAATTTAGCCTGACCCAGGTAAATAACGATAGTGCAACAGTTGTCTTTTTTCAAAGCAATGCTGTTCTGGCCGAGATAAACGCCGGTTTGTTGGTCAGGAACAAGCGGGGAGAGGTTAATAATCGCGGCGTTCTGACGATGGTTGATCAATATTTTACCGAGTTGACTTTTGTTTTTGCCGAACTATATCGTGTCTGTCGCCGTGGCGCGGGAGTTGTCTTTGTCAATGAGAATGTCAGATATACCGGTGAGGTGATCCTGGTCGACACGTTGAGTACCAATCTGGCCGAAAAGGTTGGTTTTACGCCCCATAAAATTTACGTTTTGCCGCAACGCAAAGGTAATAGCAGCCAGCAGATGGGCAAGTTTGGCCGTGAAGCCCTGCGTAAAAGCATCACTATCTGGAAAAAGTTATGACCGCCAGCAAAAAGCAAAGTTGGTCAATAGACCACTTGGCGAAAAGCGAGTTCTTTCACCAAAAGCTTCACGAATTGCTCAAAATATAACTGAGATGTGATGGAACTTACGGGCAAGACTGTTGTTATTACCGGCGTTACCGGCCTGATCGGCGGGCGGCTAGCCGAGCGGTTGGCGACCGAGGGGGGCGTACAGGTGCGCGGCCTGGCCCGCAATCCGGCCAAAGGCCGCTGGCTGGCTGAGTTGGGGGTGGAGATCGTTCAGGGCGATGTGACCGAGCCGGCCTCGCTGCAAGCGGCGCTGGCCGGCTGCCAGGTGGTCTTTCACGCCGCGGCCTGGGTCAGTGAAGGCGGCCACCAGGCCGACGTTTGGGCGGTCAACGTGACCGGCACCCAGCACATGGTTGAGGCGGCGATGGCGGCCGGGGTGGAGCGATTTGTGCAGATCAGCTCCTGTGCGGTTTACGGCTCACTCCAGCAGCCCAACATCGACGAGACTACTCCCACCCGCCGGCGGGGCAATCTCTACGGCGACTCCAAAGTGGCCGCCGAGGAGGTAGTCTTCAAGGCGTACCGGGAAGACGGCCTGCCGGTTGTGGTGGCCCGGCCGTCGCAGGTTTATGGGCCTCGCTCTTACCAGTTCACTATTCGCCCGGTAGAGGTGATCAAAGCCGGCAAGATGGTTCTGATCGACGGCGGCCGCCACCTGTGCAAACCGGTTTATATTGATAACCTGATCGACGGCCTGATCCTGTGCGCCACTGTCGAAGCGGCTGTTGGCGAGGCGATTAATCTGACCGATGGCGAGCCGGTGCCCTGGCGAGATTTCTTTGGGGCGTATGGGCACATGCTCAAGATCGACTCGTTTCCGTCGGTACCTTATGCCCTGGCCTGGTTAATCGGTCTGTATAACGAAGTCAAGGCAGGGTTGCAAGGCAAAAAGGCCAGCCTCAATCGAGGTGCGGTCAAAGCCTTACGCAGCGATAACAGTTTCAGCAATCGCAAGGCTCGCACTCTGTTGGGGTGGGAGCCAAAGGTCAATTTAAACGAGGGGATGAAGCTGACCGAGGCGTGGCTCCGCGCCGAGGGATACTTGTAATCAAGGTAGCAGGTGGCAAAATAGCAAGGTAGCAGGTGGCAAAGTAGCGAAGGAGCAGAGTAACAAGAAGCAATAGACAATTTATTGTAACCTGCAACCTGCAACCTGTAACCTGTAACCTGTCACTTGTAACCTGCAACCTGCCACTTGCTACCGTTTAATCAGGGAGGGAAGAATTTCATGGAGGCGATTATCACCGCCGGAGGGATCAACCAGCCGGATGACCCACTGTATGAACTGACCGGGGTCGAGAAAAAGGCCTTGATTCCTCTGGCTGGCAAACCTATGGTAATCTGGGTGGTGGAGGCATTGTACGGCTCCGGTATCATCAACAATATGGTCATTGTTGGCTTAAAAGCGACTGAAGTTGACCTGAACAACTTCCCGGTCCATTTTGTCGATCCGGTCGACGGCTTGATCGACAACATTCTGGCGGCGCTGGCCAGAGCCAGAGAAATCAATCCAACAGCCCAGAAAATGTTGCTTTCTTCATCAGACATTCCGCTAATTACGCCGGAGATCGTCCGTGGCTTTATTGATGAGTGCGGTTCCCAGGAAGCGGATATTTATTATACCGTGGTTGAACAGAAGACGATGGAGGCCCGCTTTCCCAACTCAAAACGCACCTTTGTGCCCTTTTTGAAAGATGGCAATTTTACCGGCGGCGATATGATCCTGGCCGACGTAACCGCGCCGGAACGAACGGATGTCGAGCTGTTCCGGTCGTTGACCAAGGTACGCAAGAATTATTTCAAAGAGGCCAGGTTGGCCGGCTTTGGTTTCATTATTAGATTCTTATTACGGCTGATGACCCTGGCTGAAGTAGCCGAGCGGGTTAGCAAAATCGTCAACCTGGATGTGCGGGCGGTCAATACCCGGTATGCCGAATTGGGGATGGACCTGGATAAACCCCGCCAGTATGAAATGATCAAATCCGTCCTGGAAGAACGGCTGGCTCAAAGAGCAGGAACCCACCTTTAACAACGTACCTGGCGATATTGCCCGATACTGTTATGAATTGACTATTAAGGCTGACCGGTACCCTTGTCCAACGCCTGCTCTTACTTGTGGTGTCTGGGTGGTGACCACCGGCCAGGGGGGTGGTCCGGGGGACGTTGCTACTGATGCAGTATCGGTGACCTATGCCCCTAAGCTGCAATTTATGCTATAATGTTGGTTGGGTAACCTGGAGTTAGTTTCTTAGGAGAATCAGCGCCAATGCACATCGTAGAACAGACCGCAGTTATTGAAGCGCCTCTAGAAATCGTTCGGGAGGCGATGAATGACTTGGAGCGTATTCCCCACTGGGCCACTGTTCAGGGCACAGTTGATAACCGGCGGGGGCAAGGCATTGGCCGGTGTTATGACTGGCAATTTCAAGTGGGTCAGCTAAAGTTCAAAGGACAGGTTGAGATTGTCGACCAGACCGAGACCAGCTTGACCAGCCGTTCTACCGGCGATATTGAGAGTATCTGGACCATAAAATTGACCGCCTTGAGGAAAAACAGCACGGCCATCCGGGTGGTGGTGGAGTACAACCCACCCCATGCCTTTGTGGAGCCTCTGGTCGATTTTGTGGTAGAGCAACTGGCCAGCCCGGCGGTCGCCAGGGAGAATTTGAATCGGTTCAAGGCGATGGTCGAAGAGCAAGCTGCCACCCTTGAAAAAAGGCAGGAGGTTCCGGCTAGCTGCTAATCTGATCAACCCGGCGACAGGCTCGAAACATTAATTTCGGCCACGTGATCGACGTCTCAGTCAGGTTCAACGTTGATTCCGGCAGAAAAGGACAATGAGTAGCCTACACCGTATCTCGCTTTCATACGAAGACATCAAGCAGGCTCTGGCCACGCCGCTGCCTGGTGTAGCCGGCCAGCGAAAGATGGCGCCCCAGCCACAGGCCGGTGAGGTTGAACGCTGGCGACCACCGGCTGGCTGCCGCGAGGCCGGGGTGTTGTTGTTACTTTATCTGCACTCCCAAAACGGAGCTGAACCGGCCTTGCACCTGGCGCTGACGCGCCGGCCCGAATATCCCGGCGTCCACAGCGGTCAGATTTCACTCCCCGGCGGCCGGCGTGAAGGCCAGGAGTCGCTGCGGACTACGGCTTTGCGTGAAACAATGGAAGAGGTTGGCGTTTTACCGGATAAGATCGAGATTATTGGGCAGTTATCTCCGCTCTACACGCCCCCCAGTAACTTTTGTATTTTTCCATTTGTGGCCTTTTGCCCAACCCGGCCTGCCTTTTGTATTGACCCGCAGGAGGTCGCGGAATTACTGGACGCTCCGTTGAACGAACTGCTCCATCCGGCTGCCGCCAGAGAAGAAATATGGCATTTTGAGCCATATGGGCCGCGCCGAATTCCTTTTTTTGAGGTTGACGGCCATAAGGTCTGGGGCGCGACAGCGATGATCTTGAGCGAATTTATCACTCTCCTAACCAATTATTTGTCGCTGAACCAGGCTGATTAATCCGGTGATCATGTTTACTTTTTCAGGAAATCAGGTATGACCGAACTTCGACAGAATATGGCCACCAAAGAGTGGGTCATTATCGCCGATGAGAGGGCCAAACGCCCTGACGACTACATCGAGTCTCATACCCACGTAACCACCGAAATGCAGGAGCCGTTTGATCCCAACTGTCCCTTTTGTCCGGGCAACGAGGAACGTGACCTGGAAGTCGAAGTGATGCCCGCCAACGGTCCCTGGCAAACCCGAGTTGTCTACAATAAATATCCGGCCCTATCCCGCGAGGGCGAACTGGCCCGAACTTTTGACGGCGTCCACCGCCGGATTGCCGGGGTAGGCCATCACGAAATTGTGGTGGAACATCCTCGCCATAATACCACTCTGGCCCTGATGACCAGCGAAGAGATCAAATACGTCCTGGAAACATTTTATAGCCGAGGCTGGAGTATTCGTAAAGACTCGCGGATCGAGCAAATCATCTACTTCAAAAACCATCGCGAACGGGCCGGCGCTTCCCTCAAGCATCCCCATAGCCAGATTATCGGGTTGCCGGTGGTGCCCACCGACATTCGCCACCGCATCGAAGAGGCCCGCCGCTATTTTGATGACTTTGGCGAGTGCGTCTTCTGCGTGATGATGCGGGATGAATTGCAAAAGAAGGTCCGGCTGGTAACCGAAAATAGTCATTTTGTCGCCTTTGTATTGTATGCCGCGCCGTCCCCATTCCATGTGTGGGTGCTGCCCCGCCAACATAGCGTCAGCTTCTTGTATTCGCAGCCGGACGAGATTGCGGCGCTGGCCGATATCTTACGAATTGTCTCACGCAAGCTCTACATCGGTCTCAACGATCCGGCTTATAACTTGATTATCCGTTCCGCGCCGGTCAAGGAAATCAGCAACGATTATTTGCACTGGTATGTCACCATTATTCCCCGCTTGAGCCGCACGGCCGGTTTTGAGATGGGCAGCGGCATGTTCATCAATCCGGCCTTACCGGAAGAGAGCGCGGCCTTTTTGCGTGAGGTAAAATTGGAGTAGGCTTAGGCAGAAAAGATTCTAGAGGCGTTTAACCGTGGAATAACCACAGAGGAAAATAAAGATGGCAGAGTCACTTGGAACTGCGCTGCCTGGGCAGCTATTGGCTTTGATGGCCTTTCCCGCATGTGGGGCGATTTTTTTTGCCATTCTCATTGCTTATTCGGTGTCCAAACGCAAGAAAAACAAAATGAAGTTAGGGATTCAACCTCGCCAGGACGCGGCGTCCCCTCAGTCTCCAGCCAGAGGCTCTGGCCCGGCCCATGATCTGGATACCAGCGTTTTGTCTCACTCCACCCACGTTTCCAAACCGGCAACTGGCCCCAAGCCCGATTTACTCGAGGCCGAGCCTAAGCTGGCTGAGACTAAACCGGTCGCCCAGCCGCCGGCCCCGCTCAAACCAGCGTCGCCCATGCTCGAGGAAAAAGTCAATCTGGCGGTTCGCCTGAGCGCGCAACCACCGGCTGCGCCAGCCCCAGCCAGCCCGGCGGAACTCCTCCGCTTGCTGCGGCAGCCGGACTCCGGGCAACTGATCGTGGAAGTCGCCGGGCAGCAGTTCTCCAAGCTAACCGATATCCCGGATAAGGAAATAGGCGAGTATATTCTAAAACTGGCTGCCAATCTGCTCTCTTTCACCAATGGGATGATCGAGACCGAGGCTGGTTTGAAGTCTGTTTATAATCCCAGGCTCGACACCGCGCCCGAACCTCTAACGCCTCCTCCGCCTGTCTCCCAAAAACCGGCTATAACTGTTCCACCCTCTCAGCCAGTTCAACCCGAACGTCCTCCAGCCGAGGCTTCATTTATCCCCAAACCTCCGCCGGAAGCTCAGGCCGCTTTCCTGGCCGCGCTCCAAACACAGACAACCCAGCCGTCGACGCCACCGCCGCGGCGGGGTTTATTGGGTCGCACCCGCACCAGCGCCCAACCGATCCTGCCCGGCCTCAACCTGGCCGACGAGATCAACAAAATTGTGCAGGCCCGCTTGGCTATTTCACCGCTGGCAACCACTACGAAAATAGAGATCACCGGCGACCCGAGTGGCGGCATTCGCATCAAAGTCGACGGGATACCTTACGCCAGTCCCGACGACGTGCCGGATGCTGAGGCGCGGGAGCTGATCAAAGCCTCGATCAAACAGTGGGAGCGCAGCTAACCGTTAAAGCGCAAAAGTGACCGGCGCTTTTCGCTAATTATAAGCGCCGGTCACTTGTACTTTAAATGCTAACCCGCAGGGGCCGGCGCATGAAGATGTCGGTGTGGCGGCCGGTGGGGACAGTTTGGGCGGAGTTGGGCCAGATGCCGGGGATAGTCTGCCGGCATTTAGGGCAGGCGCCCTCGTCGGTCAGGTGATAGCTCAGCACCACATAGCCATACCGCTCGATAAGGAGGGTCTGGCAGTGGGGGCAGTAGGTATTTTCCCAGTTGCCCACTTCGCCGGGCCGGTTGCCGGCGTAGACAAAGTGTAGCCCGGCCTCAACGCCAATCTCGGCCGCCCGGATGAGCATGGCTGAGGTGGTATTATCCGGTTCGGTCATCCGGTAATCTTTGTGGAAAGCGGTGACGTGCCAGGGTATGTTTGGCGACACCCCGGCCAGGAAGCGAGCGGCCTCCCACAGCTCGTCGGTCGAGTCGTTGAAACCGGGGATCACCAGCGTTACCACTTCCACCCAAAAGTCCCGCCGGTGCAGCTCCTCAATCGTCCACAATACATGCTTGAGTTGCCCGCCTAACGCCCGATAGTTCTTCTGCCGCATCGATTTCAGATCAACCTTGTAACAATCGGTGTGGGGCTTGAGGTAATCGAGCGCTTCGGGTGTGGCATTCCCGTTGGAAACAAAGCCGGTGATTAGGCCCATTGCCTTGGCCTGCTTAAAAATCGCCACCGCCCATTCTGAGGTGATAAGCGGCTCATTGTAGCTGCTAACCACCAGCCGGGCACGGGCGCGTTGAGCGACCTGGACCAGGCTTTCGGGGGTGAAGTAGGTGGGGGCAACGCCAGCAGCCTCATCTCGCAGAGCCTGGCTGGTGACCCAGTTCTGGCAGTACGAGCAGTGAAAGTCACAGCCGAGCATGCCAAAGGTCAGGGCATTACTACCGGGCATGGCGTGAAAAAACGGTTTCTTTTCCACCGGGTCGCTCTGAACGCCGGCGGCGTAGCCAAAAGGCACCCGCAAGGCGCCGCCGTCGTTGTAGCGCACCTGGCAGATGCCCCGCTTACCGGGGAAAATCACGCAACGATGGCCGCAAGCCACACAGCGGATTTTGTCCTGCTCCAATTTTTCGTACAGCTCGCCCTCAACTGTTGCCGCGTCGAGGAGTTCCTGCAACGTTGCCTTGCCGCTTGAAAAAATAGCCATAAAAACACCCCTTTCGACATCATGATTCTACCCGATGGCGTCAGGGGTGTCAATGGCTTGACTGTTCACGTAATCATTCAGGTGACCGGCACTTGAAGTGCCGGTCACCTGGAAGACTTTACAACTCCAGCGACTCGCCCGGCTGTAAGAGCCGCACTTTGGTGCTGGTTTCCGACTCAACTTTTTTGGCCCAGGCGGCCGCATCCTGCTGAATCAAAGGCCAGGTATTGTAGTGACAGGGCACGGCGATTTTGGGCTGCACCAACTTAACCGCTTGCAGGGCGTCCTCCGGCCCCATCGTATAATTATCACCGATGGGGAGCACAAACAGGTCGATGCCGGCTTCGCCGTACAGTTTCATCTCCAAGAAAAGAGCGGTATCGCCGGCCAGGTAGATATTCTTGCCGGCGGCGCTGATCAGAAAGCCAGCCGGGTTGCCGCCATAGCTACCGTCGGGCAGGCCGGAGCCGTGGTGAGCGATAGTCAGCTTAACCCGGCCAAAATCGTAATTGAAACCGCCGCCGATATGCTGGGCGTGGCACTGGGCTTCGGGCACACCTTGCTTGCCCAGCCAGGCGGCAATCTCAAAATTAGCAATTACCGTCGCGCCGGTGCGCCTGGCCAGAGCCACCGTATCTTCGATATGGTCAAAATGACCGTGCGATTGTAGAATGTAGTCGGCCGCAACTGTGTTGGCCGATATATTGGTAGTAGGGTTGCTGGTAAAGAACGGGTCGACCACAAGCCGTTTGCCGCCGATTTCAAGAATATGGGTGCCGTGTCCAACAAAAGTGTATTTAATTGCCATTTTTATACCTCCTCGTATACTGAACTGAACTGATGACAACTATGAGTATAACAAATCAGGCGCAACGCTGTCAATTTATTGGCATCATGACTTTTCAATGAAGAACGGATGAGCCGCGAATGAACCGACGCCGGTGAGTGGTGCGGATGGCCAGGCGATGCGCTAAAAATATCCGGTCAGCCTGGCCGAAATTGGTTGATTCACTATGGCCTACCTGGGGGACTGGGCCATACTCTCCTGTTTCTCTCAATTATTGAACGATTGGACCTCCAGGCAGTCATCGAAAGGAGCTGAACATGACAGACAAAATCCGTTGGGGTATTCTCGGTACCGGCCGGATTTGCGGTGAGTTCGCCGCCGGCTTGCAGGTGGTTCCCGACGCTGAACTGGCGGCAGTGGGGTCACGCGCGGCCGCCTCGGCTAACCAGTTTGGCGATAAGTTTGGGATACCCCGCCGTCACGCCAGTTATGAGGCCCTGGTCAACGATCCCGAGATCGATGTGGTGTACATCGGCACGCCTCATTCGTTGCATCAGGCCAATAGTCTGCTCTGTTTGCAGGCCGGTAAGGCGGTGCTGTGTGAAAAGCCTTTTGCCATCAACGCCGCTCAAGCGGCCCAGATGATTGAGCTGGCTCGGGCCAAAAAGCTCTTTCTGATGGAGGCGATGTGGACTCGCTTTATTCCGCTGGTGGTCAGGATACGGCAGATGCTGGCCGAGGGGATCATCGGGGAGTTGCAGATGCTAACGGCCGATCTGGGCTTTCGGGCCAACTATGATCCTCTGAACCGGCTGTTCAACCCGGAATTAGGCGGCGGCGCGCTCCTGGACATCGGCGTCTACCCCATCTCGTGGGCCTCGATGCTGTTTGGCCGGCCCGACCGCATTACCGGCCTGGCCCATCTGGGCGAAACCGGCGTCGATGAGCAGATGTCGGTTAGTCTGGGGTACAAGGGCGGGCAACTGGCCAACCTGTACGCTTCGTTTAAAACTGATAGTCCCACCGAGGCCATTATTATGGGCAGCCGGGGGCGAATCAGGGTGCACGCTCTGATGTTCCGGCCGACCAGGCTGACCCTGTCGATCACAGGTCAAGAGGACAAGGTTATCGAGCTGCCGCTAGAGGGTAATGGTTACAATTACCAGGCGGTCGAGGTGATGAACTGCCTGCGGGCCGGCCAGATCGAAAGCCAGACGATGCCCCTGGACGAGACCCTGGCGATTATGCAGACCATGGACCAGATTCGGGCCATGTGGGGGCTGAAATATCCGCAGGAGTCAATTACCTGACTATCTCACCCCGAAAGACCGGGGTCAATAGCTGATCTACCGGGGCGTATTGGTCGGTTAGCAGCACCAGCTCGCCTTCGGCCAGAAAGTTGGCCAGTTCGGTCTCGTTAAAAAGCTGGCCGGCCAGCCGGGCCTCGTCATCCTCGGCCGTAATCGACTGCAAGGCAGCCACATCCAGGGGGGCGTCGCTGGCAATCAGCACAAAGGTCATGCGGGACGACTCCCGCCAGGCCGGCGAAGTCGGGGCCAGGTAGACGTAGGGAAAAGTCTGGCCCAGGGTATGGGTATAAGCTCGCAGAAAATCGGCCTGCCCGCCATCGACAATGTTGACCAGGTACAGGCCGCCGGGGGCCAGCCAGGCGCGCACCCGCTCGTTGAATTCCCGGGTCGTCAAGTGATAGGGCACCGAGAAATCATTAAAGGCGTCGCCGATGATCAGGTTGTACTGTTGGTTGGGCGGCGGCTGCATAAACAGCCGGGCATCCTGGTTATAGGTGACTACAGCGGAATCTCGGCTTAGCCCCAGCCATTCATAGGCCACCTCGGTCACGCCCGGATCGATTTCGATAACGTCGATGGCGCTGCCGGGGTAGACCGCCTCCATATAACGGGGAAAGGTGTAGCCGCCCCCGCCAATAAAGAGCGCCCGCAGTTGATCGACCCGTTCGGCCTGGTAGTGGGTGGCCTCGGCGTACATCTGCTCGTAGCCGTAGACCAGCTTGGTAGGGTTATTCAGCGAGGTGTAGCTATGCACCAGCCGGTCCAGGGTCAGAATCCGCACCGGCTCTCCATCCCGCTCCACCTCGCGGACCTTGATGCAAAAGTAGTTGGTCTCGCGCAGGCAGGGACCGCGCAGCCACCCCTGGTAAAAAGCCAATATCGACCCGGCCGCGATGACGGCAACCGCCGCCAGCAGCAGCGCCCGGCGTTGTAGCAGCGTAAACGTCAAGCCCATCGCCAGCAATACCAGCGCCACCCCCCACACGATGGTGTGCGTGCCGAACCATGAAATCAGCACAAAGCCGGTCACAAAGGTCCCGACGATGCTGCCGGCCGTGCCAGCCGCATAAATTTTACCCACAGTAATGCCGGTTTTGGCCAGGTCTTGCACGGCCAACTTGGCTACCACCGGTGAGATGGTCCCCAGAATCAAGCAAGGCACTAAGAAAAGGAGGGTGGTCAGCAGCATAATCCTGATGACAATCGGCCAGGCGTCGGGTGTGACCCCGCCCAGCCAATCGACGGCCAGCACCCCAAAACTGGTCAGGCCGGCCAGGATAAAGATGCCGCCCAACAGGCGCAGCGAGGCCCGGCGGTCGGCCAGCCAGCCGCCCAGGTAATTGCCCAGGCTGATGCCGGCCAGGACCACGCCGATGATGCTGGTCCAGGTGTAGAGCGATACCCCCACGTAAGGTGCAATGATTCGCCCGGCCACCAGTTCCAGAATCATGATGCAGCCGCTAGAGATGAAGACGATCAGGTTGGGTTGCCACAACCAACTTTGGGTGCGGGTGGTCGACTCGTCAGCGACAACCCGCTGGTCGCCGGCAACGCCAATAGCTTCGGACCTGTTCAGTTCTGATTCCATCTGAGGTTCCTTGGAGGTCTAATCACATCAAGCGGTCAAAAAACTACCCGGCTATTTTACCACAAGTTCAATAAAAGATTGTAATCATCAAATATCTGCCAGGTCGGCCAATGGCTTGATGCGACCGGCCCGTAGTTCCCAAATCTGGGTGGCGACTCGCCGGATAAAGGCCCGGTCGTGGACCACCGCCAGAACCGTACCCGGAAACTGGTCGAGCGCCTGTTCAAACCGTTCCCGGCCGGGAATGTCGAGGTGGTTGATCGGCTCATCCAGCAGCAGAAAATTGCAGCCTTGCGCTACCAACAGGGCCAGCATCAGCCGCGCCCGCTCGCCAAAACTCAGCGCCCCAATTTTGACGAAGACATCGTCACCGGCAAAAAGAAAGTGATGCAGAAAGCGGCGTAGCTCGGTCTGGCTTATGTCTGCGGCGGCCCGGATAGTGTCGTACGGGGTCAGATCGGGGTCCAAAATCTCCTGTTCCTGGGCCAGGTAGCCTAATTTCACCCCCGCGCCCAACCGGACCTGGCCGCTTGTCGGGACCAGTTCACCGGCGATGATCCGCAGCAGCGTCGTCTTGCCGCTGCCGTTAGGGCCGCTGAGGATGACCCGCTGGCCGTGGCTGACGGTTAAGTTGGCCTGGCTGAACAGCGGCGTTCCAGAAAAAGACATAGCCACATTTTCCAGGGATAAGACCTGGCGAGCGCCGCTGTCGTCAGCGCCAAAGCCAAGCCGCAGTGGCCAGTGGCGAGCCGGTTTGTCGATTCGCTCGGTGGTGGTAAGCTGCTCCGAACGCCGCTCGATCTGTTTGGCCCGGCCCATCGTTCCGGCGCTGCGGTTGGCAAAAAAACCTTTGGCCAATTTGTCGTTGCTATCGGTTTTGCCGCCCTTTCGGAAGCGGGCCTGGCCGCGCAGGTGACAGGCGGCGCGTTGGAGTTTGGCAATTTCGCCTTGTTGATCTTGGTAGGCTTGCCACTGCTGCTCGATCTCGCCGGCCAGAGTTTCGGTGAACGCCTGATAGTTGCCCGGAAAGTCGCGCAACGTATGCGTGTCCGGATCGATGACCAGGGTACGGCTGGTAACCGCATCCAAAAAGGTCCGGTCGTGCGAAACGATGAGCACCGCCCCGTCGTAATTGCGCAGCCAGCTTTCCAGCCAGACCAATGCTTCGACATCCAGGTGGTTGGTCGGTTCGTCGAGCAATAATAACTGCGGCTGCCGGGTTAAGAGGCCGGCCAGTCCTAGCCGGGTTTTTTGCCCGCCGCTTAACTTTTCAACCGGCAACTGGCGGGGTACATCGGCCAGCCCCAGGCCGGTCAGTACAGCCTCCAACCTGGCTTCCAGTTGGTAGCCGCCGGCGGCTTCAAAGCGGAGTTCGGCCTCGGCGTAGGCGGCGGCCAGTTCCGACAGGCGCGGCTCACCGGCCGGGTTGGCCATTAGCCGGGCGCATGCCTGCATATCGGCCCAGGCCTGGCTGTGCTCGCCGGTCGCTCGCTTGAGGGCCGCATCCACCGTTTCAGCGGCGGCGAATTCGAGGGCCTGGGCCAAATAGCCCACCGCCAAATCGGGCGGATCGAATCGCACCTGGCCAGCGTCCGCTTCCTCCAGTCCGGTGATGATCCGCAATAGGGTCGTTTTGCCGCAGCCGTTGGGTCCAACCAGGCTAACCCGCTCCCCCCGGTTGATGATAAAGGAAATGTTGGCCAGAACGGTCTCAACTCCGTAGTTTTTGGCGACATTCGTGATGTGTAGCATGGGCAACATTACATCAATAAAAACGCCGCGGCCCAGACTCCGCAGCGCAAATTCAACAAAAGACAAGCCGTTGGCAATATAGTCGTCCAGAAAAGTTTTCGCCGGGATTAGGGGATTTAGGGATTAGAAATGGGTTAAAAATAAAGGAAAAATCCCCTAATCTCCTAATCCTGGCCCAAAATGGCCGGAAAAAATTTTTCTGGACATCTATACCTCAACCCAGGCCGTATTGATCGCGGGCAAAGGATAGCAAGCCCCGGCGCTCCAATCGATCCAGCGGCGCCCGGAAAGTTACCTGCACCACCCCTGGATGGCGACCAATCTCGATACCGCCGGTAATGGTAGCCCGGTTCTTGACCTCAGGCACGGTCATGTCCAGAAGTTGGGCCGCCCGCGCCAGGCCGTTATCGGTGGCGGCGTTCAAATCAGGACCGGTGCCGATGACCGAAATCGGGGCGGACTCCTCCAGCGCGGCCAACCCCCAGGTGTGAGCCACTGCCTCAGCCCTAACCCGTTCCTCAGCCGACAATGGGCGAGCCAGGAAGGGCAAATCTTCCAGCAGTGGGAACAGGATCGGGCCGTCAATGTTCAATCCTTTGAGCAGGTGCACTTGCAGCGTAACCGTCCCGGAGACGTCGCAGGTGTGGCCGGCAATCTCGCCATCGCCCTGCAAAGCATGCATGTCGCCCAGGTAAACCCCGCCGCCCGGCGCTTTCACCGGGCAGATCAAAATCGCCCCGGCTCGCACGGCGTCGATGTCCATGTGGCCGTCGGTGCGGTGCTGCAACTGCTCGGCGGTGATGGCGTACTCGTGCGGCGCGCCGATCAGGAATGAGCCAAAGTCGCCGGCATTGTGGGAGTCCGGCATCGGAATAGCGGGGGTGGTGCCCAACTGGCCCATAAACGGGCGCAAGCGGGCCACCAGGGCAACCAGATCGTGAGGGGCAAAGGTCAAAATAGGATTTTGAATGGATTTCTCCGGCAAGGCCGCGTACTGTTTGGCGCGGCGGGCGATCTCCTCGGCCGCATTCCGGGGCAGGGTGACCCCCACCGAGCGGTTGGCATCAAAGGCGATGGTGTAGCCGTTGGTGAAGGTGAAAGGGGCGACATCGGCCCCGCATTTGACACAGCGGATGGCCGTTTGGCCGATGCCTTCGATGCGGGTCTCTGGGTATAACGTGCCACAGTCGGGGCAACGACCGGCCACGTAGGGGTCGCCCAGAAAGCGGCCCTCCATCCATTGATCGTTCCCGGACGCGGTCGCCAGCGAGGTGACGGTAATATCCTTGATGCGGATGGCGATGGCGTCGCCGACTTCTGCTCCGGCTACGGCCACCGGCCGGGTGACTTCGTGGCCGCCCCGAATGGCCGGGGTGATCATCGGCCCCCAACAGCCCGGGGCGGTATTGGCGATGATGTGACCGCCGTCCCGAACCGGTCCCAGCATCGGCCGGTTGGGATCAAGGATACCGTCAATGAACTCATCGACAAAAACCGTTTCGTGGCCCTGGCCAGATTGACCGGCAACTGCCACTTCTTCCGCTTGCATTCTCACTGCCATCGTTAATACCTCCTTGGATCGTTAAATGATAAAATGATTTTTTACCTGCAACCGCCGGCCACCGGCAGCAGCAACGCCACTTCCTGATCGGCCGCCAAAGGCTCGGTCGGGGGGGCGTGCCGGCCCGATATCATGGGCACGGCCAGATCCAACTTGGGCGTCAGCGCCGGATATTCAAGGCGAAGATGGGCCAGCAGATCAGCCACAGTAGCTTTTTCTTCCAGGGCGATCACCAAACGGGGGTTGCCGGTGAGGGGAGCCAGACCCGCGCCCAGGCGAACACGGATATTCATAGAGGTTATCTCCTAATCTGGACAAGCCGGATGCTACGCAAAAAAGGAACCCAGGGTTACGCAGAAGCTTCGTAGAAAAGTTGATCTACTTACCGGCTGCTCCAAGGATAACTAAATCTGCGGGGATTAGGAGATTAGGGGATTCTTTTATTTTGTTCTATCCTCAAACACCTGCAATTGCGCTCCGGTGCAAGTGTCCCCTAATCCCCGCCCCAAAATGGCTTTTTTCTACGGCCTGGGTGAGTAGTTACGAAAAGTTTTGAATATTTCACTGTCCGAATGAAATCAACTATTTGCAATGCGGTGGGATGTCGTGGCTTTTGTGGTTCAAAAGTGGCCGGGATTCAATTATGCCAGAGGCCATCGGGACTGTCAAGCGTGAACTAAATGAGGACTGGTCATAAATATCAAAAGGCAAAATAATACCGGTTAGAAATCACCAAACTGGAGGTTATGTCATTAGACGAACGCACTTTCTTTATCATGTCATTTCGACGAACGAAGTGAGGAGAAATCCCTGCTGAGCGGCAATGCAGGGTATCGTCAATGGCCAAAATTCAAGGTCAAGGGTTGGGTTTATCAGCCCTCTCGTCCCTCACCGCAACGCCGCAAGGATTTCTCACCGGCTGTGCCGGTTCGAAATGACATGCCAACAGTTGCTTCGAACGGAGCGTAGCGAAGTATAATAGTGAGAAATCCCTGAAACCGTGTCTTGCAAATGACCTCACCAGGGACGCTTCGCGTCGCTCCCGCTTGCGCGTCGTTCGAAGCTTGTCCTGAGCAAAGCCGAAGGATGACATGGTTGAGGTTGATTTTAGCACCAATGAATTATGACCACCCCTCAACTAAATCCATCTGAGACGAGACTCGCCGCCCGTTGGGGCCTATGGTAGAATGGTGGGCGCGCCAGTTTGCAAATAGTGAGGTAAAAAATGATTCGAGCAGTTGTCTTTGACATGGATGGTTTGTTGATCGATACCGAGCCGCTCTGGTTCAGGGCCAGGCGCGAACTATTCCAGGAGCACGGTCTGACCTGGACCGAGGCCGATCAGATTAAATGTATGGGGGTCAGTACGGCAGCCTGGACGGAACTGATGGCCGACCGGCTCGATGGCCGCCTGGCTCCGGCTGAGATCACCGAGGATATCGTCAACCGGATGGTGGCCTACTACCGGGCCGGCGAGGTGGAACTGTTACCCGGCGCTCAAGCCGCCCTGGAACTGTGCCGGTCGAACTACCCGGTCGGGCTGGCTTCCGGCTCCCACAAACGCCTGCTTACGGCCGCGGTGGAGGGGCTGAAGTGGCACTCATTCTTTGATGAGATTTTGTCAAGCGACGATTGCGCCGCCGGCAAACCGGCCCCCGACGTCTACCTGGAAGTCATCCGGCGGCTCGGCGTCCGACCGGGCGAAACAGCCGTGCTCGAGGACGCCACCAGCGGTATTTTGGCCGGTTATGCCGCGGGCGCCAGAGTCATCGCCGTGCCCAACCATCATTTACCCCCACCCGAGGACGTTCTGGCCAAAGCCGATATAGTGATTGACTCTTTGGAGTCCCTCGAAGCCGCCTTGAAACAGTTGGGCTAAAATTTGGGGCTAATGGAGTACAAAACCACGATGTCGAATCGTAACATCCTGGCTTTGATCCCCGCCTACAATGAGTCCGCCCGCCTGGCCGCGGTGGTGAGCGGAGCGCTGGTCCATCTGCCGGTGCTGGTCGTCGATGACGGCTCGACCGACGACACCGCTGCAATCGCCGAACGGGCCGGGGCTGCGGTGTTGCGCCAGCGACCCAACCAGGGCAAAGGCGCGGCCCTGCGCGCCGGCTTTCGGCAGGCGATGGAGGCGGGATACGACGCCGTGCTAACCCTCGACGCCGACGGCCAGCACGACCCGGCCGAGATCCCCACCTTCCTGGAAGCTTGCCGGCGCGGCCAGGCCGATTTAATCATTGGGGCGCGGCAGTTTAACCAGATGCCGTCCTCGCGCCGCCTGGCCAACTCGTTGGGGCAGAGGGCCTTTTCCTGGGCGCTGGGCCAGGCTGTGCCGGATAACCAGTCCGGCTACCGCCTGATCAGCCGCCGCCTGCTGGCTGAGCTACTATCGAGCCGGGAACAGGGTTTTGAATTCGAGGTCGAGATGATCGTGATTTGTGTAGAGCGCGGCTTCAAGTTGGAGTGGGTGCCAATCCGCACCATCTACGCCGGCGAAGGCAGCCATATCAACCCGCTGCGCCACGTGGTCAATTTTGGCCGGGTGGTCTGGCAGACCCGGCAGCGTCTCCGGGCTGCCAGGTAACCCATCAGTCAAGCCCGTACAGCCGGCGGGCATTCCCGGCCAAGATTTGTCCGGCGGCTACCTCAGCTTCACCTTGTGACAACATCCCGGCCGTCACCAGCTCCGCCAGGGTCTGGGCCAGGGCAGTTTTGCCCAACATCGCCCCCACGTAAGCAATCTCCGGCACCACGTAGCCGTCGGCCCCGTAGACTACCTTGGAAAGAGGGGCCATCTCCAGTACTTCCGCATAGATTCGCCGGGCGGCATGCGCGGCAAAAGGAATACCTTCGGACACATCGCAATACACCCGGGGCAACATGTTGGCCATATAGCCGGCTTCGGCCTGGTAGGGATAGCCCGTATGCACTAACAAAACCTTACAGGCTCGAAAAACCGGAAAGCGCAGCAAATCCATCAACAGGGCTGGCCGGCATTCGATCAGGTTCACCTCGTAATCGCCCATGCCGGTGTGAATCTGCAAGGGCACATCGTACTCAAGACAAAGTTCCAGCGCCCGGCAGAGGAGATGATCGCGCAATTGCTTATGGACGCCGACCCCGCGGCGCAGGGCCTGCCAGGCTCGCTGGCCCTGATCCGGGTTGCGACTGAGCGGCGAAACATCCAGCCCGGTGCGGTAGGCGATGATCGACTTCAAACCCCGATAGCCCTGGTGTTCGAGGGCGTCGGCAATCGTCTCATCGTAGCAGCGCCGAAATTCAGCCCAACTCACATCTTTATCAAGCCAGCTATCAATGAAAGTTTCGATGCGGTAGATGGGCACGACCTCGATCGGGGTATCGGCCTTGAATTGCGCCACATCCAGCGGCGGTTTGGGGTAGCCAAAGTCGGCCACCATCGCCACTAAGCCACAGGCGGCGTACAGTTGTTGCACATACTCCCGAAAATTTTGCGCCGCCTGGTTGCGGGCGGCCACCACAGCCTCGATGGCCAGCTCACAGCCAAAGAAGGCGGCCAACTGACGCACCAGGAAACGAAAATAAACCGCATCCCGGCGCACCTGTTTGATCTCGGCGGCGGCCGTTTCAACGGGAACGCCGCCTTCAACCAGAAAGTTAACCCCGCCGCCGGGAAACGAGACAAAATCCACAAATTGGTCAACGCTGAGCTGGTCGTGTTTGATAAAAGGATGGCTATGAACATCCACCACCGGCAAGGCTGCTGTGTCGATCATGATTATATCGCCTCCAAATAAAGTTGGCGTTCCCACGGGTGAATATGCAGATCGTAGGCCGTCAATTCAGTTCGTTTCACTTTGAGGAATTCGGCCGGGATGATCGGTCCCAACGCTTGGGTGATCACCTCATCAGCCTCAAAAGCAGCCAAAGCTTCCGAGACCGTGCGCGGCAGAAATTGCAGGCCCCTGGCCGCAGCCTCTTGGGCCGAGAGTTGGCCGATATCCGTTTCAACCGGCGGAGGCGGCTCGATGTGCTGCCTGATGCCGTCCAGGCCGGCGGCCAGCACCGCCGTCAGGAAGATGAACGGGTTGGCAGCATTGTCGCCGGAGCGGTACTCGATGTGCCGGCGACGACCCATGGCCGGGATGCGGACCAGGGCGGCCCGGTTGCCTACCCCCCAACAGATGTGGGCCGGCGACCATGACCCCGGTTGCAAACGCTTATAGGAGTTCACCGTGGGCGAGCCGGCCCCGGCCAGGGCCGGCGCGTGGGCCAATAAACCACCCACAAAATGCCGTCCCAGCGGCGACAAAGGCTCACTCTCTGTTTGCCCAATACTCAGATCTTGTTGGCCCTGTTGGTCCCACAAGCTTAAATGAAGGTGCAGGCCACAGCCGGGCAGGTGAGCAAAAGGCTTGGGCATAAAACTGGCGATATAACCGGCCTGGCGGACCAGGGAACGAACCACCTCTTTGAAGGTCAGATAATCGTCGACCGCCCGGAGCGGTTCGGCATAGCGGGTGGTGGCTTCGTACTGGCCAGGCCCGTACTCCTTACCGAGTTGCTCAACGGCTACGCCCATCTTTTGCAGAGTGTCAATGAGTTGCTGCCACAGGGCGTAATGGCGGTCCAAACCGGCCAGGGTGAACATGCCGTCGGTATTGGCCGGGCGATAGTCGCCGGCGCCATCTTTTTCGAACAGCATAAACTCGGCCTCAAAGGCCACCCGGACCGTCAGGCCCTCGGCCGCGTAGCTCTGCAACAATCGCTGCAATTGGGTGCGCGGGCAACCTTCCCAGACCGAACCTTCGGCGTCGGCCCGCAAGAAGGCATGCACTCGAGCCGTGGCCTGATGGTAGGGAATTCTGGCATAACTGTCAGGGTCGGGCACGGCCAGAAAGTCGCCGGTGTCGGCCAGGAAGATGGACTGATCGGCCATGTGATCCTGCAACGTAAAATCCAGGTTGGCCCGGGCAAAGACAACCCCGCGCTCCACAGCCGAGGCAAAGCGCTCTTTGGGGATGGTTTTGGTGCATGAGCGGCCGCTGTAATCGTGATAGATCACCCACAGATGGGCGATGCCTTCATTCTCCAGGCGGTTCAGTAAGGCTTGGGCGTCCATACTACGCTGCTCCTTTTATCTTGGCGAGATGGCTATCAGGGGTGAGATTTGGATAATAAAACGGGATTTCGAATGAGTCAATTTAGAGTTGATCTTCATAATCCACCTTGCCAGCCGGGGTGATGTCGGGCATAATGAGGGTAGACTCGGTTGCTAAACTCAACAGTTAAGGATGTGAAAATGAAAGCGATGCAACTCCGCCAACCCGCCCCGGTCGATACCGCCCCGCTGGCGCTGACCGAAGTAGAGACCCCCCAGCCCGGTCCCGGCCAGGTACGGCTGAAAATCCATACTTGCGGCGTTTGCCACACCGACCTGCACATCGTCGAGGGCGACCTGGCCCTGCCCCGCCTGCCGACCATTCCCGGTCATGAGATTGTCGGCGTGGTCGATGCGGTCGGAGAGGGAGTCACGCTCCACCAGGTTGGCGACCGGCTGGGCGTGCCGTGGCTCTATCAAACTTGCGGCCAATGCCGCTACTGCCGCCGCGGGCAAGAAAACCTGTGCGAGCATATCCGCTTCACCGGCCTGCACGTCGACGGCGGTTTTGCCGAGTACACCGTGGTCGATGAAAGGTTCGCCTACCCCATCCCCGCTGTCTTCGACGACGTGGCCGCGGCCCCGCTGCTGTGCGCCGGCATCGTCGGGTATCGCTCGCTGCGGCGGAGCCGGGTGCAGCCGGGCCAGCGGTTGGGACTGTACGGCTTTGGCGCGTCGGCCCACATTATCATCCAGATTGCCCGGCACTGGGATTGTAAGGTTTTTGTCTTCACCCGGGGCGAACATCACCGCGAATTGGCCCGCAGTTTGGGCGCCGTCTGGACCGGCGGAGCTGAGGATGACCCTGGCGTGCGGCTGGACAGCAGCATCATCTTTGCCCCGGCCGGCCGGCTGGTGCCGGAGGCATTGCGAGTGTTGGACAAAGGGGGTACGCTGGCCCTGGGTGGCATCCACATGAGTCCCATCCCCGCCATGGCTTACGACCTGCTCTGGCACGAACGGACGATCCAGAGCGTGGCCAACAGCACTCGCCAGGATGCGCTGGATTTTCTGGAGGTCGCCGCCAAAGTGCCGGTTAAAACAGAGATCGAACTGTATGATTTAGAGCAGGTCAATGAAACTTTATTACGCCTCAAACGTAGTGAGATTAATGGCGCCGCGGTGCTGAAAATTAGCGAGTAGCGGAGAGCGAATAGGCGAATAGCGAATGGGCGAATAGCGAAGCGTCATTCGCTATTCACAATTCGCTATTCATTTGAGGTAACGATGAATTCGATCCAGAGTCTTTTCAATCCATCCCGGCAGGGCGATTTTTCGACGAAGCAAACGTTGACTTTGATCGGCCTGGCCGGGCTGGCCAGTCTGGCCATGGCCATCCTGCCGTTGGTTGGCCTCGTCAACTACCCTTTTCGTCTGCTCCTGACCATAGTCCACGAATTAGGGCACGGCCTGGCCGCGCTGCTAACCGGCGGCAACTTCATTCGCTTTGTGGTCTTTCCGAATGGGGCCGGGCTGGCTTACACCGCCGGCGGCTGGCCGCTGCTGGTCACCTCAGCCGGATATCTGGCGGTCGCTTTGTTTGGGGCCGGGTTGATTATGTTGGGCCGGAACCAGCGCTGGAGCCGGCTCGCCCTGGGCGTAATCGGGGGGGTGATGCTGGCCTTCTCGCTGCGGTACGGCGTGCCCAGCATCTTTTCAGCCGGACACATCCTGGCCGGCCTGCTGACCACCCTAGTCGGGCTGATTTTTGGGGCCTTCTTCATCTGGGTGGCGCTCAAGGCTGCGGCGGGCTGGGTTGTGTTTCTGCTCCATTTCCTGGCCATTCAGGCCGGCTTGACCGCGCTGTCCGATCTGTTCGGGTTGATTGGCTTATCTACCCGTTTCTTCACTGCGCCCGCCAACGATGCCCAGTCTATGGCCGAGCTGACCTTCGTCCCGGCCGTCGTCTGGGCAATCTTGTGGGTGGTCATCGCCGTCGTCCTGATTGGTGGGGCCATCTGGCTGACCTGGCTAAGGCCGCGGCGCCAACGCTAACCCCCCGCCCCTACGGCCGGCCCCGGCTTTGGCCGTTGGCTACAGCCCCGGCGATGAGATGAGCCGTCCGCAGCGGCTCCGGCAGGTGGCTGTGCACGGCGAATCGCTCCACCACTCCCCGCGCCTGTTCCAAGGACAAACCGACTCGCTGCACGAAAACGTGACCGGCCGGCTCCAGCGGGCCAAGCTGCTCGATCAGCGCCCATTTCTGCTCACCGCCCGGAATTTGGGTCAACAGCGCCTGGCGGACCGCCGCCAAATCAGGCAGCTTGCGTGAGACTACCAACACCGGCAGCCCCAACATTTCGTGCAGATCAAACACATCGACCACGTTAAAGCCGGCCAGAGCAATTCCTTGCAGCATCACCAACTGGACGTGCTCGGCAAAGCGCGACTCAGCCACCAGCCGGGCCAACTGTTGGGCCGCGTCTGCCCCATCTTTCTCTACAGTGCCGATGACCACGCCGGTCAGTTTCAAGCCGGTGAAGATCGCGCCCACCACCGGAACCGGTCCGATATAATCGGGGGTAAAGGGGGCATCGTCAAAGCCGATTATATTTGAAGGAAGTTTTGAAGACATTCATTCTCCACCGGGGGAAGAAGGTTGCCGGTCAGTGCGGGGATTTCGGACCACTCACTCTGCCCAAAATTGGGGCAAGTGATCAATTTGTTATCAGCCAACACATTGGTCAACTTTGAACAGATTCTTTTGGGCATCCAGATCAAAAGAGTTACTCAACTACTATTTCCTGGCCAATCCCAGCCCCCTGGGCCAACCGACCAATATTTACCGTAACACTGGTTACATCTTCTTGCGCCAGCACTCGCCCAACAAATAGAATCTCCAATCCCAGCGGCACCCCATCTTTATCTACATCCACATAAACGAACTTGCCGGCTTCAAGAGTGTCATCCACCTCACCAGATCGTAGCTGGATATAAATCGCCTCTGCTTGGGGATCGTAATTTATCTGCATTTTGCGCTCCTTAATCTCTCTAGAAACGGATACGTGATTTCATTACCGTGTAAATCACTATTCTATCGACATCCGTTTCCTCATACACAACGCGTATTTCCCGATCACCATACTTTTTAATAGCAATCTCTTCTCCGTTGTCGCCAGGCAGGATTTGGTCCGGCGACTCTATTGTCTCAACTACCTGCTCTGGGCGGTCGTGTTGCAATTTGTGTGTAAAAAGGCCGATGTTCACGTGTGCAAAGGGCAATTTACACAACTTTCGGCATACGACCCTCTGGGCTGACTTTTCGTTGAACCATCCGTTGCCGGGCGTGATGGGTGTAGACAATACGCATAATTGACTACCGATTCCTGCCTTGTTACAAGTACGTTGATGCCATGTTTCTGAGTGATCTGCTTCTTATTATTGTACAACAATTCCAATAATTGATAGAATTTACTCACCTTAAAATTTCCCCAAATCGTCCCATAATCCCGGCAAATGCCGCCCATAAATCTGAAATTATGGTATAATAAAGAGTAGCCTTATGAACATTTGTTCTTTCAGGATTTACCGCAAGATGTAGGGCTGCTCAAAGGTTGGACCACAACAGGTTGCGGTATTTCTAGCTATTTCTCCTAGCAAATGCCTACAATAAGTCGTAAAACGTGAAACGTAATTCAGGGCCTGGTGATATCATCACGCCTCACGTTTCACGCACCACGCTTCACGTCTTAAGTACCGAGGTCTACTATGTCAGACTTTTGCCATCTGCACGTCCACAGCGAATATTCCCTGCTCGATGGGCTGGGCCGCACCGCCGACCTGGCCAAAGAAGCGGCCCGGCTGGGCCAACCGGCCCTGGCCCTGACCGACCATGGCGTGATGCATGGAGCCATTGAGTTTTTTCGCAACTGTAAAAAGCATGGCGTCAAACCGATTATCGGCGTGGAAGCCTACCTGACCCTTTACGGTCGTCCTATGAGCGGGACCGACCCCAACAAGGACAAGAACCGCCATCACCTGCTCTTGTTGGCCCAGAATATGACCGGCTACAAAAATCTACTCAAGATTTGCAGCGACGCCCAGCTCAACGGTTATTACTACCGCCCTCGCATCGATGCCGCTTACCTGGCTGCCCACGCCGAGGGGCTGATCTGCACTACCGGCTGCATGGCTGCCGAGATCCCCTACCTGCTCAACGCCGAAGACGGCCGGCCGCCCCAGCCGGAGCTGGCCCTGGAGCGGCTGCGCTGGTATATCGATGTTTTTGGCCGGGAGCGCTTCTTCATCGAGCTGCAAGAGCACAGCATCCCGGCGCTGACCCAGATCAACAAGACCCTCTTCCGCTGGGGTCAGGAGCACAACCTGGAGTTTCTGGTCACCAACGATGTCCATTACGTGACCGCCCAGGAGGCCCAGGCCCACGACATGCTACTGTGCGTGCAAACCTCGTCGCTGCTCAACCAGCCCAAACGAATGCGCCTGTCTGACAACAGCTATTATCTGAAGAGTCTGGCCGAGTTGCAGGCCATCTTCCGCCCCCTGGCCGACCTACCGGAGAGCGCCTTCACCAATTCCCTCAAAATCGCCGAGATGTGCGAGGTCGATCTGGAAGACGAGACCTTCCACCTGCCCGACCCATTTGCCGCCCCGGCCCGGCAGAATGGGGTCAGCGAGGGCGCTTACAACCTCATTCCGGCGGAATACAAAGAGAAGCGGGACTATGCCGGTTTTCTGCGCTACCTGACCGAGCGAGGGCTGCGCCAGCGCTACGGCGAGCGGGCCGACTCGCCGGAAATTCAGGCTCGTAAAGAGCACGAGCTGAACATCATCAGCCGTATGGGCTTTGCCGAATATTATCTGATTGTGTGGGATCTGTGCGAGTATGCCCGTGCTCAAAATATCTGGTGGAATGTGCGCGGCTCCGGGGCCGGCTCGATTGTGGCCTATGCGCTGGGCATTACCCTGATCGACCCGCTGCGCCACAACCTCATTTTCGAGCGCTTTCTGAACCCCGGCCGCATCTCCATGCCCGACTTCGATCTGGATTATCCCGACGACCAGCGCGAGCAGATGATCGAGTACACCCGCAAACGCTACGGCGACAAGCGGGTGGCCCAGATTGTGGCTTTTGGCCGGATGAAGGCCCGGGCGGCCATCCGCGATGTGGGCCGGGCCATGGATGTCCCGCTGAGCGAGGTGGATGCCCTGGCCAAGCAGATTTCGGCCATTCCCGGCAAGCCGGCTACCATCGACAACGCCCTCGACCCGGAGCACGAATTTTTTGCCCCGGAACTGAAAAACCAGTACCAGTCTGAAGAGCATGTCCGGCAGTTGGTTGATTACGCTCGCCAATTAGAGGGTGTGGCTCGACACTCTTCGGTTCATGCCGCCGCGGTGATCATCACCGATAAAGATTTGACCGAATACGTACCGGTGATGCGAGCGCAAGGCTCGGTTATCACCGAGTCGGTCACCCAATTTGAGTTTCCCATTTGCGAGTCGATCGGCTTGCTCAAGGTTGACTTTTTGGGCCTGTCGACTCTGACGGTGATGCGCAAGGCTGCCGAGCTGATCAAAGCCAGGCACGGCTTGGAGTTCAACCTGTCTAACATTCCGATGGATACGCCCGAAGCCTTTCAAGATTTGCCCCACTTACCCCCGCCGGAAAAAGCCTTTGAGCTGCTGGCCGGCGGCGACGTGACCGGCGTATTCCAGGTGGAAGGCAGCGGTATGCGCCGGGTGCTGACCGACATGAAGCCGACCAAGTTCGAGCACATCGTGGCCGCCATCTCCCTGTTCCGTCCCGGCCCGATGGAGTACATTCCCATGTACATTGCCCGCATGCACGGCCGGGAACCGGTGGAGTACAAGCATCCGAAATTGGAGCCAATCCTGGCCGAAACTTACGGCATCATCGTTTACCAGGAGCAGATCATCCGCATTGCCGCGGAGTTGGCCGGTTACGCCCCCGGCGACGCCGACCAGATTCGCAAGGCCGTGGGCAAGAAGATCAGGGCCAAAATCGACGAGCACCGTTCCAAATTTGTGGCCGGCGCAATGGCTAACGGCATCGACCAAACCGTGGCCGAGGCCATTTACGGCGATATCGAATTCTTTGCCCGTTACGGCTTCAACAAAGCCCACGCCGCCGACTACGCCCTGGTCACCTGCCAAACTGCCTACCTCAAAGCCCATTTCCCCATTGAATATATGACCGCCCTGCTGACGGTGGAACGGCACAACACCGACAAAGTGGGTATGTTGGTGGGCGAATGCCGGGCAATGGGAATCGAGGTGCTGCCGCCGGATGTCAATCGGGGCGGCCTCGAGTTTACCATTCTGGACCGGGCCGACCAGCCCCCGGCCATCCAGTTTAGTCTGAGCGCCATCAAGAATGTGGGCGAGGGTCCGGTTGAGGAGATAGTCCGGGCGCGTGCGGCCGAAGGGCCGTTCAAGGACATTGATGATTTCTGCAACCGGGTCGATCTGCGGCATGTGGGCCGCCGGGCGCTGGAATGTTTGATCAAAGTGGGCGCTTTAGACGCCTTTGCCCGGCGTGACCAACTGCTGGCGATCATCGACCGGATGGTGAATCTGTCCAGCTCCACCCACAAAGCAGCCGCGGTTGGCCAGATCAGCATGTTCGATCTGGGCGGCTTTGATGCGCCTCAGACCGGCTCGGTGTTGTACCCTCTACCTGAAGTCGAGCCGGTCGGCCAGCGGGAGGTGTTGAGTTGGGAAAAAGAGCTGGTCGGCGCTTACCTGTCTGACCACCCTATCCAGCGCTACATGGCCACCATTAAAGCGGCCAGAACCATCCTGCTGGGCGAGCTGAATGAGGCCATGCACGACCAGCAGGTCAGCGTGGCCGGGATGATCAACTCTATCCGCCATCACCAAACCAAAAAAGGCGAGCCAATGGCCTTTGTGGAAATTGAAGATATTCAGACTACCTGTGAGCTGGTGGTTTTTCCGCGCACCTACGAAGCCTGCAAAGAGCTGCTGGTCGTTGGGAATCTGGTCTTAGTGAAAGGCAAAGTCGATGCCAAGGATGGGCATAGCCCCAAGATTCTGGCCGACACGATCACCAATGAGATCACTACCTATAACGCGGTTGGTGAAGCCGCACCGGACACACCGCCGCCGCGCCCCAACGGTCATCGGCCTGAAGCCAACGGTCAGTCCCAACCGGCTCAACTCAAAGAAACGGTGATGCCGTATATGCCGCCGCCCCTATCGCCGCCTGGAGAGCGGCTTGCCCAGCCAATCGACCCACCAGCGCCGCGCTGGCTCCATATCACCTTGCGCCGGACCGAAAATTTGAGCCAGGATAAACATCTTATGAAAACGGTCTATAGTTTGCTCACCGAGAAACCTGGTCGGGATCGCTTTAGCCTCTATATCCCCAGCGGCCATAAAAAAATCCGGATAGATTTCCCCAACCAGACCACCCACGATACCGCCCACCTGCGCCAGAAGCTCACCCAGTTGCTCGGCGCGACCGCGGTGCGGGATGATTAGGGGAACCGCCTAAATTTTTAGGTGACCGGCACTTACAATTAATAATTTGAGCCTGAAATTGCCGCCCAAGTGCCGGTCACCTCAGCTGCCTAAAATTCTGGACGTACCTGATTAGGGAAACTGTTGACAGATTTTGGTCATTAGCCTATACTTGGTTTCCGTTAAACAGATACGGCATCCCACAATGGGTGTGGGGCGCGACAGGCGTCTTCCCCATACTGAGAACAAAAATAGTCTATAGGGAGGCTTGCCAGCTTGGGGGCCTCCCTTTTTAATGAAAATTTTGGTTCTTCAGGATTTTCCGTACAGCATACTATATATAGTGGTGGTTAATACGTACCTCCAAATGAAATCTTCTAAAGCAACCTCGATATATAGTGCATCTACACTGGAAGTACACTAGATGTTGTGATTTTATACGAAGTTTACTTAAAAAATCGCCTCACTATATATAGTGGTATGCACGGAAAATACCAAAGAACCAAAATTTTCTAACACGGAGGGTTTTTCAATATGGCAAACGTCAAAAAGAGTAAAGGAGTCATTGGCATTTTAACCGGCGGCGGCGACGTGCCGGGTCTGAATCCGGCCATCCGAGCGGTAACTATCAGGGCGCTGCGCGAAGGTTTTCAGGTCATTGGGCTGCGGCGCGGTTGGGGCGGGGCGATCGATATTATCCGCGACAAAAATGCCGACAACAGCAACAACTATCAGTTCCTCACCGAAGAAATCGTCAACAAAGCCGGCCGCACGGGCGGCACTTTTTTGCATACATCCCGGACTCGTCCCAGTCATGTCAAAAAAGACACCGTGCCGGAACATCTGCAGGATATCTACAAGGATGAGGTTAATGACTTAACCCCAGAGGTGCTGAAAAATCTGGATTTCTTGGGGATCGATTACCTGATCCCCATCGGCGGCGACGATACGCTCAGCTACGGGGTTCACCTGTACCAGCAAGGGGTTAAAGTGGTGGCCATTCCCAAGACGATGGACAATGACGTGCCCGGCACCGACTATTGTATCGGTTTTAGTACCTGCGTCAGCCGCACCATCGAGTTGACCAACAACCTGCGCACCTCAGCCGGTTCGCACGAGCGCTTCTTGGTGCTGGAAGTGTTTGGACGTTACGCCGGCTTTACGGCGATGTTGCCGACGATGGCCGGCGCGGCCAATCGCTGCGTGATTCCCGAGTACAAGTTTAATATGGAGCAGTTGACGGAACTACTCACCTATGATCGCAACCACAACCCCAGCAAGTATGCCATCGTCCTGGTGTCCGAAGGAGCCATGTTTGAAGGCGGCGAGATGATCTTTGAGAGCGCCACCACCGATGCCTATGGCCATCGGAAGCTGGGCGGTATTGGCGACCTGGTCTCGGAAGAGCTAAAGAAACTCTCTCCCAAGTACAACAAAGGTAAAGCCATCAATGTGATCAATCAACGGTTAGGTTACATGGTCCGCGGCGGCAACCCCGACGCCATCGACTCGATTGTGCCGATGGCTTACGGCAACCTGGCCCTGGACCTGATCCTCCACGGCATCCACGGCCGGCTGGTGGTGTTGAAGAATGGCCGCTACGACAACATGCCGCTGGACGTCATCGCCAGTTCCAAAAAACTGGTGGACGTAAAGAAGCATTACAATATCGAGCGGCTGCGCCCCCACTACAAGAGCTTTGAGATGAAACCGCTCTTTATTATGACCAGCGATATGGAGTAAATACCTACCTGTAAAGACACTCGGGGACGGCCGGCCCGGTCGTCTCCACGATATGAGACGCCAACGAGAATAATTTGATTGATCTATTGGTTTCACTCGCGGTTGGTTAGTTGGATGAACGGCCAACTATCAAACTAACCAACAAACCAACTTTTTTTAGAGGAGTCATTGCCAGATGAAGCTAGGTATCCTGACCGGGGGGGGTGATGTGCCGGGTTTGAACCCCTGTATCAAAGCCGTCGTCAATCGAGCGATTGAAGAAGGGCACACCGTCCTCGGGATCCGGCGCGGTTGGAAGGGGCTGCTGGATTATAATCCCGCCGATGCGAGTTCAGCCGTCAAATGGCTGCTGCCGCTGGATAAGCAGGTAGTTCGCACCGTCGACCGCACCGGCGGGACCTTTTTGCATAGTTCTCGAACTAACCCGGCTAAGGTGAAAGCCGCCAATGTGCCGGAGTTTTTGCGTGAGCCTGATTGGCATCCTGACGCAACCGATATCAGAGATTTTACCCCCCACGTCCTGAAAAATCTGGAACAATTAGAGCTTGAGGTGTTAATTGCCATTGGCGGCGACGATACTCTCAGTTACGCCCATCGCCTCCACACCGAAGGCTTCCCTATCGTGGCCATACCCAAGACAATGGACAACGATGTGCACGGCACCGACTACTGCATCGGTTTCTCCACAGCCGTGACTCGCAGCGTCAAATTCATTCACGATTTTCGGACCAACGTTGGTTCCCACGAGCGGATTGGTATTATTGAACTATTTGGTCGCAACTCCGGTGAAACATCCCTCATCTCAGCTTACCTGGCCGGGGTGGACCGGGCCATCATCTCTGAGGTGCCCTTTGATCCCGAAAAACTGGGCCGGCTCATCCTGGCCGACAAGCAAAACAACCCCAGCAACTACGCCCTGTTGACCATTTCCGAAGGGGCCACGATGATCGGCGGTAAAATCATCGAGTACGGCCAGGCCGATGCTTACGGCCACAAGAAGTTGGGTGGGATCGGCGCCATTACCGGCGATGCCTTAAGGAAGATCACCGGCCATAATATTATGTACCAGCAGGTAGCTTACCTCATGCGCTCCGGCGCGCCTGACTCGGTCGATTTGATGGTTGGCTTTAACTTTGCCAATATGGCCATGGATTTGATCCAGGCGCACAATTTTGGCCGGATGGTGGCGGTGCAAGAGGGCAAATACACCGATGTGCCGGCCAATATCCTGTCCCAGGGAGTCAAGCGGGTAGACGTGGATGAACTGTATGATGTGGAAGCCTACCGGCCCAAGATTCGCCACGTCAACGGTAAACCGATGTTTTTGTACTAAAAATCAAACTGCTCCCCCAGCCGGGTTGCGCTCAGCCCCACATGTTGGCCCATCTTCACCGTGTCTCCTCGGTGAAATTCTGTCTAATTTGGGTGGTTGCGGTTCAAGGAGTCTGTTATGTCTACACCCCCTGACGCAGTCGTTGCCGGCCACATCTGCCTGGACATCATCCCCGCTATGTCGGGCCTCGCTCAAGACAAATTCGAGACGATGTTTTTGCCGGGTCGGTTGTTGCAGGTTGGGCCGGCTACCTTTTCCACTGGCGGGCCGGTCTCGAATACCGGTTTGGCTCTGCACAAATTGGGCATCAACCCTCAATTGATGGGCAAAGTAGGGGATGACTTGTTTGGCCGGGCCATTAAGCAGTTGATGACCAGGTACGATCCTCATCTGGCCGATGGGATGGTGGTCGATCCAACGGTCAGCACCTCCTATACCGTCATCATCAATCCGCCCGGAGTGGACCGCATCTTTTTGCATTGTCCCGGCGCCAATGATACCTTCAGTGTAGACGATGTGCGTTACGACGTGGTCTCAGCCGGCCGGCTGTTTCACTTTGGCTACCCCCCCATCATGCAGTCGATGTTTATCGACGGTGGGGTTCAGTTGGCCGAGATTTTTCGCCGGGCCAAAGAGACCGGCGTGACTACCTCCTTAGATATGGCCCTGCCCGACCCGTCCTCCCCGGCCGGCCGGGCCGACTGGCGGGCAATTCTACAAAAGAGCTTGCCTTATGTAGATATTTTCCTGCCCAGTATCGAGGAGATTCTCTACATGGTTCGTCGCCCCACCTACGATGACCTCTGCCTGAAGATGGGCAGCCCTAACTTATTGCCGTTACTCAGCCCTGAACTCCTGTCAGATTTGAGCCGGGAGCTACAGGCCATGGGCGCCAAGATCGTCTGCTTGAAGTTGGGCGACCGGGGCTTCTACCTGCGTACGCCTGGCCCATCCGTCATCGCGACTCTGGGACGGGCCTGCCCCTCCAACCCGGCGGCCTGGGCCGACCAGGAGGTCTGGGCGCCCTGCTTCAAAGTTGAGCTGGTGGGTGCGGCCGGTTCAGGCGATGCCACCATTGCCGGCTTTCTGGCTGCGTTGTTGCGCGATCTGTCGCCGGCAGAGGCCGTGACCGCGGCGGTGGCGGTGGGCGCCTGTAATGTGGAAGCCGCCGATACCCTCAGCGGGATTCGGTCTTGGGACGAAACGATGGCCCGTATTGCCGGCGGCTGGCCTCGCCACGAGTTGAGGCTTGAGTCGCCCGGCTGGCAGTTTGACGATAGCCACCACTTCTGGACTTGCCGGTAAATTGGACCGGGATATTGCATAAATTGTAACTCATCAAAATTGGGAGCCACATTTTAATGACCAACCCTAACCAAATCCCTCCATCTGGCGCGGCCGCGGCCGCAATGCCCGCCCCTCCTCAACTGGCCGAAATGTACCGCACGATGGTCTTGCTTCGCCGTTTTGAGGAGCGAGTCAACGAACTCTATCTGCAAGGCCGCATCCCTTCTACCCTTCACCTGTATATTGGCCAGGAAGCCGTAGCGACCGGGGTCTGCGCCAACCTGCGCCCGGACGACTATGCTTTCAGTACCCACCGTCCCCATGGTCACGCCCTGGCCAAGGGGGTGTCGCCCCACGCGTTGATGGCCGAACTCTATGCCAAAGCAACCGGCTGTTGCCAGGCCAAAGGCGGTTCGATGCACGTGGGTGATATGTCGGTGGGGATGGTGCCGGCCATTGCCATTGTTGGGGCCAATGTGCCTATCGCCGCAGGTACGGCTCTGGCCGCCAAAATGCAGGGCAGCGACCGGGTCTCCGTCTGCTTCTTTGGCGACGGGGCGGCCAATGAAGGCGCCTGGCACGAAGGTTTGAACGTGGCCGCTATCTGGGATCTGCCGGTGATCTTTGTTTGTGAGAACAATCTTTATGCCGCCTCCACTCCGGTCTCATTAACCTTCAAGGTCGAGAACATTGCCGATCGGGCCGCGGCTTATGGCCTGTCGGGAGTGATCGTCGACGGCAACGACGTGCTGGCCGTTTTTGAGGCCAGCCGGGCCGCCATTGCCCGCGCCCGCGCCGGCGGCGGCCCCACCCTGCTTGAGTGCAAAACTTACCGCTTATGCGGCCACTCTCGCTCCGACCCGCGGACCTATCGTTCTAAAGAGGAAGAGGCCGAGTGGCAGCAGTTGGATCCCATCCCTCGTTTTCGCCGCCAACTGGCGACCCAGGACTTCTGCACCATCGCGCAGTTGCAAGAGATCGAGCAAGATGTCGAACAAACCCTTGACCAGGCGATTGCCTTTGCCGAGTCCAGCCCGGCACCTGAGCTGGCCGAACTGTATACCCATGTCTTCAAGGAGTAAGTTATGGCCCAAATGACCATTGCCGAGGCGCTGCGGCAAGCCATTCGTGAAGAGATGCGCCGCGATCCGCGCGTTTTTTGCCTGGGAGAGGATATCGGAATTGAGGGCGGTTTTGGCGGCGCCTTCACTGTTACTTTGGGTTTGTCCGACGAATTTGGGCATCAACGCATTTTAGATACACCCATCTCCGAAACGGCCATTGCTGGTCTGGCCATTGGCGCGGCCATCGCCGGGATGCGCCCCATCGCTGATGTGCAGTATGGCGATTTCCTGTTCTGCATGATGGACCAGTTGGCCAACCAGGCCGCCAAGATGTGCTACATGTCGGGCGGGCAGCTCTCAGTCCCTCTGGTGATGCGAGCGCCGGTGGGAGCTACAGCCCGCGGCGCTCAACATGCCCAAAGTTTGGAAGCCTTCTTTACTCATATCCCCGGCTTAAAGGTCGTCGCCCCGGCCACCGCCTACGACGCCAAGGGCTTGCTCAAAAGCGCTGTCCGGGACGATAACCCGGTGCTGATTTTTGAACACAAGCTGCTCTATGGCTCCAAAGGTGCCCGGTCAGAACGAGGCGCCGTCAGTTCCAGCGGCGAGGTGCCGGAGGAGGAGTACGTGGTGCCCCTCGGGCAGGGCATCATTCGCCGCCAGGGTCAGGATGTCACCATTGTCGGTAAACTGTTAACCCTGTATCGCGCCCTGGCTGCGGCCGAGACCCTGGCCGGGCAGGGCATCCAGGCCGAGGTGATCGATCCGCGGACCCTGGTGCCGCTGGACAAAGAGCTGATTTTGGCCTCGGTGCGAAAGACCGGCCGGTTGGTGATTGTGGAAGAAGACAATCTAACAGGGGGCTGGGCCGCCGAAATTGCGGCGATTGTGGCCGACGAGGCTTTTGTCTGGCTGGATGCCCCGATCAAGCGGGTATCGGCCCCGGATATGCCGCCGCCTTTTGCCCCGGTGTTGGAGCAAGAGTATGTGCCTAACGAGGCAAAGATTGTCGCCGCCGTGTTGTCGCTGTTTTAGGACTACAACGAGATAAAGAAACCCGGCTTTTTCGATTGGAAGTGTCAAAAGCCGGGTTTCTAAAGAAGGGATATCGTTTATGGCTGTTGATATTTTGGTTCCGCCCCTCAGCCAGACAATGGATACGGTTATCCTGGTGGAATGGTTGAAACAGGTGGGCGACTCCGTGGTCAAGGGCGAACCCTTGTTTGTGATCGAAACGGACAAGGCCAGATTGGATGTCGAATCTCCGGCGGCCGGAATTGTGGCCCAAATTTTGGCTGAACCCGGCGCTGAGGTTCAAGTCCGCTCGAAAATCGGCCTCATTACCCCTGCCCACGAGGTTGGGCTGGTAGAACCGGCCTGGCCGCCGGCGTCCACCGTTACCCCTGCTCCTCAGCCGGCCAAACAGCCCCCACCTATGCTGACCGGACCCGGCGGACAGCCGCTGCCGCCGGAGCGACAGAATCGCCTTTTTGCCAGCCCGCGAGCCCGTCGCCTGGCTCAAAAGGCTGGTATCTCCCTGGCTGAAGTGAAGCCGACCGGTCCGCAGCAAATGATCATTGAGCGGGATGTTAAGGCTTACCTGGCTGGGCAGGCGACCGGTCGGCCGGCCGCCACCCCGGTCGCTCGCCGTATGGCTGAGGAAGTTGGCCTCGACCTGGCCTCCATCCAGCCTGAGCGCCCCGGCGCCCGCCTGACCCGCACGGATGTAGCCAAAGCGCTCACGCAGCAGGCCGAGTTGGCCCAACCCGAACGCCGTTGGATCGAATTGTCGGCTACGCGCCGCACTATCGCCCGGCGACTGGTTGAAAGCCAACAAACCGCGGCTCACGTCACCCTCACCCGCGCGATCGATGCCACCGAGTTGGTGCATTTAAAAGCCCAGCTCCTGGCCGAACTCTCGGCCGCCGATCCCCGGCCAACTTACACCGATTTCTTCGTGGCCATCGTCGCCCGGCAATTGCGACAGCATCCCTATCTGAACGCCACTACCGACGGCGAGCGGCTTGGGTTGAGCGAGGCAATTCACGTCGGCCTGGCCGTGGACACTGAGCGAGGGCTGGTTGTCCCGGTGATCAGGCATGCCGACCAGATGGGTTTGTTGCAACTGGCCCGGGCGCGGACTGAGCTGGTTCAGCGCACCCTGGCCGGCGCCCTCACTCCGGCTGAACTGGCTGATGGCACCTTTACCCTCACCAATTTGGGGGCGCTGGGGGTGGATACCTTCACCCCGATCATCAATCCACCCCAAGTGGCCGTGTTGGGTGTTGGTCGCATTCGGCCCGGCCCGGCGGTCTACCAGGACGAGTTGTGCATCCGGCAGTTGCTCTCTCTCTCCCTGACCGTTGACCATCGCGTCATCGACGGCGCGCCCGCGGCTCGCTTTCTGGCCGACGTGGCTCGCCTGATCGAGAAGCCACAGTTGTGGTGGCTTTAGCCAGCATGATTTGAATTTGGAAAGGATAGACCATGGCTGACAATCCTCTCATAGCCGGCATTGACGTCGGCACAACCAATATCAAGGCGGTCGTCTTTGCGTCTGACGGGGACATTGTGGCCGAGGCCAGCGCGCCCACCCTGATTCATTATCCTCAGCCCGGCTGGGCCTACTATGATCCTGAAGAGATCTGGCAGTCGGTGGCGCAGGTGCTGCGCCAGGCCACCGGCCAACTGGCCGACCCCAGTCGCATTGCCGGTGTGGCCGTGGCCAGTGTGGGCGAGGCCGGCGTGCCGCTGGATGCTCACGGCCAACCGACCTACGACGCCATTGCCTGGTTTGACCAGCGCACCCAGCCCCAGGTCGACTGGTTGGACCGGGCCATCGGTCGCGACCGGCTCTTTGCCCTGACCGGCCTCTCATTGCAGCCGATTTTTGGCTTGTGCAAGCTGCTCTGGATCAAGCAGAATGAACCGGCCGCCTTTAGCCGCACCGTGCGCTGGCTCAACATGGCCGACTACATCGCCTATCGTCTCTGCGGCGTACCGGCCACCGACTACTCGTTGGCCTCCCGCACCCTGGCCTTGAACCTGGCCCGGCTGGAGTGGGACCGGGAACTGGTGCAGGAGATGGGCCTGTCGCCCGACCTGCTGGCCCCCTTGCAAGCCAGCGGCAGCCCGCTCGGGCCGGTCACGGCCGCGGCGGCTGCAGCTACCGGCCTGCCGGCCACGGCCCTGGTCTCCCCCGGCGGACACGATCACGTCTGCGGGGCTTTGGCCCTGGGCGTGGCCCAACCCGGCCGGGTGCTCAATTCGATGGGCACGGCCGAGGCCATCTTTGTGCCGCTAGACCGGCCGCTCACCGACCCGGTTATGAGCCGGCAGGGTTATACCCAGGGGGCGCACGTGGTGGCCGGCCACTATTATGTGCTGGCCGGCCTCTATACGTCGGGCGCATGCGTGGACTGGTTCAAAGAGCTGCTGGGCGTGGAAGTGGATTACGCCGACCTTATCGCCGAAGCCGAGCAGGTTTCTCCCGGCAGCCTGGGGGTCAGCTTTTTGCCCCACCTGCGGCTGGCCAATCCGCCCTATGATGACCCCAAAGGCCGCGGCGCCTTCATCGGCCTCAGCACCGACGCCAAGCGGGGGGCGCTCTTTCGGGCCATTCTGGAAGGTCTGGCTTACGAGGCGCGCCACTCGCTGGAGGTTCTGCTGGCCTACCCCGGCGTTGCCCCGCTGCAAAATTTGTATCTGATCGGCGGCAGTACCCGCAATCATCTGTTGCTGCAGCTCAAAGCGACCATTTTCAATCAACCTGTCATCGTCAGCGAGGTTACCGAGACCACCAGCCTGGGCGCGGCGATACTGGGCGGATTAGGCGCCGGCGTCTATCCCGACTTACCCGCGGCCCTGGCTATGCTGCGCTACAAGCAAGTGTTAGTCGAACCGCTGGCCGAGCTGGCGCCCCGGTATGAGGCCTACTTCCGCCAGATTTACCAGAAAATCTATCTGGCCCTGCGTGACCTGCACCACGCCGGTTACCGGTTGCAGCATAGTTCGGGTTGATCGTTGAACTGCCTTGTCCCACCCGGCTTTTGGGTTTGTAACTTTCCCGGCCAACCGGTATACTTTGATACAATGACAACGATTGAGGGACATTATGGCCAAAGATTTTGTGATTCCCAATTTGGGTGAAGGTATTACCGCCGCCACCATCGTCCGCTGGCTGGTGGAGGATGGGGTACAGGTACAGGCCGGCGACGATATCCTGGAGTTGGAGACGGATAAGGCCACCATCCCGGTGCCGGCCAATGCAGACGGTTATCTGCGGATTGGCCCTTATGACACCGCCGCAGTGGTCTCGGTGGGTACCGTGGTGGCCACCATCGGCCAGAAAGATGAGCCATTTGCTCCAGAAAGTGATAAAGCTGCGCCTGCCCCAACCCCCGAACGCGCTGTAGCCGCGGCGGCAAGCACGGCCCAGCCTCCGCCGGCCGATGGCACGGTGAAAGTTACGCCGGTGGCCCGCAAAATGGCTGCCGAGTTGGGCGTTGAGTTGGCGGAGGTTACCGGCAGAGGCGAACGAGGCAAGATCACCAAGGCCGATGTCCGCCAGGCCGCAGCTGCAACAGAGCCGGCTGAGCGCCCCTCACCTGCCCAGCCTGAACCAGCGCCAGAGAGCCAGGCCGTTTCACCCCCACCGGCGGCGGCAACTACCCCTGTTGCCGGGGAGGTGCTCCAGACTGTGCCGGTTAAGGGTATTCGTGGCGTCATTGTCCGGCGCATGGCCGAGAGTGTCCAGACCACGGCCCGGGTGACCCTGGTGACCGAGGTCGACGCCACCGAGCTGGTGGCGCTGCGGGAGCAGCTCAAGGCCAGGTATACCGAAGCGTGGGGCTTTGCCCCCGGCTATAACGACCTGCTGGCCCTCATTGTCGCCAGCGCCCTGCGGGAATTTCCCTACATGAACGCTCGCCTGTCGGAGGATGGGCAGGTCATCGAGCAGCTCAAGCCGGTCAATCTGGGGCTGGCCGTCGATACCGAGCGCGGCCTGCTGGTAACCGTTATTCGTGATGCCGATCAAAAGGGGCTGCGCCAGTTTGGGGCGGAGTTCCGTGAGTTGGTGGAGCGCGCCCGGACCGGCAAGAATACGCCGGAGGAGCTGAGCGGCGGCACCTTCACTATCACCAATCTGGGTATGTACCGGGTCGACGCCTTTACCCCGGTCATCAATTTGCCCGAGGCGGCCATTTTAGGCGTGGGCCGCATCGCCCCCAGGCCGGTTGCCCGGGGCGATGCCGTAGTTGTCCGCAAAATGATGACTCTCAGCCTGGTTTTTGATCATCGCCTGGTCGGTGGCGCGCCGGCGGCCCGCTTTTTGGATTATATTTGTGAAGTGATTGAAGAGCCGTCTCTGTTGTTTGTGACCAAACGATAACTTCCCCTCAGCAGGAAGCCAAATCCCGGCCAAAAATAACTAAATTTTGGGGTATGGGCATAACGGAATATCTGGTACAATTCTCCCAGCAACGCGGGATAACGCCGAAGCTTATCTTTCGGCTTTACCCAACCTCACTGTGATTTGCCAGGATTAGCCAATGCTTGCCAAAGTAACCAGTTGCGCCATTGTGGGCCTCGAGGCTGTGCCGATTGAAGTGGAAGTCGATATCTCGCGGGGCCTGCCCTCCATGACCATTGTCGGGCTGCCCGATGCCGCGGTGCAGGAAAGCCGCGAGCGAGTCCGGGCCGCCATCAAAAACACCGGCCTGCCCTTTCCGGCCGAGCGATTGACCGTCAATCTGGCCCCGGCCGACATCCGTAAAGCCGGCCCGGCCTATGATTTGCCCATTGCCATTGGCATTCTGTTGGCTGCAGAGCAAATCTACGGCGAGGTCAGCCAGGCCATTGTGATGGGTGAACTGTCGCTGGATGGCGGGGTGCGTCACGTGAGCGGGGTATTGCCGCTGGCCAGCCTGGCCCGGCAAGAAGGTTTCACCACTCTCTTTGTGCCGGCTGAAGATGCGGCTGAAGCGTCGCTGATTGAAGGCTTGACCATCTATCCGATCGAGTCGCTGCTGCAATTGGTTGACCATCTCTCCGGCCATCAGCGTTTGACGCCCTATCAAGCCAACTTTTCGCTCAATGGCGACCCACCTCCTTATGCCTGCGACCTGGCCGAAATAAAAGGTCAGGAGCACGTGAAACGAGCGGTGGAAGTGGCGGCGGCCGGCGCACATAATCTACTGATGGTCGGCCCGCCGGGCGCGGGCAAAACCCTCATCGCCCGCTCGATGCCCGGTATCCTGCCCCGGATGACCATCGACGAGGCTCTCGATGTGACCCGTATCTACTCGGTGGCCGACCAACTGCCCCCTGACGAGCCGTTGATCCACCACCGGCCATTCCGGTCGCCCCACCACACCGTCAGCTATGCCGGGCTGATCGGCGGCGGGCGCTGGCCCAAACCGGGCGAGATCAGCCTGGCCCATCGCGGCGTCCTCTTTTTGGATGAGTTGCCCGAATTTGGGACGCGGATGCTGGAGATGCTGCGCCAGCCGCTGGAAGATAAGGTCGTGTCGATCAGCCGCTCGGCCGGCTCGCTGACCTACCCGGCCAACTTCACCCTGATCGCCAGTATGAACCCCTGCCCCTGCGGCCACTATGGCGATCCGGTCAAGGAGTGTACCTGCTCCCCGTCGATGGTCAAGGGGTACCAGAAAAAAATATCCGGCCCGCTGATAGACCGGATCGACATCCACGTGGAAGTGCCGCGGGTGCCCTTCGAGAAACTGAGCAGCCAGCGCACCGGCGAACCGAGCGCCAAAGTGCGCGAGCGGGTCGAGGCGGCCCGGGCCATCCAACGCGAGCGGTTCAAGGAATTATCGCTGCAAACCAACTCCGATATGGGCCCAGCTGAAATTCGCCAGTTCTGCCAGTTGGACCAAACCGGCACCAACCTGATCAAAGCGGCCATGCAGCAACTTCAGCTCAGCGCCCGGGCCTACCACCGCATCTTGAAGCTGGCCCGCACGATTGCGGATTTGGCCGGTTCGGTGGATATTCAAACGCCCCACATTGCTGAGGCAATCCAATACCGGCCCCGGCGGACGATTTAAGGGGATGGGGAGCATCAGGAATATCCCAAATTAAGCACTCAGCCATAGAGGTGGTTGCCCCACCTTCTGGCCGTGGCCTTGAACGACTCTGGCATCCTCAATCCACCCGGCTAATCTGGCAGAGGTAGGCGCGGTGCGGCACTGAGCCGCTGACCGGGTCGATGGCCTCGTTACCGATGATCAGGTTGAGGTTGGCTCCGTCTGGACTGAAAGGGTCATAACCGGGCGCGCCAATCTCCGGGCAGGCCTGCCACCAGCCGTGCTGAGCGCAAACGACACGCGGTTCCAGCGAGTCGTTCAGCCGGGCCCGCGCCCGGACGCGGCCTTCAGGGGTCTCGATGTGCACCCAGGCGCCAGGGACGATGCCCCGTTCGGCGGCTGTCGCCGGATGCAGCTCGACCTCCGGATCCAGGGCGCGGCGGCGCAGACTCGGCAGGGCGCGCTGCTGGCTCTCACAGAATAACGTATGCTTGGCGCAGGTCAAGATCAACGGGTAACGCTCGACCAGCTCCGGTCGTGAAAACGGACTCATCAGAGGTTCTTCATATTCAGGAAGGGGCGAATAGCCGTGCTCCAACAGTGTCTCGGCGTACAACTCGATTTTGCGCGTCGGCGTGGCGAAACCCTGGGGTACGCCTTCTTTCTCCTCAGCAAACTTGCGGTAGCGGGTCTGGAGCGGCAGCCGCACCCCACTTGGGTTCTGACGCAGCGCCTCGAGCGAAACGCCCGACGGGCCGAGCTGGTAGCGATAGGCAGCCTCGATGTCGCCGTCCCAGAAATGGGCGCCGAGACCAAGGCGGCCGGCCAGGTGAAATATGATCTCGGTATCGGAGCGGGCTTCGCCCCGGGGTTCGACCACCCGCGGCCGTAATTGCACCAGCGATTGCGCTTCCGGACTCACTTCGAAACCAATTTTGAGGGCTTCGCGCTCAAAGGCGCTTGCCACCGGCAGCACCACGTCGGCCAGTTCAGCCGTCGGGTTCATAAAGAGGTCGGTGTGGACATAGAAATCGAGCGCCTTTAGCGCTTCTCGGCCGCGCTTACTATCGGCATGTGACAGGAGCAGGTTCGATCCGAAGTCCACCAGTCCACGCACCGCATAGGGCTGCTGCTCCAAGACCCCCCGGTATAACTCATCCGAGGTGACAAACTGCCACCGGGATGGGCCTAATGGCCGCTCCGGCAGGCCGAGCGTCTGGGCGCGTTGCCCGGCAGTCAGCAGTTCTCCCCCTTCGACGTCCGCTTTCGGTACGGCGGCAAATCGCACGTTGCCTCCCTGGGTGTCGAAGCTGCCGGTCAGCGTATAAAGCTGGGCAATTGCCCGGGCTATCTGGGTGGCATTTGTCTGCATCTCCACGCCGCTCCAGGCATAATAGGCCACCGGACGTGCTTCCCAGAGCAACCGGGCGGTATTCTTGATCTGGTCGCGACTGACCCCACAGATCGTTTCTACGCGATCCGGCCGATAACGCCGGCAGAGTTCGGCCATAAGGTTGAACACGGGCTGACAAACGACCCTACCATGCAACGTCTCAAGCGTGAACTCACCAAAGAGGGCCAGCTCAACCTTGTTTCCCTCATAGCCGCCGGTGGCGGGGTCATAGATGATCGGACGGCCCATAGCTTCGCTCCAGGCTACGTATCGCCGGGCGCTGCCCGCGGCAGAAAGATCACCTTTGGTCAGCAAGCGGCCATTGTCCGCGCGCACCAGCAATGGGCCGTTCGTCCAGTCACGGATGAATTCACGATCGTACCAACCCCGCTCGATCATAACGTGGGCTATGCCGAGGGCGAGGGCGCCGTCGCTGCCCGGCCGCACCCGCAGCCAGATGTCAGCCTTTTTGGCGACCCCGGTGCGACGGGGGTCGACCACGATCAGGCGCGCTCCCCGTTTGAGCGCGGCCACGGTGGCGGTGGCATGGACCAGCCGGGCCAGGTTGGGGTTGTAGCCCCAGAACAGGATGCAGCCAGCATTCTCCAGGTCAGGCATATACACGCCAGGAACACTGGCACCGAAGGTGTACAGTGTGGCCAGATACCGTCCCCACCCGCACAGTTCCATCGCTACACACAGGTTTGGACTTCCGAACGCATTTGCCAGCCGCTGAAACCAGACCACCGAGTCGTCCGATGCCGACGTAGATGGGGAGACTATACTGAAGGCAACGCTTTCCGGGCCATGCTCCTCGGCCAACTGACGCAACCTGGTAGCGGTCAGGTCAAGAGCTTCATCCCAACTGACTCGTTGCCAGCCCGGGTCCGGGTCGCCCTTTGGCCGGGTTCGCTTCAGCGGGTAGAGCAGCCGGTCCGGATGATAGACCAGCTCCGGCGCGGCCCGGCCCTTGGCGCAGAGCGCCTGGCCAGTAGGATGGGCCGGATCCGGCTCCAGGGCGACAAAGCGGCCATTCTCGACGACCGCGATCGAGCCGCACCGTGAGACGCACAGAGCGCAGTAACCCGGAATCCGTTCAGTCGATGGTTCGTTTTTTGACATCGTGATCCCCCCGTATTTTTTCTATGGCCAGACTTTATTCTAGAGTACGTGTTCGGCCCGGCGCCAAAGCCGCTTTATTCCATACCCATAAATTATACCCCATAGATCCAAATTTTTATAAAGCTCTTTGTAAAAATTGCTTAAAGGGTAACACTGACCGGTTCAATCCAAATTTAGAGGTGAACCTATAACTTGTAGATAGCCATAAAAAGTGCTAATCTAATCTTCAACGGCTCTGGTTCGCAGTTTACCCGGCAGGATAGGTAGAATGAGCGCAGCCATCCAAACCCACAATTTGACCAAACAATACGGTGAGGTAACAGCCGTAGCAGGCTTATCATTGCGGGTGGCTCGCGGCGAAATCTATGCTTTTCTGGGTCTCAACGGCGCGGGCAAAACAACCACGATTCGAATGCTGCTGGGCATGGTCAGGCCAACCGCAGGCGAGGCGCAGGTACTCGGTACGCGCATACGTCTGGGTGATAAAAAACCGTGGTATGCGGTGGGCTATTTGGTTGAAACACCGCACGCCTATCCGGAACTGACCGTGGTCGAAAATCTGGAAGTGATGCGCCGGTTGCGACCCGGCACTGCCCGCCAGGCCGTGGCCGACGTCATCGAGCGCCTGGGCTTGGCGGCGTATGCGGATCGACGGGCCGGGACGCTGTCATTGGGCAATGCGCAGCGTCTCGGACTGGCCAAAGCGCTGTTGCACCAACCCGAACTTCTCATTTTGGACGAACCCGCCAATGGGCTGGATCCGGCCGGTATCGTTGAAATCCGCAATCTGCTCATCGACCTGGCGCGCCAGGAGGGGGTGACGGTGTTTATGTCAAGTCATATTCTGGGCGAAGTGGCCCGGCTGGCCCATCGCATCGGCATCATTCATCAGGGCCGCCTGCTGCAAGAACTGGACGCCGGGGAACTGCAACGGCAGCGGCGGCGCCGGTTGATGCTGCGCGCTCGCGATGTTGCTGCGGCGCAGGCTGTACTTACCGGGGCGGGCTTCTCCGCCGAACTTTTGCCCGAAGACATCATTGCCATACCGGATGAGGTCGCCCTGGAACGACCGGATGATATTGCCACTCGTTTGGTCAAGGCCGGCCACGCGCCAACAATGCTCAACGTTGAACAGGAAGAACTTGAGCATTACTTTTTGCGCCTCGTCGGCATGGCCGAAGAGCAGACAAAATGAGCAACTTTTCGCAAACAATGTGGGTGGAACTGCTCAAAGCGCGTCGCTCCAAAATGCCGCTGCTGACTGTTTTGGGATTTTCGCTGGCTCCCTTTGCCGGCGGCTTTTTTATGATTGTGTTAAAAGACCCTGACCTGGCGCGTCGAGTGGGGATCATCAGCGCCAAAGCGCAGGTTGTGGCCGGCGCGGCTGATTGGCCCACCTATCTGGGATTTCTGGCTCAAGCCACGGCCATTGGCGGGCTGATCCTGTTTAGTCTCATTGCCAGTTGGGTTTTTGGCCGAGAATATTCGGACCATACTATCACCGACCTGCTGGCGTTGCCAACGCCGCGGTATGCGGTTGTGCTGGCCAAATTTATCCTCATTGGGCTATGGTCAGCCATTTTAACGGTGGTCATTTATGTGATTGGGTTGGCTGTTGGCGCAGCCATTGCCCTGCCGCCAACCTCCGCCGGGGTCTTTGGGCAAAGCACCCTCAGCGTGGCGATAGTCGCCGCTTTGACGATTGCCGTCGTTACGCCTATTGCTCTTTTTGCCAGCGCCGGCCGGGGTTATCTGCCGCCAATGGGCGCGGCAATCCTGGCGGTAATATTGGCTCAAGTGATTGCCGCCGCCGGCTGGGGTGAATATTTTCCCTGGTCGATACCGGCCCTGGCGGCAGGGATGGCCGGTCCAGAGGCGGCTCAACTTGGCATCATTAGTTACATCGTTGTAATATTGACCAGTTTCAGCGGCATCATCGGCGCCCTGGCCTGGTGGGAACTGGTGGATCAAACTCATTAACGGTTGCTGCCCCTCATCCAGCAGCCTAAGGCGGCCCCCTGTTGGAAATCGAGGCTGAAACTGAAACAGCGAAGCTCCGCTAAGAGGCTTCGCTGTTTCAGCCGGAAGTTCCATGTCACGGTCCAGGGGCGTTTTGACTGAGTTAGTCACCCTCCCCGCTCAACGCCATCAAAGCGGCATAGCGCCGAACCACCATTAACTCCGGGTTAGCGGCCAGGTAGGTGGAGTCAGCCCTGGCTTCCATAAGCGCCCTGTAGCGGCTAACCACCATCAACTCCGGGTTGGCGGCAAAGAAAGTAGAACTGGGCAGGCCAATGGAGCGAACCGCACTGGCCTCAATAACCCGCGGCGTCTCGGTTTCATTGCCGGTCACACTGCCATGATAACGGCAGGCCACGGCCAACTCCGGGTTAGCGGCTAAAACCGTGCTATCAGAGCCGCAGTTGTGGGAGGCCTGCGCCGCCGAACCGCTAAAGCCGGGATACCCAATGACCAGCGCCCCAACTACCACCCAAGCAATTACCACTTTTTTGAACATCGTATTGTCTCCTTTCAGATTTTTGTTTTGAAACTTTGTTTTGAAACCCGATTTAGTGCATAACATCGTTTGAAACACCGTATTGTCCCCTTTTTTGTTTTTTGTTTTGATTAGACGGTTGATATTTGTTACAATTATGGAAATCATTTAACCACAATCCAGTTCCAAACGTAAGGTCACTCAGCAACCCAACCAGCGACCCAAAAAGTGACCCAAGGGGCCTGGTGGTGATGATACCGTTCCAACAGGCGGGGGGACTGTAGGATGATGAACAATGGCCTCACCTTCGGTGAATGGCTGCGGCGGCGTCGCCGCAGCCTGGACTTGACCCAAGCGGAACTGGCCCAACGGGTGGGTTGTGGGGTGACCACGATTCGCAAAATCGAGCTGGGTGAACGTCGACCATCCAAAGAGCTTGCCGCTCAATTGGCGGCCTGTCTAGACATTGCCCCAGAGGAATCCGATCAATTCATCACCTTTGCCCGGACAGAATCATATCCCGACCGGCCTCCTGCCGCCCGATCCCCTGGCGGCTCATCTACCCCTGGCGTAACGACGCCCCTGCCGCCTTTCCTGGCCCAAGATACAACTCCGGTAGAATCCCCCCCGGTCTTTGTCGCTCGCGAGCGAGAACTGGCCGAGTTGGAGACGGCCTTAGAAACGGCTCGATCTAAACAGGGTCAAATCCTCTTCGTTATCGGTGGCGCTGGCCGGGGCAAGACTATGCTGGTGCAGGAATTCGCCCGGCGGGCCCAGGCAGAAAATCCTGAATTGGTCGTTATCAGTGGTTACTGCAATGCCCATACCGGCCTGGGCGATCCGTACCTGCCCTTTCGCGAAGCCCTGACGATGCTGACGGGCGATGTAGAGGCCAAATGGACCGCTGGACTTATCACGTCAGCGCACGCCCGGCGGCTGTGGGAGTTAATGCTCCTCACGATACCGGCGTTGGTGAAACAGGCGCCTGACTTGATCGGAAGTTTTGTCCCGGCTGAATCCTTGTTGGAGCGAGCGACACCCTTTGCGCCTCCTGACGCGCCTTGGTTCAAGCAGTTGACGACGATGACCACCAGCGATCAGAGCGTCGGATTGGAACAGAAACAGATCCTGGCCCAATACACGGCGCTGCTCAAAAGCTTGGCCGCCCAGCGCCCCTTATTGCTCATCCTGGAAGACCTCCACTGGGTTGATGTCTCGTCCAATGCGCTGCTCTTTCATTTGAGCCGGGAAGTGGGGAATGAGTGTATTCTGATCGTCGGTTCTTACCGGCCAGACGAAGTCGCTTTGAGCCGGGGTGAGGTACGCCATCCCCTGGCCGACATTATGGGCGAACTCAAGCGACGGCGCGGCGACATCTGGCTCGACCTGGGGGAGCTGGCCCCGGTTGAGGAGCGGCGGTTTGTGGAAGCCTACCTGGACACCGAGCCGAACCGGTTGGGCCGGGCGTTTCGAGAGGCTTTGTTCCGGCATACCGGGGGGCACGCCTTGTTCACGGTGGAACTGCTACGGGAGATGCAGGCGCGGGGGGATTTGCGCCAAGATGAGGCAGGCTATTGGGTCGAAGGCGAAGCAATAGATTGGGCCAAACTGCCGACCAGGGTGGAAGGCGTGATTGAGACGCGCATCAGCCGCTTGACCGAAGAGCTGCAAGCCATCTTGACGGTTGCCAGCATCGAAGGCGAGACTTTTACGGCGGAGGTGGTGGCCCGCGTCCAGCAGTTGAATGAACGGGGGCTGGTGCAGCAATTGAGCCGGGAACTGGATAAACAGCACCGGCTGGTCACGGCCCAGGCGCTCGAATGGCTGGGCCGGCAGCGTCGCTCGCTGTACCGCTTCCGGCACCATCTCTTCCAGCATTATCTGTACTATAACCTGGATGACATGGAGCGGACCTATCTGCACGAGGCGGTCGGACAGGCGCTGGAAGCCCTGTACGGGGAGCAAACGGAACCGGTGGCGGTGCAGTTGGCCCGCCATTTTGAGCAGGCCGGGCTGAGGGAGAAAGCCGTCGGCTATCTGTTGCAGGCAGGGAAGTGGGCCGGCCGGTTGTCGGCTAATGAGGAGGCGATTGGTCACTTCAGCCGAGGTCTGGAGTTGCTCAAAACCCTACCGGACAGGCCCGAGCGAATCCACCAAGAGCTGGAGTTCCAGATTGCCCTGGGAAATGCATTGGTAGCGGCCAAAGGTTATGCCGCCCCGGAAGTGGGCCAGACTTACCGTCAGGCGCGAGCGTTGTGCCGGCAGGCGTACGTGGGAGAAACGTCTCAGCTTTTCCCGGTGCTACATGGCCTGCATCGCTTTTATCTGTCACGGGGAGAGTTGCCGACAGCCCGCGAACTGGGGGAGCAAATCCTGCCGCTAGCTCAAAGTCAGCAAGACCCGCTGCTCCTCGTGCCGGCTCAGCGGCTCATGGGGGCTACTTTGTGGTTCCTGGGCGAGTTTGCGCTGGCTCAAGCGCACCTGGAGGAGGGGCTGGCCCTGTACGCCTCCCAACAGCACCCCACGTATGTGCAACTTTATGGCCAGGATGAGGGGGTGGCTTGCCTGACCCATGCCGCCTGCCCCTTGTGGTTTCTTGGCTATCCGGATCAGGCGGCCCAGAAGAGCCGCGAGGCTATTGCCCTGGCTCAGAAACTGGCTCATCCCTTCAGTCTGTGTTATGCCTTGAGTTGTGCGGTCTGGCCTCATCTGTTTCGGCGGGAGGCGCGAGCCGTCCAGGAGCGGGCGGAGGCAGCCATAGCTCTCGCGAGCGAACATGGATTTGCGACCTGGTTGGCCATGGGCGCTATGCACCGGGGCTGGGCGCTGACCGAGCAAGGGCAAGGAGAAGAAGGTATTGTTCAGTTTCACCAGGGTTTGGCTGCCTGGCGGAGCACAGGGGCAGAGCTGAACAGGCGTTACCATCTCGGCTTGCTGGCCGAGGTCTATACTAACAGGGGCCAGGTCAAAGAGGGGCTGGCTGCCGTAGCCGAGGCTCTGGTTGCCGTGCCCACTACCGACCGTTTTTGGGAAGCGGAGTTGCACCGGCTTCAGGGAGAGTTGCTTTTAGAGGCGGAAGTAAGAAGGAAGAGGGATGAGGTTGAAGCATGTTTTGGGCAGGCCATTGAGATTGCCCGGCAGCAGGGGGCCAGGTCGCTGGAGTTGCGGGCGACGGTGAGTCTAGGCCGACTGTGGCAGTCGCAGGGGAAGCGAGAGGAGGCTCGTCGGATGCTGGCGGAGATTTACGGCTGGTTCACGGAGGGGTTTGATACGCTCGACTTGAAAGAGGCCAGGAACTTGCTTGAGCAATTGGCCTGAAGATGATAAAGGGCATTGTCAGAACAGTGCCTGGGCGATTGAAATAGCGAGTTGCGGGTTGAGCATCCTCAGATGCGAACGGCGCCGGGCCGCATGACATCTGAGGATGCTTTACTTCTCAAATCGTTTACGGCCCAAAAAACTCAAGCAGGCCAATATCCTCGTCGGTATTGCGCTGGATCGCCCGCTGCCCACCGGTTTCATTCGGCCTGGTGAAAAACTCAAGCAGACCAATGTCGCGGTCGAGATCGACCTCATTTTCTGGCAGCATATTCCGGCGAGCCAGCAACAGCTCCGGGTTATGGGCCAGCAAAGTGGACTCAGGTATCCTTACCACAACGACGGCGGACTGAACCTTGAGCAGCTCCGGATTAATTGACAGGAAGGCCGGGCTGGTTGTGTCCTCGACTTCCGTAACCATCGCCGCATCAACAGCTTCCACCGGCAGGGACGCCTCCGTTACTGGCCCACTGGCGGCCGCCTGGGTGCAGGCGGTCACGGCCAGTAAAAGCAGGGCCATTGAGCCAATTACCAGCGCAGGTAGCCGCCGCTGGATTCCCCCTGGCCCTTTCAAGCTGAATAGATTAAAAATAGGTTTTGGGTTCATAGTTTACTCTCCTTTTATCTTCTGGTTACCCCTTACATCACATTCATTTATCTATTTTTTTCAATAACCCTGGCCAGGTGATGATTTCAGTATAACCGGATTTTAGGATGGTTGACAAGAGGTTTTGCCGGTTTGTATCACTTTTGTATCGCTTTTGTCCCAGGCGAGGCTACCTCCTTTATTTTTGTGTTGATTAAACGTTTGATATTTGTTACAATTATGGTCATCATTCAACCACAACCCAACCGGCAAACCAAGAAGTGACCCGGGCAGCCCTGGTGGTCATAATACCGGGCCAACAGGCGGGGGGACTGTAGGCTGATAAACAATGACCTCACCTTCGGTGAATGGCTCCGGGGCCGCCGCGGTTTTGATTTGACCCAACAGCAACTCGTCCAACGGGTGGGCTGCGCAATGACCATGATTCGCAAAGTCGAGTTGGGTGAACGCCGTCCCTCCAAATAGCTGGTTGCTGAATTGGCGGCCTGTCCAGACATTACCCCCAAAAAGGAGAAACTTGCCATGGCCAAACCCATCATCATGACCGTTGACGACGAGCCGCAGGTGCTCAATGCCGTGGTCCGCGACCTGCGTAAACATTACGGCAACGACTATCAGGTGGTCAAAGCGGGTTCGGGCGCCGAAGCGTTGGCCGCAGTCAAGGAATTCAAACAACGAAATCTGCCGGTGGCCCTGTTTCTGGCTGATCAACGTATGCCCCACATGACTGGCATCGAGTTTTTAACGGAGAGCCGTAAATACTATCCCGAGGCCCGCAAGGTGCTGCTGACCGCCTATGCCGACACCCAGGTGGCGATTGTTTGTATCAATAGCATCGGCCTGGATCATTATCTGCTCAAGCCGTGGGATCCGCCCGAACAAAATCTGTATCCGGTGCTGGACGACCTGCTGAGTGACTGGGAAGCCGCCGTACCGGCGCCGTACGATGGCATTCGGGTGGCCGGGACGCTCTGGTCGGCCAGTTGTCACAACGCCAAAGATTTTTTATCCCGCAACCAAGTCCCTTACCAGTGGTTAGACGTTGAGAAGAATAGTGAAGCCAGAGCGTTGGTTGAGGCCGCTAACGTCGACCAGGGTCGCTTGCCGGTTGTATTCTTTCCGGATGGCACGCTGCTGGTTGATCCCGACAACCGGACCCTGGCCGAAAAAGTCGGGTTGCATACGCAGGCCTCCCAGCCCTTCTATGATTTAATCATTGTGGGGGGAGGACCGGCCGGATTGGCCGCCGCCGTCTATGGGGCCTCTGAGGGCATCCGTACGGCCCTGATCGAGAAAGAGGCGCTTGGTGGGCAGGCCGGCACCAGTTCCCGCATCGAGAACTATCTGGGCTTTCCCAAGGGGCTGAGTGGGGCCGACCTGGCCCGCCGGGCTACGGCCCAGGCTTTACGCCTGGGGGCCGAACTTTTGACCGCCCAGGAGGTAACCGGGATACGGGTGGCACACCCTTACCGCATGGTCACCTTGAGCGACGGCGCCGAGTTGAGCTGCAAGGCGCTGCTGGTCGCCACCGGCGTCTCGGTCCGGGAACTCGACGTGCCCGGGATCAAAGCGGTAACCGGGGCCGGGGTCTATTATGGCGCCGCCTTAACCGAAGCCGCCCATTACAAAGGCGAACACGTCTTTGTAGTGGGTGGAGCCAATTCGGCCGGTCAGGCGGCGATGTTCTTTGCCCGGTATGCCAACAAAGTGACGATGCTGGTTCGGGGCGATGCTCTGGAAAAGAGTATGTCCCAATACCTGGTCGAGCAAATCAACGAAACCACCAATATTGAGGTCTGGCTGCAAACAACCGTAGCCGCGGTGACCGGGCAAGACCGGCTCGAATGTGTCACCATCAGGCGCCTCGACACCAGCCAGACCGAAACATATCCGGCGGCGGCGCTGTTCGTTTTTGTGGGGGCGGCGCCGCACACCGACCTGGTGGCCGGCCTGGTGGAGCGGGATGAGCGCGGCTTCATCCTCACCGGGCCAGATCTGATCCGGGAGGGTCGCCGGCCCAAAAAGTGGAAGCTAAAGCGAGACCCCTTTTTGCTGGAGACCAGCATCCCCGGTATTTTTGCCGCCGGCGACGTGCGCCACGGCTCGGTCAGGCGGGTGGCTGCCGCCGTAGGGCAGGGGGCCAATGCGGTCGCCCTGATTCATAAGTATCTGGAGACGGTCTGATGCACGATTTCTTGAAACAGGTGGAGTTCCTGGCCGAACTGCCGGAGGCGGATTTGGAGCGGTTATGCCAGATTATTGAAGAAGTTAAATTGCCGGCGGGTGAGGAGCTTTTTGCCGAAGGCAGCCCCGGCGACCGGGCTTATATCATCAAGGAGGGAGAACTCGAAATAGTCAAAAGCTCCGATGGCCGCGAACTGTTGCTGGAGACGCGGGCCAACAAGCCCGGCACGATGATCGGCGAGATGGCCTTGCTGGAAGGCGTGCCCCGCATGGCTACCGTCCGCGCCGGCACTGACGCCGTGCTGCTGGCCATTCGGAAGGAACAGTTCGACCATATTCTGGAGACCAGCCCGGCGGCCACCCAGGCCATGCTGCGCATGGTCCTGAAGCGCTGGCGCAACAATGAGGCCCGGCTCCGCCAGAGTGAAAAGATGGCCCAATTGGGCACGCTCACCGCCGGGGTCGCCCACGAACTCAACAATCCGGCTGCGGCGGTCAAACGCAGCAGCAAACAATTAGAAGCGGTCATCACCGAATTTTGGCCGGTGCAGGCGCAACTGAGCCGGTTGAACTTCACCCCGGCTCAACAGGAATGGCTTGAGGCGCTGGCCCACCAGGCCCGGAAACGGGCCGGCCATCCCCTGGAGTTGGATGCGCTGGCTCGCAGCGACCGGGAACGTGATTTGGAGCTGTGGCTGGAGCAGCAAGCCGTAGCCAATAGCTGGGAACTGGCCCCGGCGCTGGTAAGCCTGGATTATGACATCACCAAACTGGCCGCCCTGGCCGAACAGTTTACTGCGGCTCAGCTTCCGGCCGTAATTAGTTGGCTGAATGCCATCTTTAGCGCCTATAACTTGCTGCTCGAACTGGGGGAGGGCGCGGCTCGTATCTCCGAAATCGTCAAGGCCCTTAAGTCTTACACCTACCTGGACCAGGCCCCGGTGCAAATGGTTGACGTCCACGAGGGGCTGAATAACTCGCTGCTGATCCTGCGCCACAAACTTACGGCCGGCATCATCGTGAAGCGGCGCTATGCGCCTGACTTGCCGCATTTGCAGGGCTTTGGGACCGAACTAAACCAGGTTTGGACCAATCTCATCGATAATGCCATCGACGCCCTGGCCGGGCGCGGTGAGATAACTATTCGCACCCGCCCGGAACGTGAGGGCGTGCTGGTCGAAATCGAGGACAACGGCCCTGGTATTTCGCCGGAGCTGCAATCCCGGATATTCGATCCTTTCTTTACCACCAAATCTCCGGGGCACGGGACTGGCCTGGGACTGGATATCAGCTACAACATCGTCGCCCACCGGCACCGGGGCGACATCAAAGTTAGCTCCAAACCGGGCCGGACCTGCTTTCAAGTCTGGCTGCCGCTTGACCTGGCGGCCAGGTAAGCGCTGCCCCACCCCCTTCCTCCCCGATTTAGTGACATTTGTCACTTCCAAATGGCGGTTTTTTGCGGTAAACTGCGGATAAAGGCTATTGTTCAAGTTGGCTCATGTATAGAACAAGTGCTTATTAACCTCAGTTCGGGATAAGCAACAATAGAGAGAAATAGCTCACGGATTCACACAGATTCACACGGATTTCGATCAAAAAATTGCCGTAATCTGTGTTTATCTGCTGATTGGCCGACAGATTTAACATTTGCCAAGCCCAAAAAATCAGGGTAAGCCG
>CAYNLK010000042.1:0-52054 GCA_964398055.1 uncultured Caldilineaceae bacterium
AAAATCCACCTTATTTTTCTCGATTCGTGGTCTTGACAATGGGGTCAGGTTTAGTTGGCCATCACCTTTATGCTGTTGGGTGTCGTGGCTGCCCTGGTCGGCGGCTTGATCGGCGGGACGTCGCGGGTGTGGTATTACCTGGTGGCGGCGGTCTGCCTGGCGATTGGCCTGCACATCCTGGGAGGGCTGCCCCTACCGCCGCTGCCCGGCCTGGGCCGGCTGCGGGAAAAAATCAATCTGAAAGGGGCACCCGGAGCGCTGGCGCTAGGGCTGGTGTCGGGGCTGGTAGCTTCGCAGTGCGCCACGCCGGTGCTGGCGGCTGTGCTCACCTATGTGATGGCGAAACAAGAAACGCTGATTTACGGCGCAGCGCTGTTGTTCGTCTATGCCCTGGGCCGGGGTGTGCCGGTGGTGCTGGCCGGCACCTTTACCGGCGTGGTCAAACAACTGCAATCATTGGGCCGCTGGTCGCCGTTTATCGAAAAAGTCAGCGGCGTCATCATCCTGGGGGTCGGCCTCTACTTTTTATGGCTGGCCTGAATTAGAACATGGATAGGAGTTAAGCAAAATGCGTTCATACCTTCTTCTGCTGGGCATAGCGGCCGGATTGTGGTTTACTGCCGCGCCCGAACCATCAGCCGCGGCGACGGCTACGCCGCGGCCAACCCCCACCATCAAAGCCTGCCACATTTGTGACGAGGAGATCATACCGGCGGCGACCCCCACCGTGGCCGAGGCCGCCCAAAAAGGCGACGCGGTGGTGCATGCGGTTATGTTCTGGATGGACACCTGCCCCCACTGCCACGTGGTTTTAGACAAAGTGTTGCCACCGCTCCAGCAAAAATATGGCGATCAGTTACAGATCCATTTGATCGAAGTCAAAAGCGAGGAAATCTGGAACCACATGGTGCAGGTGGGGACGGCTTTGGGATTTTCCCCGGACCGGCTGGGGGTGCCGTTTTTGGTCATCGGCGACAAAGCGCTCATCGGTTCCGGGCAGATTCCGGCCGAACTGCCGGGGCTGATCGAGCAGCACCTGGCAGCCGGCGGATTGGATTACCCCGATATACCGGCCCTGGCCCCTTTGCTGCCGGCAGCCATATCTGTCGCAGAGGAGGTTGCGCCGCAGCCAACCGCACCGGCCACGGTTGACTCAGGCCCGACCGGAGCCGAAAAGCCGGTCGTGCGGGCGGTGATGTTTTGGATGAATGGTTGTCCCGATTGTCATGATGTGCTGGACGAGACTTTACCGCCGTTGCAGCAACAATACCATGATCGGTTGGAAATTCTGTTGATTGAAACGTCATCACCAGAAATGTCTGAGCTGGCTTACCGGGCCGCTCAGACCCTGGCTATGCCTCAAAACCGGGTCGTCGTGCCGTTTTTGGTGATAGGCGATACTGCGCTGTTCGGTTCAAGGCAAATTGCTGATGAGCTGCCGGGCCTGATTGAAAAACACCTGGCGGCGGGTGGGTTGGATTACCCCGACATACCGGGCCTGGCCGATTTGCATCCGGCTGTCGCGGCTGATGAGCAGGTAGAAATCCAGGCCCCGGTCTCCCCTGACCCTGAAGAGCCGGTTCAATCGCCGCCTGCGCCTATCCCGGTTCAGGCAGTCCAACTTCTCACCGATCTGCCGTCAGCTTCAACGGCAACCGAACTGGCCACCCCCAACGGTTTTGGGCTGGCTATTGCCATTATGGTGGGGATGGTCGTGGCCCTGGTCTATACCGGCGCGGTCACCCTCCAGGACCTCAATAACCCTCCCGCTCGCCCGGCCGCGGCCTGGTCCGATGTCGCCTTTCCCGTGCTGGCGATCATTGGGTTGGGCGTGGCGGTTTACCTGGCCTACGTGGAAACGCAGGCCGTTGCGGCGGTGTGCGGGCCGGTGGGCGACTGTAACGCCGTGCAAAGCAGCCCTTACGCCAAATTGTTTGGCGTCTTGCCGGTCGGGCTGCTGGGCGCCATCGGTTACATCGCCATTTTAGTTGCCTGGCTGTGGAGCCGGTTTGGCTCCGGCCGGCTGGCCGATTACGCATCGCTGGTTATGTTTGGGATGGCCCTGTTCGGGGTGCTGTTTTCGTTGTATCTAACCTATCTTGAGCCGTTTGTGATTGGAGCGGTTTGTATCTGGTGTCTCACCTCGGCGGTTATCATCACCCTGTTGATGCTGCTCAGTCTCAAGCCGGCTATGTTGGCGATTCAGACTGAACGGAGAAGTAAGGGATGAACATCGACAACCTGAAAAATCCTCATCAGGATAACAAAAAGCAAGCGACCAAATGGTGGGCTTTAGCCGGGGCTATGCTGGTGGCCAGCGCTTTGCCGTGCCCGGAATGCGGCTCCCCCCTGGGGCTGCACATCTGGCCGCTGCTACCCCTGGTCACGGCTATTCGGATGGCCGTTCGCCAGACCAAATCAACTGAACAAGCGACCGTCGATGATGAAAGTTTTAGCCAGCCTGCCTCAGAAGAGGCATGATTAGGAGGATGATTATGCCAACCTATAGCTATATCTGTGACCAGTGTCAAAACAAATTTGAGGTGTTCGCCTCGATCAAACAAAAAGAAAAGGGGTTACAGCCGGTCTGCCCCCATTGCGGCAGCATCCAAACCCGCCAGACATATGGAGTGGTGACTGTGTTGGCCGGCTCGCACTCACATTCGTCTGGCGGTAGCTGTTGCGCCCCCCGGCGCAAATCATAAGGCGCCAAGTCGCGGGTAAGCCGGCGCTTGACGCCGCTCTTTACCTTGATTGGTTGTATTTTGCGAAGAAACGGAGGTGTAAAAATGAAGCGCATCCTGGTAGCTGTAGATGGCTCGAAGTACGGCCTGGCCGCGGTCAAATCGGCCATAAAACTGGCGGTTGACCGGGGCCTCAAGTCAGTCACGTTAATCAATGTTATTCCATCGGTGTCTACGCCCAATGGCATCATGCTGACCGGGGCGCCGCCCGATGATGTCGAGGCCTGGGAGGTTTTTGCCGAACCCAAGGCTCTGCTCAAAGCGGCCGGCCTGGAAGCCAAGCTTCTGTTGTGCGAAGGCGATCCAAGTATGGAAATTATTCGAGTGGCCAAAAAACGAAACTATGATTTGATTGTGGTGGGGCACCGCGGACTGTCGCCGGTGAAAGCGTTCTTACTGGGTAGCGTCTCCAACCGGGTGGTGGCCCACGCGCCGTGTTCGGTGCTGGTGGTGCGCCCCGGGTTGAATGATAATAGCTAAAAATCCAGGAATTTTTATGACCGCAGTCAAAGTAGAAGTTCGAGCCGGAGCCTACTACGACTCCACCATTCTGATGCAACTGCAAAGTTCCCTGGGCTTAGTGACCGATTGACCAATTGGAGCAGCTCATGAAAAAAATGCTGTCAATCCCGCTGGAAGATGAGGAAATCATTGAACTTTGCCGAATCTTGATCGATAAAGACGCGGCGGGCGCGCTCGAATTTCTGCAAACGCACGTCAAGGGTCAGGCTCGTGACCTGCTGGAAGGCGGCTGAAAAGTAATGATCGAGGTGCCCGGTGCGGGTATCACTCAGTTAAAAGGTAACCTGTTAGGAAGACGTTAATAGCTGATCGTGTTGATTGCTGGTGCAACTTTATGTCTTCATAATCTACCAGTCTCAGTAGATCCAAATTTACGTAGGACGGCATCCCTATGCCGTCCGCAAAGGCATTGGGATGCCTTTGCTGCGGTAAAAAATTGGATCCTATGAAAGGCAACAATATTTTATGGCAGTCTTACTTGGAATTGACACCGGCGGTACTTATACCGATGCCGTACTTTATGACGAGCAAAAAGGGGTTGTCAGTTCAGCGAAAGCGCTAACCACCAAGCACGATTTATCGATTGGTATTCGTAACGCCCTGGAAGCAGTCCTACCCCGGCCGCTGCCTGACATCGGCCTGGTTTCCCTATCCACCACCCTTGCCACCAATGCTATCGTTGAAGGCCAGACCAGCCCCATTTGTTTATTGTTGTTGGGTTATTCGTCCGACGCGCTCAAACGGGCCGGATTGGGCCAGGCCCTGGGGAACGATCCAGTAGTCTTTATCGACGGCGGCCATACTTTGACCGGCCAGGAGCAGATGCCGCTGGACCTGGAGACGGCCCGTCAGGCCATTTTAACTTATGCCCCGCAAGTAAGCGCTTTTGCTATATCCGGCTATTTTGCCGTGCTTAACCCGGCCCACGAACTGGCCGTGCGTGACCTGGTCCGAGAGTTGACCGGGCTGCCGGTAAGCTGCGGCCACGAATTGACCTCAAATCTGAATGCACCCCGGCGCGCCCTGACTGTGGCTCTGAATGCTCGCCTCATTCCTCTGTTGCAACAGCTTATCCTGTCGGTTAAGGATATGCTGGCTGAAAAAGCTATTCAAGCGCCGTTGATGGTAGTCAAGGGCGATGGTTCGTTGATTGAAGCGCCGTTAGCCCTGGAACGCCCGGTGGAAACTATCCTCTCCGGACCGGCGGCCAGTGTGGTTGGCGCGCGGCACCTGTCAGGCGCAAGCGATGTGTTCGTGGTCGATATGGGCGGTACGACTACCGACATTGCCCTCCTGCACAGTGACCGGCCGGTACTGAATGTGGCTGGCGCTACTGTTGGCGGCTGGCAGACTATGGTTGAGGCGATAGCGATTCATACTTCCGGACTGGGCGGCGACAGTGAAATTCGTTGGGATGAAAAAGAAGGTCTGGTCATCGGCCCGCGGCGGGTAGTACCGCTCAGTTTGCTGGCTTATGATAAACCGCAAGTCCTGGACACTCTTCACCGCCAGCTAGCCAAAGAAACGGTTGGTCCCTACGCCGGCCGGTTTGCGCTGCGCCAGCGCCAGTTTTCTCACGGGCAGAATAGTCTCAACCCGGAACAGCGAGCTGTTTGGGAAGCCCTGGCTGCCGGACCAACTCCACTGGAAACTCTGTTTCACACCGCCTTTCAGGCTTGCAGCTGGCAGCGCGCCCTGGACCAGTTGGTAGAACGGGGGTTGGTAGTGATCAGCAGCTTTACCCCTACCGATGCCGCCCACGTTCTGGGCCATTATCGGGCCTGGTCGGTAGAAGCAGCCGAACTGGGGGCCAGGTTATGGCGGCGACGAACTTTGCCGCTTCCGGTGATGGGGGATGAAGGCGACTTTTGCCGGCAGGTCATGCAGCAGGTAACCGTTCAGTTAGGCCGGGCGCTGGTTAGCGTTGCCCTGGCTCAGACCGACAAAGTGGATTTGAACGGATCAGGACCTTGGTGCCACTTATTTGTTGACCGGGCGTTGACCGGCCAAAATGGAACAGAGGCATTGGTAGATGTCGCGCTCACGTTGCACCGCCCGTTGGTGGCTATTGGCGCCCCGGTAAGCACTTACTACCCGGCGGTGGCCGAACGTTTACACACGCAACTGTATATCCCTCCTCACGCTGAAGTAGCCAATGCCGTTGGCGCGGTGGTCGGTAGTGTTATCCAGCGGGTACGCGTCTTGATTAAGCCCCTCCCGGACGAGGCCGGCTTTCGCCTCCATTCGCCTACCGGTTTACAGGACTTTACCGAATTGGAAGAGGCAGCCGATAGCGCGATTGAAGCGGCCCGCCTGTTGGCAGAAGATCGGGCCCGTCGGGCGGGCGCGACTGAGGTGCAGGTGCAAGTCCGGCGCGAGGATCGTATCTACCAGCCACCAGACGGCAGCGGCCAGGCTCTTTACCTTGAAACCGAAGTGATCGCAGCAGCCGTTGGCCGCCCCAAATTGGCCGCAGTTAAAACTACTAAAAAGGCAACATTATGACTTTTGTCGAGTCGATCCAACTGGTCAAAACCATACCCTGCCTGGCCGAGCCGGGCAAAATCATCGTCATCGGCCGGCCGTCACGAACTATTGATGGCATCCTCCCGTTGGTGGCGGCGGTGGCCCCCACTGTGGTCGCCTTCAATCCGGTAGCCGGCCAGTTGACCCTGCGCCGGCGGCCCGGCCTGATCACCTTCTATGCCGACAGGGTGATGATCACCCAGGTCACGGATACCGCGGAAGGGCTGGAGCTGCTGGCAGCGCTCCGCGACCTGCTGAACCAGTGCTGGGCGCAGCGGGATACCATCGAGCCGGTGACCACGGCCCGGCGGCGGCCTCGCCCGCTGGATGTGTGGGAACTGTTGCCGCAGACCAACTGCCGCCAATGCGGCGAGGCCACCTGCCTGGCCTTTGCCTGCGCCCTGCTGTTGAATAAGCAAACCGTGGCCGCCTGCCAGCCTTTGCTGACCGAGCCGCAATTTGCCCAGCGGCGAGAACAACTGGCCACATTGGTCCTGGCCGAACCGTCGGCGGCCGGGCCGGGCATCGATTTAGCGGGAGGGCTATAGCCTGATGAGAACGCTCCTGGCCGTTTTGGCGCACCCTGATGACGAAACTTTCCGCTGCGGCGGAATGCTGGCGCTGCTGGCCCGGCAGGCAGTCCGGGTGCAGGTATTGACCGCCAGCCGCGGCCAGGCCGGTTCCTGCGGCGACCCGCCCCTGTGCCGGCCGGAGAGTCTGGGGATGGTGCGGGAAGCCGAACTACGCTGCGCCTGCGCCGCCCTGGGGCTGGAACCGCCCATCCTGCTGGATTATCAGGATGGCGCGCTGGAGCGGGTGTCTGAAACCGAAGCAGTGAACCAGGTTATGGCTGTTGTGCAAGAACTTCGGCCACAGGTGCTGCTTACCTGGCCACCGGACGGCCTGTCGGGTCACCCGGATCATGTGGCGGTCAGCCGCTGGACGACACTGGTCTTTGAACAGGCGGCCAGACTGGGGCCGGAGGTCCCGGCTGCGCTCTACCACCTGGTGCTGCCCCGTTCCATCGCCGATAGGTTGGGCCTGGCTCACCTGCAGGCAATACCGGATGCAGCCGTCACTCTCGCCGTAGACGTGACCCCGGTTTGGGTACAAAAACTGGCGGCCATCCACTGCCACCAGACCCAACTGGGGGCTTCGCCCATCATGGCGGCGGATGAGGAACAGCAACGCCTCTTTCTGGGCCGGGAGTATTTTCGCCGGGTGCAGGCCCGGACGGCCGAGGATTTCTGTTTGGAATTGAGAATAGCAACACAATAGATGGTATTTGGGTTACTATTTGCCTCGACGCAGCCGGATGTTGGGCTACTGATGCGTCTGTAACCGAGACTGATCAGATGTAACTGAGGAAACTCTAACTTTATATCGCGTACTGCGTAGAATTTTTACGCAATACGCAGTACGAAAGACGAAACAAGGAGCAAATCTATGTTGATTGAAGAGTATGATCTGGAAGTTTTTACCCCGCCCTGCGAACCGGGCGCAGAAAAATGGAGCGCCATCGCCCGGCTCAAGGTAGACATCAGCGAAGTGCTGCCCTACCTGAACGCCACCCTGCGCGGCGCAGTCTACAACCACGCTGCCCAGGCCCTGACCTGGAAAAAAGGCGGCCGCAATACTGCCTTCCATCCCTACCAGATTGCCGCCTCCAACCTGGAGGATCGAGCCGAGGCCGAACAGGTTATCACCGGCCTGATCAAAACGGTCAACCGGACCTGGGAGAAGCGGGCCGAGATCGAGCCGGATTTTGAAACCCGCCAACGACCTACGCCGATGGCCCTGTTCAAATTGCTGCCCGGCACCAACTGCAAGGCGTGCGGCCAGCCGACCTGTTTCACCTTTGCCCTGAAGCTGGCCGCCAGCCAACAGACGCTGGAGGAATGCCCGCCCCTGTTGCAGCCGGAGTATGCCGACCGGCTGGCCCAACTGCGGGCGCTGGTCATTGATGCGCCGGCCATTGGTTGATAATTTTTGGGCGAAGGTGGAGAAAATCTCATGTTAGAGTTCACCCGTGAATTGTTGAGCGCCATTGAAAACCGGCAGCCGGTGGCGGTGGCCACGGTTACCGCAGCCGACGGGGCCTCGCCGGCCCGGCCCGGCTTCAAACTGCTGGTGCGGGTCGATGGCAGCTGGCTGGGTAACGTTGGCGGCGGCGAACTGGAAGCCCGCATCCGGCAGGATACCCATCAAACCCTGCTGGCCCTGGCTAAACCCCGCACAATCCACTATACGTTGCGAGAAGCAGGGCCGGACGCCATCGGGACGCTCTGTGGCGGGGAGGTGACCGTGTTTGTAGAACCGTATTTACCCAAACCAACCCTCTTGATTGTCGGCGGCGGCCACATTGGCCGTCCCCTGGCCGAGATAGGCCAGGTTGTAGGGTATGAGGTGCAGGTGGTAGATGTCAACCCGGAGCGGGCCGACCGGCCCCAACTCGATCCCGAAGCCGTCGGGCTGGGCAGTTACGTGGTGCTGATTACTGAAAACCACGTGACCGACGAGCAAGCCCTGCGCCAGGTGTTGAACACCCCGGCCTCGTATATCGGCCTGATCGGCAGCCGGCGCAAAATTGGCTTGATTTTGGACCATCTACGGGCCGATGGCTTCACCGCCGAACAACTGGCTCGCGTCCGCGCCCCCATCGGCCTGGACCTGGGCGGCCGGGAACCGGCCGAGATCGCCCTGGCCATCCTGGCCGAGATCGAAGCGGTGCGCCACGGCGGCAGCGGCCGGCCGCGATCAACGCCGCCTGAAAAGAGGGCCTGATCAGCCTGTTATCAGTCAACGAGGGAGTAACAATGAGCAAAATACCATTTGGCAAGGGGGCTTGTTGCCCGCCACCGGTCGAGGGAGTCACCTATCTCAAGATTGGCCCACAGCAACATACGGTTGGGCTGATGGGTCTGGAAACGATGTTTGAGCAGTTGGCGGCGCTCGAGCGCCGGCCGGATACGGTGACCGAGGCTGAATTGGTCGGTATGGCTCGAAAATCCAACTACATTCCCACAGGGGCGGCTATCGAAGCTGAGTACGCCATTGCGCTTCGAGCAGCCTATGCCCAATTCTGTGACCGCAGGAATAAGAAATGAACAATCTATTACCTATCGGTCAATATCTGGCGGTGGGACTGGAAAAAACGGAGCCTGATCGAATTTCGGCGGCGCTTGAAGCAGTCAATTTACCCTGGCGCACCTACTTTCGCCGTCCGGTGGACAATACCCTGTCTGGGGGTGAACGCAAACGGATCGAGCTGGCGGCGGTGTACGCTATGCGGCCCCGGCTGGCCATTCTGGATGAGCCTGACTCCGGGATCGATGCCCTCTCGCTGGCCGATGTCAGACAGCTAATCCGGCAGATGGCCGAGTCTGGCGCCGCCGTGCTGCTCATCACCCATCGTAATGAAATGGCTGAGGTCGCCGATATAACTTCGATTATGTGCCTGGGCACGATCATTTTTAGCGGTCATCCGGCTGAGGCGCAGAATTACTACCAGGATCGCTGCGAGCCGCACCTGGCTGCGCTCGGCAGCCAACCCTGGGGCTTCCAGAACTCAAAAACAGAAGCGCCATTTGCCGGTCGAGCTAAAATATCTAATAACAACGCCGGCGCCAGCCCGGACAGAAAGGAGTAAACCCAATGACCCCAATGGCTGTCAAGCCAACTACGCCACCCCCACCGCCGGTGTGGGCCGGCGACCTGGAAGCCTTGTTGGAAGCCTATCGCCAGGCCGGCGGCGATCCTGAGACGATTCGGCAAGCGAACATTGCCACGCTAGTGATCAATGCCAACCAGGTTTTGATTGCTCATGAAATTGAAGGCGTTCATTTTGAAGCAGAAGAACTGCCGGAAGGGGTTAAAGCCCGCATCATAGTCGATCCAGGGGTTAAAGTGCAGCAGATGGTCCATTTGTGCTTTGGGATGTTGCCGGCCGAAGGCCGCCAGGAGATCAGGGTCACTTATGAGGTCGGCGCCGGCGCGCAGGTGGTCTTTCTGGCCCACTGCACCTTCCCCAACGCCATCCGCTTGCAGCACGTTATGGACGCCGACATTCATGTTGGCCGCGGCGCGCTGATGCGCTACACCGAAGCTCACTATCACGGCCAGAGCGGCGGCATCGAAGTGTTGCCCAAAGCCCGGATCACGGTTGAAGAAGAGGGCCGGTTTGAAACCACCTTCAACCTGTCCCACGGCCGGGTGGGCCAGATGGAGATTGACTATGAGGTTGACGTGGCCGGTCGAGGCCTGGCCGAGTTGACGACCAAAGTTTTTGGTCGTGAGGATGACATCGTCCGGGTGAGAGAAGTTGTCCACCTTAACGGTGAAGGGGCGCGGGGTTTAACTAAAACTCGCGTTGCCGTACGTGATCGGGCTCGCAGTGAGGTGTCGACCACCGCCGAAGGCAATGCGCCGGGCGCAGTCGGCCATATGGACTGTACCGAAATTGTCCGCGACCGGGCCGAAGCGTGCAACATCCCTATGGTGGTGGTACGGGATGATCGGGCCCGGGTCACCCACGAGGCTGCTATCGGCAGTGTCAACAAAAAAGAACTGGAAACCCTGATGGCCCGCGGCCTGGATGAAGATGAAGCCGTGGATGTGATCATCCGGGGAATGTTAAGTTAGTTTTCAAAAAAGTCAGTAAAGGGTCTAAACAGCCCTATTTTTCAATCTTTGGCTCGCTCTGGCGAGTCTTGACTACAAAACAAGGAGAGGTCAATGTTTAATACCAGTACGATAGATCTGCAGGAGCCTGCCGTCAGCGAGACTCTCACGCACCTGGCGGCTGAATTAAAGAGGCAGCCGCACTTTACGGCCCTGGAAAAAGCGTATCGTGAGTTTCAAGCCGATCAACACGCTCAAGATTTGCTAACCAGAGCCAGAACCTTACAACAGCAGTTACGCTATTCCTGGACCGATGAGGATCGGGCCGAACTCGACCAACTGATTGACGATTTCAGCCAGATCCATACGGTGGTTGCCTATAACCGGGCCGAACGCGACTTACATGACCTGTTACGGGCGGTTGATGCGGTGATTAGCGATGCCGCCGGGGTAAAGTTTGCGGCCAATGCCAAGCGTAGCTGCTGTGGAGGCTGAACGATGAACATGTCAGATGAACTCAGGCAAGCTGCCCGGACTTTTGGCGAAAGTCTGCGCCAGCATGCCACCGTACAGGCGTATCTGCAGGCGCAGGCTCGCCTGGAGGCCGACCCCGAAGCGCGAGCATTAGAGGAACGTTTCAGCGCCATGTTCCAGAGTTTGAGCAGCCGGCAGCGGGCCGGAGAAAGCCTGTCGCCGGAGGAGATCGATGAGTTTTACGCTCTGCGCGGCCAGGCCCAGACCAATCGCCTGATCGCCGAACGGGATATGGCTCTAAGTCTGGTCAAGGGCTACTTTGCCGAGGTGGGTATGGCTTTAAACCAGGCTACCGGCATTAATTACGTAAACTTGGCCAAAGACAGTTAAAGGGGACAGACCGATGATGACAAACTACATCGATTACCACCAACACCTGGAAAAATATTTGACTCAACTGGGGCAGGAGCTGCGCGGCCCGATGAGCGGCTTTGTCCGGCTGCACAAAAAAGCGGTCGAGGATGGCGCCCTCCCGGCCAGAGTCAAAGAAATGATGGCCCTGGCTATCAGCATTGTGGTCGGCTGCGACGGCTGCATTGCCTACCACGTCCACGACGCCATGGCCGCCGGAGCCAGCCGGGAAGAGTTGCTGGAGGCCGTGGGGGTAGGATTGATGATGGGCGGCGGTCCGGGGTCGATCTATGCCGCGCACGCCCTGGAGGCTATCGAGCAGTTCTTGGCTGAGCCAGCCACGACAGAATAACGGTGGAACAACGAATGGGTCAAAAAGAAATTGTAATTTTACCGGCGCCGGGCTGCCGCCGCAGTCGTAAGTTAATCGAGTACCTGGAAACACACAACATTCAGTTTACCCGGATTGATTTAACCTCGCCGCAAGGTCAGGCACTGGCGAAACAATACGACCTACGAGCCTCGCCCGGCATTCTAGTAAATGAGGTCAGCATCAACCCATTCGATTTGTTGCTCCAGCCGTTCTGCCGGATCGACGAAGTCGCCGCACAAACTGTGTTTTTAGGCAAAGAGTCAGGCAGGTGAAATGAGTCGGGGTCAAATCATCCGGACCTTGCGCGCTAGTTCGTTATTGGCGCCGTTGACCGAGGTAGAGCTAAGAGCCTTGGCCAACTGTGGCCGCCTCTACGAGTATGCTCCGGGACAGACTATTCTCGGCGGCGACAGCGCCGACGAACATCTGTTTGTCCTGCGGCGAGGGCGGGTAGCTCTGCACGTGATTATGTTGCCCAACGGCGGTCAGTGTGAGGGTATGACCACGGTTGAATTAAGTTCGCCAGGTGAGGTTTTTGGCTGGGGCGCCTGGCTACGACCAGACGGTATTATGGTGGCAGCTTATGCGCTGGAACCTTGCTCGGTGGTCAGGCTCAATCTGGATCGCTTGAAAGACGCCGAAACGTCCTGGAAAGTGAGCTGGCGAATGTTACAGAAGCTATATGGTTTGCTTCAGGAACACGGCTTGTGTCCGCCCAATATGCAGGCTTTACTCAAGTTAGGCCAGGTAGCAACACTTGAATGGGCGCCGGCAAGCAAAAATTGAGGCGATTGAGCAGGATGCAGAAAGGGTTAAGCGGGCTGATGCAGAACTCGTGCTGTGACTTTAACGACTTTATGAAAGCAATAGCCGATGAGACGCGCCAAAACATCCTGGCTTTACTTAAAGATGGTGAAATGAGCGTCGGCGAGCTGGCCGAACATTTCAATCTGGCCCAACCGACCATTTCCCATCATCTGACCATGTTGCGGCGCGTCAAGCTGGTCAGCTCGCGCCGGGCAGGACAACATATTTTTTACCGGTCCAACCTGGCGTGCGTTGTTGAATGTTATCAGGAACTTGCGACTCGGTTCAAGATTTCAGAAAAAAATAATTAACCAATGAAGATACCTGAACCTTGTCATCCCGGCCGCCGTTCACAACGCCACAGGTATCTGGCTGGACCAACTTCCGGTCACGTCAGAGTATTTATGGCAGGCATTACAGAAGAAGGAGAAAAAGAGCCATGTGTGAAGCAACCGTGTATTTAGATCAAGCCGGTCAACGGCAGAAAGTGCTGGAGAATGTGGCGCGGGTTGAACTGACCGGAGATGGCGTTGTCTTGCGGAAACTGTTCGAACCGCCGGTGACGATCCGGGCGATGATCCGGGAAATCGACTTCCTCAAACATTCGGTCACGCTGGTAGCGGAGGGTCAAAACGATGAGCAAATTGATTGACACCGCCTACGACAAAGCTCAGGCCATCCTGGCCCGGGAGTGCAGCCCCATTGGCCTGATGGCCTCGCCGGAAGGCTACCCGCACGTGTGGGCCAGGGATAGCGTGATTACCTCGCTGGGCGCGCTGCTCTCGCCCGGGCACGAAATATGCCTGCGCACCTCGCTCAAAACCCTGGGCGGGCAGCAGTCGGAACTGGGGGCCATCCCCAACAACGTCAGTGTGGCCACCGGCCGGCTGGATCATACCAACGCCGGTTCGGTCGATTCAAACCTGTGGTTCATCCTGGGCCACCTTTTTGAGTATCGAGCCTCCGCCAACCTCGACTTCCTGGAGGCCGAGTGGCCGGTGCTGGAACAGGCCCTGTTGTGGCTGCGCTACCAGGACTCCAACGGTTGCGGCCTGCTGGAAGTCCACGAAGCCGCCGACTGGGCCGACCTGCTGGCCAATCGCTTCAACATCCTGTACGACAACGTGCTGTGGTACGCCGCCCTGCGGGCGATGGCCGAGTTGGCCGAGGTGCTGACCCTGGACGGGACACGCTACGCCGATATGGCGAATGACGTGCGCCACAAACTGCGCATTGTGCTGTGGGTGGGGGAGGAAAACAAAGCCGAATGGGGTCCTACCTGCCCCGGCCATACTGAGTGGAAGCATACCCTCAGCCAGGTGGACCCGCTGCTGGTCAAACGACCCTATTTTCTGCCGTATGTGGCCTTCCGTGACTTTGGCGACTATTGCGACGTCTTTGGCAACCTGCTGGCCATTCTATTCGGTGTAGCCAACCCGGCCCAGGAACAGCGCATTATGACCTATCTCCGCCAGGTAGGCATTGCCGACCCCTACCCGGTGCGGGTGCTCCATCCGGTGATCTATCCCGGCAGCAAAGAGTGGCGCGAATATTACCGCAACAACAATCTCAACCTGCCCAACCAGTATCACAACGGCGGCATCTGGCCCTTTGTGGGCGGCTTCTACGTGGCCGCGCTGGTCAAGACGGGGCGGCTGGCCGAAGCCCAGCGCCAGCTCGAAAAACTGGCCGAGCTGAACCGGCAGGGCGTTGAGGCCGAGTGGGAGTTCAACGAGTGGTGTCACGGTGTCTCCGGCCAACCGATGGGCTATCCCCACCAGGCCTGGTCGGCGGGGATGTATATCTTTGCCTACCACTGCGTGCAGAACGAGAGTCTGCCGGATTTCTGGCCGAATAATAATGGGGCAGACAATGCTTAAAGTGGCTGTCGTTACGGTCAGCGACCGGGCCGCCGGCGGCGTTTATACTGACCTTAGCGGCCCAACCTTGGTACAAATCATGAAAGAAATGGGGGCCGAAGTGGCAGCCGCCCACCTTGTACCCGACGAGCCGGAGCAGATCCAGGCCCTGCTGCGCCGTCTGGCCGATGACGAGGATATCCACCTGATCTTGACGACCGGCGGCACCGGTCCGGCCCCGCGTGACCACACCCCGGAGGCCACCAAAGCCGTCATCGAGCGGGAGATGCCCGGCCTGGCCGAGCTGCTTCGCCAAGACGGCCAACGGCGCACGCCCTGGGCCGTGCTTAGCCGGGGCGTGGCCGGGATTCGCGGCCGTACCCTCATTATCAATCTACCCGGTAATCCAAGAGCGGTGCGGGAAGGGATGGAGGTGCTGGCCCCCCTACTGCCGCCCACCGTCTCTTTGATGCGGGGCGGTCCCTTTCGCCCGGATATGACGGCAGCAGAATGTTGTGAGGAAGCGAGTGACTGAACCCGGCGATGTTTCCCCAACCGTCTACCTGGCCGAAGCAGTTCAACAGATAGGGATGATGATCGATCTGGTAGAAAGCGACGCGCCCTGTCTAGAGGTAATCCGAGCCGGTCAGTCGGCCAGGCGGACGTTGGGTCGGGCCGGATTTACCGTGCTCCGGTCTCATCTGCACCGGTGTATGAACCGGGCGGCTGCCTGTGACGATGCCGACTGCCGCGCCGACAGCATCGAAGAAGTGAGCAAAGTATTTGCTGCTTTCCACCGGCTGCTATGCCCGGAGTGCCGGAATGAGGGGGAGACGCGACCAGACCAATCAAAAGTGAGGAAACGACGATGAAGGAAAGTGATGAGCTGTATCCAATGTTGTCAGTTGAAGAGGCCGTAGCCCGGTTTCTGAGCCACTTCAAACCGCTGGAATCGGAGACGGTCCCCATTTTGGAGACGTTGGACCGAGTCCTGGCCGAGGACGTGACCGCGCCGTTGGATATTCCGCCCCTGGCCAACACGGCAATGGACGGCTACGCCGTCCGCTGTGACGACACCGGCGGCGCTCGACCGGATGCGCCCCGCCGGCTGCGAGTTGTCGCCGATTTGGCCGCCGGCTATGTTATGGATCAACCGATTCAGCCCGGCACGGCGGTGCGAATTATGACCGGCGCGCCTGTGCCGCCCGGCAGTGAGGCGGTGATCCCATTTGAAGAGGTCGAAATAGCCGGCGACGAAATTCTGGTCTTCAAGCGATATCCTCACCACCAGAATATCCGCGCCGCCGGGGAAGATGTCAAAGCGGGCCAGGTGGTGCTAAGTCGGGGGACGGTCTTAACGCCGCCGGCTATCGGCATGTTGGCTGCCCTGGGGCGCCCGGAGGTGGCCGTTCATCGCCGCCCAAGAGTGGCCCTGCTCTCCACCGGCGACGAAGTGATCGAGCCGGACGCCCCCTGGCAGCCGGGAAAAATCCGCGACGCCAACAGCTTTTCCAACGCGGCCCAGGCGCTGGCGGCAGGCGGCATTCCCCTCCGGCTGGGCATTGCCCGCGATACCGTTAACGACCTGACCGCCAAAATCAAAGCCGGCCTGGAGCAGGGCGCCGACCTGCTGGTCACCTCCGGCGGGGTGTCGGTGGGCGACTTTGACGTGGTCAAAACCGTCCTGGCCGCCGAAGGTGAAATCAACTTCTGGCGGGTGCGCATGAAACCGGGCAAGCCATTGGCCTTTGGCCGGATACAGGGCGTGCCGCTGCTGGGACTGCCCGGCAACCCCGTCTCGGCGACCGTATCCTTTGATATGTTTGCTCGTCCGGCTATCCTGACCATGCTGGGCAAAACCGACCTGGCTCGCCCCACTATTGAAGCCGTGCTGGTGGACGAAATCAAACGTAAGGACGACCGGCGCCATTATGTGCGGGTCACTCTGGCAGAGCGCCAGGGAAGCGTATACGCCCATTTGACCGGAGATCAAGGTTCGGGTATTCTGCTGTCGATGGTTCAAGCCGATGGGCTGGCCATTATTCCTGCAGAGATTGATCGGCTGCCGGCCGGGTCTGCGGTCAAAGTGATGCGTTTGCGTTGGTGATGGAAAATATGATTGGTAAACATCAGCGGACAATTGGTCCAACGGCTTGCTGCACCCTGGACATCTCCGGCACAGAACAGACGCAGTTGATTAAGATGTTCAAAGCCCTGGGCAACCCTATCCGTTTTGAAATTATGAAATACCTGGTAACCCATCCCGGCTGCATCACCGGCGACATTGTGGAATTTTTACCTATCGCCCAGGCTACGGTCTCGCAGCATCTGAAGGTGTTGCGCGAGGCCGGTTGGATTAGCGGCGTCACCGAGGGGCCGGCTGTTAATTACAGCCTGAATGCCGCCAATATCAAATGGTTCAGGTCTAAAATTTTGGAAATTTTTTAGGCGCGTCCGCAGCCGTTGTTATTGAGAGGAAATATGTCTAACAGAGTCACGATTGAGCAAATATCTTTACTGCGTAACATAATGTGCTATCTGGCCTGCCACCCGAACCGCCACACGCCGGCAGACCTCAGCCAGGTGCTGCGCCAGTTGGTTGAAGGCCTGGAACTGGCCGCCGCCGGAATTTACTGGCACACGGGTGAGCAATTACAGCCGCTAGCCCACTGGCCGCCGCAATTCACCCCGCCCCCACCTGGCCCAGTTACGGACAGTAGCTCTGAACCGGACCAGCCAACAATAGTTCCTATGCACTGCGACGGGACTATTTTAGGTCAATTGTGGTTGGTTACTCCCCGCCAATTGACCCCCGACGAAGAGGATTTTGTGACTCTGGCTGCCAACCAATTGGCGATTATCTGGCAAAATACCCGGCTTTACAGCCAACTGGCTACGCTGGCCACGCGACGCGGTGAACTGCTACGCCGCCTCATCGAGGCCGATGAGCAGTGTTCCCGCCGCGTTTCACGTGAACTTCACGATGAAATCAGCCAGGCGCTGACAGCCCTGTTATTTGAGGTAGAAACCATTATGACCACGGATCGTTTTGATCAGGCCGAACACATTGAACATCATCTCAACCATTTAGGTAGCGAACTGGTGCGGGTGACGGATGAGGTTAACCGCATTGTGCTGGACCTGCGCCCTACGTTGCTGGAAAACAATGGCCTTGTGGCAGCGCTGGAGTGGTACGGCGCTGAACGGCTGCGTCTGGCCGGGGTAAAGCTGCATCTTTCCACCAGTGGGCAGTGTATCCCCCAACTGTCTGAGTGTGTCACCACGATGCTGTACCGGATTGGACAGGAAGCCCTGGCCAACATTGCCCGCCATGCCCAGGCCAAAAATGCCTTCCTGACGATTATTTGCACAAACAACCACCTTTCGCTGACCATAGATGATGATGGCTGCGGTTTTGAAGTGGCTGACTTCCTCAAGAATCCTACAGGTTTGCAGGGAATTGGGCTGTTAGGTATGCAGGAACGAGCGCATTTGATTGACGGTGAATTAACAATTACCTCCAAACCCGGCCGCGGCACTCATCTTAACGTAAAAGTACCACTGAACAACGAGGTTGTGAATGGCGCCCATTAAAATTCTGATCGCCGACGACCATGCGGTGCTGCGCGATAGTCTGGCCGCCTTTTTGGGATTGTATCCTGAATTGGAAATAATCGGCCAGGCCGCCGACGGGCTGGAGGCCATCGACCAGGCGATGCGCCTGCAGCCCGATGTCTTGTTACTGGATATTGGGATGCCTAAACTGGGCGGCCTGGAGGTTACCCACCGACTCAAACGGGATTTGCCGCACTGTAAGATCGTCATCTTGAGCCAGTATCACGATCCCGATTACGTTTTGCCTCTCCTCAAAGCCGGGGCTAATGGCTATGTGTTGAAAAAAGCAGGCGGTAAAGAGGTAGTGCAGGCTATTCAAGCCGTCTCGCGAGGGGAAGCTTACCTTCATTCGGCGGTGGCGCAAACGGTGCTGGAAACCTCGGTGCGGGGACAACAAAGCTGGACCGGATCGCAAAACGTACTCACCGACCGGGAACGAGAAGTGTTGGTCCTCATCGGCGAGGGCAAAACCAATCAGGAAATCGCCCGGATCCTATCGATCAGCCGCAAAACCGTTGATAAACACCGGGCCAATTTGATGGAAAAACTTCAGGTCAATTCACGGGCAGAGTTGATTCGCTACGCCCTGGAGCAAAAAATTATCCCCTCCAACAACTCCAAATGATATCTTTCCCTTGAAGCGGCTAAAAAGTGGTATTTTGCCACCCCCCTGGTAGCCATTTTCCCCATTTTCAAATTGTGAAATTAGTCACATAATATAGTCTGGTGAAACAATTCACATTTTGGATTTGTTTTTCTGACCAGGTAATCCAGGGAGTCCTCCGTGAATATGACCAACGCAGAGCGGGCTACTTTGTATCACCTGCTGGCCCACTGTTTCAGTTATCCTAACGTTTATCTGCCCGAGTCGCTCAAAGGGCTGCTTGGCGAATTGCGGATTGAATCCTGGGATAGCGACAGTTGTGGCCGGCCTGTTCTACCAATGGCCCCTTTTACGCGCGCCCTGGCCGGCCTTGATGCCAATGGAGTTGATTTATTGCAGCAGGAGCACCGGCGACTGTTTGGTCACAAAAGCTCAACCGGGGTATGTCCGGCTTGCGCCTGTGCCTATCGCCCCGACAGCGCCATTGAGTCTCTGCGTCAGGACGCCCAACAAATATATGCCGCCTGGGGGATTGTCTGTGCGCCGGAGCGAGCCGTTCAGCTTGAGACCCAACTGGAATTTATGGCCTATTTGTACCGCCAGGAACAAAAAGAAGAAGCCGTCGTGACTACCCGGGAGGAGTTTTTTTACAAACAGGCCCTGGTCTGGTTGTTGCGCTTTAGCGCCGCTGTCGAAAAAAACAGCCGGCTCGACTTTTATTGCGGGGCCGCTCGACTGATGGCCGTATTCTTGAAAATGGAGGCCATAGCTATGTTCTAGGGTATGCTGTCAGCCTGATCTTCGTTCATCACATCTTTTATGCCGTATCAAAAACAGATTTCAAGAAAGGAGTCAGAAGTTGATGAGTTTTTCAAATAAGTCGCTCTCGCGGCGACAATTTTTCAAAGTAGGCGGCGCAGCCGCAGCCGGAGCAGTGTTGGGCAGCCGGATGACCTTTTTCACCCCGGCGGCTCAGGCGGCTTCGCTTCAGGCTAGCACCGATGGCCAACTGTACGGGGTATGCGGGGTGTGCAGCATGGGTTGCGCCTACATTGCCCATCTCAAAGAGGGGCGCATTACCTACCTCACCGGCAATCCGGCGGACCAAACCGCCCAGGGCAAGCTGTGCGTCAAAGGTTATTCCGGTCTGCGGCTGCTGTATGACCCGGACCGGCTAAAATATCCCATGAAACGGACCAACCCGGACAAAGGCATCGGGGTGGACCCGGGTTGGGTGGTCATTTCCTGGGACGAAGCCCTGGACCTGACGGCCAACAAGTTCAAGGAAATCAGCGATACCTACGGCCCGCAGGCGTTGATGGTGGTGGCCCGCGGCCAGACCTGGCAAAAGCATTTTGCCAACAGCCTGGGAACCCCCAACCTGATTTCCCACAACAACACCTGCTACACCAGCCACGATGTGGTCTGGGGGGCGATGGTCACCGGCAAAGGCCGCAGTTGGACGGTAGACTACGAAAACAGTCAATATATCCTAGCCTTTGGCTGGGATGGCCTGGGCAAATCCAAAAATCACTGGGGCCAGTCGGTGTTGGCGGCGCTGGATAACGGGGCCAAACTGGTGGTCTTTGACCCGCGCCTGTCTATTACGGCCGCCAAAGCTCACGAATGGATTCCCATCAAACCCGGCACCGACCTGGCCGCTCTGCTGGCGATGATCAACGTCATCATCAGCGAAGATTTGTACGATCACGACTTTGTGGCTAACTACACCACCGGCTTTGCTGAACTCAAGGCTTCGGTTAAAGAATACACCCCGGATTGGGCCGCGCCGATCTGTGAAGTGCCGGCCGAAACCATTGCCCGGATTGCCCGCGAATTTGCGACCACCAAACCGGCCGTAGTTGCCTCCCATAAGCGCGACGCCGGCGGCCCTAACTATCGCAACTCCTGGCAAACGGCGGCTTGTTTTGTGATTATGGATGTCCTGGCCGGTAGTTTTGACCGGCCCGGCGGCCACGTCTTAGACCGCCAGCCCAAGCTGCCCGACCTACGCGATGTGTGGGAGTTCCCGGACTATCCCGACGCCATCAAAGGGCCGCGCATCGATGGCCTGGAAAAGTTCCCGCTCACCTACAAATTGGGTAAAGGCTCCTTCAGCACGCTGGCCGAAGGGATTTTGTCCCAAAAACCCTACCCGCTGAAAGGCGCCTTTTTCTGGAAACACAACATCCTGGCCTTCCCCAACCCGCCCCGCCTGGTCGAGGCGCTCAAAACGCTTGATTTTATCGCCGTGTCCGATGTGCTGCCGACCGAAATTGTGCAACTGGCCGACGTGGTGCTACCCGATAATACCTTTTTTGAATCGTTCGGGTTGGCGGCTCGCCAGTACCACGCTATGTATCCCCAGATAGCCCTGCGCGAGGCTTTGCCGGCGCTCTACGACACCAAAGGCTTTGGCACAGTTGCTCGAGAAATCGTCAAGCGGATGGGATTGGAGGAGTATGCCCCGGACGGAATGGACGGCAAGGGGTTGATGCAGGCCCAATTGGCCGCCCTGGAAACCACCGTCGACGAGATGAAGGCCACCGGCGGCATGTGGGGCGAACCGAAACCGCTTCAGCCCAAAACCGAATTTGGCACGGCCTCAAAAAAGATTGAACTTTACGCCACCGCTCTGGAGGAAAAAGGCTATTCGCCCCTGCCGCAGTGGCAGCCGGCCGGCGCCGTCACCACCGATGAGAAACCTTTCCACCTGCTTATCTGGCGGCGGCCCTGGCACCGCATGACCCAATCTCAAAATGACCCCATCCTGGCTCAACTGGAACCGGAAAACAGCGCCTTGCTCAACGCCCAAACGGCCCAAAAGTTGGGCATCAATGAAGGCGACGAGGTCTGGGTAGAGTCAATCGCCGGTAAAATCCGGTTGAAAGCCGCAGTCACGCAGGGTCTTCGGCCTGATTGTGTCGCAGTGGCCCACGGCTTTGGCCATTGGAGCGACGCCCTGTCTGTAGCCAAAGGCCGCGGGGCTAACGACGGCGACCTGATACCCGACCGCACGGTGGAACAACAGTTGGCCGAAGGCGACCCCGGCGTGTCGGCGATGATGGAAGATGTGGTGGTCAATGTCTACAAGGCCTGAGGTGATGAGCCAACTTGAAATTGATGAGACGGTTCGGCCGACCGCTTACGAACTCCTGGCCTGGGGGTTGACCTACCCCACCGCCAGTATGGTGGCAGACCTGGCCGACTGGCAAGCTGTTCTGGCCGAAACCTTTGCGGCCGTCGGGCTGCCAGCGGCCGGGGTCGGTGAGGCGTTAGCCGCTCTGCCCCAGGCTGAGGCCGACCGGCGGCAGGCCCTGCAAATAGAATATACCCGGCTGTTCATCAACGGCGTGCCCCACGTGCTGGCCCCACCCTACGCCTCGGCTTATGCCAATACCGGCCTGTTATTGGGCCAGCCGGCCGAAGCGGCGCTGCGAACCTACCGGGAAGCCGGGTTGGTCTTTGCCGCCGACACCCACGAACTGCCCGACCATATCGCGGCAACCCTGGAATTTATGGGCTATTTGGGCCGGCAGGAACTGGCTGCCCGGCACAGCGGCCAGTTGGCTATGGCCGACCAGTGGCTGGAGCGCCAGCGGAACTTCCTGGCGCAACTGCTGCTGCCCTGGACCACCACCTGGCAGGCACGTGTGGTTGAACATGATCGAACTGACTTTTATGCCGCTTTGGCCCGCCTGGTTGTAGCCTGGCTGCAAACCGAAGCCAACCGGCTGGAACGGATCTGATCTTACCTTAAAGGAGAATCTGATTATGAGTCGAGCAATGCTAATTGACATTACCAAGTGTTTGGGTTGCAATGCCTGCACCCAGGCTTGTAAAACAGCCAACAACGTGCCGGAAGGCATGTTCAGAACCAAAATAGAGGAACATGAAGCCGGAGTTTATCCCACGGTCAAAGTCAATTTTGTTAAAAATGCCTGTAAACATTGCCTCAAACCGGCTTGCGCCTCGGCCTGTACGGTGGGAGCGTTGCAAAAAATGGCGGATGGGCCGGTAATCTACAACAGCAGTAAATGTATTGGCTGCCGTTATTGCATGTATGCCTGCCCGTTTGGCATTCCCAAGTTTGAGTGGGACAAACAACTGGCCTTGATTGACAAATGCGACCTCTGTATTGGCCGGGCCGACGGCGGCGTTGGCCCCGCTTGCGCCGAGGCCTGCCCGTTTGGGGCCATCACTTACGGCGACCGGGATGAGCTGTTGGCCGAGGCTCATCGCCGTATTCAGACCCATCCGGATCGCTATATCAACCACGTTTACGGCGAGCGGGAAGCCGGCGGCCTGTCGATTCTGTACCTCTCCTCCGAGCCGTTCAGCGAGATCGGTTTCCACGAGGTTGGTGAAGAGTCGCCGGCCTACGCCAACGAGGAAGTGATGCATGCCACACCCACCGTGGCCGCCGGAATGGCCCTGACCTTAACCGGCATCTACTGGATGATCAAACGGCGCAATAAGCGCCAGGCTGAACAACTGGCCGCGGCGATTGAAGCGGCTACTGCCAAAAAGGAGGAACAGTAATTATGACTCGCACGCTCGTTAGAGAATTACGCAACATGCCTTTGGGCATCTATTTGTTAGCTTTGATCACCGTTTTGGGGCTGGCCGTGGGCGTTTATCGTCTGTACGCCGGGCTGAGCCCCACCACTAACCTGAACGACGCCTATCCCTGGGGGCTGTGGATTGGTTTTGACCTGTTTATGGTAGCCTTCTCCGGCGGAGCCTTTACCCTGGCCGCCATTGTGTACGTACTGCAAATGCATGAATTTCATCCGGCTATCCGGCCCACGGTACTCACCGGGCTGGTTGGCTATAGTTCGGTACTGGTCATTTTGGTGATGGACCTGGGTCGCTGGGATCGTTTCTACCACTTTTTGATTTACCCTAATCTCAATTCCGCTCTGTTCGAGGTCAGTTGGTGTATACTGCTTTACACCATTGTGCTGGTTTCGGAGTTTAGCCCGGTGTTTTTGGAGCGATTTGGCCTAAAACGCGCCCTGGCCATTGTCAAAAAATTGACCCTACCGCTGGTTATCATCGGCGTCACCCTGTCCACGCTGCACCAGTCGTCACTGGGAACCCTGTTTGTAGTGATGTCACAACGGCTGCACCCGCTGTGGCATTCACCTGTTATTCCCTTCTTTTTCTTTGTTTCCTCCGTAGCCGCCGGGCTGGCGATGGTCATCGGCGGGGCCACGGTCAGCAAGTGGGTCTTCAAGCGGACCCTGCCCCGCCAACTGGTGGGAGAATTGGCCTGGTTCCTGCCCTGGGTGTTGGGTTTTTACCTGATTGTCAAATTGGGCGAACTGATTGCCGTCAACGAGTTTGGTTTACTCTTGACCGGCGACTATTACAGTCTATTATTCTGGGCCGAGTTGATCATCGGCGTCATCATCCCGATGGTGATGTTCTCATTTAAGGAGGTGCGCAACAGCCGGGTCTGGGCCCTGGTGGGGTCGGCGCTGATCCTGGCTGGTATCTTCCTCAACCGTTTCAATGCTACCTGGTTCGCCCTCAAGCCGGTCGAAGGCTACTCCTACACTCCGCACTGGATGGAAATTGCCATTCAGGTCGGTGTGCTGGCCGGGGCGGTGCTGGTTTACACCCTGGTGGGCCGCTACTTCCCCCTGTTTGAAGGCACTATCCATCCCGATGAGGAAACCGACGCGGTGGGCCTGCCAACGCCTGTTTTTCCCGGCGGCAAGTAGTGATTATTCTGGCAGAAGGGCTAAACCTATGAGTAAAGGCATCCTGCACATCGAATACGTAGAAGCCAACACTGCCGACTGGAGCCTGACCGACGGTTGTATTATCGAGGAATCGCCCCTGACACTCTACATTGACGGGCAGGAATGGGTCACGTTGATGTGTACGCCGGTAGATCAGGAGGAGTTAGTCTTAGGCTTTCTGCTAAGCGAAGGAATTATCACCAACCTGGCCGACATCGCCCTACTCGACATCGGCCATCGCGGTACCGTGGCCGATGTCTGGTTGGCCCGTTCCGGGGTTAAACTACCCCATCGCCGCGTTGTCACCAGCGGCTGCGTGGGCGGCACCACCTTTGCCGATAAATCGGTGATCATCCCCAATCTCAATTCCACCCGTACCGTTGAGCCGGAGCAATTGCTGGAGTTGATGCACCAGCTCAACCAGGCTGCTACGCTCTACCGGCAAAGCCGGGGCGTGCATACCTCGGCCCTGAGCGACGGTGAGCGATTACTGGTAGTGAGCGAGGATGTAGGCCGGCATAACACCCTGGATAAAATTCGCGGCGTGTGCCTGAAACGGGCTATCGATCCGGCGGACCAGATTTTGCTCACCACCGGACGTATTAGTTCAGAGATGCTGCGCAAGGCTGCCGATATGGGTGTGCCGATTGTGGTTTCACGTACCTCGGCTACCAGTCTATCGCTGCAACTGGCCCGCGAATGGAATATCACCCTGGTAGGCTATGCCCAAAAGCGTCGCCTGCGCATTTACGCCGATCAGGCCAACCGGATCTGGTTACCGCCGGCAGACGATAACGTGTTCGTTATCCCTATGCTTGATCGCTGTTCAACCCGGCTTTACGCCGTGCCGGCTTAACCAACAATTTGACCGGTATCAACATTAGAGCCATCACCGCTTAGGGTGATGGCTTTCTTTTTTCACCCCATTGATGACCCTATGGTATACTTTCGGCCAAAACCTATCGAGGGGGGACCATGGAAATTCTACGGGCGATGCTGTTGTTCATTCTGGCCGGGCTGGCCGAAATTGGCGGGGGCTGGTTAGTATGGCAATGGCTCCGCAGCGGCTGGGCCGTGAGTTGGGGAATTATTGGCGGGGGAGTGCTATTCTTATACGGGGTGCTGCCCACCCTGCAAACGGAACCGGCTTTTGGTCGGGTCTACGCCGCTTACGGCGGCATCTTCATTATCCTGTCGCTGCTGTGGGGGCGTTGGGTAGATGGCTGGCAGCCGGACCGGTTCGACTTTCTGGGCGCGACTATGGCCTTGGCCGGCGTGGCCGTCATCATGTGGGGGCGACGCTGGTTTTAGCCGGTTGACAGTCAGCTTTTTCAAACCTAAAAGCGATTAAGTTGAACTCCCGACTGAACAGTTGCAACACCCTACCCCGGCCTACCGGACCTGCCAACCGGCCAGCTGCAGGTGCTGGATGCGGCGGCAGGCTTTTCGGCAGGGATAGACCAGCTCTAGCCGGAAAGATGACATTTGTCACCGGTTTTACAGGATGAATGTCACTGGTTCATAGAAGTTTAATAGGCTATACTGCTCTATGATTAATAGTTCAATTTGAATTGAACCGGTTTGTCTCAAGCAATCAGGGCTGAAATTTGACAGGAAACGCGGTAGCAACTTTAATGCAATTTAAATTGAACCATTAAGGTGGTTTCAAACAGTCGGGATTGAATCAATGTCGCTCCAAAACGATAACATCGATCTGGAAAAACTAAATGCCTGGCTTAAGGTCGTAGCCGACCCGAAGCGATTTCAAATTATCAACCTGCTGATGCAGGGTATCCAGTGCAATTGCGAGCTTGGCGACCGCCTACAAATGCCGCGCAACCTCATTTCCCACCACCTGGGTATCCTGCGCGAAGCCGGGCTGGTGGACGTGGAACGAGACGAAATTGACGCCCGCTGGGTTTATTATTCCATCAACCCAATTGCCCTGACCGAGTTGAACGAACTGTTTGCCGGCTTTTTTAATCCTGCCCGCATTCAACCACGTCAGGTATATTGTGGCCCGCAGTCTACCCTGATAACTCTGATCGAGACGGACATCACCCTACCCCGGAATTGATCCGTTTACCAGATTGAAAATTTTTTACCGGAATAGTGCAAAGGAGATCGAACTATTATGACCGATACGCTAACTTTTTTTGATACCCCTTCTGCCCAATTGCGCGGCAGCACGGTAGAAATCTTTGACCCGCCCATGTGTTGCCCGACCGGCTTGTGCGGACCAACCCTGGACCAAACCTTGCTCGACGTCAACGAGATGATTCTGGCCCTCAAAGCCGAGGGGGTGCAGGTGGAGCGGTATCAAATCACCAGCCATCCCCACAAATTTACCAGTAGTGCGGCAGTAATGCAGTTGGTGCAGCAGCGCCAGCTTGAGGCCCTGCCGATTACTGTTGTGCAAGGCCAGGTCATTAAAGCCGGAGTTTATCCTACCCTGGCCGAAGTGACAATGGCGTTGAATGGCTCACTTAATCACAAGATTGGAGATTTATCATGACCACTGAATTCATCTTCTTCTCCGGTAAAGGCGGGGTGGGCAAAACCAGTATGGCCTGCGCCACCGCCGTGCGCTACGCTGACGAGGGCCGGCGCACGCTCATCGTCACTACCGACCCGGCCTCCAACCTGGCCGACGTATTCGAGCAGCCCATCGGCCATAAGATTACGACCATCCACCATGTCCCCAATCTGTGGGCCATGGAGATCGATCCCGACCAGGCCACTCAGGAGTACATTGACCGGGCCATGGCCCCCCTCCGGGCTGCCTTTCCGCCGCAGATGGTCCAGGTGATGGCAGAGCAGATGAGCGGCCCCTGCACCGCCGAGGTCGCCGCCTTTGACCGCTTTGTAGATTTCCTGGAACTACCGTCTCAAAATGGCAATGGCCAGCCGCCCACACAGTTCGAGACCGTCATCTTCGACACGGCCCCTACCGGCCACACCCTGCGCCTGATTGAACTGCCGGTGGCCTGGAGTCGTTCCATCGAAGAGGCCGAGCAGGGCAGCGGCCAAACCTGCATCGGCCCGGCGGCAGCCATTCAAGAGGCCAAGCACAAATACGAGCGGGCCGTCCACACCTTGCGCAACGGCTCACAGACTACGTTTATCTTCGTCCTCCAGCCCGAGGCCACCTCGATTAAGGAGACCCACCGGGCTATCGATGAACTACGCAAGCTGGACATCCACACCCACCAACTCATCGTCAACGGCCTCATTCCACCCGCCGAAGCCGCCAACCCCCTCTTTGCCGGGCGACGGCAAATGCAAACCGGCTACCTGGTCCAGATCGAGCAGGAATTACCCCTGCCCACCCGCCGGATGGACTTGCTGGATGGCGAAATCAAAGGCGCTGCCCGCCTGCGCGAGGTGGCCCAGAGGTTGTTTGAGGGGCAGGTTGAACCGGATTTACCGGCTGAAGCCTCGACTCCACCAGCAGGCCCAAAAATCGTAAATCGTAAATCGAAAATCATAAATCCAACCTCGGCTATCTGGCCACGCCTACAACCCAACGGCCACTCCCGCATCCTGTTTTTTGCCGGCAAGGGCGGCGTGGGTAAAACCGTCGCCTCCTGCCTGACGGCCGTCTGGCTGGCCGGGCAGGGCTACAAAACCCTGCTGCTGACCACCGATCCGGCGGCTCATCTGGGCGATGTGCTGGCCGCGCCGGTTGGGGATGAGGTCGCCCCGGTCGAAGGTGTGCCCAACCTGTGGGCCACCAAAATAGACCCCAAAGCCGTGGCCGAGGTTTACAAAAAGCGCATCCTCGACGACGCCCGGCAGCGCGGCCGCCCGGTGGAAGCCATCAAGGTGATGGAGGAGGAGTTGAACTCCCCCTGTACCGAGGAAATCGCCGCCTTTGACCAGTTCATTGACTACGCCTCCCAGGATGAGTGGCAGGTGATCGTTTTTGATACCGCGCCCACCGGCCACACCTTGCGCTTGCTGGAACTGCCGGTGGACTGGAGCCAGCAGTTGGATGTCAAAGTCTTTGCCTCGGTGGATACGGCAGTCGCCGACGACGTGGCCAAACAGCGCTTCGGCCGGGTCATCAAGATGATGCGCGACCCCAACCGCAGCACCTTTGCCTTTGTGATGTACCCGGAGTCCACGCCGATCATCGAAGCCTACCGCGCCAGCCAGGAGTTGGGCACGCTCGACATCCCGACCGGGCTGGTCGTCGCCAACCTGGTCATCCCGCCGGAGCAGGCCACCACCCCCTTCAGCCGCGCCCGCCGGGCGATGCAAGAAAAATACCTGGCCGAAATCGGGGAACGCTTCAACGTCCCGGTCCTGCAAATTCCGCTGCTGCCAAAAGAGGTACAAGGGCTGGAGATGCTAACCGAGTTGGCGGAGGCAGTCTATCAAAATGGGCAGGCAACATTAATAGGGCCAAACCATCTCCAAAATTTTCACCAAATCGAGGTAGATAGAATTGGATACTGACTCATTGGTAAGCCGATTATCGCTAACAATTTCTCCGCCGTCGCTCGACGACACCGCCAGCGACTGGGCGCGGGTTGAACAGGTTTTGAGTTCCCACCTCGACGGTCGTCAGGCCGAACCATCGCTGCAAATGCTGCGTGAATTGGGGCCTGCCTTACGGCGCGGCGACTGGCGCATTGCCGCTGTCCTGGCCGATATTGGCTATGCCTGGCGGGTTGTGCGGGTTGTCCCTCAGGCTGAAACAGCGCCGGTGGTTGGTCTGGCCATTGACCTGGGCACGACCACGGTCGCGGCCGAGTTAGTCGACCTCGAAACAGGCGTGATTGTGGCTTCACAGCAGACTTATAACAGTCAGCGCCAATTTGGCCCCGATGTCACCGCACGGATGATGGTTGCGGAGCAGGCCGGTGGCCCGGCGACCCTGCGCCAGGCTGCGCTGGACACGTTGAACAACCTTGTCGCTGGCCTGTGTGCTGAGGCCAATATTGCGCCGGAAGAGATTGTCGCCGCCGTTCTGGCCGGCAATACCATTATGCAGCACCTGCTGTTAGGTCTGAATCCGGCCACTATTCGGCGTGAACCGTATGTGCCAACCTCAACCAGCTACCCAATTCTGGATGCCGCGCTGGTAGGGCTAAAGATCAACCGCGCCGCGCCGCTCTATCTGCTGCCGGCGGCCAGCGGTTACGTTGGCGGCGACGTGATTGCCGATCTACTCGCCACCCGGCTTCCAGATGACGAACCGCTTTCGATTTTGATTGACATCGGCACAAATGGCGAAACCGTCCTGGGCAATCGCGATTTTTTGATGGCCTGTTCCGGTTCGGCCGGCTCTGCCTTTGAAGGCTGCGGTTTGGAATGGGGCATGTCGGCGCAGCCGGGCGCCATTGATCGCGTCTGGGTGGAAGATGGTCGCATCGGCTACCGTACCGTGGCCGATGCCCCCGTACAAGGGATTTGCGGCTCCGGCCTCATCGACGCGCTGGCTGAGTTCTTGGAAGCCGATGTCATTGACCGCAGCGGCAAAGTGAATTTAGCCGCGGCGGGGACGCGTCGCCGCGAAGGCCATCCCGAAGTGCTCATTGCCCCGGCGAGTGAGACGGCGATGGGCCGTGACCTCGCCCTCCGCCAGGGTGACATCGAGAATCTCATTCGCGACAAAGCGGCATTGTATGCCGGCTCACGGATTTTGCTGGCCAACGTTGGGTTGACCTTTGACGAGGTAGCCCGGATCTTTATTGCCGGTAATTTTGGCCAATCGCTCGACGTCGAGCAGGGGGTGCGGATTGGCCTGCTGCCCGACATCCCGCGCCAACGTATTCACTTTATTGGCAACAGCGCCCTGGCCGGGGCGCGGGCTACTCTTTTAGCGCGCCCCGTGTGGCAGCGCGCCCTCGAAATAGCGCCAGCCATTACCTGCCTGGAGTTGACGACCGAGCCGCGCTATTTTGATGAATATACGGCTGCGCTTTTTCTACCTCACACCAATCTAGCGTTGTTTCCCTCAGCCAAAACAAATTAAGGAGAAACTGATGGTTCAATTATCAACCACCCAAACAAATATAGAAGTAACCGAAGCCCAGGTGCAGGCTGCGGCGCGGGCTTTTGCCCAGGCCCTGGCCGAGTCGCCCCAATTTCAGGCCTTTGAGCAGGCCGCCGACCGTTTCCGGCAGGATGAAGTGGCTCAAAGCGCCTTTCAGGCTTACCGGGCCAAACAGCAGTCGTTACAGGCCATGTTGATGCTCAACGCGGTTGGTTCTCAAGACCGGGCCGAGCTAACCCGCCTGTACCAGACCTTTGCCGCTCAGCCGGCTACCGTGGCCTACATGGAAGCCCAGGAAGAGCTTACGGCTCTGTGCCAGGCCGCCGCCAATCTGCTTTCCGAGCGGCTTGGCCTGGATTTTGCCGCGACCTGCGGGCCAGGCTGTTGTTAGACTGCCTGGCAAAATGAGGTTTTCACCCATAGTTGTCCGATTGAAAAGATTTAGCCCCATAGTTTTTAACTCAGGAGAAACCTATGTCTAGTGATTCTGTTATCCTTCCGCCGGTAGTATTGGTGGCAGTCGAAAGATTGGCCACCACCCTGGCCGGCGCAGAACCCATTGCCGCCTACCGCCAGGCCAAAACTCGCCTTGAGACCGACCCTGACGCCGGTGAACTGCTGGCACATTTTCAGTCCGTTCAGGCCGACCTGCGGGTTCGCCAGGCTCGCGGTGCGATCACCCAGGCCGACGTAGACCGCCTGCGCACCCTGCAACGGGCCGTGCAGTCCAACCGGCTCATTATGGACTATGCCGAAACGCAACAGGCCGCCCTGGCCTACCTGCCGGAAATTAATCAGGCAATCAGCCAGCTACTTGGCTTTGATTTTGCCGCTCTGGCCGGTCGGGCGAGTTGTTGACATGTTAGCCGGAAAGAGTGTGGTCATTGGCATTACCGGCGGGGTGGCCGCTCATTACCTGCCGGAACTGATCGGCCAGTTGCGCTTTCGCCATCTGGCTGCCGTGTACGCCGTAATGACGCCCGCAGCGGCCCGTTTTGTTTCCCCGCTGACCGTGGCCGCGGCGGCCGGTACGCCGGTGTGGCAAGATATTTTTGAAGGCGTGGAACAGGCCCCCCTGGTTCATATTCACCTGGCCCAACTGGCCGATCTGGTGCTGGTCGCGCCGGCCACCTTTGACTTCATCGGCAAAGTGGCCGCGGGATTGGCCGATGACGCCGTCTGCCTGTTGCTGGCGGCCACCACTGCTCCGGTGCTGCTGGCGCCGGCGATGCACGATACGATGTGGGCCAACTCGATTCTCCAACGTAATCTTGAAACGCTCAAAAGTGTGGGCTATCAAATTGTACCGCCGGAAACCGGTCTGCAGGCCAGCGGCGACATTGGCCCAGGCCGGATGGCTAACATCAGTACGATCTTGACCGCGCTCAGTGAAACAGCCAAAACCATACCGGACAAACAGCAGGAGTAACTAAACTATGCCGTTCTACGATTTTCATTGTGACGAGTGTCAGACCAATTTCACCATTCGGGCTTCTTTCAAAGAAAAAGAGGCCGGTTTAGAACCGGCATGCCCGCAGTGCCATCATAAAAAGACCCGGCAGGTCATCACGGCCGGTTTGTTGATGCGGAGCAGCGAGGGTGCCGCCTCCTCTGTGCCCCTCTGCGGGTCGAATGCCGGGCCGGGCTGCTGTTGATGAATACACCCAATGTGGTCCAAATTGTCGCCGCGCCAGTGGCCTGCGGCGATGGAGTCAAGGAGGCCTGGCGCGAAATCGCCACCCTGACCGGCGACCAACTCCGCCGCAGATTCGGCGAAGCGGTCCAGGTAGAATATTTTGACCTGTTCGAGCCGGGCTACCCACCTCTGCCGCCTGAGGCGCAGTTGCCTGTTGTTTTCATTAATGGGCAACTCTTCAGCAGCGGCGGTAAAATTTCTATACCCGCTATCCGCAAACAGTTGGAGACTCTGGTAAAATGATGGTCATAATTCGTTCCAGATGGCCTCCGGCCAGAAAATGAGGTATAATTTTATACGGAAATTTGACCTTTGACTGGGGTGGTCAAAATGGTTCATTGTATCGCCAAAATTTACCCCCTTATCGGCGTACTGGTCCTGCTCCTGCTGACCGGCTGCGGCGCAGCCCGGGCTGACCCGCTGCCCTACGTTGACCTGAGCCAGCGCGAACCGTTGCCGGCGGTGGCTCCGGTCGAGGTCGTGCCGCTGCGCCTGGCTGTGGCCGCCATCATCTCGCCCAAAGGCACAGCCGACAGCTATCGCGGTTTGGCCGCCTACCTGGGCCAAAAACTGGAGCGACCGGTGGAACTCATCCAGCGGCGCACCTACGCCGAGGCCAATGAACTGATCGAGCGCGGCCAGGTGGACCTGGCCTTTGTCTGCACCAGCGCCTACATTGCCGGTCACAAAGATTTTGGTATGGAACTCCTGGCGGCCCCGGAAGTCAACGGTGAGCAAGTCTACTACTCGACCCTGATTGTCCCAGCCGATAGCCCGGCCAAAACAATGGCTGACCTGCAGGATAAGGTTTTCGCCTTTACCGACCCGATGAGCCACAGCGGCCGGGTTTATCCCACCTACCTGTTGCACCAACTGGGCGCGTCGCCGGAGGAGTTTTTCAGCCGGACCTTCTTCACTTACAGTCACGACCGGGCCATTCAAGCGGTGGCTGAACGGGTGGCCGATGGCGCGGCCGTCGATAGCCTGGTCCTGGACTACGCCCTGGCGCGTGAGCCAACTCTGGCCGAACGGGTTAAAATTATCCACCAATCCTCGCCCTTCGGCATTCCGCCGGTGGTCGTATCGCCGAACCTGTCGCCCAAACTCAAGACTGAATTGCGCCGACTTCTCCTGGACATGCCGGCCGACCCGGCCGGGCGGCCAATCCTGACCGAGTTGGGCATCGACCGCTTTACCGTGCCGGATGACCGCATCTACGATTCCGCCCGGCGTATCATTGACGCCACAGGCATAGGGATTCAATGAGCACGCTGGTCAGCCGGCTACGCCATTACCCGCGGCTCAATCTTGGCCTGCAACGGCTGTGGGCCTGGGCCGGGGGGGTCAGCGTCCGCACCAAAATTTTGGGCATTGTGTTGACCCTGACCATTGTATTGGGCCTGGGCGTAACCTGGCAGGTGCGCCAGATGATGAGCCGCACCCTGCTGGCCGAGCTGGAAGAACGAGGCCAATCCGTGGCCAGCGACCTGGCCGCCCGCACGGTCGATCCCATCCTGCTCAACGACACGTTCACCCTGTATGAACTGCTGAGCGAAACCCTGGCCAATCACTCCGATATTGTCTACGCCTTTGTGCTCGACCCGCAAGGGCGGGTACTGGCTCACACCTTTGAGGATGGCTTTCCAACCGGGTTGCTGCGGTTCAACCAGCCCGCTCCCGATGGCCAGATCCAACACCAGCTTTACAGCAGCAATCAAGGCCGCATTCACGATTTTGCCGCCCCAATTTTTGAAGGTAAAGCCGGTAACGTCCGGCTAGGGGTGAGTGAGGTGCGGTTACACAATACCATCAATGCCGTTACCGGCCAGATGCTGCTGACGACCTTATTGGTGGCCCTGGCCGGGATTGCCGCAGCCAGCCTGCTCACCTGGCTATTGACCCGGCCCATTTTGCAACTGGTCGAGACCACCCGGCGGGTCGGCCAGGGCGATTTGACCGCCCGGGCGCCCCACTGGGCCGACGATGAGATTGGCGACCTGGCCGACGCCTTCAACCAGATGGTGACCGATTTGGCCGCCAGCCAGGCCGCCCTGGCCGAAAAAGAAGCCGCTCGCGGGCGTCTGCTGGCCCAACTGATCAATGCCCAGGAAGAGGAGCGGCGGCGCATTGCCCGCGAATTGCACGACGGGGTGGGCCAAGCGCTAACCTCGTTGATGGTCGGCCTGAAACTGATCAATCAGCCAGAGAGTTCCCCCACGGTCGAAAGTAAAACAACCGAATTGCGCCAGATTGTCAGTGAAACCCTGGAAGATGTGCGCTTGCTCAGCCGCCAATTGCGCCCCAGTGTGCTGGATGACCTGGGGCTGGCCGCGGCCCTGGAACGATACGCGGCCGAGTTCCGCAGTTGGCACCCCGGCTTAACCGTTGACCTTCATTGCGATTTGCCTCAGCGTCTCCCCCCGCCGGTAGAAACCACCCTGTATCGAATTGTGCAGGAAGCGATGACCAACGCCGCCCGCCACGGCCCGGCCAACACGGTGAGTGTGCTCTTGTCGACCCGTAATGGCCGGGTGCAGGCCATTATTGAAGACGATGGTTGCGGCTTTGACCCCGCCGCGGCTCGTCGTTCCAAAGACAGTGTGGGCTTGCACAGCATGGCCGAACGGGCCGAGCTTTTAGGCGGTGAGTTAAACATCGAAAGCAGCCGGGAAGGCACTACCGTTTATGTGGAGGCGCCTATATGAGCCAACCGATCCGCATTGTGCTGGCCGATGACCACGCCGTACTGCGCGCCGGCCTCAAAGCGCTGCTCAACGCCGAAGCCGATATGGAAGTCGTTGGCGAGACCGGCGGCGAAGGCGACTGCATCAGTGACATTGTGCGCGGCCAGCCCGACGTGGTCCTGCTGGACATCAATATGCCCTGCTGTAACGGCCTGGAGATGCTGGCCGAAATTCGCCAACAACTGCCCCGGAGCCGCGTACTCATGTTGACGATGCACGACGATACCGGCTACTTGCGCCAGGTGTTGGCCGCCGGCGGCTCCGGTTACGTGCTCAAGCAGGCCGCCGATACCGAGCTGCTCACCGCTATTCGGACGGTCTACAACGGCGGCGTATTCTTACATCCCCAACACACCAAAATTTTGCTGGAAGACTCCCTCAGCCGGTCCACTACTCCCCCGCCCGGCGCTGACCCGTTGGCCCGCCTGAGCGACCGCGAACTGGCAGTGCTGCGCCTGATTGCCCTGGGCCACGCCAACAAAGAAATTGCCGAGCTGCTCTATCTCAGCGTCAAAACTGTGGAAACCTACAAAGCCCGGCTGATGGAAAAACTCAACCTCAAAAGCCGGGCGGCCCTGGTCCGTTTTGCCCTCAACCACAAGCTGCTTGACGACGAAAAATCGTGACCTGTCAGGGAATTCCCTGACAACTTCCCTCGCTTTTTCCTGACAGCCTCCGCCAAAATAACGGGATTCTCCTGCTACAAATCAACCCTTGAATTTGTTAAAATAGTCACAATTATTTACCAGCAAGGAGGTCAAGCAAATTATGGCGGAACTGGTTGTCAAAGAAAACCTGCTCATACGCATGCAAGCGGACGTCAAACGGGCCTTGCAGAAACCGGCCAACGAGCGGCGCTGGGGGATGGTCATCGACCTGCGCAAGTGCGTGGGCTGCCACGCCTGCACCGTCTCCTGCATAGCCGAAAACAAATTGCCGCCCGGCGTAGTCTACCGTCCGGTGCTGGACCAGGAGATGGGGACTTACCCCAACGTTACCCGGCGCTTTGTGCCCCGCCCATGTATGCAGTGCGATGAGCCGCCCTGCACGCCGGTCTGCCCGGTCAACGCCACCTGGAAACGATCCGACGGCGTTGTGGCGATTGATTACGAGCAGTGCATCGGCTGCCGCTACTGCATCACCGCCTGCCCTTACGGGGCGCGCACCTTTGATTTCGGCGGCACCTACACTGAAAATACCCCGGCCCAACAGCCTTACGAACTCCTGGCCAACTTTGAATACGGTCAAGAATGGACCAGGGCCGCCGGTGTGGAAGAATCGCCGGTGGGCAACGTGCGCAAGTGCCACTTCTGTTTGCACCGGCTGGAGCAGGGCCAACTTCCGATGTGCGTGACCACCTGCATTGGCGTGGCCAACTACTTTGGCGACCTGAACGATCCCGACAGTGTGGTCTCGCAAATGGCCGCTTTACCCAACGCCATGGTGCTCAAAGAAGAAATGGGCACCAAACCCAAAGTATACTACCTGGTTTAAGGAGGTTGACGATGTTATTACGGCGTATTCTATATGCGCTGGGTGGATTGGCCCTGCTGGTGGGTCTCTGGGGCCTGTACGACCGCCTGGCCTTTGGCCATATGAATGCCGCCTACGGCTCTTACGTGGTCTGGGGACTGTGGGTGGCCATGTACCTGTTCTTTGCCGGTACGGCCGCCGGCGCGTTTATGCTGGCCACGCTCGATTATTTGTTTAACCTGCCCTTGTTCAAGGGAACCGGTAAGATTGCCCTCTGGGGCGCGTTGGTCTCTTTGGGCGCGGCCCTGCTCTCGATCTGGCTCGATCTGGGCCATCTGGACCGCATCTGGAAAGTGTACCTGCAAGGCAACCCCTACTCGATGATGTTCCAGATGGTCTGGGGCTACACCCTTTTTGGGCTGGTCATCTTGGTCAGCCTGCTCCTGGCCCTTTTTCAACCCGGCAGCCGCTGGCTCAAACCGTTGATGGCCGGCGGCCTGGTGTTGTCGCTGTTTGTGGCCGGCGCCGTGGGCGCGCTGCTGGGGGTGCAGGCCGCCCGGCCCTTCTGGCACGTGGGTCTGTTTCCGGTCCAATTCCCGGTCTTTGGCCTGGCCTCCGGCGCGGCCTTAATGCTGTTGATGCTGGGCTGGTTTGGCCCAACCGATGACCCCCGGCGGCCGCAGCAGTTGTGGGTGCTTGGGTTGGTCAGCGTGGTATTGCTGGTGGTAAAGCTGTATTTTATGTGGGCCGATTTTTCCCAAAGCATCTATGGCAACATGCCCATGAACGTTGAGGCGGTCAACCAGGTTTTGTTTGGCCCCTATTGGTGGGCTTTTTGGATCCTGCAAATTTTGATCGGCACCGCCATCCCCTTGATTGTATTGACCCAGTCCAAATGGGCTAAACACAACGGCTGGGCCGGCTGGATGGGCTTACTGCTACTGATTGGCTATGCCGTGGCCCGCGGCCTGATTCTCTTCCCGGCCCTGACCGTACCGGAATTCAAAGAACTGACCACCGCTTTTCACGATGTGCATTTGAGTTTTGACTATTTCCCCAGCCTGATGGAGTGGGCGGTCACCGCCGGCATTATCGGCCTTTCTACCCTGGCCTTTTTGGTTGGCCTGGACCGCCTGGCCTTATTTTCGGATACCCAGACTGACCGCCGGGCGGTTGCCCTGGCCGAGGAAGGAGCTTAAAGATGACTGACAAAACCCAATCAGCCCAACCTAACGACATAACGGCTCAGACCGATCACGGCCTCACCCGCCGCGACTTTCTCAAAACCTCGGCCCTGGTCGGCGGGGCGGTGGCAGTCGCCGGCAGCGCGTCCGGCGTCATTCAACACCTGGCTCAAAACGGCGGCAGCGAGCCGTTGGCCGGGGTGGCCCAGGCCGCCGGAGAGTACCCGCTCAACAAAGCCGAAAATATCATCTACACCGCCTGCCTGCAATGCAACACCGGCTGCACCATCAAAGCGAAACTTATTGATGGCGTCGTCGCCAAAATCGACGGCAGCCCCTACAGCCTGATGACCTTCTGGCCGCACCTGCCCTATGAAACCTCACCCCAGGAGGCCGCGCCGATTGACGGCTGGATTTGTCCCAAGGGCCAGGCCGGCATCCAGAGCGCCTACGATCCCTACCGCATCCGGCGGGTGCTCAAACGGGCGGGCCAGCGCGGCGAGCAAAAATGGGAGTCCATCCCCTTTGAACAGGCCATCGACGAAATTGTCAACGGCGGCAGCTTTGCCGACGGCAGTACCAGTCCCGGCCTGAACGAAATCTGGGCGCTGCGCGACCCCAAAGTGGGTAAAGAGATGGCCGCCGCGGTGGAGACCATCCTGGCCGAAAAGGACCGGAACAAGCAGCAGGCCCTGGTCGACGAGTTCAAGACCACCTTTGCCGACTATCTGGATGTGTTGATTGACCCCGACCACCCCGACCTGGGGCCAAAGAACAACCAGTTCACCTTTGCCTGGGGCCGCCTCAAAGACGGCCGTGGTGAAATCATCAAACGCTTTGCCGGCGACGCCTTTGGTTCGGTCAATGCCCACGGCCACACCACCGTCTGCCAGGGGTCGCTCTACTTCACCGGCAAGGCCATGAGCGAGCAATTTGTGGAAGGCAAATGGAGCGGCGGCGAAAAGTTCTACTGGCAGGGCGACCTGGCCAACACCGAGTTTGCCATTTTGGTGGGCAACAACGTGTTTGAAGGCGGCTACGGCCCGCCCTACCGGGCCCAAAAAGTGACCGAGGGGTTGGTCGATGGCCGGCTGCGCTACGTGGTCATCGACCCGCGGCTGGGCAAGACCGGGGCCAAAGCCTGGAAATGGCTGCCCAACCGGCCCGGCACCGAAGCGCCCATCGCCCTGGCCCTGATCCAGATTATCATCGCCAACCAGCGCTATAACCAGGGTTACCTGCAAAACGCCAACCTGGCCGCGGCCAAAGCCGCCGGTGAACCCAACTACTGCAACGCCGCCTGGCTGGTTACCCTGGATGACCACGGCCAGCCCGGTAAATTGCTGCGCGGTTCTAACCTGGGCCTGGCGGCTGAGGAACGAGACAAGGCCGACGGCTCCGGGACGTGGAAGTTTGACCCCTTTGTGGTGCTGCAAGAAGGGCAGCCGGTCACCTTTGACCCCAACGACGCCGAAATTCCTGTGGTGGGCGACTTGCTGGTCGATACCGAAATCGACGGCGTGGACAAAGAGGGCAACGCGGTGAAAATCAAGGTTAAAAGCGGCTTACAGGTGTTGTTCGACAGCGCCAGCGAGCACACTGTCGAAGAATGGGCCGACATCGCCGGCGTCAACGCTCGCGACCTGTTTGAGATTGCCCAGGAGTTCACCAGCCACGGCCGCCGCGCCTGCGCCGATATTCACCGCGGTGTCAGCCAGCATACCAACGGCTACTACAACGTGCAAGCCTGGTACGATTTGAACCTGCTCATCGGCAACTTTGACTATGCCGGCGGCATGACCGTGGCCAAAGCTTACGATCAAAACGGGGCCAAAGAAGGCCAGCCTTTCCCTATCGCCAAAATGATCAGCGGCAGTCTCAAAAAATTCGGGGTCGACCTCATCCGCTCCCAGGTGAAATATGAGGCCAGCACCATCTTTGCCGACTACCCGGCCAAACGCCCCTGGTATCCCCTGGCCACCGACATCTACCAGGAAATTGTGCCCTCCATCGGCGACGCCTACCCTTATCCCACCCAGGCCCTGTTCCTGTATATGGGTTCGCCGGTGTACGCCCTGCCGTCCGGCCACACCAACATCGACATCCTCAAAGACCCGGCCAAACTGCCTCTCTTTGTCGCCTTTGACATTGTGGTGGGTGAAACCAGCATGTACGCCGACTACATCATCCCCGATACCAGTTACCTGGAGCGGTGGGAATTCCAGAAGTCGCACCCGTCGATCATTGCCAAGAATGCGCCGGTGCGCCAACCCGTGATGGCCCCGCTGACCGACACCGTGACCGTCTTTGGGGTGGAACAGCCTATCTGCCTGGAAAGCTTTTTGCTGGCCGTGGCCGAAAAGATGGGACTGCCCGGCTTTGGCCCCAACGGCTTTGGCGAGGGTCTGCCCTGGCAGCGCCAGGAAGACCTGTATATCAAGCAGGTAGCCAACATTGCCGCCGGCGAGAAAGCAGATTTGGCCGACGCCGTGCCCGAAGCCGACGATGCTGAAGTGGAGCTGTTCCTGCAGGCTCGCCGTCATCTGCCCAAAACCGTGTTCGATGTCGATGCCTGGAAACAGGCCATTGGCAATGATGAGAGCCTGTGGCGGCGGGTGATCTACGTGCTCAACCGGGGCGGCCGCTTTCAGGATTACAGCAAGCTGGTCGATGGCGACAAACTGGCCAACAAGTACGGCAAATACCTGGGGATGTACTGCGAAAAAACTTACGACGCCAAAAACAGCATGACCGGCGAGCATTTTTCCGGCGTGGCCCGCTACTTTGAGCCGGGCCAGGACGCCCTGGGTGCCCTGGTCAGCGCCGCCGACGAGGCTGAAGGCTACGATCTGCACCTGATCACCAACCGCACCATTGTCCAGACCAAGAGCCGCACCGGCGGCAACTACTGGCTCAAGGCCATCGAACCGGTCAACTACCTGCAAATGAACAGCCAGGACGCCGCCCGGTTAGGTTTGCACCATGGCGACCGCATCCACCTGACTTCCAAAACCAATCCTGAGGGGGTGTGGGATTTGGGCCACGGCCAAAAAATCCCTATGATCGGCGAAGTGCAGGTCATCGAGGGGCTGCGGCCCGGCGTGGTCGCCTTTAGCCTGGGCTTTGGTCACTGGGCCTATGGCGCTCAGGATATCGTCATCGACGGGCAGACTATCACCGGCGACTCACGCCGCTTTGGCGGCCTCCACGCCAACGCAGCCATGCGCACCGACACCCACAACCCCAATACCTGCCTGCGCGACCTGGTGGGCGGCTCGGCGGTGTTCTACGACAGCAAGGTCAAGGTGTCGAAAGTCTAAGTTAAGTTGTGAGTTGCGGTGAAAGACCTCAAAGGCTTGAAACCCTTTGAGGTCTTTTCTTGGGAAGATGTGAGGATGAAACGTTATAGTTTAGGGTTGGCGGTTCTGGCGGTGCCATTACTGGTGTGGCTGGTATTTAACCCACCCCGCTTCTGGCTGAACCTGACCAAAGCGGTTGAGTCATCGCCGGCAGTAGGCGCTCAACTGGTTGACCGGTACGGCTGCCGCAGTTGTCACAAGATTGGGGCTGAAGGCGCGCTCAAAGCGCCTGATTTGAATGGCAGCACCCGGCGAGCCAATGACCCGGCTCAGGTTACGCTGCGGCTGTGGTTGCAAAATCCAAGAGCGGTTAAATCCAACACCGCTATGCCTAACTTTCACCTGTCCGAGAGTGAAATTGAGGCCATTGTGATGTATCTGATCCAGTTGGACAACCAAAACCAAAACAATTAAACTTGACCGGACACTTTTGAAATACGAAAGCCACGATAAATCGAAATTAGTCGAATTTGCAAGATTTCATTCGGACAATTCGGTTTTTCGAGCCATTCGTGTTTCAAAATTATGGCGCGAAAGGGAAGGATCCGGTAATGAGAACACGTAATACAAGGAGCCACTATGCCGAGCCTTGAAGAACTACTCCATCAATCGGCCACATTCCACAACCATCTCTGCCCCCGGCAGGTGTTGGGGGTGCGGATGGGATTAGCCGGAGGTTGCTGGTTGGGGCTGAACGTGCCCCAACAGGATAAACGGCTGCTGACCATCGTTGAAACGGACGGCTGCGGCGCCGACGGCATCGCCGTGGCCACCGGCTGCTCGCTGGGGCGACGGACGATGTATTTCTACGACTTCGGCAAAGTGGCCGCTACGTTTGTTGACACCCAGACCGGGCGGGCTGTTCGTGTTGTGCCCAGCGCCATCAGCCGGGAGCGGGCTAAAGATTACGCCCCCGAAGCCGAAAGTCGCTGGCACGCCTACTTGCTAGGCTACCAGCGCATGCCGGACGAGGAGTTACTCGACATCCGGGAGATAGCCCTGACTATCTCCATAGCCGAGTTGCTCAGCAAAGATGGCTACCGGGTCAACTGCGACCGTTGCGGCGAGGAAATCATCAACGAGCGGGAGGTAGGCCACGAGGGCTTAACGCTTTGCCGCGCCTGTGCCGGGGGACGTTATTACTATCCAGCCAATGAAAAGACCACAGCATCGGATCGAGTGCAGGTTGGCAAGGGCGCCGATTAATGGTATCATTTCGACCATAGTGGATACTGTGGATACTGAGGAAAGAATTCATTGAGGGAGATTACCGATGTCGCAATTACCGCAATCCTATCGCAATTTTCAGGAAAAATATGCCGAAATCTGGCAGGCTTATGACCAGTTGGGGGCGGCCGTCCATGCCGCCGGGCCGTTGGATGAAAAAATGCGGGCGCTGGTTAAACTAGGTCTGGCCATCGGCAGCCAGCAAGAGGGTGCAGTTCACGCCCACGTGCGCAAATCGCGGGAAGCCGGGGCCAGCGCCGACGAAATTCGGCAGGTGGTGCTCCTGGCCATCCCCACCCTGGGCTTTCCGGCGACGATAGCCGCCCTGACCTGGGTGGAGGATATTTTGGATACAGAGTCATAAAGGCGTGAGCGGATTCGACATTCTATTAGCCTTGACAGAGCAGTTTTCCGGTGAGGAGATCACGCTGCATCGGGAGCGCTGTCTGAACGCTCGCTTCCGGGCGGTGGGTTGCACCCGCTGCGCTGACGCCTGCCCGGCCGGGGGCGCCATTGTGGTTACGAATGGTCAGCCGGCTCTCCATAGCAAGGCCTGTGTTCATTGTGGTCTTTGTCTCCACCATTGCCCCACCGGAGCGTATACCCAACCCGACGCCCTGGCTGATAAGTTGGTCAAGACGGTGGCGGCTTTGCCGGCCGGCCCAATAGATTTGATCTGTCCCTACCATGCCAGTCCCGCGTGCGGTTCCGCCCCGCAGGCTGTCCAGGTAAAACGTTGCCTGGCGGCCCTGTCTCCGGCCACACTGCTCGAACTGGCTACCCAGGGGCGAAAAATCTGGTTGGATGATACCTGCTGTAGCGGCTGCCCCCTGGGAAAAATCCATTCTACTTTAGCGCAAACGGTTGCTGAAGCTAACGGCTGGGCCGCTCTGCTCGACCAAGCTGTCCCGGTCAGGCTACGGACCGGGCAAAACGATCCCCCATCACCAATAGACCGGCCTGTTTACGAGGCCGACCGTCCCCCCGTCTCACGCCGTAGCCTGTTTAGCTTATTTAGGCAGGCCGGACAGGAAAGGGCAGCAGCCAACGAACCGGTGGAGTTGGTGAAGAGCGGCAAAGCGACGCCGGTTTCCGAGCGGTTGCCCCAATCCCTGCCTTACCAACGCGCCAGGGTGCTGCAAATTCTTGAACAGAAATCTCCAAATCTCCAACTCGCAGGGCAGGTGTCTCCAACTCCCCCCACGGCCACCCTGCCTATCGTTGACGTAGCTATAGATCCGGCCCGCTGCACGGCCTGCGGCTTGTGTGCTCGCTTTTGTCCGAGCGGCGCCCTGAAGTTTATAACTGTGGACGACCAATTTGCCCTGCTTTTTCAGCCCAAACTGTGTTTAGGGCAGGTTTGTGACATTTGTGTGTTAGCCTGCCCTGAGCAGGCCGTCGTTACCGGGCCGGCTGCGGTTTCAGCCGTTTTGCTGGCCAAGAAGCCATTAATTGTTGGGGCATTGGCAAAATGCCAGAAATGTAGTGAACCAATTGCTAAAGGGCCGGATTTGCCGTCAACCTGTTTTGCCTGCCGTTTCCAGAATACAACCAGCAACTTATTCCAATCTCTGCCGGCCAATAGCAGTATGATCAGCAGTTGACCCCGGCAGGTCACGCCTATTTTGGCCCCTCCCTGCGTTTATGATAAAATAACGACCTGCTATTGCTTTCAATTGACTCAGGGTTCAACAGGGGTCTACTGAATTGTTCAAGTTGCGGACCTTATCTCCATTTTCTATCAGGCGCAGCCCAATGATTGGCAAGGCCAGCAAAGCTCCAATTTATTTAGCGCATCTATTCTTTGGGCAATTACCGGTGGGTTGCTTTAGCATCGTGCCCCTTTTTGTTCGGATGGTTCATCTTTGCAGTTGTTCAGGCCGGGTTCAGCCTGATAGTTCGCGGGTTGAACCGGATTGCGTCCTCTCTGGCAGCCTATTTTCCATCAGCTACCAAATCCCACAACATCCTTGAAGAAACTGGGGGGCGCGCGCCGATGAGGTCGCGACCGTCCATACCAGCCTTGCGCCGGACTCGGCCCGTCGTTGCCAGGGTCGGTCAGGTTTGCTTATGTGCTTCAGGAGGTATTGAGTTATGAGTTCGTTCCATTTCAAATTTGCGGCGCCCATCGTCTGGCTTTGTCTGTTGTCTAGTGTTTGCCCGACCATTGATTTCCAGTGCGAGCCACCGTTCTACAGTGTTCACTTTTCCTACGAGATAACGTTTCAAAAAGTAAAATGAACTGGCCGACAACCGGCCAGGGAACCACACCATGCTAAAAGTAACCTCATCGCAACATAATTGAGCTGAACATTCAATCTTATGGCGCTCCCGCCGGAAATATTCGGCAGCTAACTTAACTCAACCTCAGCGTTATCTACAGGCAAACGGATATGACTGGCCTGGAAGCAATGCTCTAGCAGGGACAACCGGTAATGAACCGATAAATCTAAGCGTACAGACGGTAAAAGCGGAAAAAGAAGTTGTCGATGGGCAGGACCTCAACCTGGCGGAAGCCGGCTTGCTCGGCGTAGCGGCGCAGCGTGTCGGTCCGCATAACCGTACCGGTGCCGGTGGCCGGCTGATCGGCCAGCCCGACCGGCAGGCAGTGCAAGACGCTCCAGCCATACATCATCCACTCGACCTCGTTGCCGGTAGGGGTGAAGGTGTCGCCCACCCGCTCATCGACGATGATGACCGCCCCGCTGCCATTCACCAGCCGGCGCATAGTACGCAGCGCCCCAACCGGATCAGACATATCGTGCACGCACTCAAACGCGGTCACCAGGTCGTAAGTCCCGGCCAGAGTGGAGTCGCCCGCATCGCGGACGTGGAACTTGACCCGGCCGTTCAGGTTGGCCGCTTGCAGGTTGGCCCGGGCCAACTCGATTGACGGCGCGTCCAGGTCATAGCCATCGACCTGCACTTTGGGATAGGCCAGGGCCAGGCCAATGCTCGACCAGCCGGCGCCGCAGCCGATGTCGGCCACCCGGGCCGGCGGGTCGGCCTGTAGCCGGGCGTGCAGGTCGGCGATGGCGGGCAGCCAGACCTGCCCCAACTCTTGCAGGAACATTGCCCGGTTCATGTTGGCCTGCCCCTCGCGGAGGTCCTGACCGTAGTCGGCGTAGGGCACCCCGCCACCGTGACGGAAGGCGTTGATGACGGCATGGATTGGGTGAGCCGCGCCGACGGCGAGTTGGGCCAAGGGGGCCAGATAGCTCAGGCTGTCTCGTTCGGCCAAAACTTCGGCGTGAGGCGCGGGCAGCCGGAAGCGACGGCTCATCGGCTCGGTTTGCGGATTCTCAACCACCAGCACGCCGCTGACAGTTTGCTGTTCCAGCCATTCCCGCACATACCGCTCGTGGGCGCCGCTGCGGGCGGCCAGCTCAACCGAAGTCAGGGCCTCGCCGTTGACCAGGATTTGGTAAAAGCCCAGCCGGTCGCCGAGGTAGATGGTAAAAATGTCGAACAGCCCGGCGGTTGATTTTAGCAGCCGCTCCACAAAAGCGTCTCGCTGCTCTACTGGGTCATTGGCTAGAATTTGGGTTGCAGTCATCGTTGTCATCTCCTTTGCTCAATCTGAGTTCTTCATCTTTAGAATACCATGAGCCAAATTTTTTGAAACAAGCTCACTTGAAATGGCGTTGAAGATTGGCGGGATTGCGGTCGGCCAGCCAGAGCCTGGCGAACGAGCCGTTGCTGCTCGATCCGACGCAGCAGGTCTCGCCGCTGTTCCTGCTTCACATTGAACTCTCCCCAGATGCCCATTTTTCCGTCTCCTGTAGTTGGACTTCTTAACAATTTATAAGGCCAGTATAGTGGAAAACTAGCTACTTTTGCCCTGCCAAACTACAGGTTAAGGGTTGGGTTTGTTAGCGATAGGGTTGGGTTGTGGGGTGCGTCCATAATTTTAGGCAGATAAGGTGACCGGCACTTGCAGCACTAACTCCAGGCTATATTTCAGGGACGTGGATGGCAATTCTAAGCCAAAATTAGCTGGAAGTGCCGGTCACCTAAAAATGAGGTTGGGTAGAGGTACTCTACGGGAGTAGGCTTAACTCTCTGGCGCGAGCCACGGCCTGGGTGCGAGTGCTGACATTTAACTTGCCATAGATCTGGCCGGTGTACCACTTGGCCGTACCTACGGAAATAATCAGCTCAGCGGCAATTTGCTGATTGGTCAGCCCCGCGGCGATAAGTTGGAGCACTTCCAATTCCCGGTCGGTCAGGGGTTCGACCATGGCAGCGTTGGCCAGTTGCGCTGAAGTAGCAGCCGGCTCCTTGCCCCCTCGATTCTCAGGTTTGTCTGCGGCCATAACTCCAACCGGTTCAGCCAATTCGGCCAAAATGCGCCGCGCCACCCGGTCCAGCTCAAGCGCGTCTCCCCGCCCGGTGGCGGCCGCAAACAGGTCGGGGGAAACATCGGCCTGGTAGCGGGTCAAGGCCCGTTCGGACCGCTCTTGAGTCTCCCGGTCGCTGGCCGGATGGCGGCGAACTAAGGCCAGCAACTCGAGGGCCTGTTCTACCCGGCCAGTTTGAACCCGCAATTCGGCCAGCTCAGTGATGATCGAGAGGGTCAAGGGCACAAAATGCATTTCCGTGGTGATCTGCAACGCCTCGTGGAAATAGCGCCGCGCTGCCTTATGGTCGCCTTCGGCGCAGTAAGCCACAGCCAGGCCGCTGAGCGAAGTAGCCAGGCCACCCCGGTCGTTGATTTCCCGGTAAATGGACAGGGCCTGTTGGTACAACCGTCTGGCTTCGACATAATTCTTTTGTAGCACGGCCACTTTGCCCAGGTGATTGAGCGCCACGGCCATGCCCTCCGGGTCATCAAACTCCTGCCTGATAGCATAGCTGGCCTGGTAATGCTGCCGGGCTTCGGCGTAATCGCCCATAACCCGAGCCACATTACCCCACTCGTTCAGGCAGTAGGCCATAAACCAGCGTTCGTTGATCGCGGCCAGTAGCTCATAAGCTTGTTTGGCATACTGGTAGGCCCGCTCATACTCACCCCGGGCCGTAGCGGCGCCGGTAAGAACATAGTAAGCAAAGGCCAAATTGTGTTTGTCGTCATTGGCGACACTGGCCCGGCGCACCTGCTCACCAAAATTAGACGCTTCTTCATAGTTTCCCCGAATGATGGCCAGGATGGCCAGGCCATTGCGCGGGTCGGTTCCTGGACCAGGTGGCGGCAGAGCTTGCCGGATTGAATAAATTTCTCGGCTGCGCTCGATCACCGTTCTGGCCGGCTCAAACTGGCCCAGCCGAATATGGAACCAACCCTGATAGACCAACAATTCAGCCAGGGCTAAATCACGCTCTGGGGTTGGTTCGAGCGTGTCAAGATGCTGCGTCGCCTGCGCCATCGCCTTGAAACCCTCGACAAAGCGGCTCTGATACTGGTAAAACGCGTCCAAACTGCCGGTCATTTTTCGAACGGCCGCAACATTGGCCAGCTCGATGGCCCATTGCCAGGCGGACCGGATATTCTCGAGTTCGGCTTTTATTTCGACCACAGCTTCCCGTTGGCGCACTCTCAACACATCATCGGCCCGCTCGGCCAAAAAGTCGGCGTAATAGGTGCAATGGTAATCGTAAACCCGGGCCACATCTTGGGGCGATTGAACCAGTTGTTCAGCCGCATATTGGTGGAGCAGTTCGTGGATTTGATAGCGACCAGCCGGCTCCGGTCGCAGTAGCGACTTATCCACCAACGCCGACAGGGTAGCCAGCGACGCGCCGGCAATGCGTTCAGCCGCCCGGCGGTCAAAGCTGCCCCGAAAGACGGATAAGCGTTGAAAGACATCCCGCTCATGTTGGCTCAACAGTTGCCAGGATTGCTCAAACACCGCTCGCATACTGCGCTGTCGATCCGGCACGTCGCGGCGGCTGGAGGTCAAAAAATCGATGTTGCGCCGGATTTCGGCGGCAATTTGGGCGCACGACAGGGTTTTGGTCCACGCCGCGGCCAGTTCAATGGCCAAAGGCATCCCTTCAACCAGTCGGCAAATGCGGATAACCTCTGCCTGCTCCTCAGTCAGGGAGAAATCCCGGCGCACCCGGCCGGCCCGCTCCCTAAACAGTTGCACCGCGCTATAGGCTTCCAAATCAGGCTCAAGGTGGTCATCTATTGGAACCGGCAGACCGGGCACGGGGTAAAGCCACTCGTGCTGCAAGTTGAGCAGTTCCCGCGAGGTGACCAGGAGTTTGAGCGCCGGCGTGGCCTCGATGATTTCGGTGAGGAGTTCCGGCCCACCCGCCGCGGGGGAGAGCAACTGCTCAAAATTATCGAGCAGCAGCAGCATCTCTTTGTCGCGCAGATAGTTGAGCAACTGGCGGCGCGGCGCTTCCGGTCCGGATAAGGGCAAGCGCATGGTATCGGTTATGGCGGTAATGAGAAAATCGTTTGCTTCAACCGATTGGAGGGGGACGAAGTAGACGCCGTGGGCAAAGTCGGCTGCCATCTGGCCGGCCGTTTGAATGGCCAGGCGCGTTTTGCCCGCCCCGCCGGGTCCGAGCAAGGTCAGCAAACGGCAGGTCGGGTCGGCCAGCAGGCGGGTAATCTCGGCCAGCTCCTCCTTCCGGCCGATGAAGGGGGTAAGTTGTTGGGGCAGATTGTTCAGTCCACCCAGCGGTTGATCAGACTGCGGCTTCAAGGCCAGCTCCCCTCTGGTAACTTCGGGCACAACAGGTATGGCTGATGGAGTGGTGGTGAAGAGGTAGTTTAAAGGGTTGTCGATCAACTTGACTCCACCAATGTCGTCAACCCTTCGGTTGCAGCAGCGAAATCGACAAATGACAGGCAAGAGGGATAGATTGAATTATACGTGCAAGTCGCGGAGAAGCCAAGTTTTTTGGGGGTCAGAGGAAATCGCCCTGGGGTGGTCAAACTTCTAATGAAATTACTTTCTTATTCCGCAACACATCACGGACATAAGTCAGACAGGCTTGAATATCTTCAAGTTCCAATTCTTCAGGCTAACAATGCCGGCGAAGCGATATCATATACCGCCCGATAGTAGGCCAGCAGCCGTTGCTCGGCGCCCGGGTCGTTCACCACCCCGGCATAAGGAAGGATCGTCCCCTGCCAGCCCTGGTCGTGCCAGCGAGCGCCGCCCGGCAAGGGGTGATCGACCAATTTTTCCTTTTCAAAGGGCCACGGGTTGGCGTAGAAGTAGATGGGTTCGCCGGGATAAAAGCCAAAGTTGATCTGGGCGGGCAACTCCTGCATCTCGCCCTTCTCCTCATGCTGCACCAGCCGCGTTCCAAACCATTCAAAGGCGATATCAAAGCCGTGCGGCCACAGTTGCACCGGGCCAACCTGACCCTGCAAACTCGCCCGATGTTGCTTCAAAATCTTATTGGCGCTCACCAAGGCGGTGAGAAATCGCTCCGCCGCGGCGGGATCGTACAAACGCGGCTCGTCATTCTCAAATTTTTGGCGGGCATAGTCGCCGCTCAACCCCAGCTCGGCGACCGCGGCCAATACTTGATCGCCCAGCGCCGTGGCTGACGTTCTCTGAGTCATGCTCCAGCGCCGTTCAACCCCACGGCTGGCGACCAGCCCGATGTCGTGCCGGCGCAGGTCCATTTTTAGTAAAAAGGTCCCACCCCCAGGCAACGGGATAGGGTCGGTGGCCAACCCATCCGGCTGAACTTTCAAGCTGATGTGCCACCACTTGGGGTGGAACTGGGCGTGCGCCCGCGGCACCACACCGATGACATTGCTGTAAAGATGTAACGTCTTGCGGGTTGGTTCCCAGCCGGCCAGGGGCGGGAAACTGGTATCATTGGACATATTTTCCTCCAAATGTTGATATCATTACATTAAAGTTAAGACGAGGTCTTGGGGAAATATCTTACCTGCACAGGGTCATTCCAAAGGTTTCAGCCATTTGCCCAATCCGTTCGGCTGGCCTAAATTAGAGCGCGGCCATTTGGCCTAAACATACCAAGAGGTGAAACTCTGATGAAGTTAGAAACACAAGCGATTCACGCCGGCCACCAGATCGACCCGGCCAGCAGCGCGGTGATGCCGCCGATCTATCTATCAACCACCTTTGAGCGACAGCCGGACGGCAGTTACCCCCACGGCTACAACTACTCTCGCCATGGTAACCCCAATCGCCACGCCCTGGAGCAGTGCCTGGCCGCCCTGGAAGGCGGCGTCGATGCGGCTGCCTTTGCCTCCGGCTCTGTGGCGATGATGACCGTTCTCCAGGCCCTCTCGCCCGGCGACCATGTCATTGCCCCGGATGATCTCTATTTCGGCATCCGCCAACTCTTGCAAGACATTTTCATGCCGTGGGGCTTGCAAGTTTCCTTTGTCGATACGACCGCTCCCGGCCAGGTTGAGCAGGCGCTCCGGGCCGAAACCAGGCTGATCATGATCGAGACGCCGTCGAATCCGTTGATCAAGGTCACCGACATCCGGGCGACGGCCGGGCTGGCTCACCAGGCCGGCGCTTATCTGGTTTGTGACAACACCATCGCCACGCCGGTGCTGCAACGTCCCTTTGACTTTGGGGCCGACTTGATTGTTCACGCCACCACCAAATATTTGGGCGGACACAGCGACGTGCTCGGCGGCGCAATCGTCGCCAGAGCCGAATCCGACCTGTGGGAAAGAATCAGGCACATTCAAAAAGTTGGCGGGGCGGTGCCGTCGCCGTTTGAGTGCTGGCTCACCCTGCGGGGCATCCAAACTCTGCCGTATCGGGTGCGCGCCCAGGCGGAGAATGCGCTGAAAATAGCCCAATTTCTGGCCAGCCATCCGGCAGTGGAGCGAGTCCATTATCCCGGCCTGAACAGCGCCGTGGGCCACCAGATCGCCCGCCAACAGATGAGCGGTTTTGGTGGGCTGTTATCGTTTGAGGTGAAAGGGGGACAGGCTGAAGCAATGGCGGTCGCTGCCAGGGTCAACCTTATCACCAGGGCGACCAGTTTTGGCGGCAGCCACAGCTTGATCGAGCACCGCGCTTCGGTGGAAGCGCCGGGCAGCACCACCCCGGCGAGTCTGTTGCGGTTGTCTATCGGCCTGGAAAATGGGGATGATTTGATGGCCGACCTGGCTCAGGCGCTGGCGGGTTAACCCAACTTGAACGCCCAAAAGATCCAAGAAACCGTCTAAAAATTCTTAACAATCCACAGATAGACACAGATGAACTCAGATAAGCGGTTCTTTGGGATTTTCCGTGGTGTACCCCAATATGTAGAGGTGATCCCTTGTGGTCGCCCTGGGCAGGCACAAGACCTGCCCCTACACCACGGAAATTCTGGAAGAACCCCAAAAAAGTTTTCGCCGGGATTAGAGAATTTGGGAATTAAAATTAGGCATCTGTGAAAATCTGTGTGAATCTGTGGATAAAAAATTACCCCTTATCTCTTTTAGACAGTTTCTAAAGGTTTCCAACATCTTTAGGGTCTGGCTAAGAATTAAAGCCTTCTACCAGATAGGCCGCCAAGTCGGCCTCGGTGTCGGGGTGCTTGGAGACAATCGTGCGGGGAATGACTTGCACCAGGTTAGAAACATGTTCAAATACCGCCGGACTGATGATGACCTCACCCGGGCCGGCGCCATCGCAATAGCGATTAGTTCGATTGACGGCATCACCGATGACGGTGAACTCCATGTGCTCTTCTGAGCCGATGAAGCCGTGCAGCACCGCGCCGGTATGGATGCCGATGCCCACCTGACAGACCGGTAACCCACGGGCGGCGCGCTGCTCTCTCAGCCGGTCAATGGCGGCCTGCATCTCTGTGGCTGCCCGCACCGCATTTTCCCACTGCCGCTCATCCGGATCGGGGCTGCCAAAGACGGCCAGAATGGCATCGCCGACGTATTTATCGATGGTGCCGTTATATTTGAAGATGATGGGAATACAGGCGCTAAACAGCTCGTTGAGCATAGCCACCACCTCATTTGGCTCCATCTGGGCAGTGAGTGAGGTAAAGCCCCGCACATCGGAGGTGAGAATAGTGGCCTGGTCGGCCCGCTTGCCGCCCAGGCGCAGTGGGCTGGTCTCTTTCAGCAGTCGTTCCAGCCGCTCGGCCACCTGCGGC
>CAYNLK010000043.1:0-50740 GCA_964398055.1 uncultured Caldilineaceae bacterium
GTGCGCTTCGCGGTCCGTGAAAATCCGTGAGCTATTCTTATTTCCAATAAACTCTTACGAGTTCTGTGATCTGCAATCCGAGATTTGCGACTTGCGACTTGGGACCTGCAACTTGCTACCTGTGACTTACTACCTGCAACTTGCGACTTGCTACCTGCAACTTGCAACTTGCGACGGGATACAATGCCAGATAAATCAGTCTTGCTTTCAATTCAGAATATTACCAAACGCTTTGGCAACAAGCTGGCGCTGGACCGGGTGAGCGTTGACGTAGCCGCGGGGGAAATCTTCTGTTTGCTGGGGCCGTCCGGCTGCGGCAAAACCACATTGCTGCGGATCGTTGCCGGGTTGGAACGGCCCGACGCCGGCCAGGTGTTCTGCCAGGGCCAAGAGATGGGGCCGATTCCCCCCCACCGTCGCGATTTTGGGCTAATGTTTCAGGATTTTGCCCTGTTTCCGCACAAAAACGTCTTCGATAATGTGGCTTTTGGGCTGCGTATGCGCCCCAGACTCAAAGATGGGGCTATCAAAGCCCGCGTGCAAGAGATGCTGGCCCTGGTGGGACTGGCCAGCTTTGAAGAACGCAGCGTCAATGACCTATCCGGCGGCGAGGCGCAGCGAGTGGCCCTGGCCCGCAGCCTGGCTCCTCGGCCGCAACTGCTCATGCTCGACGAGCCGCTAGGGTCGCTGGACCGGGCCTTGCGGGAACGGTTGATGGTCGAACTGCGCGACATTCTGAAACAGGTGGGCGTGACCACCCTGTACGTAACCCACGATCAGGCCGAAGCCTTTGCTATTGCCGACCGGGCGGTGGTGATGCAAGCCGGCCGGATCGAGCAGATTGGTCCGCCGGAAGAGATCTACCGCAGGCCGGCAACCCGCTTTGTGGCCCATTTTCTGGGCTTGACCAATCTGGCTGAAGGACGGGTGCTGGCGCCAGGACGGGTAGCCTCAGCCTGGGGGGAGCTGGCCGCGACCACCCACAACCACCACCATACGGGCCAGCAGGTCAGTGTGTTGATTCGCCCTGAAGCGGCTACTCTAACCACCCTTGATTCGTCCCCACCCCCTCTCACCGGCAGCCCCAACCGCCTGCGCGGTCGACTCCTGGATCGCTCCTTTCGAGGCGGGCGCTACCGGATCAAGGTACAACCGGATGTAGGACCGCCGCTCACCTTCGAGTTGACCCGGGCCAGTCCCCTGGCTATAGCCGTCAATGATCCGGTCACCATCGACTTAGATCCGGCCGGTGTGGTTATAATGACCGGGACTGAAGGAATTCACAACTGAGCTGAGTCGTCCAAATTTTTAGGTGACCGGCACTTTTGAAGTGCCGGTCACCTAATTTAATGACCGCAGTTGAAGGAATTCACAACTGAGCAGCGGCATTGACACAGAGTTTAAACGGACGTAAAATGTTTGGATGACTATTTTGGGATAAGTTGGGCCACTAAGTATGCTGCTACCATCATTTGAAGAACAACCGCCCGAAGAACTGAAGCGAGAGATCATCAGTTGGACAGAGGTTGATAAATTAATTGACCATCTGATCCCTCAATTTCGGGGTGAATTTGATGGGTTATTAATGATTACCAAGGGTGGCCTGGTGCCCGGCGGCATTTTGAGCGAAGCCCTGGGCATCAAGCACGTACTGACGGCCTCAGTTTACTTTCCCGATACCGTAGATCAGAAATTGGCCTGGCCGATATTTGTGCAATTCCCGGCCGATACCCTGGTCACCGGTCGCCGGATTTTGGTGGTTGATGACATCTGGGGCAATGGGCGGTCCATTGTGACGGTGCGGCAACGTTTGAGCGCAGTTGGCTGCGAGTGCGAGACGGCCGTGTTACATTACCGTATCCGCTCAAATCTGTTTCCCAACACCGGCCCGGATTATTACGGCGCGGTCACCGATCGGATCATCGTCTATCCCTGGGAGATATCGATGTTTCCCTTTAGACCCAAGCCGGGCACCGGTCCTTTGCCAGTCATTTAATGACATTCTCCTTCCGTTAAGAATAGCAAGGGTGCTCTCCAGGAAGAGCACCCTTTTTATTTGGGATTCATGTTAAGTACAAATGACCGGCACTTTAACATTCCGGCTAAACTGAGCCTTTTTGGGCGAGGTAAGAGAAATTATTAACAGAGATTTAACACAGTTTTGACCTGATTCTAACAATCAGTTGATAGAATTTAGCGTGCAGTTTGAGAATTGTCTGGCTATTGATGAGCCGTATTTCCGGGTGGTCAGACCAATGCTCAAGCAAGGAGGTTAGAAATGTTGACCCCTCAATCGCAACAGGAGTTTACCAGAGCTCGCCAGCAAGCCTTCATCGAGGAATGGCTCAGCTATCTGACGGGCCGTCCCAGTGACTTGCTTTCATTTGAAGAAGTAAAAGAAAAATTAAGATTGCAAGATGCCTCTTACAAAGGGCTGCAAGAGATCGAACTGGATAAGATTGTGGGTAGCACCGGCCGTTATCGCGATTTTACCCGCACTTTTCTACCCAAAAGTGACCAAACTGCCGGTCGGTGGCGCCGCATCAAGGCTGTGGCCGACGAGCAGGGCTTTCCGCCGATCGAAGTTTACCAGGTAGGTGAGGTTTACTTTGTGCGCGACGGGAATCACCGCGTCTCGGTGGCCCGCTTGAACGGGGCCAAAACAATTGAAGCTTATGTCATCGAGTACAAGACCGACGTGCCAATCGACAAGGATGACGATCTGGATGACATCCTGCTCAAGGATGAACGGGCCAGATTTTTTGAGGAGACTCAGCTCGATAAAATTCGGCCCGAGCAGAATGTCAGTTTCACCGAACCGGGTCGCTACCGGCTGGTGCAAGAACACATCGCCTTCCACAAATATCTCAGAGAAATCGAATGTGGTTGTGAAATATCCTATGAGGAAGCCGTGGGCAGTTGGTACGATCACGTTTATATGCCCATCATCAACCTGATCCGCCAACGGGGGGTCCTGAAACATTTTCCAAACCGAATAGAAGCCGACCTGTATGCCTGGCTGTTGTTACACCGGGCCGAGCTGGAAGACAAATTACATAGCCTGGGCCATCTACCGGACGAGGAACTGCTTGAGGAGGTAACCCGAGAAAAAAGCCCCAATCCTTTTGTGCGCCTGATGGGCCTGTTCCAACGCAAACTCAATCTGGAAGAGCTGCCGCTACGGGTGGAACGGGCCAAATTTCTGGAAGCGACTCACCTCGATGAAATTCGGCCTGAGCATGACATCAACTGCACCGAGCCGGGCTGTTATCAAGTGGTCAAAGAACATATTGAGGTACACAAATACCTGCGGGAAACAGAAGGTAACAGCCCCATATCTTACCAGGAAGCAGTAGCCAGTTGGTACGATCAGGTCTACCTGCCGGTAATTCAACTGATCCGGGAGAAGAAGGTGTTAGAGCACTTTCCCGACAATACTGAGACTGACTTGTATCTCTGGATTTTATCACGGCGGGCTACCCTTGAGGAAGACAGAGCCGCCGTTGAGCAGGCGCTGACTGCAAAGATTATCGAGGAGCTGGAGCAGGAATGTCGCTCAAGCTCGATTCTACACCTGGCCCAACATTTCTGGCAGCGACTCAATCGGCCCTCAGATGCGGCGAGTTAACCATTGTCAGGGTTGGTGGTGAGCCATCAGGCTCACCACCAACGGGTTTATCATTGAGTCTCGTAACCGAACGTTTGCACCCGGTCAAAGATAGCCAGAATCCGCTTGGCAATGCCGGTCCAGCCAAAATTGCGCCGGGCGAAACGTGAGCCTTCGACCGATAGTTCGTGGGCCAGGGTGGGATAGAGCATCGGTAAAGCCAACATTGTGCCATACTCGGCCGGCCGGCTGGGGTCGGCGAAGAGGGCCTGGCTGCCAAAGTCAATCAACTCAGAGAGACCGCCATGCACCGTTACGACCGTGGGGGTACCGCAGGCCATAGCTTCGATAGCCGTCATGCCAAACGGTTCATAGCGTGAAGAGAGGGCAAACACGCCGGCGGCCCGGTAATGATCAGCTAACTCTTCATCGGGTACGTATTGGATCCAATTGACCTTATCGGCCAGGCCAAGCTGGTCGGCCAGGGCTTTAAGTTCGGCCACCCCCTCATCATCTTGCTTTGAATCCTCACTGCCGATGGCCGCAATCAGCCGGGCATCAGCCACCAGGCTGATGAGCGTGGGCATAGCATTGAGCAGTAAGTCGTATCCTTTGTTATGGGCCATCCGACCGACCACAAAAACATCATGGACCTTGATGCCATAAGATTCTCGCAACTGCTCTACATCTTCCTGGCGCATCGGCGAAAAACGATTTTCGTCCATACCGGGCGGGATGACCGTAATCTGTCGTTCCAGGACATCATAATGCTGTTGTAGTAGCTCTGTCTGGGGTTCGGTTGTGGCGATGATGTGGTCGCAGTTACGGTAGACCAGGAACTCCTGACGGATACGCTCCTCAAAACGATAGGCCCGCTCCATCTCCTGCTCAGACATATCGCTGCCCATGTTATGCCTTTTCCACCAACCAAGGGAGTGAGGCGTATGGACGTGCGGAATACCCAGCTCTTCGGCAATTTTTTGACCGGCCCAGCCCCCATCCCAGTAGTGGGAGTAGACCACACCGTACTGCCGGCCGCGATTACGAATGGCGGCCAGGCAGTTGGTCACAAAATTCCCCAGGTAGTCGTGCATATCTTCCTTGCGAATAAACTTTTTGCCGCCAAAAGGGATGCGCCAGACCCGGAAATTTTCATTGACCTCATCGAACTCAGGCTGATCTTCAAAGCGCCGGGTGACCAGGTCAACATGGTAGCCAAGCCGGCTAAAGCGTTTAGCCAGCTCTAATACATAGACCACCTGACCACCGGTGTCGGGTTTGCCCAACTCCGGTTCTGCCGCCACATAGCCGTGCACAGAAAACATTAAAATTGCCTTTGATTGGTTCATTATCATTACCTCCCAACTTCAAAAACTTATCTCCAACTTCACAACACCTGCCAAAAACGTAACCCCTCCAGCACGCCGCCGGCATAGGCTAAGCGGGCGTGATAGATGTGTTCGCCCCGGAGTTGTTTTAGCTCCGGCGCAGCATTGGCCACCACAATCCCTCGATACGGGGCGACGAACATTTCCAAATCGTTGCCCGAGTCGCCGGCGACCACCACCCGCTCAGGCTGGATCTGCAAGCGCCGCTGCAAATAAGTAATCACCCTGCCCTTGCCGGCTGTCTGAGGGATGATATCCAGGTTTTTATCACCGGAGAAGATGACTTTGGCCCTTAAAGCCGCGGCCGCCAGGCGATCCACGATCTGGTTGTGGGCGTCGAGACCCGGAACGTCATAGCTGGCTTTGAGGGGGGTCTGGTACTCAGCGGAATGGGCCGTGAAATTCATTTCTGCCATTATCGCCGCAATCCGCGCTCGCGACCAGCCCGGCTGAAGCTGCCGGATGTAGTCCCCTAACGGCTGCCCCGACTGCCCCTGCTCAATTTCGGTACCCATCGCCCCGATCAGATAGTCAGGCGGCGGCAAGTGGGGAGTGGCGTTTAAAGTTTGGCGCAGGCTGGCGCAGGGTCGACTTGAGTTGTAGGCAAGAATTACATGTGACGCCGGCTTTAATACCTCAGACAAACGGGCCAAAGCCGCGTCATCACCCAAAAGGGTATCATCCACGTCAGAAACAAACAGCCACTGCTCCCCAATTGGCATCTCAACCTACCTGATCGCTAACGCCGGCGAACCTGTCTTCCGTGAGAGGTTCAAAATCAGCATAGACCAGTCCATGATGCAGAGCCTGGTAAGCCGCAATATAACTGGCCGAACTCCAGGCCTGATGGGCTTTGCCCATCGGCCGGCCGGTGTGGCCGTGCAACCACTCGTTAAATTCCCATTCGCCGTAAATCCCCAACCGGCACGCTTCGGCCAGAGCGTTGAGTTCCTGATGGGCCAACTCCAGCCGTTGCAGCTTGACTAAAAAGCGCACCCATAAACCGCCAATAAAAGGCCAGATACCACCGTTGTGATAATGATCGGGCAGATTAAGAAAGTTGGTTACAAAATAATCTTTCCAATCACTGGCGCCGGACTGAACAGCCGGGTAGAGGCACTTGACCGGGTAGGGCGCGTTTGCGCCAACTCCCCACAAGAATTGAAAGATTTGTTGCATTTTGTTTTCATCTAACAACCCGGTCAGGCCAGCCAATAAGTTGGCGTAAATGTCGCAACGCCAGGAGAAGCCAAACGGGCTGATTTGGGCCAATAAATATTGAGCTTCGCCCAGGCTAAACTGTGTTTGCGAAAAAGACTCCCTGGCTTCGGAGAGTTTTTGGGCGGTGGGCCAGAACTGGCGCACAATTTTTTTACGGATATGCCCGGTCAATTCAGCGTAAGGCTGCGGGTCGTCACCCATCACGGCCTGAATAACGCTGTAATCCTGGCAGGCCTGGTACCACAACACCTCGTCGTACAGCACATTATAGGAACGGGGAAACAGGTCCATCCAATCTGAGGACTCCGGAATTTCCAACAGACCGCAATTATTGGAATCGTGCGCTCGCAACCATTGCATCGCCCGGTTGAGGTGAGGGTAGAGCCTGGTTAGAAAAGCGCGGTCACCGGTGTGAGCGGCGTAACGGCTGCAGCCGATCACAAACCAGATGACCGAGTCGATGGAGGCGATATCGCCGATGCCGCCATAATCGGGCCGGCCGGTCTTAATCTGGACATTGGCCGGAATTTGACCGCTGTCGGTCTGGTGTTCGGCCATCAGCAAGAGCGTCCGCCGGAAACATTCGGTGATGTCGGCATCGTTGAGACATAAGCTCCACAAGCCGGTTTTGATGCCATCGCGGCTCCAGACGGCAAAGTAATTTGATTCTTCGTGGGTGAGGGGATTATCAACCGGGCTGGCCGCCGAAAAACCCACGGGCGTAAGGTTGCGCCGGAGCGACTCAACGGCGCGCTCCAGCGCCTCCCTGGTTACGTCGGGCCGGACGGGCCGGGCTGAAATAAAGAATTTATAATGTTCCAGCCCTTCCAGCAATCCCTCGGCGTAAGTTTTGTGGCTAAAGTAGGCGCGCAGCTCGACTGCCTTTTTGAGTTCCCGGGTGGCATTGCCGACGACAATCCCGCGGAAGCCGTACTGGAACAGGTCGATATCATTGCCGCTATCGCCGCACACAAAAACCTGGTTTGGCGTTAATACCAGCGAGTCGACCAAAAACTTGACCGCCGCGCCCATGCCGGCCCGCTCCGGTATAACATCCAAATAGACATTGGCCGAATAAACTAATTTAACCGGCAACGGCGCGGCCAGCAGGGATCGGTGCAGTTCAGCCAGATCATTCGCTGAGGCAGCCGGCCAATAATAGCTGACTTTCAAGGGGGTTTGATGTTCGGCCGGCTGGAGTTCCAGAAAGGGAGCGGTTTCCGCCAGAAAAGCCACAATCTCATCTCTAACAAAGCCGCTCTGGATATAACGATACCACTCATCGAGGGGGTATTCGCCGGGTAAGCGGTGGATCTCGGTGCCCACCGCAGAGACCATGTAATCCGGCAGGAGAAGCTGATTGTCTTCAATAGCAGCCAGTTGTTCGTAAACAGTCTGGCCTGAAACATAGGTCAATTGAAATGTCTCTCTGACCTGCTGGAGCGCCCGATACAGGCGCTGGCGACCGGCCGGATCGCCGCCCAGCAACGCCCCATCCAGGTCGGCAACCAGGAGGCGGCGTTCATCAAAGGTTGAAAAAAAAGTCATTTAATTCCGGTTCTCTCCTCAAGAAATCTATGTCAACTTCAACCAGTAATAGTCATACGGGGCCAATGAAATCGGGTAGGGCCTAGCCGTGATTTCAGGCCAGGGGTCTGAGCGGCGGCCCAACAACTCTGTGGGTAGGGTACCCGCGAATTTCGATAAGTCAAGCACGGCGGTTTGATCGGCCGGGGAAAGGTTGTGGATAGCCATGAGGGCGGCCTCGTCAGTTTGGCGCAGGTAAGCCAGGATAGCTTTATTGGCTACGCGCAAAAAATCACACCGGCCCCAGCCGAGCACCGGATTGGCCTTGCGGGTGGACACAAAATGCTTCAGGGTGTGCCACAGCGAGCCGGGATCGGCCATTTGCGCGGCCACGTTGAGCTGGTGGTAACCGTAAGTTTCGTCATCGATCAGGACCACCCAGAAATCAGCCGGGTCAGCCCGAGAGAAGCCGGCGCCGGGGTCGCCGCTCCACTGCATGGGGGTGCGCACCCCATTGCGGTCGAACAGCCAGATGTTGTCGCCCATGCCGATTTCGTCGCCGTAGTAGATGATGGGCGCGCCCGGCAGGCTGAACAGGATGGAGTTGGCCAGCTCGATTTTGCGGCGGTCATTGTCCAGCAGCGGGGCCAACCGGCGGCGGATGCCCAGGTTGAGGGGCATGCGGGGATGGGGTGCATAGAGCCGCCACATCAATTCCCGATCTTCCGGCGTGACCATCTCCAGGGTCAACTCATCGTGATTGCGGAGGAAGACGCACCACTGGCAATTATCGGGAATGGCCGGCGTCCGGTCCATGATGTCGAGAATATCGCCGGCGTCGCCCAGGGCCAGGGCTTTAAAAATGCGGGGCATCACCGGAAAGTGGAAAGCCATGTGGAACTCGTCGCCGGGCACGCCGGGATCAGCCGGATCGCCGCCAAAGTAGGGCCGCAAATCCCAGGGCCACTGGTTGGCCTCGCCCAGTAGAATGGCGCCGGGATATTCGGCGTCGAGCACGGCCCGCACCCGCTTCAGATATTGGTGGGTTTCGGGCAGATTTTCACAGTTGGTACCCTCCCGCTCAAACAGGTAAGGGACGGCGTCGGCCCGGAAACCGTCGATGCCCATATCCATCCAGTAGCGCAGGATGTCAATCATCGTGTCGGCCACTTTGAGGTTGTCGTAGTTGAGGTCGGGCTGGCTGGAATAGAAGCGATGCCAGTAATATTCGCCGGTATGGGGGTCAAGGGTCCAGTTGGAGCTTTCGGTATCCAAAAAGATGATGCGGGCCTCTTTGTATTTCTGGTCGGTTTCGCTCCACACGTAATAGTCGCGGTAGGGATTATCTTTTGACTTGCGGGACTCAATGAACCAGGGATGCAGGTCGGAAGTGTGGTTCAGCACCAGGTCGGTGATGACCCGCATGCCGCGGGCGTGGGCGGCGTCGACCAGGGTTTTGAAATCCGCCACCGTGCCGTAATCGGGATGGATGTGATAGTAGTCGGCGATGTCGTAGCCGTCGTCCTTGAGCGGCGAGGGGAACATCGGCAGCAGCCACAGGCAATCGACGCCCAGCTCTTGCAGGTAATCCAACTTGGAGGTCAGGCCGGGCAGGTCGCCCTTGCCGTCGCCGTTGCTGTCGCAAAAGGAGCGCAGGTGAACTTCGTAAAAAATCGCATTTTTGTACCACAGGGGATTGTTGGGTAGGGACATTTCTTCTAGCCTCATAACGGCTACATGACTTCGTGAAAAGATACTTGATTTTCACTTATTACGTCATACTTGATAAGTTGAACACCTGCCCGATTAAATTTGATTGAGTGAGCCTGCTCAATTGTTTTTGGATGAAAACTGTTAGCGATAATGTAAGGGCGCACGATATCTACTTCACCATTGGCTAGCCTATTAGCCACCCATTTGACATATCCCATTAATTGATCAACATCCTCCGGTTTTGACTGGTCTTTTTTCAATTCCACTACTGAATATCTGTAACGGAGGGGAGGGTCAATTAGATCTCCTACAGGAGTTTTGTGATAAATCAATAAATCAATATGCCGTTGGGAGACATGAAAAGGGACATTGTTAGCAAACCACTCCAAATGAGTTGTCGGACCAAAAATCCGTCTCAGGTCTTTTTCGCCAGGATCATCTAAATGGCTAATCAACCATCCTCGCAAATGCGACTCAAGCAAAACGGATTGATTTGGCGTTAAGGGGAATTCAAGAAGTTGTAACTGGGGAATTTGTATAATATAGCCAGCATCGTCACTATCAATACAGAAGGAGTCAGCAGCAAATGGGATTTCCAGGCTATCAAATTCAGAGTCGTAATAAAATGGATGAAATTCTTTATTTTGGGGAGGACCATTTATTTTTATTAACAGTTCGAGTAAGGCCCGTGTAGCTTCGGGATCAATAGTGACACACCCCCTGGCACCTTGAATCTTTCGATAGAAAGGTATCCAAAAGATGCGTTCATAAGTGGGGGTGGAAAAGATGAGGTCTTCTGGTACCGGCTCAGGAAAGTAGTCTACACATTTGACAAGCAGGCGAAAAGGAACATCTGCACCCACCTTGTGATGGCTAAACTCCCCGATACCAAAGATTTCTTGAGGGTCAAAAAATGGGGGTGAGATAACCTGATAAATGCCATGAAATCCGCGTCTCTTTTCATAGAAAAAGACTAAATCGCCAACTCTTGTACCTTTTAGATCCGTGATTATTTCACTGAATGTTCTTGGTTGATCTAAGACCCGCTGATAATTATTTACAGATGAACCTATTTTGCCTGTACCACAAAACTTACGGTCACGATGGACAGGAAAGGTGGTTTGATCAACGTTAAAGATGTGGGCTCTCATTCTGTTCTCCTGAATGTCCGGTAACCCAATCTGATTGTCTATGCTTGAGCAAGTCCATCATAGTGTAAGCAGTTTCCTCAAATTCTCGATCTCCAAGAGCCTTAAAAAGAAGCCGATTAAGTATCACTTTATCCAACGATTTTTCGTCCTCTTTATTGAGGAAAAGGTAGTAATCCGCAAAATTGCCCCGTTTTTGAATGGTTGCTTTCCATCGTTCGGTATTGTGACCGACAACGGCTATGAGTTCAAAACCTTTACTGTAATAATTATTGCGAATCTGTGGAGCTTTCTCATTTTCGTGTCCTCCTACCCACTTTGTTTCTATACCGATTTGAAAATTTTTAGATCCATTCTGGGTAGCACTAAAAGGTTTACTTACATCTCGTTTAAAGAATTTAAAGCCGATTCCTGAAGATCCATGCTGCCGCCATTCATAGTCCACATCTCTCTTAAATAGTTTTTCCAATGCTTGATTAAATTTTGCAGCAAAGGCAACTCCTGCTTCTCGTCCCACCCTCTGCCCAGACCCAGTTGCTTTTTTAATATTGTACAGAGCGTGTGCTAGTAATTCTAAGGAGTATTCATCAGGAGCATAAACTTGTGATATTCCAGGTATTTCGTGCAAAGTTACTCTTTTGTCAGGTTCGGCCACTACAGATACATCAACAATACTGTCTGGTTTATTACCGAGAAAATCTTTGAGTTCATCTTTCACTTCATCGGTTATCTTGACTTCTGTGAGATCTATAACAACGGCTCTAATTACCTGACTTTGTTTCAAAGCCAAAACCCTGGAGGGAGAAATCCGAGAATTTCTGGAAATTAACTCCCCGAGCGCTTCACCGGAAACGAATGAACTTTTTTCGACTAGATTTAGCTCTTGTCGATCATCGATCTCTGTGACAAATTCAACAATTTTCTTTAAATGTTCGATAACTTTTCCTGTCTTTTGAAAGAAAAAAATATATTCATGTTTAAAGATATAGAAATTTCCTCTAAAAGCTCTTTGTCGCCAAAAATTTTGTAGGTTACGCTTGGCCCGATTACCTTCCATATTTTTTACAACGATACTTTTTAGCGTGTAGCCTACTGACTGAACTGCTTCCATTGTCCTAAAACCAAGCGGTACCCATTCACTTTCGGTATATTTGTCGCCAATCACAACGACAAGAAAATGATTTTGTTCAAGTAAATCATAAGTTCGATAAATTACTCTTTTGAAGCTTTCTAGAAAATCAGTCAAAGTTCGAGCATTACATAAATCCCGTGAGTCATTACTAAATTTTATGATATCGTGATAGGGAGGATGCATGATCAACAATTGAACTTGATCACGACCTTGCTCTTTGAGCAATTGGCGAACCTGATTAACCGTCTCTTCTGTGGTACTATCCCCTTGAATAACCGTCTGCCAAGTATGATGGGGATTATCAGCTGCTTGAATTCTCTCCTCAGCTTCGGCAGCTATTCCTTCAATCAATTCGAGACCAATCCCATTTCTACCTAATCGGCGAGCTTCAATTAAGGTGGTACCACTGCCAAGAAAAGTATCAAGCACCACGTCTCCGGGCTTAGTAAATCGTCTGATAGCCTGGTACGGAATCTGAGGCACAAAGTTGCCATGATAGCTACCAGTATGGACACTTTCTCGACTGCGAGAACCAAAAATCCAGAGACTATCGGTAAAGATATCCTCAAACTCTTTCCAATTTTTGGCGTCAACCTCACCGATATTTACAAATTCATCAGGTTCAGGCGAAAGTACAATACCCAGAGAATGAGATTCTGTTTCAAAAATCGTTTCCTCTGTATGTTCAATTAAGAATTGTTGACCGTTGAGATTATCCCCCATAATATTTTGGTCCCCATTCATAATAATTTTACAACAATCTACTTCTGTTCCCAGGACGAGGTATATACCACCCGGCGAATTGTTCTAGAATATCTTGGCGAACGAACCACTTATTGGCGAATTTCCTGGCAGGTAGTTTACCCAGCCTGATGAGACGTTTAACCGACTCAGGGTGAATACTTAGCCGTTTGGCAGCAAAATCAACATCTTTATACTGGTCAAATGGGTCTGTTTCTAACTCACGCATAATTGATAAACCTTCTCTAATATGCTTACTACTACAACAATTATAACACTAACCCTGAATAGGTCAAAAATTGTAATAGCCACGAACAAATAGTCTGGTATTTGTATTGTATATCTCAATTCAATCGCAACACCACCCCCTCATACGCACCGAGTGGCAACCGCGCCAAATCGATCTCACCCTGCCGGACCATCGTGGTCGATACGGCAATCTCAGCCCGGCTGGCTACCCGGCTCAAATCAAGGGTTGGCTCACCGGAACCAAAATTCAAGACGATCAGAAATCGGTCGGCAGCCGAGGCAGTGCGCAGATAGGCAAACACGTCATCAACGCCCGTCTCCACCGAGACATAATCGCCCACATTCAAGGCTGGTTCGGCCCGGCGCAGGGTGGTCAAGGCCCGGTAGAGGTTCAGCATCGAGGTTGGGTCATCTTGTTGCCGGGCAACATTCCGCTCGGCATAATCGGCAGCCAGCGGCAGCCAGGGGACGACGCCAGGCGCAGTGAAACCGGCATTGGGCGAGCCGTCCCACTGCATCGGGGTGCGGTTGGGGTCGCGGCCGACGATATCGGCAATTTCCGGCTGGTTGACCGCCGGCGGGTCTTGCACCAACTCCGGCGGAATGGGCACGTTTGCCAGGCCGATTTCCTCACCGTAATAAACGGTCGGGGTGCCGCGCAAAGTCAAAAGCAGCATGGCGGCGGTGCGGGCCTGGATCGCCCCAAAACGGGTAGCCACTCTGGGTACATCGTGGTTGCCCAGCACCCAATTGGGCCAGGCGCCTGGGGGCAGGGTCGCTTCATATTCCTCCACAACCCGGCGGATGGTTTGGGCCTGCCACGGCGTAGGCTGAAAGAAATCGCCCCGGGCAATCAGTTGGAAATTGAACGGCAGATGGCACTCGTCCAGATTTTGACCGTAATATTTGACCAGTTGGGGCAAAGGCAGATAAATCTCGCCGACCATTAGCCGCTCGTCATACTCATCCAGCACTGCCCGCATTTGTTTGATGATATGGTGAACTTCCGGCAGATTTTGGGTATAGATATGGCGGAGACCGGCGTAAGGAGTGACGCCGTCCCAGTCAGGATTGGGCGGCTCGTCCCGCAACCCGGCATCCTTCATCATATAGTGGATCACATCAACCCGAAAGCCATCGATGCCTTTATCCAGCCAATAACGCATCACCCCCAATATCGCCGCCAGCACCGCCGGGTGGCGATAATTCAGTTCCGGCTGCTGCTTAACAAACTGGTGCAGGTAATATTGGCCGGTCGGCGGGTCAAAGGTCCAGGCCGGGCCGCCGAAGACGCTGAGCCAATTATTAGGTGGACCGCCGCCGGGGGCCGGATCGCGCCAGATGTACCAATCCCGTTTGGGATTAGCCCGGCTGCTGCGGCTCTCGGTAAACCAGGGGTGCTCGTCGGAAGTGTGGTTGGGCACCAGGTCCAAAATTAACTTCATCCCGCGGCGATGCACCTCGGCCAGCAGCCGGTCGAAATCGGCCATTGTGCCGAACATGGGATGGATGCCGGTGTAGTCGGCTACATCGTAGCCAAAATCGTGCATGGGCGAGGGATAAATCGGCGAAATCCAGATAGCCGCTATATTCAGACTTTTCAGGTAATCCAACCGCCGGATGATACCGGGCAAATCGCCCACGCCGTCGCCGTTGCTATCCTGGAATGAACGGGGATAAATTTGGTAGATGATCCCCTTTTGCCACCAGTGAAAATGATTCATGACACCTTTCCCAAAGAAGGCTACCGTGTTCGTTGATAGTTTTCAATAGAGCGATCTGGTTGAACAAAGTAGATCTTAATCTGCTCCATCGGCGCGTGGATATCGCAGTAGCAGCTCCAACACCAACCCGGTCACCGCCCCAACCACCACCCCGGTCATAATTGCTCCGCCCAAAATTCCGGTGAAGCTCACCGACCAGGCCGACAGATTAGCCGGGATCCATAAGCTGGCGGAATGAGTCCAACGCCGCATGAGCAACCATTGGCCGGCCCCCATGAGCGTCCCCAAAACTGCGCCCGCAAGCAACGACGAGATAAGCCCGGCGCCAGGGGGAACAACCAGCCCGGCCGCGACCAGTTCCCAGCCCACCAGCCACGCCACCGCGCTGACCAAAACCCACCAGCCGGAGTTAGAAACCTCACGGCGTAAAACCAGCCACTGGGCCGCGCCAATAGCCGCGCCAATGCCCACCTCGCCCAATAGAAACAGGCCCACTAACCAGCCCAGCGTGGTGGCCAAAATCCACTGAAACCAAAAGCCCCATTCAAATTGGGTTCGTTGTTGCTCGGGTTCTGAGTTGGTCATATAGTTGAGGGATGTCCACCAAAAAACGACCAGGCGAGAATCGCCATCGCCGTGGTCGTTTTTTCGATAAGACTTATTAATTTCAGGCTACTGCCATCAGTTTAGCCCTTCACCGAACCGGCCAGCAGACCCCGCACAAAGTAGCGCTGCAGCCCGAAGAAGACCGCCAGGGGCAGGATCATCGTCACAAAGGCGCCGGCGGTTAGCAGGTGCCAATCCTGGCCGCGATCGCCCACGATGTTGGCCAAACGCATGGTCAACACCTGGTATTCCGGGTCGCTGCCGAGGAAGATCAAGGCCACCAGGTAATCGTTCCAGACCCAAAGGAACTGAAAGATGGCAAAGGAGGCCAGGGCCGGCACCGATAGCGGCAGGATCATGCGGGTGAAGATGGTGTAATGGGAGGCCCCGTCAATAAAGGCCGACTCCAGCATTTCCCGGGGCAAGGTGCTGATATAGTTGAACAGCAGATAGGTTGCCAGGGGCAGGCCGAAGCCGGCATGGGCCAGCCAGATGGCCAAAAAGGTGCCATTGATATTGAGCCGGGAATAGTCTCGCAGAATCGGCACCAACGCAATCTGCAAGGGTACCACCAGCAGCGCCACCACCAGAATAAATAACAGGCGCCGGCCAGGAAAGTTCATCCAGGCAAAGCCGTAAGCCGCAAAAGCGGCAATCAGGATGGGAATGACCGTGGCCGGGATGGAAACGGCAATACTGTTGAAAATGGCCCCCCAGAAATTATCACCCGGGATGATTTGGACCGTGCCATCCGGACGCTTGTATTCGAAATCCTTGCCTTCCAGGACCTGCCGGTAGTTAGCCAGGGTGAAATTCCAGTTGACCGCCCATTCCTGGTCCTGAACCTCGATGTAGCCGATACGGCGGTTGCCCACCCACTGGAGGCGCTGCCCGTCCGGGGTCGATACCCCGCTGCGCAGCTCCTCAAAGGTAGCAACAACCCCCATCACTTCCATCGGCCCACTGGCGTCTAAGCCCATCTCTCTAGGGTCAATTTGTTCAGCCACCACCCACTGCCGGGTCGGGAAGATGGTCCACCAGCCTGAAGTCTGGACATCGAAGCGATCCCGGAAGGATGAGACAAGCAGCCCGATGGTTGGGATCAACCATAGCAACACCAGGATGAACAGGATACCGTTGACAAAAATCAAGCCGCGTAGTTTCTCTGCACGTGAACCGCTCATCTTAGAATGCCTCCCTTTCTCTGAACTGTTTCAGGTTATAAATCATCACCGGTATCACCGCGACGAGCAGGATGATGGCAATGGCCGAGCCATAACCGGCATTGCGGGCAATGAAGGATTGCCGGTAGAACTGAGTCGCAATCACATCCGTCCCAAACTGGCCGCCGGTCATCACCCAAACCACGTCAAATATTTTAAGGAGGAAGATGACGATGGTCGTCGATACGGTAATGATCGTACCTTGAATGTAAGGGATCATTATTCTGAAGAAAACCTGAAACTCATTAGCCCCATCCACTCGCGCCGCTTCCAAAATCTCCTCTGGGATACCCTTGAGTGCAGCCGAAAATAACACCATAGCAAAGCCGGTCTGCAGCCAGACAGCAATCACCACCAGAAAGATGTTGTTCCAGGGGGCGATGGCCGTGTAAGCCGGCCAGGCCTGGGGCTGGCCGCCAAAAGTCACCACAATGGCATTCAATAGCCCAATCTGCGACGCATCGGCCGATTTGACTGCATAGATGAAGTTCCAGATAACGCCGGCCCCCACAAAGGAGATAGCCATCGGCATAAAGATCAGGGATTTGGCCGTCCGCTCAAACCTGCTCCGGTCGGCCAACACCGCCACCAGCAGGCCGGAAATGACGATCAGCGGCGTGGCGATCAAAATCCAGAAAAAGAGGTTATTACGGAGCGCCTCGCGCAGCAACCGGTCCGTAAAGATGGCGGCGTAATTGGCCAGGCCAACAAAGCTGCCGGCCCCAGGCCCGTCGCGATCAAACAGGCTGATCCAAAAGCTACGGCCCGTGGGAATGGCCAAATACCAGGCCAGGATAGCAATGGCCGGACCAATGAAGACGAATGGTTGCAGCCGGGCAGTCCAATGGTCGGGCAGCATCTCCACCAGCCAATTGAAAATCCAGTAAAGCGCAGCCACCCCGCCCACACCCCAAACAATGGCCACTACAGTGATCACCCACTTGGGGGCATTCCCGGCACGTAGAAATAAGAACCCCTGGTATAACACAAAAAAGGCGACAAGAGGAATGGCAATCGCCAGGGCGATACGAATGATAAAGGCCAGGACTTTTGCCCCGGCACCAAGGTCCTGTTCTGCTCTTTGTCCTAACAATTCCATATTCAAACTCCCTTTCTCCTCCGGGAATGACCGGGGTCAGTTCCTTATTAAGATGAGCTTAGATAAGCTGATAGGTTGCCACTCCCGCATGGAGCGGCAACCTAACTTAACGATTCAACCTGGTTCCCAAACTACATCCTTCTCGAATTACCCCCTTCTCGTTCCCAAACTAAAGTTTGGGAACGAGAAGAACCTGGCGACCAAACTGCACCCTTCTCGTGTCCAAACTAGAGTTTGGGCACGAGAAGAAAACCCGGCCGGTAAACCCGATTTGGGGACCAGGTTTGTCTCATCGCAACCACTTACTTTGGCCAGGAGTCATCAATTTCCTTAAGGACGGCATCCAGGTTGGCCGCGCCAGAGACCCAGTCGGTCATCCCCTTCCAGAACGAGCCAGCCCCAACTTCTCCCGGCATCAGGTCTGAACCGTCAAACCGGAAACTCGTCGCTTGCGTCACTAACCCGGCAATGCCCCGCTCCAGGTCTACCCCGTACATCTCCGGCGTGGCCGTCTGGTGGGCCGCTAACGCCCCACCTGTGTCCAGCCAACCCGAAGCCGACTGCGGCACCGTGAAGTACTCCATCAACGCCCGCACTTCCGGCCGGTCGTTGAACATCGCCATTATGTCCCCAGCTACCAGGAACGGCTTGCCATACGCCTCATCAATCGGCGGCAGGTAGAAGAAATCATAATCCACCCCCGCCTGCACCCCCTCCGGGAAGAACGCCGTGATGAAGTTCCCCTGCTTGTGCAACCAACACTTCGGCGGACTCTCGAACATCGGCGCCGGCGCATCCCCAAAGAAGGTCGACACAATCGCCGCCCGACCACCAAACACATACCCCTCGGTGAACCACAACTCGCCCAGCGTCTCCGCCGCTCGCTTCACCTCCGGCGAACTGAACGCCAACTCCCCTGTCGTCCACTTGTCGTAGTTCTCCAGCGACGTCGTCCGCAACATCACCTCTTCCATCCAGTCCGTCGCCGGCCAACCTGTCGCCGCCCCGGACTGGATGCCTACACACCACGGCGCATCCCCATCCGCCACGATCTCATCCGATAACGCCAACATCTCGTCCCACGTCTCCGGTATCTCGTACCCGGCCGCATCAAAGGCCGCCTTCGGATACCACACCAGACTCTTGCCGTTGAACCGATGCCATACCCCGGCCGTCTGTCCTCCAATCTGCCCCATATCCAGCCAACTCTGGTTGTACTGCTGCTTCAACCAATCTGCACTCATCCAACTCGTCGGATCAACGATCTTCCCCTGCCGCACAAAGCTGGCTAACAACCCCGGCTGCGGAAAGTCCGCTATGTCCGGCGCATCCCCCGCATCCACCCGGATCGAAATCGACCCCTCGAACTCCTTGCTGCCGATGTAGTTCACATCGATCCCGGTCGCTTCTTCAAACGCCCGCATCGACTCGTTGAACTTCACCGCATCCGCATCCGTGAACGGCCCATCCACCTTCACCGATGTCCCGCTGAACTCTCCCGCCAACGCTCGCTCCAAAAAGCCACCCGGCATCACCGGAAAGGTCACTTCAGCCATCGCCGGTTCTTCCGCCGGGGCCGAGGTTTGGCCGGCTATACCCTTTGGCCAGGAGTCATCAATTTCCTTAAGGACGGCATCCAGGCTGGCCGCGCCAGAGACCCAGTCGGTCATCCCCTTCCAGAACGAGCCAGCCCCAACTTCTCCCGGCATCAGGTCTGAACCGTCAAACCGGAAACTCGTCGCTTGCGTCACTAACCCGGCAATGCCCCGCTCCAGGTCTACCCCGTACATCTCCGGCGTGGCCGTCTGGTGGGCCGCTAACGCCCCACCTGTGTCCAGCCAACCCGAAGCCGACTGCGGCACCGTGAAGTACTCCATCAACGCCCGCACTTCCGGCCGGTCGTTGAACATCGCCATTATGTCCCCAGCTACCAGGAACGGCTTGCCATACGCCTCATCAATCGGCGGCAGGTAGAAGAAATCATAATCCACCCCCGCCTGCACCCCCTCCGGGAAGAACGCCGTGATGAAGTTCCCCTGCTTGTGCAACCAACACTTCGGCGGACTCTCGAACATCGGCGCCGGCGCATCCCCAAAGAAGGTCGACACAATCGCCGCCCGACCACCAAACACATACCCCTCGGTGAACCACAACTCGCCCAGCGTCTCCGCCGCTCGCTTCACCTCCGGCGAACTGAACGCCAACTCCCCTGTCGTCCACTTGTCGTAGTTCTCCAGCGACGTCGTCCGCAACATCACCTCTTCCATCCAGTCCGTCGCCGGCCAACCTGTCGCCGCCCCGGACTGGATGCCTACACACCACGGCGCATCCCCATCCGCCACGATCTCATCCGATAACGCCAACATCTCGTCCCACGTCTCCGGTATCTCGTACCCGGCCGCATCAAAGGCCGCCTTCGGATACCACACCAGACTCTTGCCGTTGAACCGATGCCATACCCCGGCCGTCTGTCCTCCAATCTGCCCCATATCCAGCCAACTCTGGTTGTACTGCTGCTTCAACCAATCTGCACTCATCCAACTCGTCGGATCAACGATCTTCCCCTGCCGCACAAAGCTGGCTAACAACCCCGGCTGCGGAAAGTCCGCTATGTCCGGCGCATCCCCCGCATCCACCCGGATCGAAATCGACCCCTCGAACTCCTTGCTGCCGATGTAGTTCACATCGATCCCGGTCGCTTCTTCAAACGCCCGCATCGACTCGTTGAACTTCACCGCATCCGCATCCGTGAACGGCCCATCCACCTTCACCGATGTCCCGCTGAACTCTCCCGCCAACGCTCGCTCCAAAAAGCCACCCGGCATCACCGGAAAGGTCACTTCAGCCATCGGTTCGGCGGCCGGCTGCTCGGCGGCCGGCTGTTCGGCGGCCGGTTGCTCGGCGGCAGCCGGTTGCTCAGGCGCCGGAGTAGCTCCACCGCCGCAAGCAGCCACAACCAGAGCCACAGCCACTAATACCATCACCATAAACCATAGATTTTTTTTCATGATTTTTGTCTTTCCTCCTTTTAAGAAAGCAAAAACTGGTTATCTCACCTTATTGAATACGTTACATTCTTCACAGATTATGATTGAGTTATTTTGATAATCACCTCCTGTCAAAAATGTATTCTATTCGGTTCAAAAATTTATGAATGGGAAATTTGAATTACCTTAACAAAATAAGCGATCTGCCTTGAATTTGGGCTGGCAAGACGCTAACTCCAACACATTTCTGAAGATCGGCTCTTAAAAGAGAGATGAGACAGCTTGGTGGGGGTAAAGGGCCTACTGGCGTATAGTAGTGGAGAATTTTCAGGAAAGATCTTGGGGGGAGGCTTACCACCTCTGATCCCCCCTTCAACCAACTGGGGGGTGTGACCATCACACATAAAGCTGTCTTAGCTCCAAATTTGCGTACTACAACCTATCAATCGTGACTCTGACAGGTTATTTGGCTACTTGTAGAAAAAATTTCAAGAGGCGGAAACGTTTCCATTATAACTATTCTTTGAGAGTTTGTCAAGCGTTACTCATCACTTTTTGACTCAATCCGAAAATCTTAGCTTTTTAAATAAACCTCACCTCCCTTGAAAATAGCCCTCACCCCGTCGCTGAGCGACTCCCCTCTCCCAAACCTGTCCTGAGCGAAGCCGAAGGATTGGGAGAGGGGTTGGGGGAGAGGGCCGCTACCTCACCCCCATTTTCATTCATCGTTGCCGTGCCGCAGGCTGGGTCCGTCTCCTTTGAATTAATCAATATTTCCATTTAAGTTAGAGCCACAAGAAGCCCGGATGACCAACTCGGTTGTGGTGACCACGTGACGGGGTGGCTGCGGCCCATTGATCAGGATGTCAATCAGGTTCTCGACAGCCTGAGCCCCCAAACGTCGAATTGGCTGGCGCACGGTGGTTAAGGGCGGGTCAGCAATGGCTGCGAGCGGCAAATCATCATAGCCAATCACCGCCACCTCGGCCGGAACCGCCACCCCGGCCTGGCGCAGCGCCCGGAGCGCACCCACGGCCATGGTATCCGAGGCCACAAAGACCGCCTGCGGCTGCTGACGCAACAAGCGCTGCATGCCCAAATAACCGCTCACTTCGGTAAAATCACCTTCGACAATGAGCCGGTCATCAATCATAATGCCCCGGTCATTCAAGGCGTTAAGATACCCTTGCTTCCGGTCTAGGCCAACCGTTGTATCGAGCGGACCGGTAATGGTGCCGATACGTTTACGACCCAACTGAATGAGGTGCCTGACCGCACTGTAGGCCCCGGTCACATTGTCCACGTTCACAAAACTAACATCCGTGGGGTTATCTGGCCGGCCAATCATCATGAATGGGATCTCATTTTCTACCAATTGCGTGACCAATGGGTCATCCAGGGGTAACGCGCTCAGAATCACCCCGTCAACCAGTTGATTGCGCAGCACTCGTGGTGATAATTTTTGCTCTTCTTCTTCAGTGTGGAACAGAAATAAAGAGAGGATATAATCGTAATTGTTACACGCTTGGGCAATACCCTGTAATAAGCGCGGATAGTAGGGATCAGTAAACAGAAACTGAACCGCCCGGGGCACCACCAGACCGATGATCCCCGACCGGCGGCGGGCCAGCGAGCGGGCGGCCGGATCAGGATGATAACCGGTCTCCTCAATGACCTTGAGGATACGCGCCCGCACCGCCGGCTTAACGCCGGGGTGATTATTGACCACCCGCGATACGGTCGAGCGAGAAACACCCGCCAATTCGGCAATTTCTTCGAGGGTCAGTTTACCCATTGGGCCTCTACGGAGTCCAGGTTGAGAGCGCTCCCATAACGACATTGAACTTGTGGATTTCTTCAACAGAAGAACAAAGATGAACGTAGATGAACGTAAATGAAACCAAGATCAAGGAGAAAAATAAAAGAGAAAGCGTGGGATTGTGTCGTTGATTTAGAGCAAAATATGTTGTCTTGTGGCAAGTTTTGAGAGCGCTCCCAAAACTAAATCTATAGTATCACATCTCAAACCCGTTGTCAAGTCCGAAATTTGGACTCGCCCCATTATTTAACCCGAGTTTGCTCCCCGCGGTGGCGCAGTCGTTTGCCTGATGATTAATTCTGGGAAAAGCTGCAACTGGGCGGGCGGGGCCTCCGGATTCTCAATCCTATCGAGTAACAACTCTACTCCCTGCACCCCCGACTCAAACAGATGTTGGCGCATCGTGGTCAGCCGGGCAAAATGGGCCAGTTCAATATCATCATACCCCACCACGGATAGATCATCCGGCACGCCCAGACCCAAATCCCGGGCTGCTTCCAGCGCGCCCAGGGCCAGTTCATCACTAAACGCAAAAATGGCGCTGGGCGGATCGGGCAAATTCAGCAGTTCCAAAGCCATCTGCCGGGCATTATGGCGAGAATGCCAACCCTGACGATGATACTCCGGTCGCACCGGCAGCCCAGCCGTTTCAAGCGCCTGGCGATATCCGATATACCGGTTACGATTAAAACCGGAGCTAAACAGGTCGTCCAGGTAGTCGCTGATATAAGCAATCTTACGATGGCCCAGATCAATCAAATGCTGTACGGCGCTGCGGGCCGCGGCCATATCATCAATGTAAATATGAGGCAGCTCAGGGTGGTAACCTTCCACCAGCACAATGGGTAGGTTTTCCTGGCGAATCCGACGCAGGTCCTCTTTAGTTGGAGGCAGTGAGAAGATGAGCAAACCATCTACCCGGCCGCGGCGGGCTACCGTTTGAAAAATCTTGTTACGTTGGGGGATGGTTTCAACGGCAAACAGATTGATATCGTAGTCACTCTCAGCAATAACCGACATCACGCCGCGCAGACGTTCAAACTGGGCCGTGTTGGTAAAGTAGGTGATGATGACGGCAATCGTATGGGTCTTGCCCATTGAGAGGCGCCGCCCGCTGGGGTTGGGCACAAAATCGAGCTGAGCAATGGCCGCTAATACTTTTTGGCGGGTGGCCTCCTGAACCGGACGGCTGTTGTTCAGCACACTGGAGACGGTGCCAATCCCAACCCCGGCCAATTTGGCTACGTCATGAATCGTCGCTGGCAAGGTAACTCCTTTGTTTCGCCTCGGGAAAAAATCTTTTACGTTGACTATTTCTTGCAGATGATAGGGGAAGCGTTTCCGTATGGTAATAATTTACTTCAACAACCCAGGTTTGTCAAATTCTCTCCAAAAAAAGGTGACCGGCACTAGCAGTCTGTCGGAGAGAAAATCAGTTGCCCCGTTTATAAGGGTTTTTGGGGTCAAAATAGGGTGATTCGCCTGAAATTTGACCCCAATAACAAGGGTAAGTAGCCTATTTTGACAGGCAAAAGTGTTCTCTCCGACAAGCTGCTAGCACCACGATTTCTGAGCTAAATTTCAGGCATCTGGGCGGCAATTCCAAACCAAATTTAGCTGTAAGTGCGGGTCACCCAAAAAAATTTAGTTGGCGTTCAGTGACCTTTTTCGGCCAAACTGTTTTGTAATTTGATTTTCTATGATGTATCATACGCTGATGCTCCGGCCCCAAATGAACCCGTAGCAAACGATCTAGCGACTATTTCGAGTAACCGAACCTTGCCATCATGAGGAAGAGACTTTAATGAAGACCAGAGCTGCTGTTTTATACGAGGTAAACCAACCCTTTGAAATTGAAACCGTTGATCTTGACGCCCCCCACTCTGGCGAAGTCCTGGTTAAAATCGCCGCTACCGGTGTATGCCATAGCGACTGGCACCTGGTGACCGGGGCCACGCAACACCCTTTGCCGGTGGTGCCGGGCCACGAAGGCGCCGGCATTGTTGAAGCCGTGGGTCAGGGAGTCAGCCGGGTTGAGCCTGGTGACCACGTGGCTTTAAACTGGGCGCCCAACTGCGGCAACTGCTTTTACTGCCTCAACGACCGCCCCAATCTGTGCTCCACCTACGTCGGCCCGCTCTGGGCCGGTACGATGATGGACGGCACCCCCCGCCTGTCGCTCAACGGCCAGCCGCTTTATCACTTTAGCGGCCTGGCCTGCTTTGCCGAGTATGCGGTTGTGCCCCAGGAATGTTGTATTCGGTTGAGTCAGGAAGTCCCGCTCAATATTGCCGCTCTCATCGGTTGCGCCGTAACCACCGGCGTCGGCGCGGCGTTCAATACGGCCAAAGTAAAGCCTGGCAGCAGTGTAGCGGTTTTTGGCGCCGGCGGCGTTGGCTTGAGCATCATCATGGGGGCGCAGTTGGCCGGCGCCAGCCGCATCATTGCCATCGATCGGGTCGAGGCCAAGCAGGAGATTGCCCGCCAGTTTGGGGCCACGCACGTGTTGTTGGCCGGCCCCGATACAAACCAGGCCATTCGCGACCTCACCGAAGGCCGCGGCGCTGACTACGTCTTTGAAGCCATTGGCCTGCCCACCGTGCAGGAACAGTGCCTCGATGCCGCCCGGCCGGGCGGCACCATCGTTTTTGCCGGCGTCTCCCCGATGGGCAGCAGCACCAATTTGCCCGGGGCCATTATCACCCGTCAGGAAAAAACGATCATGGGCAGCTACTATGGCACTTCCAATACAGCCCGCGACTTTGCCCTATACGCCGATCTCTACCTGAAAGGGAAACTGGCCCTCGACCGGCTGGTCTCTAAAACCTATCCCCTCGACCAGATCAACCAAGCCTATGCGGATATGCTCAGCGGCGAGACGGCCCGGGGTGTAATCGTTTTTTGATGATGGCCACATTCAAGACCAAAATTACCCAGTTGCTCGACGCCCACAACATTGTTTATACCCTCCTGCCCCACACCGAGCCGGTCTTCACCGTTGCCGCCGCCGCAGCTCAGCGAGGTGTGGTCAAGGAGGAGATGGTCAAATCGATCCTGCTGCGGGAGAAAAGCGGCCGGCGCTACGTGATGGGCTGCGTCACCGGCGACGTTCGGCTTGACCCCAGAGCGGTGCGGGCGCATCTACCCGCCGCCGAGGGCTGGAAACGCCTCACCTTTGCCACCGCCGAGGAGATTTGGCAGGTCACCGGCTGTGTGCAGGGCGCGGTCACCCCGTTGGGCCTGCCCGATGACGTCCCGGTGATCTTCGACGTGGCTATTGCCCAATGCCACAAAGTCAACATCAGCAGCGGCGACCCGCTGGCCGGTTTGGAGCTCGACCCGCAGGATTTGATCAGGCTGGCCGGCGCGCAACTGGCCCCAATTGCGGAGGGGTAGGCTAAAACGTGGAGCGAGAAGCGTAGAGCGTGGAGCGAGAAGCGTGGAGCGGGAAGCGTGGAGCGGGAAGCGTAGAGCGTGAAAGTCATATGCATTTCACGTTGTACGTTTCACTTAACAAATCACCAAGTTTAGGAGCACAATGGGGAGGATTTCCGATGTCACTGCCAGGCAAAATTGAATATCTGATTATCGGCGCCGGGGTGCATGGCCTGTCAACGGCCTACCACCTGGCCAAATATCTGAAAGCCACGGGCCAGGGTCGGGGGGAAGACATCCTGGTTATCGAGAAGAGCAGCATCGCTGCCGGCGCGTCGGGGGTGGCCTGCGGCAACGTGCGCTGCAACTATTATCAGGAGCCGATGACCCGGCTGATGATCCACTGTATGGACATCTGGGAATCGGACCCGGACTATTTGGCTTATAACTCGGTCGGTTACTTGACCGCCTCCTTTGCCCCCATGCGGGCCGGCCTGGAAGCCGTCTACCAGCGCCATCAGGCTTTGGGCTATCCTTCAACCCTGGTGGTGGGCGAGCAGGAGGTGAAAAAATATATGCAGCGCTTCTTCTGGGATTGGCAGGCGGAGAAGCTGGAAGTAGTGCTGCACGAGCATCGGGGCGGCCACGCCTGGAGCCGCCAGGCCATCCACGGGCTGGCCATAAAGGCCGAGCGAGAGGACGCCCAATTGATTATCGGGCCAACGGTGACCGGCTTTCAGTTCAACGGCAACGGCGAGGTCACTGCGGTCAAAACCGATTACGGCCGGATCGAAGTGGGCCAAGTGATTGTGGCGGTGGGTCCGTGGATCAAAAATTTGTGGCAGTTGCTCGACCTGCCGCAGGAGGTGCCAGACCCGCGCCAGCCCAACCAGCGCACGGCCCTATGGCGCTATCTGGCGCTGCAAGAGGGCGAAATCGAGGTCAATCCCTACCTGCACATTACCAATGACGGCCGGCGTCCGCCGCTCATCCACGTGGACAGCGACGTGCCGCTTTACGGCGAGGCCGGGCAACTGGTTTGGGACCAACCCTGGGGCATCTACTTCAAACGAGACAAGCATTCCGTGCAGGGCGGCGCCGTGCCCATTGACGTGGGCGCCGAATGCGATGTTGATCCATACGGCAGTCGCAGTCCTAATTATTGCGTTGGGGCCGATTTTTATGACCTGTGGTGCGCCTCGCTGGCGCACTGCATGAAACGCTACGAGGGGTTGCGTAAATTTGCGTCAAAGCAGCCGTCCGGCGGGGTGGGCTGTTTTTCGGCGGATAATTTCCCCATTTTCGACTTCATGCGGCCCAATGTCTACGTCATTGCCGATTCGAATCATGGCTTCAAAATGATCGGTGTGGGTGAGCAGGTGGCCCGCCTGTTGACCGGCGCAAGCAGCGAGTTGCTGGCCCCGTTCAGCTTCAAACGTTTTGCCGAGGCCAAACCGCTGCCCAAATCGAATGCGCCTTTCCCGTGGATGTAGAGACAAGTCGCAGGTGACAGGCGGCACGCGCAGCAGCAGGGGGAAATCGGTTGTAGTTGACATCTAATCTGTTACTTTACACCCCTGCGACTTTGCTACCTGATTTAGGTGATAAAAGTCCTGTTTGATAGGAAGTGGTGACTGAGCCATGGAAGTCTCTCCAAACCTGATTCAAATTGCCGCCCTGATCCGAGCGACGCCAGAGACAACTCGCAGCGAGTTGCAAGCTTTGGGCAGCGCGGCCGCTCGCTGGCATCCCGCGCCCGGCGAGTGGTGCGTCAATGAGGTTATCGGGCACATCATCGAGGCGGACCGGCACGGCTTTCATGGCCGCATCCAAACCATCTTGACCGTTGAGCAGCCGCAACTGCAAACCTGGGATATCTCCGGCATTGCCGCCCGGCGACAGGATTGCCAGCGAGATGGGTTTGAGTTACTGGACGAACTGGCGGCAATGCGGGAGCAAAGCGCCCAACTGGTCACCGGCTTAACACCCACCCAGTTGCGGCGATCAGGCAACCATCCCCTGGTCGGCGAACTGCGGGTTATCGATCTGATTCACGAGTGGATTCATCACGACCGTAATCACGTCAAGCAAATCTTGAGCAACATCCAGAGTTGGGTTTGGCCCAATATGGGCAACGCCCAGCGGTTTGGCCGTGTTTTTTAGATTTTCTGCCTTGCAACCACAAATGGAAAGGACAATTTATGGGCATCGGAACCGTATCTGTCAAATGTATTGAGTCAAAACTTATGATCGGAGTTGACTCTTTTGGTCACCCGCTGGTTATCGGCAGTTGGCCGGAACGAGAGCCAACGTGGTCCGGCCTCAAGCCGTCGGATTTATTGATGCTGGCGGCTGCCTCTTGTTCATCTTATGATATAACTATGATCCTGGCCAAACAAAAGGAACCGTTGGAGGGGCTGGAAGTGACCTGCACCGGCCAGCAGGAGGACGAGCCGCCCTACCAATTTACCAGCATCCACCTCCATTATAAGGTCAAAGGGGCGGTTGCGCCCAAGAAAGTGGAAAGAGCCATTCAACTCTCCGAGGAAAAATACTGCTCGGTGACCAATACCCTCAAGCATAGCGTGAAAATCACCAGTGACTTCGAGATAGTCGAATAAATCAGTGAACAGTGATCAGTGATCAGTGATCAGTTCGACTGACTTCCGACCACTGATTACTGACCACTGATTACTGACCACTGATAACTGACTACTGATAACTGACTACTGATTACTGACTACTCTTTACCCTATTCAAAGGAGAATCTTATGGTCCAAAAAAATACAGCCGATGTCATTATCATTGGCGGCGGCATTGTGGGCGGCAGTGTGGCCTATAACCTGGCCCAGAGCGGCGCCCGTAACGTAATTTTGCTGGAGCGAGGCGAGATTTGTTCCGGCGGCACGGCCAAATCGTGCGCGATTGTTCGCACCCACTACTCTATCAGAGCCAACCTGATCCACGCCGTCGAAAGTCTCAAGATCTTTGCCAATTTCGACCAAATGATCGGCGGCGACGCCGCTTTCCACCGCACGGGGTATCTCATTCTCGGCCCGGAAGAGCATCGCGAACCCATGGAAACGGTCTTCCGCACCCAAAATGAGTACGGCATCGACACCAAAACCCTGACCAAAGCCGAGGCCCTGGAACTGCACCCCCTGCTCCAGGTTGACGATGTGGGGGTAATTGGTTACGACAGCCTGGCCGGCTACTGCGACCCGTATCTGGCCACCACGTCTTATGTTCAGCGGGCCAAAGAGTTGGGCGTCACCGTCCACACCAGCACCCCGGCCACCGGCCTGACCCTCAACGGCTCGGTCAAAACCGTGCAGACCCCGGCCGGCAACTTTGAAAGTCCCACCGTCATTATTGCCAACGGCCCTTGGGCCCACGCCATCGGCCGGGAGATTGGGGTGGAGTTCCAATTTGTCGTTAGCAAGCACAAGGTCATCACCCTCAAAATCGACCAGCCCTACCAGCCCACCTGGCCCATCATCAAGGATTTGACCACACCCGACAAGCTCTACTTCCGGCCTGAAACCGGCGGGGTGGTGCTCATCGGCACCGGCGACCACGGCGACCCCATCGAAGATCCCGATGCGATGACCGACCACGTCGAGATGGAGCACGTCGACCGGATTGCCGGCCTGATTGCTCGCCGGATGCCGGCTTTTAGCGAGGCCCAATTTACGGCCGGCTGGACCGGCCCCTACGATATCACCCCGGACTGGAACCCGCTGGTTGGGCCGGTGCCAGGCTACGAGGGTCTCTACATTGCCACCGGTTTCAGCGGCCACGGCTTCAAGCTGGCCCCGACTATCGGCGAAGGGTTGGCCCAGCTCGTGCTCGGCCAGGCCCCGCGCGTCCCAATCGAGATGTACGATATGGCTCGCTTCAATCAAGGCAAAACCCTGCACGGCGCCTACGGGATTGGCTCGATTTCGTAGCAAAAGTAACGTTGATAAGGTCTACACTTCGATGAAACCTGCTATTTCAACTTATGTCTGGCCCGGACAAACCCATTTTGGTTTTGGCGCGGTTGAACTTGTGGCCCAAGAAGCCAAAGCTCATCAGGCCAAACACATCTTCATCCTGGCCGACCCCGGCGTAGCCGCGGCCGGATTGGTTGAACCGGTCACGGCCTCGCTCAAAGCAGCCAGGCTCTCTTACGTTCTGTACGACAAAGTCATCCCCAACCCCGATACCGCCTCGGTTGACGCGGCCGTGGCCGCCTTCCGGGAGAGTAAAGCCGAGGCGATGGTCGGTGTGGGCGGTGGCAGCGGCCTGGATACGGCCAAGGCAGTCTGTTTGGTAGCCGGGGGACCGCCGGAGGGGCGCATCGCCGAATACTTCCTGGCCCTCGGGGCCAGAGCACGGCCGGTACCGGCCGTGCGTGGCCTGCCGCCCTTCATCGCCATTCCCACCACCGCCGGCACCGGCGCCGAGGTTACTCCCTGGGCGGTTATCACGGATAATCAAAGTAAACGCAAGCTGGGGGTGGGTGGTCCGAACCTGATGCCCACCGTCGCCCTGGTTGACCCGGGGATGACGCTGAGCCTGCCGCCGCAGCTCACCGCGGCCACCGGTATGGACGCCCTGACCCACCTGATCGAAGCCTACGTCTCGACCAACAACAATCCGGCCCTCGACCCGCTCATCCTGCACGGCATCGAGCTTATTGGCCGCAGCCTGCGCCTGGCCGTGGCCCAGGGCCAGAACCCGACGGCCCGGTCTGAAGTGATGCTGGCTTCGTTGTTGGGCGGCATTGCCATCAGTTCCAACTGGCTGGGGGCCTGCCACTCGCTGGCCCACCCGCTGTCGGCGCTGGCCGAGGTGCAGCACGGGCTGGCCAACGCCATCATGCTGCCCTATCAGATGGCCTACAGCCTGCCCGGCGCGCTGGAACGGTACGCCCGCATCGGGGCGGCGCTGGATGCGCCCTATCCTGCCGGCGGCACGCTGCGCCAGCGAGCCGAACGGGCCGTCGAAGCGGTGCGGGAACTGGTTGCGGATACGGGATTGCCGGCCCGGCTGAGTGAGGCCGGCGTGACTGAGGCTATGATCCCGGAATTAGCCCGGCCGGCTTATCAGGACTCAAACTGGGCCAGCAACCCGCGCTCTGTTAACCAGGCGGTCTTGGAGTCGCTGTACCGGCAGGCGTTTTAAGCGGTTAAAGATGATGATGACTGATATTCGGATCAATCTCTACAGCGACACCCAAACCCGGCCCACGCCGGCGATGCGCCAATTTATGAGCCAGGCTGAGGTGGGCGACGAGCAGCTTCGGGAGGACCCCACGGTCAACCGGCTGGTCGAGCGGGTCGGCGAGCTGCTGGGCAAAGAGGCGGCCATTTTTCTGCCCTCCGGGACCATGTGCAATGCCATCGCCTTCCGGGTGCATTGCCGGCCCGGCGACGAAATTATTATGGATCGCACCGCCCACCCCTGGCACTTTGAAACCGGCGGGCCGGCGGCGTTGAGCGGCGCGCTCATTCAGCCGTTGGACGGGCAGCGGGGTATCTTTTCAGCCGAGCAGGTCGTGGCCGCCATCCGGCCGGCCGACAACCACTCGCCCCGCTCGCGGGTGGTGTCGGTGGAGCAAACCACCAATATGGGCGGTGGGGCTATCTGGCCGTTGGAGACCATCGAGGCAGTCTGCGCGGTAGCCAAACGGCATGGATTGGCCTGCCATATGGATGGCGCCCGCTTGATGAACGCGGTGGTAGCCAGCGGGACGCCGGCCCGAGAATATGCGGCCCCATTCGACTCGGTCTGGATCGATTTCAGCAAGGGGCTGGGCGCGCCGGTAGGCGCGGCTCTGGCCGGCTCGCCGGAGTTCATTCGATCTGCCTGGCGCTGGAAGCACCAGTTCGGCGGGGCCATGCGCCAGGCCGGCATCATCGCCGCCGGGGCGCTGTACGCCCTGGAACATCACGTCGAGCGGCTGGCCGAGGATCACGCCAACGCCCACAGTCTGGCCCGCGGGCTGGCCAAGATCGACGGGTTGCGCGTGGAGCCGGTAGAGACCAACATCGTCTTCTTTGATGTGGCCGGGCTGGGCCTGACCGCCGCGGCTTTCAACCAGGCGACGATGGCCTTCGGCCTGCGCTTTTCCGACTCCGGGCCAACCCGGCTGCGAGCGGTGACCCATCTGGACGTATCAAGCGCCCAGATCGAGGAGGCGGTGGAGATTGTGCGTACAGTCGCGCACCACGCGGCGTAAACGGACCAAAATATGAAGTTGCCCAACTATCCAGATGCCATCATTCCGCCAGCTAAAATTACTGACTACTTGCTCTCGTTTGACCACCCGGATGGACGTAGTAAAGCCAGATTTTTTCGCGGTTTCGGCTTTCAAACCGAACACTGGGAAGAGCTGGCTCAAGCGCTGCGTAATCACGTGGCCAATCATGATGTGACCAAAACTGAAGGCTCTCCTTTTGGTACGCGCTATGTGATTGAGGGTATAATATCTACACCGGATGGCAGAACACCGCTCATTCGGACGGTTTGGTTTATTGAGATGGGCGAACAGACTGCAAGGTTTGTTACGGCCTATCCACTGCAAGGGAGAGAAAATGATTAAAGAACTGGAGCAATGTGTGTTGAAAACCGATCTGCCAGAATATGGCTTGAAGCAAGGTGATATTGGCACAGTCGTTTTGGTTCACCAGAAAAACCGTGGGTACGAAGTCGAATTCATTACTCTGGATGGTGAAACAGTGGCGGTTGTTACCCTCTTGTCCGACCAGCTTCGGCCGATTGGCCGCCGGGAGATTGCTCAGGCGCGGGTGATGGCTTATTAATGGTGAAACAGGGGGCGTTTTAGCCCGGCAACCTACTTAAATCAACCTGATTACACGGAGAAAAATAATGACCAGAGAAAACCGCCCCCGGGCCCGCGACGCCCGCTTAGAGGCCAGCAAAAAACGAACCAACCCTTTCCCGCCGGGCCTGGAAGGGGGTCAATACCGCCCGCTGACCGACGACGGGGTCAGGCGCATCCACCAGGCCGCCTTGAGCGTGCTGGAGCAGACCGGGGTGGAGATTTTGGAGTCGGAGTGCCGCCGCATCCTTGAGCAGGCCGGGGCGCGGGTCGATAAGAGTCGCAATCGGGTTTTTGTGCCGCGGAGACTGGTTGAAAAAGCCCTCGAAATGGTCAACCGGGACGTGATCCTGTACAGCAAGGACGGCCAAACCGACCTGCACCTGCGCGGCAAACGCGTCCACCTGGGCACCGGTGGCGCGGCCATCAACATCCTCGATCTGGACAGCGGCCAGGCGCGGAAAACGGTGTTGCGCGACCTGTACGACATCGGCCGGCTGGTGGAAAATCTGGAGCATATTCACTTCTACCTGCGGGCGGTGGTGGCTCAGGATATCCCCAGTGAAGAGATCGACATCAACACCTTTTACGCCTGCCTGACGGCGACAAACAAGCACGTGATGGGCGGCTGCTACTTTCCGGAGAAGGTGGCCCAGATCAAGCGCATGGGCGTTATCCTGGCCGGGGGCGAGGCCGAATTCCGGCGGCGGCCCATCTTATCGTTCAACCTGGGCTGGATGGTCAGCCCGCTGCGCTTTGCCCCGGAGACGACCGAGACTTTGACCGCGGCCATTCGCGCCGGTATCCCGGTGGCGCTGGTGTCGGCCCCGCAAGCAGGCGCCACGGCCCCGGCCTCGCTGGTCGGCACGCTGGTGCAAACTGTAGCAGAGGAGCTGGCCGGAATCACCTACGTGCAGCTTGTCCAGCCCGGCCACCCGACGCTGTTGGGCGGTATGCCGCTGGTTTCGGATTTGCGTACCGGCAATATGATCGGCGGCTGCGCCGAGCTGGCCCTGATGAATGCGGCCTCGGCCCAGATGTGCCAATTTTACGGCTTGCCGATTTACAGCTCCTCAGCCCTGACCGACAGCAAAATTCCCGACATCCAGGCCGGTTTTGAAAAGGGGCTGACCACAGCGGTGGTGGCGCTGGCCGGGGCGCAGTACAACCACCACTCGGCCGGCATGCTGGAGTCGATGCTGGCGGTGGCTTACGAGCAGTACATCATCGACGACGACATCAACGGCCAGGTCATGCGGCTGGTCAAAGGGCTGGAGGTGACCGACGAGGCGCTCTCGGTCGATGTGATTGACGACGTGTGCAACGGCGAGGGGCACTACCTGGGCCACCCCCAGACGTACCAGTTGATGCACACCGAATTTCACTACCCCCACAGCGTCGACCGGGCCACCCGCAGCGATTGGGAAAATGCCGGCAGCCTGGATATGCGGGAGCGGGCGCGGCGGCGGGCCAGAGAAATTTTGACCAGCTCGTTTCCTGAAATTGTGCCGGAGCCGGTCGACCGGCAGTTGCGGAACGAGTTCAACATCTTGCTGCCGTGTGAGGTGATGCGGCCGGGTGCTTATCCGTAAACAATCGCTGCTCTATCGACGGCAAACCGCCTGTCTGGCTATTTCGAGTGGCCGACAGCCATTTGCCTCGTTCAGAAGGGGGAGAAATCAATGTATTTGACCGATTGTAAATGGCCGGTAGCGGTCATTATCGTTTTACTTCTTTTTGGTTGCGCCTCACAGGGGCCAAGTCAAACCCCGCCCCCGCCATCATCCAATAATGAGGTTATTTCCGTTCAAGATTTGGATATTACCACCGGCCAGACCATCTATGTGCCCGCTTACTCAGAAATCTACTACGCCGGCGGCGGCCGAACGCTCGATCTGGCCGTGACGCTGACGATCCACAACACCGATTTTAGCCACCCCATTATCATAACCTCGGTGCGCTACTACGATACGCACGGCCAACCGGTGAAGGAATACCTGGCCCAACCCCAACGCCTGGGGCCACTGGCTTCGACCGATTTTTTTGTGGAGGCCAGCGAACAAAGCGGTGGTTTGGGGACGAATTTCATTGTGGAGTGGGTGGCCGAAGAAGCAGTTTATGAACCGATTGTGGAGGCAATTATGCTGAACACGTCGGCCGCTCAGGGCATCTCGTTTACCAGTCCGGGCCGGGTGATCAAACAACTCGATTAACGAGAATTTGGACAGCGATGGGCATAGCAGCAGATATTGCCATCATTGTGGTGGCCGGCTTAATTGCGGGGTTGATTGCTCAACAATTAAGGCAGCCGTTGATTCTAGGCTATATTCTGGCCGGGGTGATAATTGGTCCTTTCACCGGCGGGATCACTATTGCGAATATCCACGACATCGAACTGCTGGCTGAAATCGGCGTGGCCCTATTACTATTTGCCCTGGGCTTAGAATTTTCGTTAAAAGAGTTGAAACCTGTCCGCCGTATTGCCTTGATCGGCACCCCCATCCAAATCCTGCTAACGATGGCGTTGGGTTTTGGGATCGGCCAAATGTTGGGCTGGAATTGGGCCGTTTCCGTCTGGTTCGGCGGTATGATCGCCTTATCCAGCACCATGGTCACGCTCAAAACCTTGATGAGCCAGGGCCGCCTGGGCACCCTCTCCAGCCGAGTGATGATTGGCATGCTGATTGTGCAGGATTTGGCGGTAGTGCCGCTGATGATTATTTTGCCTCAACTCAACGAGCCTGGGGCAGGGTTGCCGGTGCTGGGTCTGGCAGCCCTGAAGGCAGCGCTATTTTTGTTTTTGATGGTTTTTGTGGGCATCCGGCTGCTGCCTCGTTTGATGGCCCATATTGCCGCCTGGAACTCACGGGAGTTATTTCTGCTGGCCATCACCGCCATCGGTTTGGGAGTTGGCTATGCCACGTACCTGTTTGGTCTCTCCTTTGCCTTTGGCGCTTTTGTGGCCGGGATGGTGTTGAGCGAGTCTGATTATGGCCACCAGGCCCTGAGCGATATTATTCCGGTGCGAGACCTGTTTGGACTGCTCTTCTTTGTCTCGGTTGGGATGCTCCTGGATCCGCTGTTTCTCATGGCCAATTGGGTCACAATCTTGCTGGTGGTGCTGGTGGTGGCGGCAGGTAAAGGGCTAATTTTTAGTACGTTGAGCCGGCTGTTTGGCTATGGCAACGTCATCCCGCTGGCGGTCGGGTTGGGCCTGTTTCAGGTGGGTGAATTTTCGTTTGTGCTGGCCCGCGTGGGGTTGGCGACCAACTCCATCAACAATGAGCAATACGCCTTGATGCTGACCACGGCCATAACGACCATGATCTTGACCCCGTTTGTCTCAGGATTAACGGCCCCATTGTATGCCCTGCGCAAACGTTGGTTTAAACAGGAACCCATGCAAACGATCAACCTGCCCAACAGCGGTTTGCACCAGCACGTTGTCATTGCGGGCGGCGGTCGGGTGGGGCAGTATGTGGCCCAGGTATTGCAGCGTTTGGGATTGGCTTTTGTGATTATCGAATTGGATTATCGCCGGGTGGAACAGGTCAAAGAAGCCGGCTTGCCGGTAATCTACGGGGATGCCGCTCAAGAAATTGTTTTAGAAGCAGCCAAAGTTGAGCAGGCCTGCCTGGTGCTGGTGACCACACCGGCGATCACCGTCACGCAAGCCATTGTCGACCAGGTGCGCCGTTTGAATCCAACGGTGCATATTGTGGCCAGAGCGGAAGGGGTAGAGCAAATGCAGGCGCTCCACCAGCAAGGCGTGTATGAAGTGGTACAGCCGGAATTTGAAGCCGGCCTGGAGATCACCCGCCAGACTTTATTACACTTGAATCTCGCCGCGTCCGAAATTCAAAGATTCACCGATGCGATTCGCCACGAACTGTACGCCCCGCTTTATCAAAGTCACAATGAATACCATACCGTAGCTCAACTGCAAAGCGCGGCTCGTCTACTGGAGGTCAATTGGGTAACACTGCCGGCGGATAGCTCGCTCATTGGGCAAACCATCCGCCAGGCAAAAGTTCGCAGCCGGACCGGCGCCTCGGTGGTGGGCGTAATCCGGGACGGGCGATTATTTCCTAATCCCCACGCCGACTATGAGTTCAGCGCCGGCGATTCAGTCGCCGTGATGGGTAACTCTGAACAGCGGGCCGCGTTTGAAACATTGGCTGCGCCTGTTCAATCTAATTGACCTTTTTAGGTGACCGGCACTTTGGAAGTGCCGGTCACCTTATCTGCCCAAAATTCTGGCCGCGCCCTTTGGGCCGGGCTATTTGCCATCGCTGGCGGCTCGATATATCATCCTGTTTCAAATTCGCTGATCTGAACCAAATCTGACCCAAACATCGTAACTAAAAAGGAACAGAAATATGGTTGGTGGCACCCACGGAAAAATATTGCACGTCAACTTAACCACCGGACAAACTTGGATCGAACAACCCGACCCTGATTTTTACCGCCTGCTGGTGGGTGGCCGGGCAGTGGTTGCCTACCTTTTGCTGCGGGATTTGCCGCCCCAAACCGACCCGCTCAGCCCCGACAACCTGCTCATCTTTGCGCCGGGCATTATGCAGGGCACCAACCTGCCCGGGGCCGGTCGCCACGGCGTGGGCGGCAAGTCGCCCCTCACCGGGGCCATTGGCAGCGCTGAGGCCGGCGGCTGGTGGGGCCATGAGTTCAAGCGGGCCGGCTTTGACGCGCTGGTCATTCGTGGCCGGGCCAGCGCGCCGGTTTACCTGTGGATCAAAAACGGCCAGGTCGAAATTCGACCGGCCAACCATTTGTGGGGTCAATTGACTGCCCCCACCCAGGCGGCCATCCGGGCCGAGCTGGGCGACGACAAAGTCCGGGTGGCCCAAATTGGCCCGGCCGGTGAAAACCAGGTGCTCTACGCGGCCATTATGCACGATGTCAACCGGGCAGCCGGGCGGAACGGCCTGGGCGCGCTGATGGGTTCCAAAAATCTCAAAGCCGTGGCCGTGCGGGGTAGCCTGCAGGTCCCGATTGCCGTGCGCCCGCCGGTAACCGGAGTAGCCAAATGGCTGGGGGCCAACTATAAAGAACTGGTCGCCTGGGCCGCGGCCGGAATCGGCCGCGGCACCCAGGACTCGCTGATGGGCTGGGCCTACCTGGGCGGCTTGCCGACCCAGAACTTTGGGCAGCCGGTTTTTGAGCATCCCGAACTCCTGAGCGGTGAACGCAATTACGAGATGTTCCTTAAGGAACGGGATACCTGCCACGCCTGCCCCATCACCTGCAAGCAGGTCTTTGAGTATGATCACGATGACCCCTCCCGTAAACTGGACCCGGCTTACGGTGGGCCGGAGTATGAGGCGATGGCCGCCCTGGGGCCAAACTGCGGGGTTGAAGACAACGTGGCCGTGGCCAAAGCCAACGAGCTGGCCAACGCCTATGGCCTCGACGCCATTTCGACCGGCGCGGCCATCGGTTTTGTGATGGAATGTTTTGAGAACGGCCTGTTAACCACCGCCGACACTGGCGGGCTGGCCTACCGTTGGGGTGAGGCCGACCTGCTGGTCAAGTCGGTGGAAATGATTGCCAAACGACAGGGCTTTGGCGACGTGCTGGCCGAAGGGGTTGCCCGGATGAGCCGGCGCTTTGGGCCGGCTACCGAACCCTTTAATCTGACCATCAAGGGCCAGGAACTGCCGATGCACGAACCCCGGCTGAAGCACGCCATGGGGCTGGGTTATGCGGTCGCGCCGGTGGGGGCCGACCACATGATGAATGTGCACGATACCGCCTTTGCCAGCGAAGGGCACGATCTGAATCGAGTCAACGCCGCCCTGGCCCGCAAAGTGGAGCCGTTGTCGCCCAAAATTCTGAATGAGGACAAGCTGCAAATCTTTTACCACGAACTCAACTGGATGCACTTTCAGGACTGCGCCGTCAACTGCCACTTCTATCCCTATACTTACGAGCACATGGCCCAGGCTCTCAGCGGCGTAACCGGCCTGGAGTATGGCATCCACGACATTCTCAACGTGGGAGCGCGGGCGCAAACGCTGGCGCGGCTGTTCAACCTGCGCGAAGGCTTCAGCGCCGACGACGACAGGCTGCCCAGACGGGTCATGAAAGCCTTTAAGAGCGGCCCGCTGGCCGGGGTTGAAATTACGGAAGAAGCCTTCAACTGGGCCAAACGGCGCTACTACGAATTGATGAAATGGCACCCGGAAACGGGCGTCCCCAGTGAAGACTGTCTGGCCGAGCTGGAATTGATCGATCTGTTAGAACCGGCTCGATAATTTGGCGAATTTTGAATCATAATTTAAGCTAAAGCAGGTTACCGAGGCGCGCCGGATGATGAACGGTGCGCCTCGATGATTGCCTGAGCAAAGGCGTAGGGATGCCTTTGCTACTATCTCAAACGAGACTCTTGGTCTGGTTAGCCTTTATTGTGAACGATTTTTGGCAAAACAAAATCATACCCCTGTTACAACTCCTCCTTCAAAAGCTCCACACCTGGGAACAGGCCGGCTATCTTTCGCCACGGGTGTGGGGCGGACTATTGGTGGCAGGCACGGTGGGGGTCATTCTCATTGTTCAGAGTAACCTCGTGCCTCACCCTCAACCAGGACCGGCTCCGGAGTCACGCTCGAACCGTCCGCCGGCCACACCCCAACCGGAACTAACATCTAACGTGGGCGATTTTCAACCGCTGGCCGACGTCACTCCCTCGCCAACCATTGCCATTATGCCGTTCGAAGTCGCGGCCGAGGCGATAGCCACGCCCACGCCCCTTTTCATCCTGCACCCGGTTGAAGCCGATGAGACCCTCATTTCCATTGCGGCTCAGTATGGCGTCACCACCGAAGCCATCCTGGCCGCCAATGATATCAGAGACCCCACCAACCTGCCGGTCGGCCAGCCGCTGCTCATTCCGCCGCAAGAGGGTTTGCGGATGCCGGTGGTGCTCCACCAGGTGGTCTCGACAGATAGTCTACTCGACATCGCCTCGAAGTACGGCTCCAGCGTCAAGGATATTGTGGCAGCCAACCCCGGTCTAAAGGCCAGGTCGCTGCCGGTCGGCCAAACTATCGCCGTGCCGATCATCTTCAACCAGCCCAAACCTGTCCCTCGGTCTGAGAACGATAGGGAAGTGGCAACTTATGTGGTCCAGGCTGGCGATATTCCCCTCTCCATCGCCGCCCAATTTGATGTGCCCGTCGAGATTCTGCTGGCCGCTAACGACATCTCCGATCCAACCCGCTTGCAAATCGGCCAGACGTTGACCATTCCCCCGCTGGAAGGGTTGACCCTGGGCTTTCCGGTCATTCTGTACGAGCTGGCGGAAGGTGATACCCTGCTGGGGTTAGCCAGTCGATACGGCTCCAGCGTTAAAGACATGTTGGCAATCAACCCTGACCTGCTACCGTCAACGCTGGCAGCCGGCCAGACCATTGCCATTCCGGTTATCTTTCAGCTACCCAAGCCGACGCCCCAGCCCAACGTAGCCCCGCCGGCGCCAATTGTGGCGTCTGCCCCCCTGGTGGAGTTGGAACAGCAGATGATCAGGTTGGTGAATGAGGCCCGCCAGGCCCAGGGTTTAGCCCCATATAAAGTAGACGCCGAGATTATCGAGATGGCCGAAACTTATGCCCACGATATGGTGGTGCGTGACTTCTTCAGCCACGTTACCCCGGAAGGTACTACCCTGCGGGAGCGTTTCCTGGAGGAAGGCATCGCTGATTTTGAGCGGGTGGGCGAAAATATCCAGCGCAACACTCGCCCGCGAGCCGAAACGGTCCAGGCTGCCTTGAACTGGTTCATGGGCAGCCCGCCCCACCGTCACAATATTTTACACCAGGAGCATAACCGCATCGGCGTGGGCATTGTGGAAGGGCCGCCGGGCTGGTATACCATTGTGCTGAACTTTGCTGAAAGATAATCCAATAAAATGAAAATCGACCGGATCGAGATTCACCACTACCGCCTGCCGCTCGACCCACCTTTTAAAGCTTCGTGGGATCCACAGCCGCGCCTCAGCTTGACCAGCACCATTGTCCGGGTGCAGGCCGGGGATTACGAGGGCGTTGGCTCCGGCGATGCCATGCTCGGCTTTGCCGGGCACGAGTCGCTGTTTATCGGCCAGGACCCCTTCAACATCGAGCGCCACGTGCGGTTGCTGGATAACCTGCAATTTCATTATGGCCGGATGTGGCCACTGGAGGTGGCCCTGTGGGATTTGCTGGGCCAGATCAGCGACCAGCCGCTCTGGAAACTGCTGGGCGGGCGGAGTCATCGAGTTCGCGCCTACGCCTCCACCGGGGCGCGCCTGCCGGCGGACGAGCGGGCCGAGTCGGCCCGGCGACTGGCCGAACAGGGTTTTGCCGCGCTCAAGTTGCGCTTCCACGCCGCCGATCCGTGGGAGGATATCGCCACGGTTCAGGCGGTGCGGGCAGCCGTGGGGCCGGAGGTGGCAATCCTGGTCGACGCCAACCAGGGCTGGCAGATGCCCTGGGACAGTTCGGCGCCGTGGGATTTCAAGACGGCCCTGGGGGTGGGCCAGGCCCTGGACGAGTTGGACGTCTACTGGTTGGAGGAGCCGCTGCCGCGACACGACTATCGCGGCCTGGCCCAACTCCGGCAGCGCGTCCGCGCCCGCATTGCCGGCGGCGAGGGCAACCGCGAGTGGGCGGAGTTGCGGGAATACCTCCGGCACGGCTCGCTGGATGTCTACCAGCCGGACGTGGTCTGGAGTACCGGCATCTGGCGGGCCAGGCAGTTGGCCGGCGAGGTGCAGGACGCCGGGGCCATTTACTCCCCCCACACCTGGGGCGACGGTCTGGTGCTGTTGGCCAATCTGCACGTGGTCGCGGCCGTGTCGACGGCCCCGTTTGTGGAGTTTCCGTACGATCCACCCTACTGGACGCCGGAACGACGGGACTTTATTCTGCCTGAACCCATCTTGCCGGACGGGAGCGGTTATCTTACCCTCTCCGACGCACCCGGCCTGGGGGTCAAAATCGACTGGCCGGCGCTGGAGCCGCTCCGGATCCAGAGCGGTACGATGGAAAATTGATCCCCCCTGGACCCCGCTTACGCACCGAATCGGGGAAAGGGTGGGAGTATATCCGAGGAGGACACCGATCTTGGCTATCACCTATCAAATTGTTTACTGGCGAGACATTCCGGCTCAAATCAAAATCAAAGAAGGCCGCCAACGCAAGGGGCGGGCGCTGTCGGACCGCTTTGGCCAGGCCATCGACCAGGCGGCCATGTTAGCCGGGCTGACCGGCAGCGACGCCTACCTGGCTGAATGGCGCACCCCAGGCTGGCAAGAATCGGACGAAGAGGCCGAAGCCCTGGCCGAGCGGTTAGCCGCCGAACTGGAAGCAGCCTACACCTCTGAACGGCTCAGGGCGCTGGTAAAAAATGGGGGCTTTGAGGAAGAGTGAAGCGTGATGCGTGTAGCGTGATGCGTGTAGCGTGATGCGTGTAGCGTGATGCGCGTAGCGTAAAACGTGAGAAGTGAAACGTGATGATTTTACCTTTGAAAGTCTTACGTTTCACGTTTCACGTCTTTATTACCGTTTGAAACCGGCGATGGTGGCCTGCCAGCCGGCGTCATTTTGGCCGGGGACAAAGGGGATGTAGTAGCTAACCCGATCTAGCAGCCCGCCGGCGTACTTGGCCTTGATCTTGGCCGGCAGTTCGGCCCAGGTTCCGCTCACCACGAACTCAGCCATCATCTCGTCGGTGATGAGCTGGGGCATCTCAGCCCATTGACCCCGGGCTGCCAGGCGGCTCAAGCGCTCGGCAATGTCGCTCCAGCCATGGAGTTCCATGACCACCCGGTAGGAGGGGGTACTGGCATAAAATGTGATTTGCTGGCGCGCCCTGACTTCATACTCCTTGGCTTTGGCGGCATCATCCGTTGGTACTACGAAGGTGGTGGTAGACAATTCGATTTCTGCCCGTTGCCGTCCACTCTTTTGCAACCCTGTTTCAAGATGGGGCAGGGCATACTCCTTGATATAGCGGGCAGTGTGCAGGGGATGAACATGAACGCCCTGGCACAACTCACCCGCCAGTTGCAGCATCTGTTGGTTAACCCCGGCAATGTAAATGGGAATGTCCGGCCAGTTGTGCGGGCCGGGGTCGAAAAACGGGGTCATCAGGGTCAGTTTGAAGAACTCGCCCCGAAAGTTGAGCTTACGGCCGGTTTGCCAGCAATCCCACAAGGCCCGCATCGCTAAAATGACCTCGCGCAGCTTGGCCACGGGCTGCTCCCACTTTGCCCCCAATCTGCGTTCGTTATGAACCTTCACCTGGGTACCCAGCCCCAAGATGAAACGTCCTTTGGAAAACCGGGCCAGATCCCAGGCCAGTTGGGCCAGAATGGCCGGGCTACGGGCAAAAGCCAGGGCGATACCGGTGCCCAGGGTGAGCCGCCGGCTGTGTTCGGCGGCTAAGACGAGCGGTAAAAAGGGATCGTGGGCGGTCTCCGAAACCCAAATTCCGTCGAAGCCGATGGCCTCGGCCTGGCGGGTCAACTGCGGCATTTCGCTCAAATCGGTGGCCAGCAAGGTGGTATCAAATTTCATCGGTGGTTATCCTCTGTTGGATAATTTTGAGCCGAGTGTACCACCGTTCCCAGATTCAACCAAGAAATTGGCATATTAAAAATGAACCGCCTCCACAGCCTAATTACCTCTTTGATTGGCTCAACTGACATCACGAAAACTCCTTCGACTAATCGAGACTCATAGTCAACAATTCTAAGCAAAACGAGCAGGTTGTCAAATATGTGTTCCAATTTGAGACTCATCGTCCGTAGACTCATATACTACAGAAAAATATAATGGCATTAGCGGTGACCAATCTTCTGAAAACTGGGGAGCTTCATGGCCGATAATATTTCGGTGACCGATAGATTCGGGAACAAAATAAGAAAGCTTAGAAAAGAACGGGGCTTGTCTCAAGAGAAACTTGCCGAGTTGAGCGGTCTTGATCGCACTTATATTAGCGGCATCGAGCGGGGTCTGCGCAATGTAGCCCTGCGCAATATTGAAGCTCTGGCCAAAGCCCTGGAAGTTCCAATGTCGGAATTGTTTAAGGACTCTTAAACTGCAATATGTTAGGCAAATAGTTATCTGGCAATTAGGCACAAAAGGCGGTAAAATAGAGCCAACTTTTTTCTAGGTTTGTCCAAAGATATCTACCCGGCTTTTGCCAGAGCATGTGTTTTTGCGAAGAATCGCACGTTAAAACTAAGATGAGATAGATTCATATACGAGAAGCAACGATATGGCTCGACTTGAAGATGTGACGCGGGGGGCCACGGTACGTGGACTGCTGCCAACCGGCCTGGCGACCGTGATCGATGTGAAATGGCACGGCACCAGTGCTGTTGAGTTGACTTACAAAGATGCAGCCGGCAATCCCCATAATCAACTCCTGTTTCGGGACAGCGAAGCCTCCCTGGAAATTGTTACCGAGGGTAAGCCCTGGAGCTTTGACGCCGATGGCGAACTGCTGCGTTTGGTCTCTGAAGCGCAGCGTATCCGGTTGGCCCATCTCTTTGACCCCTATCTGGCGGTCCATACCTCGTTGGTTGAGCCGCTGCCCCATCAGATTACAGCGGTATATGACCAAATGTTGCCCCGCCAGCCACTGCGTTACCTGTTGGCCGATGACCCCGGCGCTGGTAAAACGATTATGACCGGCCTCTTTATCAAAGAGTTGCTAATCCGGGGTGATTTACAGCGCTGTCTGGTGGTCTGCCCCGGTAACCTGGCCGAGCAGTGGCAGGACGAACTGTACCGCCGTTTTCACCTGCCCTTTGATTTGTTGACCAACGACCGGATCGAGGCCGCCCGCAGCGGCAACGTCTTTACCGAAATCCCGCTGCTAATTGCCCGGTTGGACAAGCTGGCCCGGAATGAGGATTTGATCGACAAGCTGGCCCAAACTGATTGGGACTTGATTGTTTCCGACGAAGCCCACAAGATGTCGGCTACTTTTTTTGGGGGTGAAATCAAGTACACCAAGCGTTACCGCTTAGGCCAGCGACTGGCGCAGCTAGCCCGCCACTTTCTGCTGCTAACGGCGACGCCCCACAACGGCAAGGAAGAGGATTTTCAACTCTTTATGGCCCTGTTGGATGGCGACCGTTTTGAGGGCCGGTTTAGGGATGGAGTTCATACCTCGGACACATCTGACTTGATGCGGAGATTGGTCAAGGAAGAGCTGCTCAAATTTGATGGCCGACCCTTGTTTCCCGAACGGCGAGCTTATACTGTCACCTACCAATTATCCGACCTGGAGGCCAGTCTCTATCAGGCTGTCACCACCTACGTTCGAGAGGAGTTCAATCGAGCCGATAACCTGAACAACGATGGCCGTCGGGGGACGGTTGGCTTTGCTTTGACCATCCTTCAGCGTCGACTGGCCTCATCACCGGAAGCTATTTATCAGTCACTCAAACGACGCCGGGAGCGGTTGGAACGGCGGTTGCGGGAGGAAGAATTGCTGTCGCGTGGTGCCTCCGTGACCTGGCCGGACAGCAGTCACGCTTTGAATTTTCTGGATGTTGAAGACCTGGACGATCTGGATGACGCTCCCGCCGAAGAGTTGGAAGAGCTAGAAGAAGAGTTGATTGACCAGGCCACCGCTGCCCGCACCATCCAGGAGCTACGGCTTGAGATTGATCTGCTCAAAGAATTAGAGTCATTGGCCGAACAGGTGCGGGCCAGCCGGACCGACCGCAAGTGGGAGGAGTTATCGAACCTGCTCCAAAATCAAGCCGAGATGTTTGACAGCCATGGGCACCGGCGCAAGCTGGTCATCTTTACCGAGCACCGGGATACGCTCAATTACTTGACTGATCGCATCCGCAGCCTGCTGGGCCGACCTGAAGCGGTCGTTGTTATCCACGGCGGCGTGAAGCGGGAGGAGCGGCGCAAAGCTCAGGAAGCCTTTACCCAGGATAAGGCAGTACAGATATTGGTGGCTACTGATGCGGCTGGCGAAGGCATCAACTTGCAACGAGCACATCTGATGATCAACTACGACCTGCCCTGGAACCCTAACCGCCTGGAGCAGCGTTTTGGCCGCATCCACCGGATTGGCCAAACCGAGGTTTGCCACCTGTGGAATATGGTGGCCGAGGAAACCCGTGAGGGTGACGTGTACCTGACCCTCCTGCGCAAACTGGAGCGCGAGCGGGAGTCGCTGGGCGGGGCGGTATTTGACGTGCTGGGCAAAGCCATTGATGGCGCGGAGCTGCGCCAGTTGATGATTGAAGCCATCCGTTACGGCGATCAGCCGGAGGTTAGAGACAGGCTCAACCAGGTGGTTGAAGGCGCATTGGATCACGAGCGGCTCAAGGAACTGTTGGCCGAGCGCGCCCTGGCCCGCGACGTGATGGACGCCGGCAAGGTCCAAACTATTCGGCAGGAGATGGAACGGTTGGAGGCCCGGCGCTTGCAGCCCCATTTTATCGCCTCTTTTTTCAAGGCCGCGTTTGCCCACTTGGGGGGCAGCCTGCGGGAGCGCGAGCAAGGCCGCTACGAAATCACCCATGTGCCGGCGTTGATCCGCCAGCGCGACCGGTTGATTGGCCTGGGTGACCCGGTGTTGAGTCGCTATGAGCGGATTTGCTTTGAGAAGGATTTGATCAATGTGCCGGGTAAACCGCTGGCTGCCTTTATCTGCCCTGGCCACCCCCTGCTGGACGCCACTCTTGACCTGATTCTGGAACGCTACCGCGACTTGATGAAGCAAGGCGCCATTTTGGTGGATGAGGACGACCCCGGCGAAACAGTCCGGGTGCTATTTTATTTGCGGCACTCAATTCAGGATGCTCGACCTGGCGCGGAAGGGCAAACTCGCCGAGTCGTGTCGCGTCGCCTCCAGTTTGTCGAATTGCCTTTGGTTGAAAATCCAGATCTGCAAATCCAAAATACCGTTGATGCCGGTTCCGCCCCTTACCTGGATTACCGGCCGCTGGCCGAAGCAGAACAAGCGTTGGTTCAACCTTTGCTTGAGCATACCCTGGCCACCCAAAACCTGGAACAACAGGCGATCGGTTACGCCATCCGTGAAGTCGTTCCCCGTCATCTGCGCGAGGTGAAGGCAGTCAAAGAGCCGTTAATCGACAAAACTATGGCCGCGGTCAAGGAGCGATTGACCAAAGAGATTGCCTACTGGGATCATCGGGCTGAAGATTTGAAGGCCCAGGAAGCCGCTGGCAAAGTGAATGCCCGCATCAATTCAGCCAGAGCCAGGCAGCGGGCCGATGAATTGGAGGCCCGGCTGCGTAAGCGGATGATCGAGTTGGAGCAGGAACGCCAACTGGCGGCGCTGCCACCGGTGGCTATTGGCGGCGCGTTGATTGTACCGGGCGGCTTGCTGGCCCGGCTCAAGGGCGAACGCCGGAGCGAACCGGACCTGTTTGCCCGTGAAACTAAACGGGTTGAAGATGCGGCGATGGCCGCGGTGATGGCTGCGGAAAGGGAGCTGGGCTATACCCCGCGAGACGTCAGCAAAGAGAACCTGGGCTACGACGTTGAATCAGCCGCAGTAGTGGCTGGCGAGTCCACGTTGCGCTTCATCGAAGTAAAAGGGCGAATCGCCGGAGCCAAAACCGTGACTATCACTAAGAACGAGATTTTGACCGCGCTCAACAAACCGGATGATTGGATTCTGGCCCTGGTGCAGGTGCCACCGGAGGAAAATGTCCCAACCGACGTGACGGCAGGGTTAATGCGGGAAGAGCGAACCCGTTACCAGCCCCGGCCTAACTGCCAGGTGCGCTACCTGCCGCCTACCTTTTTAGACCGCGAACCGGGCTTTGCCGAAGTCAGTGTTAATTTCAATTTGCCGGCCCTGTGGCAGCGGGGAACCGAACCTGCTTGATCAGCCGGAAAAATTGAACCCAAAAGATCCGGGGGAGTGACGTTCAGCCGTGTCCCTAAAGTAGTCAAAACTCGAAATTTGGATTAAAATACATATCAAACTATGTATTTAATTTGGGGTAAAAAATGATGATGCAAAAAATTATTGGCGTGACTGAATTGCAGCGCCGTTTCCGCTCTATTTTTGATGAAGTGGTCAAGAAAAATACACCTTACATTCTGACTCGCGGCAGTCGCCCGGAGGCTGTTCTGATTCCTTACGAAGAATTTTTACGGTTTCAGGAGTTGCAGGAGCAGGATGTGCTGGCCAATTTTGACCGGCTCACGGTCCGCATGGCCAAGCAACAGGCCGCGGTTGACGAGGCGGAATTGCAGGCCGACATCGAGGCGGCCCGGACTGAAGCAGCCGGCTGATGCGCGCCGTCATTGACACCAATATTTTGGTGCGGGCTTTAATTATGCCGCTAGGCTCGGTTGGGCCGGTGTTGCAGCGGCTACGCCGGGGTGAGTTCACCCTGCTTTACAGCCGTTCCTTGCTGGATGAATTGGCGGACGTACTCAACCGGCCCCGCATCGGGCGCAAATATGGGTTGAGCCAGCAAGATATCAAAACGGTTCTGGCCCTAATTTTACTGCGCGGTGAGGCAGTCAATCCTACCCGGTCCATCACTGCCTGCCGCGACCCCAAAGATAATAAATTTCTGGAAGTGGCTGTAGCCGGTCAGGCTGATGTGCTGGTGAGTGGGGACGAAGATTTGCTGGTTTTGCATCCCTTCGAGGGCCTCTCTATCATTACCCCGGCCGAATTTTTACGACGGCTGGCTGAAGAGGGATAGGTGGCCGATTGGGGTAGAGTTACGGCGCCGCCAAATTCAACTCCCCGGAAATCAATTTTGGATCATCGAGATGGGATATATTTCCGAGAAACTAAAAAGGAGACTGCGCCAGGCCAAAACCGGCCGGAAGAGAGAGGACGCTGCTTTGCGTCGCCTGCTCCAACAGGTAAAAAAGCCGCCGGCTGACGTTAAAACCCGGGTTCAACTCCGGGATTACCAGCCGCTCCATGCCGCTTACCTGGCCGGGCAAAATCTGGTTTCTTTCCTGGCCGAAGAATTATCCATCCTGCCGGAGCTGGCCGAGTATTACGAGGTGATGGGTCAGATGGAAGAGGCGTATCTGCCCGGCGGCCCACCTCTTAGCCCTTTGACTCACAGCTACTTTTCGACCTGGGCTTTTTTTGACGCCGCGTTTGGCCGGGATCAAGAAACCATCGGGAGCTGCGTGCTGGATCTTGGCCCCGAGCTGGGGATATCGGCGGAGGATATGGCGGTGATCCGCTTGATGCAACAATCGCGGATGGGGATTTACGAGCATCAAGGCATTAAAGGCGAGTTTGTCCAGCTTCAGGAGTTGGTTACAGCCCAGGCTTACACCTGTCGTGTGCCGGCCGGGTACCTGGGCCAACCAGGAGAGTTGTGGTTCGTCAGAATCTTGCCGGCTCTCCCGGAGCTGACCGGAGAGGCCCTGGTCTTCACCACCCCCTACGTCTTGGCGGCGCCGGGCAAAGAGCAGTGGCTGGACTTTTTGTACCGGACGATGCCTCAGACCGGCGCGCTGCTTGAGCAGCCGGTTTTAACCGCAACCGGCCTGAGCACCGGTTATCCGGCCCTGGCAAGCCTGCTAAAGTATGGCCTGAGCCGAAATTACTGGGCCGAGTTCATTCTGCTGGCCTACGTTAACAGTCACTACAATGCCATATTTCTCACCGGCCTGCCCGATGTACCGGAGAGTTTGCCCCATGCCGCGGAATTTTAGATTTTGGATTGGTTCAATCACCAATCGTCAATCGTTAATCGCCAATCGTAAATGGAGACTTCATGCCCACCCGTAAAAAACTGATCGAAGTGGCCCTACCTCTGGACGCCATCAACGCCGAGTCCGCTCGCGAGAAATCGATCCGCCACGGTCACCCCAGTACCCTGCACCTGTGGTGGGCGCGGCGACCGCTGGCCGCCTGCCGGGCGGTCATCTTTGCCCAACTGGTAGATGACCCCGACCAACCCGACCTGCCCCAGCCCTACCTGGACGCCCTGGACAGCCTGCCCGAGCCGGACAAGAAAGAGCTAAATTGGGACGAACTCTCCCCCGGCGAGCAGCGCCGCTATAAGCTGTTTGCCTTCATCGAGAAGTTGGTGAAGTGGGAAAACATCAATGATGACGAGGTGATTGGCACTGCCCGCCAATTGATCCGGGCTGCCACCAATAACCCCAATGGGCCGCCGCCCCTGCTGGACCCCTTTGCCGGCGGCGGCTCCATTCCCCTGGAGGCGCAACGGCTGGGCCTGGAAGCCCACGCCAGCGATTTGAACCCGGTGGCGGTACTAATCAACAAAGCCCTCATCGAAATCCCCCCCAAATTTGCCAACCAACCGCCGGTCCACCCCGGCCAGGAACAGCGCCTCATCCAGAAAGAGTGGCGGGGGGCCGAAGGACTGGCCGAGGATGTGCGCTACTACGGCCAGTGGATGCGCGACGAGGCCGAGCGGCGCATTGGCCACCTCTACCCCAAAGTAACGTTGCCGCTCGAACACGGCGGCGGCGAAGCCACCGTGATTGCCTGGCTGTGGGCGCGCACCGTGCCCAGCCCCAACCCGGCCGCGAACGGGGCGCATGTGCCGCTGGTCAGCTCCTTTGTCCTTTCCACCAAAAAAGGGAAAGAAACTTGGGTTGAACCGATAGTTGACCGTCAAACGATGATGTATCATTTCGAAATTCGCACCGGCATACCAAACAGAAGCCAATGGGAAAAAATCAAAATGGGGACAAAAACTAAACGGGGGCCCAACTTCTTTTGTATGCTCACTGAAACCCCTATTACCGGCGACCATATCAAGGCCGAAGGCATGGCCGGACGGATGGGTGCAAAATTGATGGCGATTGTAGCCGAAAGGCCAGGTGGCCGCATTTATCTGCCGCCGGATGCCGAACAGGAGCAAATTGCCCGCAGCGCCGAACCGACTTGGCACCCCGATGCGCAAATTGCCGATGACCGCCGCTCAATGTTTACGCCGCTTTACGGCCTGACCCACTTCCACCACCTCTTCACCGACCGCCAATTGGTGGCCCTAACCACCTTCAGCGATTTGGTTATGCACGCCTGTGAACAAGTACAACAGGACGCCTTAGCTGCTGGGCTGATGGGTGATGCAGCCATCGCTTACGCAAGTGCTGTGGCGACATATTTAGGAATCACAGTTAGTCGTTTAACTAACCGAATGTCAACGATTTGCTTTTGGGATACTGGCGGTGAAAAGGTTCAACAGGTTTTTGCTCGTCAAGCCATTCCTATGACTTGGGATTTCACTGAAGCTAACCCTCTGAGCAATTCAAGTGGTAACTGGCTTGGACCTGATTGGCCGACAGATTTAACATTTGCCAAGCCCAAAAAATCAGGGTAAGCC
>CAYNLK010000044.1:0-39459 GCA_964398055.1 uncultured Caldilineaceae bacterium
AGCGGGTAAGGGGATTCGAACCCCTGACATCAACCTTGGGAAGGTTGCGTTCTACCACTGAACTATACCCGCAACTATTTCAAATTATAAGCCTGAGCCACCGTCTTGTCAAACCAGGTTTGTAGCCGGCTCCGGTTAGCTTTCCAGAATGGTTAAAGCCGCTTCACCCAGCCAGGGCCGGGATGGGAGGATGTCGATAAAGCCGACGTGTCCACCGTAAGGTTGAACCCGGACCCGCAACTGGGGCGTGGTAGACTCTAACCCAGCAAAGGGACGAAAATCGGTAATCGGCACAATAGGGTCGTCGACAGTCGGAAGCATGGTGGTAGGGCTGCGCAGGGCGGCCATCATCTCGGGGGTGATGGTATAGTGCCGGAAATAGGTCAGGGCATCCGGGTAAGGGCTATGGTTGCGTACAAAAATCTCGGTCATTTCCAGGCAAGTTGAGGCAGCAATCTCGGCCGAAAAATCGTACAGGTGGGGAAAGAGCGCCTGTTTTTGCCGGAGAGACCGGCGCCACTTACGCCGAAAGTAGGCCAGATACAGCCAGTAACCCCGGTCCAGTTGCAGGGTAGTGTGATACGGGTTCAACACCGGGCAAATTGCGACCGTCTGTTGCAGATTGGGCAACGGGTTTTGGCTATGCCGCCAGGCCAGCCGCAAGGCAAAGTTGCCGCCCAGTGAAGCGCCAATGAGATGCAGCGGCTGGTCGACTTCCAGTTGAGCAACCTGCCGGGTAGCTGTAAAGACTTCCTCCAGTAGGTCGCCGCGGAAGGGGGCGGGGTTAAGCTGGTGGGTGTCGCCGTGGTCGCGCAGGTTTAGCCGGAAAATCGCATAGCCCCGCCGATACAAATAGTCCCCAATTGTCACGACATAATTGGCGTTAACGCTCCCCAGCCAGCCGTGTAACAAAAGCACCACGCCCCTGGAGCTACCCTCAGGCTGGGGAGAATAATAACCCTGCAGCCGGACGCCGCGGCCGGCATCGAGGATCATTTCTTGAGCAGCCTGTTGCATCGCGGCGCCATTCCGGTGATAGAGACTGGAAACAATGGTCTGAAAATGGCGGTTTCGGGCCAGGGGGTGGGGCGTAAAATTGAGGTCGGATTGGCTGTTCATATCAGCCAGCCCTCAGCGTTTCAGAAACGCGGCCCAGACGCCGCCGATTGCGCTCAGCCCAATCCCGGCAGCGGTGAGTTGCCAGCCCCAACCCAGCGACACCGGCTGGTGGTAAGCCTCTACCATACCGGCCCGCACCAGGCTAAATTGCCAGGCAGGCAAAATGATGGCCGGGATTCCGGCCAGTACTAACAGCCCAACCAACAGTTTCAGCGGCAGTTTTTTGAACCGGGGAGCAATGACCATCAGGCCCAGGGCCACCAGAGCCAGGCCGGTTTGCAGCCGAAACTCCGGGGCAATCAGAATCGCCGGAGTCCAGACCGGCGACAGAGCCGCCAACGATAGGGGGATGACCACCAACCGCATCAACCACTGTAACCAACCCGGCAGCCGTAGCTCTTGATTGGCGGCGAACAGGGGCAGAGCCAGCATGGCCAGGAACAGCGGCAGAAGAAAGATGAGTCGCTCGATTTCAAGCTGGTCGGTACGAATCTCCGGCAGGAACTTGACAAACTCGGCCAGTCCGGGCGCGGTCAATTGCAGGGCCACACTCTCACGCCAGATCCAGGGCAAGAAAGCTCCGCCGACGCCGGTCAGGAGCAGGCCGAAGGCGAGCAGCCAATGACTCATGGTGAATGATGAATGATGAACTATGAATGGTGAATGATGAGTTTGCAATCTCTAATCTCTAATCTCTACATTTGTTAGAGTTACGCTGACTCCGGCGGAATTGCCGGCTATGTCCAACACGTCCAGCCGCTCAAAGGTATCGGGCAGGTAGAGGCCGACTTGTAGTGGGTAGTTGCCGGGCGGAATATCGGCTGGGATGAGAATAGCGTGCTGATCGGCAATGATCTGGCCAGGCCGCCACAGTTCGGTGGGATAGCGCCAACAGACCGGGATGCCGTCGGCCTGGGCTAGCGGGCCGGAGTCGCTGGCCAGGTGTGTAAAAACGTGGTAGCTGGCCGGAATGTGGCTCGAGGCCTGCCAATAGAGGGTCAGCGGCAGGCGGCCGCCCGGATAGGCTCGTCCAAAATCCAGGTCGTAGCCGATCAGGCGGACCAAATTACCAAAGTTCGCCTCAACCGGGATCGAGCCGCGGGCCGAGCGGGTGAAGGCAGCCGGGGTGGCTGAGCGGTCAAAAGCCGCGGAAAAGGTAGTATCATCCAAATCACCCAACGTCAGGGTCGTTGGAAACTGCTGCATAAGCTGCATCTGCTTTTGAGTGGGCAAATTCACCGTCCCGATTTGATCGTAGTTGGAGGCGATCACATCAGTGGGCACCTCGGTTGGATCAACCAGATCGTCGGCCAGAAAATAGAATTCGGGCCGGGGGTCGCAGGCCCGGGGCGCGCCGCGGGTGTACCATGTGGTCACATCCGGTTCTTCGTTGCTGCCGTAATCGCCGCGCAATTGGCCGTCGACAATTTGCTGGCCCACCGTTTTCCAGCCGGCCCGGTGCGGAAAGCCAAAGTAGCCGGTGGCGGGGGGCTGCTGGTAGGGAGACCAGAACAGGCTTAAGTTGCCGTCGGGATAATCCTGCAAATACTCCACGTCGTGGCGCACAAAGGCATTCCCCAAGAAAATAGTCGCCAGCCCGGCCAGACCGATGAGCAGGCCGTTCGAGGCCCAACCCGGTAGCGGACAGCAGAGCGGTCGCGGCCGCTCCGAAGCGTCAAAAAAGGTGAACCAACCCAGCGCTGCCAACAGCGACCAGGCCGGTACGGTGGTATAGATGTGGGTCAGCCCAAGGGCGACGACAAAACCGTAGCCCAAAAACGGGACGGCCAGCCAGACCAGCAGAGCCTGGCCAGTGGGACGGAAATGGGGCCGGTTGGAATCGGCCGGAAAGGCCAGCAATGCGCCCAGGAACAGCAGCCCAAAAGGCAAAACCGCCAGGTTGACGATTTCTCCGGCCAGTAAATTTGGGAAAATAATAACTGCCAGCACCCCGGCTGCCGACACAATCGCCAGGCCGCGATAAAAAGGTTTGGCCTGCCACAGCAGCCAGAGCAGCAGGGCCAAAATCAACCCGCCGGTCAGCAGGAGATAATAGAAAGAGCTGTAGAAGGTGGTGAAGTGGAAGAAATCGGGCAGGTTGTTGCGCAACTCGGCGCCAATGCGCTGGCCGACGTAGTCGCCGGTGCGGTTGGCCTGGGGGTCGAGTAGAAAGGGGAGGTAGAAGGGCAGCGTCACCGCGAGCAGGCTGACCAACAGCCAGAGGATTGGCTTGAGTAATGTTATCAACCGCGCCCTGATGGTCGATGGCTGACCGGTGATCAGCAGCCAGCCCAATGCCGGCAGCACCAGGATAGCGTCGTAGTGGGCCAGCAGCCCCAGCCCCAAACTGAGACCGCCCAGGATGACAAATCTTACTTGCCCGGTGTCTCGCCAATACAGGATCAACAGAAAAGCCAGGGCGCTCAGCCAGATTACCAGGACCTGATACTGGACAATCCGGCCAAAGGCAACCATAAAGCCGTTAAAGGCGAAGAAGCCGGCCGCTAACCAACCGACCCGGCGGTTGACTAACTTCTGGCCAATCAGGTACATGGTCACAATGGCCAGCAGCGCGGCGATGGTGAAAGGCAAGCGAGCGATGGCTTCGGTGATGGCGCCGCTCAACCGCCACAGGGCCAGCGGCAGCAGCACCTCGCCTGGCCCTTTGGAGCGCAGCCAGAGGGCATTTTCGTGCCCCTCCAGCGCTTCGGCTGCGGTCAACATAGCCAGGGCCTCATCTCCCTGGAATTCACTGTAGTCAAGATTGACTGTTCGCAATCCCAGCGCCACCAGGAGGATGATTAGTAAGGGGAGCAGACCGCGCCAGGCTGGTTGCGTAGCCCTGAATGAGATTTTGGTCCGGTTGAGGAAGGGCAGTAGCGCCAGAACGTTGAGGCTCAACAACAGCGGCCACGTCTGGATTGGCCCGGGTAGATAGTGCCAGAGCAGGGCGGTTAGGCTGGTGAAGAGGTAACTCAGGGCGACTGCCACGGTTAGACGGAAGAGGAGGCTGGTATCAGCCAGCAGCCGAGCCGTCCAGCCCAGCCCCGGCAAGAAGCCGATGAGCAAAAGCGCCCCGGTCACCCGGAATGGAGTCAACAGCACCAGATTGGCGGCCACTAATGCGGCCAGGTACCACCATAACATCGGCCACCTAAAATTGAGAGGGGGTTGCAGTTGAGCCGTCGGCGACTCGTTGCCCCAAATCCAGAAACAGCGCTTTTTCCACGGCCAACGTCGCCACCACAGTATCCTGGGTATCGAGGCCGGTCAGGTCGGCCAGGGTGATCTGCTCCGGATGAATCCGGCCGGGAATTTTGCCCGCAATCAAATCTCCCAATTCACCCGGCACATTGGCCGGGGTAATTATGCCAGCAGCCAGGCCACTGCGGATCTCCCCGGTAGCGGCGCACTGCTCAAACTGGTCGGCGACGATCACGGCTGATTTTTCCAACACATCGAGGTGCAGTTCTTGCTTGATCTGACTACTATTCCCCACCGCTGTAATATGCACACCCGGTTTGAGCCAATCGCCGTGAATAAGCGGCTGCTCGCTGTAAGTGGCAGTGATAATCAAATCGGCGGCATGAACAGCAGCTTCAACGGTTGGGGCAATCTTGATATCCAGGTCGTGATCTTCCACCATCGTCCGGGCATAGCGGTCGGCGCTGGCCGGCGAGTCGGCCCAGACGATGACGGTTTCAAATTGCCTGACCTGCATTAGCGCCTTCAGATGCATATAGGCCTGATTTTCTGAGCCAAGCACGGCCACTTGTTGCAAGTGGGGATTGGCCAGATAGTCGGCGGCCAGGGCGCCGGCTGCGGCGGCCCGGAGACTGGAAATATAGCCGTTGTCTACCAGGATGGCGACCGGGAAGCCGGTTGAAGCATCAAAGACGGCGGTGAAACCACTGCTGACCGGTAGATTGTGGGTCGGATTATCCTGAAAGTCGCTGTTAACCTTAACCACGTAGTAGGGGGCCTGGTTGAGATAAGCGCCCTTAACATGAACTTCCCCCTTCACCTCAGGCAGTTGCAGAGCAAAAGCGCCAGGGACGTGCATCCGGCCTTCAGCCGAAGCCACAAAGGCGGTTTTGACCGCCTCGATCGCTTCGGCGATGGTCACAATTTGTCTCAGTTCGTCTTCGTTCAGGATTAGAAGCGGCATAGGCGGACTGCCTATCGTTAAAGTTTGGAATTCAAGTATAATATCAATGTCATTAAGTTAAGGCTGGAGTTGAGCTTGAGCGAAGCCTCCCGGCGGGATTAGGCTGTCACGCCCCGACGTCCGGCTAAAGCCTCGACTCCGATACGCTAACTTAATGACACTGAGTATAACATAGTTTCTAAGGTTAAGCGAAACTGTAAAATGTGGGGTTGATCTGGCTGCGACAGCGAATTAACCCTGGTTGGCCAAACCTTGGTAAACAGCCAACAGTCGCCGGGCCGCGGCAGGCCAACTGAACCGGCGGGCCTGTTCAAAGCCGGCTGCAATGGCTTGTTGTCGCAGTACAGCATCGCTGGCCAATTGGTGCAAGGCTGCGGCCAGGGCGGTTGTATCGGTGGCGGTAATTTGCATGGCGGCCTGCCCGGCTACCTCGGGCAGACAGGAGTTGTTGGCGCAGACCACCGGTGTGCCGCAGGCCATGGCCTCGATCACAGGAATGCCAAAACCTTCATAGTGGGAAGGGTAGGCAAAGATGTCGGCCAGGCTATAGAGGGCGGGCAAGTCGGCATCGGCCACAAAGCCGGTGAAATGGATGCGCTCGCTTACAGGCGAGGCCGCCGCGGCGGCAAAAATGTCGTCGTAGAGCCAGCCCTTACCCCCGGCAATGACCAGGTGATGACTCTGGCGCACCGGCGATTCGCTGTAGGCTTTGATCAAGCCGGTGAAGTTCTTGCGCGGTTCTAGCGTGCCCAGGCTCAAAATAAGGGGGTCATCTGGCGGCAGGCGATAACGCCGGCGGACCGCAGCCAGCCGGTCAGGCGCGGTAACCGGCTGAAATCGCTCCTCTACCCCGGCGCCGACCACAGTAATCAATTCTGGGTTGAGGTTGAAAAGCTCGATGAGGTCCTGGCGGGTGCTGGCCGAGTCGGCCAGGATGTGATCGGCCCGGGCCAGGCTGCGCGGCACCACTTTTTCCAGCCAGCGGCGCAGGCTGTCCACCGCGCCCTGGGGGTGGCGGATAAAAGACAGGTCGTGGACGGTCAGCAGCGTTTTGGCCTGTTTGACCGGAGGCAGAATGAAGTTGGGAGAGTGGAACAGGTCGATGGGGCCGGCGAACCATTCGACCGGCGCGGGCAAGAAAAGACGATGCCAGCCGATGGTCAGCCAGCGTTCCGGCAAAGGGTAGCGTTTGTGGTTGAAATTGGGGTAGGCTTGAAAGAAGCAGAGGTCAACCAACGGGGCGTCGGGCGTCACCAGGAGGGTATAGTGGTTGGAGGGGTCCAACCCGGCCAGGGTGGTGATCAGGCCGCGGGTGTAGCGACCGATGCCGCCGCTTTGTTTGAGAGCCGAAGTGTAATCTATAGCAATTATCAATTATCAATTAGTAATGCTCAACGCTCAATTTTGGCTCATTGTTCATTGCTCATTGCTCATTGTCTACAGGCCGCGGTAGGTCCATAGCCGGTTGGCGCCAAAGTTCCAGAAAAGCACCACGCCGATAGCGACGGCTTTGGCGATATTGTAACTCCACGGTTCGCCGATGTGGGGCACCAGGACGGCGTCAAGGCCAACGACGATCAGATTGTTGATCAACAAGCCAATGATATTGATTAAAGCAAATTGGGGAAGTTGTTTTCGTTTTTTGCGGCTACGGGATTCGGGAAAAGTCCATAAGCGATTCCAGACGAAGTTGCTGAGGATGGCCACACTTACGGATACGGTATTGGCCAGGAGTAGGGGCCAGCCAAAATAACCCCGCAACAGGTTGAGTAAGCCAAAATCGATGATTGCGCCAACAGCCCCAACAATAGCAAATTTGACGAAACGGGTTAATTCTTTGGGACGCATCTGGTACATATGGGTGATCGTCTCTAACATTGGCAACTCTATTCCCCTGTGCGGCTAGCTTGATAAATGACTGAAACCAGAGCCAGGATAATGGCTACATGCAAGTACATGCCTTGCACGAACAGGTTATCAAACAAGTTATGAATATGCAAGTGTACCATAATCCCAACCGCGCCCACGGCGACAGCTCGATGAAAGCCGCGGCTCCGGCGCACAGCCTGCCATAATACTCCAAAAGTGAGAATCCAGAAAATCAGGTAAACGGTAAGGCCGACCAGACCGGCCTCGGCCCCGATGTTGAGTAAGTAGTTGTGGGCGTGCCCCAGCGGGTCCAGCCAGCGGCCAATGGCATAGACCGGGTAAACCACGGCATAGTTGCCAAAGCCAACGCCCAGCCAGAGATGGTCGCGCCACATCTCCTGGGCGGCCTGCCAATGGGCTAATCGTTCGATGGTAGCAAAGTTGGCATCGGTGACCTGAATGGCGGCAATATCGGTGATGCTGAAAATCGACCCGGCTTCGACGAGGCGCTGAAGGGCGGCTCCCCCAACCGCATTGAGTTGGGCCAGCCCTGTTTCAAAGGTACCCAGTAGGAGCAGACTGGCTCCGGTGAAAATAGCAGTGGCCAGCCCGGCCGCAGTTTTCCGATTATAGAGGGCCAGAACAACTACCGTTGCGATCATGAAACCTATCCAGGCGCTGCGAGATTGGCTGGCCAGCAGAGCCGCCAGCATACCCGCCAGGGGCAGGCTGAACAGAGTCGTTCTAAACAATCTGGATTTGAGGCTTGAACCTGGCAGTATGCCAGAATCAAACCAGGTCCACAGGGTTACGGCCAGCGCCAGAGGCAGGATAAGGCCCAGATAGCCGGCATAGGGATTCGGTTGGGCAAAGGTACCGTAGGCCCGCAAAAAACGGCCGCCGAAGAGCAAGAATCCCTCCGGGCCGACTTTGAAAATGAATTGATACAGACCTAACCCGGCCTGGGCCAGACCGGTCAGGAGGATAACCAGGACAGCCCATTTGACCTGCCGAACTGGCAAGAGGGCCACCGCCAGCCAGTAAAGCGCCAGCATCTCGAGCCACTTGGCGGTTTCGACCAGGCTGGCCCCCAGGGAAAGGGCGTTCAGCCAGGATAGCGATACGCCGGCCAACACCAGTAGAAAGGCCCACAGCAACGGCGGCCGGCTGAGTTCCTGGTCTCGCGCCAGTGAGAATTGGAGCAGCCAGGCGGCGACTCCCAGAAAGAGCACCATTTCCATCAGCCCCACCCTGACGCCGCTCACCGAGAGGGCCAAGAGGGGGCTAAACGGAATAACCGGAATGAGCAGATAGAGGCTCAGACCGGGCCGGAGCAGCAGCAAGATCAGAAAGATTGTCCCACCCAAGATGAGGGCCGCTTCCGGCAGGGGCAGCCAGGCCATAGCCAGCCCAACCGTGACCATAGTTCCGACCAGGCAAAGGTTACACCAAAACCGGTTGAGCCGTAAAGGCGGCACAGTCAGGGCCAGTAAGGCGCGGGTCAGGCCAGCAGTGGTGAGCGACACGATGACTCAGACGCGACTTCTAAAATGCTCAATAGTTTCCCGCAAACCGTCTTCAAGAGACACTTGCGGTTCCCATCCGAGCAAGCGGCGGGCTTTTCCGATATCCGGGCGACGCACTTTGGGATCGTCTTTGACCCGCATATCCGTTGGGGTAACAAAAGTGATTTCTGAGGCGCTGCCGGTTAGCTCGACGATTTTCTGGGCAAATTGAAGAATCGTCATTTCGTTTGGGTTGCCAATATTCACCGGCTCAACCTCATTGGAAAGCAGCAAACGGTAGATACCCTCGACCAAATCCTGAACGTAGCAAAAGGAGCGAGTTTGACTGCCATCTCCGTAAACGGTCAGTGGATCGCCGCGCAGGGCCTGGGCAATGAAGTTGGGCACCACCCGGCCATCTTCCAGGCGCATCCGTGGACCGTAGGTATTGAAAATACGGACAATCCGGGTGTCTAAATTGTGATAGCGGTGGTAGGCCATGGTGATCGCTTCGGCAAAGCGCTTGGCCTCATCATAAACGCCGCGCGGACCAATGGGGTTCACGTTGCCCCAATAATCCTCAGTTTGGGGGTGAATGAGCGGGTCGCCATAGACTTCTGAGGTAGAGGCCAGCAGAAAATGAGCCTCTTTGGCCTTAGTCAACCCTAACACTTTGTGGGTTCCCAACGCCCCCACTTTTAAGGTAGGGATCGGATGTTCCAGATAGTCGATGGGACTGGCCGGGGAAGCAAAGTGCAGCACCGCGTCCAGCGGCCCTTCGACATAGATGTAGTTGGTGACATCGTGCTTAATAAATAAGAAGTCATCCCGCCCGGCCAGATGCTCGATGTTGGCGGTGCTGCCGGTAATCAAGTTGTCCATAGCAATAACCGAGTGACCCTCGGCCAGAAAACGATCACACAGATGGGAGCCCAGAAAGCCGGCCCCTCCGGTAATTAGAACGCGCACGGTATCTCTCCTTAAGTCAGTTCTGCTCTCTAGAATTTTTTGATTGGTCAGACTACTTCTTCGTTGAAGGTTGGCACGGTAAAGAGGAATTTGGTGCCGGACTCGCCATCGCTCTCAACCCAGATGGAGCCGCCCATGGCCTGAGTGGCCAATTTGCAAAAAGCCAGACCCAGGCCAAAACCAAGCCGGTAAGAACTTTTTTCTGGATTTTTTAGTTGGGTAAACTGTTCAAAAATAGCCGTTTGTTCAGCTTTGGGGATGCCCGGCCCCTGGTCTTCAATAGTTACTTTGATGAACCCATTGTCCGGGGCAACCCGGACAATGATTTGACTGTTACGCGGCGAGAACTTGATGGCATTGTCGAGCAGGTTTTCCAGAATGCGCTGGCTGATATGCGGATCGGCCAGGGCCAGCGGCAAATCATCGGCGATGATGGTCTGGACGGTGAGTCGATGCAGGGTAACCAGGGGGGAAACTTGCTGCAAACTGACGTCGACGACGGTGGGAAAGTGAAAAGGCTCCCGATCCGGCTGCATGTGGCCATCTTCCAGGCGCTGCCGTTCAAGCAAAGTTTCGGTCAGGCGGACCATTTGATTGCCGGCAGCCATCGCTCCGGTCAAGAGATTTTGAGATACCGGGGATAGTTGCAGGTCGGGATCGGTGGACAGAAAACTGAGCGCGCCCAGAATCGCGGCCAACGGCGTCTTGAGGTCATGCACAACCATACCGGTCAGGGTTTCCTTAAGCCGGTCAAGTTCTTTAAGTTTGGCATTAACGTGCTGCAATTCTTCATTTTGGGAGCGTAAGACATACTGGGCGTCGAGCAAATCTCGATTGGTGGAAATGAGTTGATGGCTTAATAATTCGTTCCGGCGAGACAGACTGCACTGATCCAGCACCTGCCTGACGACCATCATGACGTAGTTGTCGGATAGCGGCAGCACCAGAAAGCCATCACCCTGCGACAGGTAACCTGGATCGAGTTTCTTGGTCGGATCGATCAGGAGGATGACTGCGGTATTGGAGCTGATATTTTTGACCTGAACGGTCGTTTCTTTAACCGCGGTATCCGGTTTACGATAATCCAGGATAAGGAGCGCCGGCGGCGCGGTGTTGAGTAGTTTCTGGGTATCAGCCAGGGAAGTGGGGGTTTCCACCTCAAAATCGTGCGCTCTGAGGATTGCGGCCAGAGCTTGTTGAATCGCTTGATCGGCAATGGCAATCACCGCGCTGGGGCCGGCCGGGATGGCCTCAACCAAGTCGGTCTGAAGTAGTTTTTTGACCACTCGCCTCAGCCGCGGCAAGTCAACCGGCTTGGGTAAGAAAGCATCGTAAGAGAGCAGCCGCCACTCGGCGTTGGCATTGGGGCGCCAGGGCGTTTCCGGTGGAGGTACGGTTAAGGCGCTGATGACCAGGACCGGTACTTTGGGCATCTCTTTGTCGGCCCGCAAGATTTGCCAGACTTCGTAGCCGTCCAGGCCGACCAACAATAGATCAGAGATAATCAGGTCAGGTTGGTAGCGTTTGGCCAGGCGCAGCCCGGCTTCACCATCCGCAGAGACCAACACGTGGTAGCCGTCTCGTTGTAGCACGGTTTGGAGTTGTTCCAGGATTAGCGCATTTTCATCCATCAGCAGGATGGAAGGTCGTTCTTTGGTCACGGTTAGGCCATACCTTTGGCGATGTAAATTTAGTCAACCGGGCTACTTACTGTGTGGCCGTAATTGTGGGCAAGATGGCGCGGGTAGGAGCTGGCTTGGTGGCCTCAGGTGTTGATGTCCGGGTCAAACTGGGCGCCGGGGCGCCAATCACGGCGTTCGTAATGGATACAGTTGGCGTTAAAACTGTGGTCGCGGTCGTGGCAGTGGCCGAGATTTCGTTCGTCAGGTCAATTGCACCATTCACCGTAATTGTACCATAAGTTGTAATAGAATTGCTACTGGTCAGGCCGGTTGTCGCGGTCAGCGGGGTAACACTGAGCATCGGTGCAGTTTTGGCGACCCAGCGGGGCTGACTGGCCTGGCCATCGACGGTCAACTGTTGGGGTGGTTTGCCACGGCTGGTCGTCAGATACAGGTTGCCATTGTAGATGAACAACAACTCATCCCCACCGGGCGACCAGGCCAGTTCCGGAAACTGCACCCCTGGTTCAGTTTGAAAGGGGAAAAGCTGGCGTTTGTTGCTGCCATCCCGGTCGATCAACTGAATAGTGTAGCGGCTGTTAACCGATTCAAGGGCATTAACCGCTTCACCAAAAGCGATGCCGGCCTTTGCCCAGGCCGGGTTAGTCCACATGCCCACCCGATCAACCACTTTGGCGCTGAGCCGGCCATCGACGCTGAGCAGCCACAGATCAAAGATCGGGCTTTCATCGGCCGGCTCGCTGGCCAGGGGTGGCCCGTGAACCGGGGCCGCAATAAATTTACCATCGGGCGACCAGCTCACCTTTGGCACCCAGACCCATTCACTAAAAGTTTTCAAGGGGGTGAATTTCGCCAGGGCGGTAACGCTGTCGGTAATAACTTTGCTGCTATTTAAATCAATAATGCCGATTTCATCGGCCCGGGCATAGGCCAGCCGGTCACCCTGGGGTGACCAGGTAAAGGTTGTCCCCCACCAGGGATACAGGCCCGGCGTACTGGGCGGCAGCAGTTGCTCTGGCTTGGTCAGCTTATCCGGCTGGATTTCCCCATTCGGCGCCGGCGGGGGTACAGTTAGGAGCCACAGGTCATTATTGGCTTTCCAGCCGGGCGGATTGGCAACCCGCTCGGCCGTGGTGTAGGCTATTTGCGTCTGGCTGATAACCGGCGACCAATCGGCTTGCAGCACACCCCGGATGCCCAGCGTGATCGGTTTCTCGCCCACAATTGTGGTTGAAGCCAGCCACAACTCGTTCAGCGGCAAATCGATTTCGTCGGTTAGGGCGGTGGTAAAGAGCAGTTGGCGACCGTCAGGCGACAGGTTTAGCACGCGACCGTCCAGATTGCCCGCGGTTGTCACCGCCCGGCGACTGCTGCTGCTTTCGCGCATCAGCCAAGCATTACCATTGGACAGATAGATAATTGTACCCTCAATGGGCACTGCTGGCAACTCCCCCTGCGGTCCAACCACCAGAATTTCTGGTACTGGTTGAATGATAGTCCGCCGCGAAATTTCGGTCCGGCTTACTTCGACGCCGTTTTCATAGACCACCCGAATGGAAATTTCATCCTCACCGTTGACGCCCAGTTGGGCCAGTTTGCTTTCTCCGGCCGCCAGGGCTTCATTGGTAACAATTTGCTGTTCAAACGGGATGACCTCTCGTCTGGAGTTGATTTCCTCAGCCACGCGCGTTACCACGATGACCAACCCCTGCTCCAGTTGGGCGTACAGGTCGGGTTTGACCCGATCTAAAGGTCCCAGGGTAATTTTGGCTTCGGTCAGGGCTTCACGGACGGTGCCGGCCTGGGTGGTGAGGGCCTGGCGTCCCCCGTCAACTTCGATGAAAATTTGATTGGGTTGTGTTTGGCACGCCGCTAACACCGCGATGAGCAAAAAACTGATGAGTAATTTCCACATCATTTCAGTAGCCCACCGTGACCCAATTCAATCAGGTCGCGGCGAGTCAGGCGCTCGCCGGCGGCCAGGCGGGGCAAAACCATATCGACCACGTTGTAGTTTTTGCTCCGGGCGCAGCCCGGCGCGCCGACTACCGGCACATCTTTGATATAGGCCAGCAACAACAAATTGCCCGGCTCAACCGGCACGCCGTGATGAACCAGCTCACCGCCGACAGCTTTAATAGCCCGGGGGGTGAGGTCATCCAGGTCCATAATGGAGGTTTCTCCGGCAATGATGATAAGCTCGGCTCCCTGCTCTAGCGCCCATTGCAGCGCGGCGCTGATTCTGGCCTCTTCCTCCGGCACAAAGGGGCCTTCAATCATGTCGGCCTGGTAGCTGGTTAACCGGTCGCGCAGGGCCGGGGTAAAGCTATTGAGCACATTCTGCCGGGCGGCCTGGCTGCCGGTAGTGATCAACACCGCTCGCCGGACCACAAATGGCTTCACCTGCACCAGCGGCTGTCCGGCCCGGGCGACCGCTTCGGCCGCGGCCAACTCAGGCCGGGGCACACTGTAGGGAATGATTTTGATGGTAGCCACGATCTTTTTGGGCTGGACCAGGCTATTATCGGGAATAGTGGCCAGAGTAATGCCGGGACGATCGTTGAACTCTAACAGGGCCGGCCGATTTACCTTGAACAAGCCGGTGGCGGCGGCCATCAAATTGACCCGTCCGGTCGTGGCCGTGGAGGCGACCAGATTGTCCCCGGCGATCACTTCGCCCAGACACCGGGCCGCTTCATTTTCAGAGATGTCCTCTTCAGTCAAGATGGCGACATAGACCTCGGTCTGGCCCACTGCTTGCAGGGCCGGTAAATCTGCCTCGGTGAGCCGGTGACCTTTTTTGAGCACTTTCCGTCCATCTGGACCAACCTGATTATGTAACAGAATGTGACCAATTGCTTGATCAAGGGGAACTTTTTCCACGTGCATTGATGTGCCTCAGCGTTGAAGATGCTTTGATTTTACCTGATTCGAAGGGCGGCGACAAACGGTGCTTGTTCAGGTTGGCCCGTAGTTTTGGCGTTACTACAATATTTTTTTGACAAAAAGAACAAGTGTTCGTACAATAAATATCTCTTCGTTTTTTGGCCCCAATAAGGGTTAAGAAAACTAATACACCAAACACAGGCCGCTGTGGAATTGGGAGGTAGCCGAGATGGCGCAAAACGGGTATATTACTCCAGAACTGTTTGACTTTTTCAGTGAGTTGAAGATCAACAATAATCGGGAATGGTTTCAGGCCAACAAGGAACGGTATGAGAGGTATGTCCGCGAGCCGCTGCTGCAATTTGTGGAGGACTTTGGGGTGCGTTTGGCGGAGATCAGTCCTTATTATGTGGCCGACGCCCGCCGCTCTGGCGGTTCCCTCTTCCGAATCAACCGGGACATTCGCTTCTCAGCGGATAAGAGTCCCTATAAAACCGCGGCCGGCATCCAGTTTCGGCACGAAAGCGGCAAAGATGTGCACGCACCTGGTTTCTATCTTCACCTGGAGCCGGGTGGTGTATTTGCCGGCATGGGGCTGTGGCAGCCTGACAGCCGTACCTTGGGTTTAATCCGGGATGGTCTGGTGCAAAATTCGGCTCGCTGGCTGGAAATTGTATCGGCTGAAACCTTTAAGGCGACTTTTACCCTCGGCGGCGAGTCGCTCCAACGACCGCCCAAAGGCTATGACCCGACTCATCCCCTCATTCAAGACATAAAGCGCAAAGATTTCATTGCCAGCGTTCCTTTCACCGAAGCAGACGCCTGCGCCCCTGACTTCATCGATCGTTTTTCGGATGTGTGTAGAATTGGCGCGCCGTTTGTGGGGTTTTTGACTGTGGCCGTCGGCCTGCCCTGGTAAAGTAAATTGCCTGGAGTTGACCAAGACAAAGGGAAATGGTACAATAACGGCACATTCAAACAAACGGCGACGTAGCCAAGTGGTAAGGCAGAGGTCTGCAAAACCTCCATTCGCCGGTTCGAATCCGGCCGTCGCCTTAATAAATGCCGGTTTTTAGCCGGCATTTTTCATTAAAAAAGAGCTGGAACGCCCATCCCAAGCTCTGCTCGAACATCTACTTGCTCTACTTGATTAACCAGTCCTTTAGTTCTGCCCGCCTGAGTCAGCGGCAGACCAGCACCGGCCGTTTGGCCTCGCGCAGGATCCGGTCGACCTTACTGCCGAGGATGGCTTCGCGGTAGGCTCGAACCCCGTAGCCGCCCATAATGATCAGATCACTGGCCTGCTGCGCCGCGGTGCTCAAGATGCTCTCGGCCACGTCACCCTGCCCCGGCACATAGGTGGCCGTTACCCCTCGAGCTTCCAGGTAGCGACGGGCTTCGGCCAGCTTGTCGGTATCGGCTTCGGTCTCAACCACCGTGGTGACCACCAACCACCCGCCCCACTGGCCGGCCAGGTAGGCGGCCATGTAAAGCCCTTCCCGCGCTTTGGGGCTGCCGTCATAGGCCAACAACAGCCGTTCCAGCCGGGCGGCCGGGCCGGGTACGGTGAGGACAGGCCGGCACGATCCAAAAATTACGTTGCGAGAGCCGGAGGTCAACCTTGACACAAGTTTGGAACCGGGCGGGTTGGCCGGGTACATCACAATCAGGTCGGCCCAGCGGGCCCGCTCACAGATTTTGGCAACCACCTTGCCCGTATCGATCGCCAGCTCCCCTGGAATGCCGGCTGCCTGGCAGCGCCATTCAAACTCAGCCTTGAGCGCCCGGACCGGCTGGCTCTCTTTTTGGGCCGTCGCAGATACCAGGTGGAGACCCAAAACCCGGCTCTGTTCCTGCCGGGCTACCTTCAAAGCCAGCTCCAGGGCATCCCACCCCCCACTCTCACCGGTAATCGGCACCAGGATGTCGGCAAACAACCGTTCGGACCGGCGCGCCTTCTGCCGTTCCTGGCGCCACTCCCCCGGCGAGGCTCCAGTTTGGCGCGGGTGGTGGTTCAGAACCTGGCGCAGTTTCCCTTCTGGCCGCGCCGCGTCCCCATATGGCCTGGCGTGATTTTTACCGGCCAAATCGCTGGCCGCGGCCTCAAGATCAACCTGCCAGCCCAACTTCTCCTTCAAAACAGCGCGATGCTGAAACAGCCACAAGTAGAGATCGGTTTCGGTGCGGTTGGGAAAATCTCGCAGCAGGCCCAACTCTTGCATACCCTCAATAACCGGTCTATAGAGCTGATCGTACCAGTCAGCGGCGGCCTCTTCAAGGGTTACCTCCCGCTGCTCGGTCTGGCTTAGCCAAAAGCGGTGGGCCTCAAGGTGCGTTTCCAGCTCCCAATACTGGCCCGGGACCGTTACCTGCAAGTCGGCTTCCGGCCGGATTTTATCAAACCGGGTTTTCTCCAGGAAGTCGGCATATTCGGCTTTGATGATCACGTCATCGGCGTTATCGTTGGGAGTGAGGGTTACTTTCGTGTCGAAATGAATGACATACGCCTCGATATGACTGGCCCCCATCTGCCGGGCCACCGAAACCCGATGGTTGCCATCCAGCACAAAGTAAACCTGACCAATCTGGTAGACTTCGATGGGCGGCAGCCCCCGCGACCGGCTCATAGCCTGCTTAACTCTGGCCCAGCGTTCCTGGTCGCTATCTTGCCGCGGTAAGAAATTCCGGGTAAAGTCGTTATACCGGCCCACACTGCCCACGATGGCCTCGAGTGGAATTTCTTGCCGGCCACGGTTGACCCCGTCCCCAAGTCTTAATCGCTGCTGGACCTCGTCAAAAGAAAGAAGCTCGGCCGACCGGCCGGTCAACCGAGCCATAATTTGCTGTGCTGCGGCCTGGCGCCTGGCTCGGCGAAAATCCTCGGCCGCCGAGGTTAGAGTTGTCGTACTTGCATTGGAGTTGCTCTTCAAGTTGAGAACACCCTTTCACAAGTTTGGGCCTGGCAAAAATTGAATTGGCTTAAGAATTTGGCTGGCGCAGCAACGAAGTTGGTCTGAGAATGACCATACTATACTACAAATTTAGCGGGCATTCGCCTGCGTTTACCCTACGGCAACACTACGGACATCCCCGTTACTCGTAAAACTCTGTCACAGAGGAAGGTGAAAAATAGTAACTATTCACCTTGCGCGACTAAAGTCGCACTTGCAGGGCTAAAGACCGGCTGTCCGCCTGCGCGGACAGGAAAAAACTCGACCGCGTAGGCGGTCGACCGGCTTTAGCCTTGGAGGAGCGATTTCAATCGCTAATAAGGTGAATAGTTACGAAAAACAAAAAGCCTGCGTTTACCGACGCAGGCTTTGCTGAGACTAATTCTGGTTGATTACTTGTTGTGGTTACGGCTGGATTTGAGCCAGAGGCTCCTCCAGCGCCTGTTTAGCCGGCGCTTCCGTCAACTGCATCTTGGCTGAGTAGGAGCAGCCGGATTTGCCGGCATAGCCAGTCCGCTGATATTCAAGCGCCGGCTTCACCAATTCTTGGTGACTGACCGGCTCGGCTTGAAGTGGAACAATCTCCGCTGCTTCCTCAACCGCAGTAGGATTGGCATAGCTACCCGCCAGCGCCAGCACCGTCACGGTCGATATGGCTACCAGCAGCACCAGCCCAACCATCCCCAACATAGAAACCAAAATAACTTTTCGCTGCATAGACCCCCCTTTCGTTATTCAGCTAAAATTTACTTTTACTGAAAATATTGGTACTATCTAAACGCTTACAAGTTTGGACGATGCACATTAAAACAACCTTAGAAAAGTGAGGTAAAAGGAGATGTGCCCCAAAAAGCGTAACGGTACACCATCAGAAAGCTGGGCCAATCTATGAATGAAACCAACAGAAGAGTTGTGGCTTTAGCCGGTGGGGTGGGCGGCGCTAAACTGGCCGACGGTCTGGCCCAGGTGACGCCGCCGGACCACCTGACCATCATCGTCAATACCGCCGACGACTTTGAACACCTGGGCCTTCATATTGCCCCAGACCTGGATACGGTGATGTACACCCTGGCCGGGTTGGCCAACCCCAAAACCGGCTGGGGCGTAACAGACGAGAGCTGGAATACAATGGCTGCCCTGGCCCGTTATGGCGGGCCGACCTGGTTCCAACTCGGCGACCGGGATTTGGCCACCCACCTGCTGCGGACCCAGTGGTTGCGCCAGGGCTATCCCTATACCTGGGTCACCCGCGAGTTGAGCCGGCGTCTGGGTGTGCGCTGCGCCATCTTGCCGATGACCGAGGAACCGGTCCGAACGATGGTCCAGACTGACGAAGGGGAGTTGGCCTTTCAGGAATATTTTGTGCAGCAGCGCTGGCAGCCGGTGGTCAAAAGCATCCGCTTTGCCGGGATCGAGGCGGCTCAGCCCAGTCGAGAGGTGGTCAGCGCCCTGCGCACGGCTGATGTCATCGTCTTTTGCCCCAGCAATCCGCTGGTTAGCCTGGAGCCGATTCTGGCTTTACCCAGTATGCGGCGCATTTTGAGCGCCAGCCGGGTGCCTAAAGTGGCCGTGTCGCCGATTGTGGGGGGGCAGGCTCTTAAAGGTCCGGCGGCCAAGCTGATGGCGGAGTTGGGGCTGGAAGTATCGCCGCTGGGAGTAGCTCGCCGGCTCCGGGATGTATTGACCCACTTTGTCCTGGATCATGTCGATCAGGCTTACCAGGATGCCGTTAGCGATTTGGGCCTACGGACGCTGGTGACCGGTACGGTGATGCTGAGCCGCGCTGACCGGGCGAATTTGGGGCGCGAACTGTTGGAATTTGGGGAGAGGTAACCGGCCAAATTCGCCAATTCCCGGTCTTTCCTCTAAAATTCCTGGCTATGAGTCAGCAGTCAACAATTCAAGCCACAACTCATAAAAATTCACACCTCACTGCCCTGCGCTCCACACCCTACCTGCTCTTCATAACCGTCTTTCTCCTGGTTCTGACTCTTTACGGGCTGACTCTGGCCCCTGGCGTGGTCGGCGGCGACGCCGGCGAGCACCAATTTGCTGTGCCGCTGCTGGGTATTCCCCATACCACCGGCTACCCGCTCTATGTCCTGACCGGCAAACTGTGGACGCTGCTCGTGCCGGTCAGTTCGCCGGCCTGGCGGTTGAATCTCTTTTCGGCCGTGGCCGGGGCGCTGGCCGCCGCCGTTACCGCCCTGGTGGTCTACTATCTCTGGCCGCAGCTAGCTCGTTCACGCGAGCTGACGCAACCGCTTTGGGCCGGGGCGCTGGTTGCTGGCCTGAGCCTGGCCGCCGGCCTGACCCTGTGGCGCTGGAGCATCATCGCCGGGGTGCGCTCGATCAACGTTCTTTTTTTTGCCCTGCTGACCCTGGCGGCGATCATCTGGCAGCAGCAGCTTGAACGGGGGGACAACCGCGCCGCCGAGCGGACCTTGCGCTGGCTGGCCCTGACCGTGGGCCTGAGCCTGGCCCATCACCGCACCACCCTCTTTTTTCTGCCGTCGCTGCTCGGCTGGATCTGGTGGCACGACCGCCGGCTCATCTTTCAGGTCAAACGCTGGGCCGGCCTGCTGCTGCTGGCCCTGGCCCCCCTCTCCCTTTACGCTTTCATCTACCTGCGCGGGGTCAACAATCCACCCTACAGCCACGAGCAAATCTCCGATTGGGCCAGCTTCTGGTTTCTGGTCGGCTCCGGCGATTCTTCCGGCCTGTTTCTTTCATTTGACCCCGCCTTTTTGCCGGCCCGGCTGGCCTTTATCTGGCAAGACTTGCTGCGCCAACTCGCCTGGCCCGGCCTCATTCTAGCCGCTCTGGGCGGGCTGCTGCTGTGGCGACAGCCCAAACATTTTTTATTTCAAGGTCTGTTATGCCTGCTGCTGCTCCTGTTCACCCTCGATTTTGAAGTGGTCAACCTCACCGAAGCGCCAACCTGGTACCTGATGCCGCTCTTTTTTATTTTGTCCATCTGGGTGGGACTGGGTATCAATGGGATTTTGGATTTACGATTTTGGATTTACGATTGGAGACATCGGCCCTATGGGTTGGAGATTGGGCCGCGCTTCACGCTTCACGCTTCACGCTCCCCGCTCTCCCCTCCTCGCTCCACGCCCGCCCCTCGCCTCATCAGCCAAAGCCTGATCACCATCATGGTCATCGGTCTGCTTGCCTACACCCTGGCCTGGCCCAATTGGCAGCAAATCTACACCGAGTCGACCGCGCCGCTCGATGAGTGGCGGCAACTTTTGCGCGGCGCGCAAGCCCAGCGCCTGGTCGAAGCCAGCTTGCCCCAGGTTGCCCCTAACAGCATTATCTGGGCCGATTGGGAGCAGTACACCCCCCTGCGCTACTACCAGTTCATCGAAGGCTTACGGCCCGATGTGACCGTTCGCAACCCCCTCAACAACTGGCCGGAGAAGGTCGCCGCGGCGCGCCGCCGTGGCCAGGAAGTTTACCTGGCCCGCAAAACCACCGACCTTATCGGCGCACTCCATCTCAGCATGGTCGGCCCGCTGATCCACGTGCAGGCCGGGCCGCGCTTCGACCCGCCCGCCGGGCTGATCCCGCTCAACGCCGACTTTGAGGGCGAGCTGGAGCTGCTCGGCTACCGGGCCGACATTGTCGAGCAGCCCACGCCGGGGGGCAGCCGGGCCGGCGACATTCTTCAACTCAGCCTGGCCTGGCGGGCGGCCCACCGGTTGGAGTGGGATTACGCTTTGTCGCTGCGGCTGCTGATGGCTAACGGCCAGCCAATCTACCAGCGCGACGCCGCCCATCCCGTGTTGAGTAGTTACCCCACCTCCCTCTGGACGCCCGGCGAGGTGGTGATCGACTTTTACGAGCTGCCGGTCCCGCCCGGCGCCGCCCCGCTGACGCTCCACTTATTACCCTACCGCAGCGAGGGTCCAGGCCGGTGGCACAACCTGACCCTCACCGGCCGCGAGCCGCCCCAGGATGGCATCTTCTTGGGGCCGTTTGAATAGACTGACCAGAAAATGGACAACCTCCTTAATTGGGGAAGGGATGCATATAGTCACCAAGCCAAGGGTGTATTTCACTTTGGGGGCAGGTTTTACGGAGTCGAGGCTTTAGCCGGTTTTTGCCCCAGAAATCCCGGCTGAAGCCTCGACTCCAAAGCCCACAATGCTGATAAATCATAAACTCGCCCCAAAACTGAAACGCACCCCAAGCCAAGGGTGTGTTCAGATTTGGGGGATGACATAATGTTGGTCGCTATTTTGAATCGCTGAAAGCACTGAGGTGACACTGATTCCGCTGAATTTGAGGCTTGTCTCAGCGTTTTCAATCTTTTCAGCATCCTCAGCGATTCACTCGGGCTGCACAATCCTAAATTCGCCCCCAAATCCGAACGCACCCCCAAGCCTAGGGCAATCGCACGCATTATGTTAAACACTAAATGTTGTATACAAATCTCAGGGACAAACTATATGTCGTAGCTCTAAATTTTAGCACTTTGATCGGGAGCGCCATATATAGTAACTATGCAAACAGAAAAGCCTATATGTAGTTGTTGTCATAATCTATGCGATTGCCCTGCCCCCAAGCCAAAATCGCCTTGACAAACCGACCTTCCTGTGGTATAGTTGTAAGAATTAAGCTGGTAGTAATTTTACTTGGAAAGTACAGCTAAACTAAATAAATTGTAGTTAACAGTAAATGAAACCATTTCACCCGCCTTGGCGGGATTTCTTGTTTTATACGGATCCTGGTTAATTTAAAAAGGGGGGGGGATTCTTTTTTTGCCATTAAAATAATTTAAACACAATTTAAATTGCTGAATCGGATTTTATCCACTAATAATTTAGTGGATTTTTTCTTATGAAAGCAATGTAGTTAATTTAAACCGAGATTCTTTTTATAATAGGAGGCAAATGAAATGAGTGAACAAGTATTAATGGCTTTTGATATGTTGTTAGAAACAATTAATGACGAAAAGCCACGATTGGCAAATGCTTTACAGGAAGCTGTATTGCAGAATAAATTTGATGAAGGTCATAAATTGATGACCAAAGCTCAGCACGTTAATAATATTGGCGCACAAATAGAACAATTGAGAAAGACTTGGGAAGTACTATATGAGAATGAGATAGCTGCCACTAAAACTCAGGTTGCAGCCGTAGTAGAAAATAGTGAGCCAATCAGTTTTGATGACAATAAAACCCTTCTTGCTCCATCATCAAGTATCCGTCGAATGGGAAACAATAAACGTGGCATATCAGAAATGGTAAACAATGTAAATATTTATCGAAGATATGGAAGATTTCTCTATATAATAAGCGCACAGCATTTGGATGAACATGGAGATTTTTCAGGAATTAAATCACCGGAGCAGATTGCTTTATTCAAAGAAGAATATACATATCAAGGGAAAAAGTATCGATTTGTAAAGGCTTTAGCCGTGCAAAACTCACCAAGTGCATTATGCGAAATAATTGACCGAGAAATATGTGGTAAAAAAAATACAAGTAATGGAGTGAACGATACCACGTTTTCTCGACATAAACAATGGAATTATTCACAGTATCCCGTTCCATCTATTGAAGAGTTGATTCAAAATATAATAACCTGATTGATAAATTGGAGGTGTAATCATGTCTGAAGCCGAAAAAGTAGTCCGCGTTAGAAATTCAGACGGTAATTGGATGGTGGTTAAGTTTTTGAGCTTTGGTGAAGTCAGGAAATCTGGAAAAAAATTTCCAGGAATCGTCGTTCAAAAAGATGACGGGTTTCCTTTCCCAGTTGAAGCAGAGGATGTACATCCAGATGATTATGGGCGTCTGATTGCCCAATTTGGAAAGTAAAATAGGTTGGTTCTGTTGGGTTTCTGTGATTTAGGTGAGGGGTGGTCATAATTCATTTGCGCTTAAAATCGACCTCAAACATGTCATTTCGAGCGACGGTAGGAGCGAGAAATCCCTAAGGAGGCCGCTTGCAAGACACGGTTTCAGGGATTTCTCACTCCGCTACGCTCCGTTCGAATGACATAACCCGCAGTTTGGTGATTTCTAGCCGTATTATTTTGCCTTTTGATATTTATGACCACCCCTCATTTAGGTATGAGCCTACCAATGAATTCGCGGTTGGTAAGGGAAACATGTTTCTAAAACGTTTGTTGGGCGCAATTTAGAAAAACCCGTATGCAGTTCAATTCAAGGAGATAATTGTGGAGCAAGAAAAGGAAAAAGAATCAGTACATGACGGAATAGTTATGGAGACGATTGCTCGTTATGGGCAAGCACTTGACGCCGTTCAAGATATGGGAACACGTATCTCCAAAGTAGCAGAAACTTACAATGCAACAGGACAACCGCAAGTAGCAGGGCGAATAGCTGAAGAATGGCACGCAGGCACGTTCAATAGAGATGCTGCATTAAAAGGACACAGTAATTTACGTGCCCAAACAACTGCATCTAACGGACAACACTCTGCTACTGCTGACATTGAGGTATTTCAAAATGGTAAAATTGTTGCAAAAGCTCAATCAAAATACAACAACTCTACCGCAAAGACGACCTTTGAAATTTCTGACAAAAACTATGACGGAATGCAAAAGTTGCATCCATCTGATCAAAATGTAGGAGATTTAGCTGGTAGACGTGGAACAAGCGGTATTGAACAACGCAATTACCCCGATACTGCAAAAAATGCAACTGAGAAATTACATTATGAAAATATCGAAAGTGACCCTCTTAGTTATGGTGAGGCGATCCAACTTGCCGATGATGCAACAGTAGCGGCAAAGAAAATTGTACAACAAGAAATGTTGAATGCAGTAAAAGGAGGAGCTGTCATAGGTGCAGCACTATCTGGAAGCATTTCTACCGTTACGAATATCCGTACTGTCTTAAAGGGCGAAAAGAAACTATCTAATGCTGCAAAAGATGTAGCTGTAGACACCACGATTGGGGGCGCAGATGGTGCAATCAAAGGGGCGGCTACTATTGTTATTAAATCTGGGATGGTTCGAGTTGGAGCTAAGGCAGCAGCACGTTCTTCTGCACCTGTAGCTATTGGAATGACAGCAGTAGAGATCGGAAAAGATGCTGGATTAGCTGTTATGGGAAAGATTGATTCACGAGAATTATCTACGAGAACTGGCAAGAATGTTGCAAAAGGGGCCGGTGCTTGGGCGGGAATGGAAGGGGGAGCAGCACTTGGTACTTTTATTTTTCCTGGTATTGGTACAATAGTAGGGGGAGTTGTAGGAGGAATTGCTGGTCATTTGGGAGCATCTGCTCTGGTAGATTATTTTGCGCCCAACAAGCCGCAGGCAGGGGACGGCCCAAGCGAGGTTTTAATTGAGGTTGATTCTGATTGTGGCTGATGTTGCCAACAAACTTGGTGTTAAACTCAACGGTTCTATGCCTGTAAGGGGGTGCTCGGTGTTGTAACTGGCTTCAACTGAGGTAGCCATCGGGCCGCCCCTAATGCGGAGGCGTTGGACAGAAAATCCGTTTAAACAGTTTCTTGTCTTAGACAGCGAATTCATTCGGTGGCTTACAGCATAACTCACCAGAAGCTAAACATTTGAAACTGGCTCTGGCAGGGTTGGCCGTGACAAAAGTGAATCTCGCCCCGGGCCGGCAGCAGAATAGTCGTCGAGATGGTGCTGGTGTTTGACTCCGGCAGCGGGTGGCGGCAGAGCGACGCCAGAGGACCATCGTGGCTGGTCATCAACTGTTGGGCCAGGGCCACATCGACCCGGCCGTGCGCCGCCCTCAATTCCGTTTGGACCTTGTCATACCGGGCCAAGGTGTTGCCCTGCAGCGCCGCTGGTTCGGTATCAACACAGCAATCTTTCATGAGGGAACTGTTGAAATGATTGGTCGCAACCAGGTAGCCGTTCTCGGCCTGTAGCACGGCGCTGCGACTGTGGCCGTTTTCAAACACCGCCAGTTGGCCCGCCGCATCGGCCAGGATCAAATTATTGCGCCCCAACCGCGGCGTCGCCTGCAAATAGCTCAGGGCGGAGGCCACCGTCTGGTACTCTTCCAGCAGGTGCATCGACAGGGCAAAGGTGGGTAGCCCCGGCCCCACATCGGGGCAGGGTACGTGGGTGTCGGCCACGGCCAGGCCGGCTTCATTAAGCCCGGCGACAAAGACGCCGGGGTTGCCGGCGCTGGTCACGTAGATGTAGCCAAAGCCGCGGTCTGGCTCGGCCTGGGCAACCAGTTGCAACGGCAGGTGCTCCAAAAAATAATCCCGGTTTTTGACCAGGATGGGCTGGCCGTCGGCGGTGACCGGGGCGCGGGCCGCCCAGGTGGTACACTCCCCGGCCGGGCCGCCGGAGCCGGCCGCAGTTGCAGGATGCGTCCGCCGGGTGGTCAAGGCGTCGCGCAAAAAGCTGACCAGGCTATAATTGAGCAGCCAGTCAAAGTCCAGCGCCAGGCTATCGGCCTGGCCGTGGATGAAAGCGATGGTCGCCGGGTCGACCGTTCGCAGCACCTCGGCCGTCTCTGCTACCAGAGCGGCAAAGATCTCATCGGGCCGATCCCGCTCGATTTGGACCAGCCGGGACTCGATGGCCTTGATGATGTCGGGGCGTAGCCATGCCACCTGTTGGCCGTGCTGGTAACCCATCTGGTAATGGTCGCCGTTGAGCCGGATGACCTGAGTGGGCGGGGGGTCGATTTCATTCATACAGCCAGCAGACCACCCGGTGCTCGTCGACGGTAAAGGTGGGGGGAAATTCGTGTTCACATTCAGGCCCTTTCTTGGCAAAGCAGCGGGTGTGGAAGGGGCAGCCGGGCGGCGGGTCGATGGGGCTGGGCACTGTGCCCTCCAGGATGATGCGCTGCCGCCGGGCGGCCTTGTCGACCACAGGGATAGCTGCCAGCAGGGCCTGGGTGTAGGGATGCTTGGGGTCGTCAAACAGGTTTTGGGTCTCAGCCTCCTCGACAATGTGGCCCAGGTACATCACCGCCACCCGGTTACTGAGATAGTAGATCACACTCAAATCGTGAGCAATGAAGAGATAGGTCAGGTGATATTCAGCCTGGAGTTCCTCCAGTAGATTGATCACCTGAGCCTGGATCGACACGTCCAGCGCCGAGACCGGCTCGTCGGCCACGATGAATTGCGGCCGCATGGCCAGGGAGCGGGCAATGCCGATGCGCTGCCGCTGGCCGCCGGAGAACTGGTGGGGGTAAGAGTCGATGTGCCGCTCGCTCAGGCCGACCCGCTTGAGCAGCCGCAGCGTTTCCGCCTCCCGCTCCTGGACATCACTGAAACCGCGCTGCCGCAAGGCCACGCCGATAATATCGCGCACGGTTTTACGCGGGTTGAGCGAGGAGTAAGGATTTTGAAAGATGATCTGGGTCAGGTGGAAAAAGCTGAGCGGCCGGGCCTCGATTACCTCACGCTCTACCGCGCCGGCGTCGCTGACCTGGGCCGACTCATCGAACAACATCTGGCTGACCTGGCTCAAAGCGGCGGCTTCAGGTTGGGGACGGCCGTTGGTAGCTGAAGCCGGCAGGGTCACCCGGTCGCCCACTACCGGCTGCCCCCGAAAGAAGAGCTGGCCGGCGGTCGGTTCGTAGAGGCGGGTCATCACCCGGCCCAGGGTGGTCTTGCCGCAGCCGCTTTCACCCACTAAGCCGACTGTTTCGCCTGGCCAGATTTTCAAACTGACGTCGTCCACGGCCTTGACCAGTTGATCTTGCCGGCCGGCCAGTAGTTTAGCCAACAGACCCGGCCGGATGGGGAAATATTTTTTGATATTCCGCGCTTCTACCAGCGGGATACCGTTTTGGGATGGCGCAGGTTGGTTCATGCTTGCTGCTCCTTAACCACGCTTTCAGGGGTATAGCGTTCGCCGCTCTCGTAGAGGATACAGCGGGCGTAATGGCCGGGGGTTACGGCCCGCAGCCGTAGCTCGGCCTGCCAGCATTGGTCGCGCACCAGCGGGCAGCGCGGGGCAAAGGCGCAGCCGGGCGGCAGGTCGGCCAAATCCGGCACGTTACCGGGGATCGGATTGATGGTTTGGTCCCGGCTGGTGAGGCGGGGCAGGCAGGCCAGCAGACCCTGGGTGTAAGGATGCTTGGGCTCCTCGATCACGGCGTCGAGGGGGCCGCGTTCCACAATTCGCCCGGCGTACATCACGGCGATGTTCTGGCAAAACTCGGCGATCAGCCCCAAGTTATGGGTCACCAGAATGATGCCGGCGCCGTGATCCTGATTGATCCGGTGCATCAGGTCCATGATTTGAGCCTGAATGGTCACATCGAGGGCGGTGGTCGGCTCGTCGGCCAGGAGCAGGGCCGGCTCACAGACCAGGCCGATGGCGATGAGCGCCCGCTGCTGCATCCCCCCGGAGAACTGGTGGGGATAAGCCCGGTAGCGGGCCTCCGGCGCGGGAATGCCCACTTCGGCCATCACGTCCAGCACCCGCTGTTTTTCGCGAGCGCGCCGTGGGCTGTCAAAGGGCCAGGGCAGGTTAGGTCCGGCTTTGACGAGGCCATGCAGGCGTATCGCCTCTCTGATTTGTTCACCCACCGAAAAAACAGGGTTGAGCGTGCTCTGCGGGTCCTGAAAAATCATGGCGATCTCTTTGCCTCGAATATCGCGCATCTGCCCGCCTGACAGGCGGCGCAGGTCCTGGCCTTTAAAGATCACCTCACCGCTGGCAATTCGTCCTGGCCGGGCGATCAGCCCCAGGATCGACAGCAGCACCGTGCTTTTGCCGCAGCCCGACTCGCCCACAATCCCCAAGATTTCACCCCGGCCCAGCCTTAAATTAACGCTGTTGACCGCGGTAACCAGCCCCCGCCGGGTGGGGAAGACGGTCGTGAGATTCTTTATCTCCAATAACGGTTGGTTGTGATTGTCCATAGGTCAGGCCACTTCCTCTGCGTCAGGTGGGAATCAGTTCAGCTGCGCGCACAATTTCGTCAAGCCTGGCTTCGATCTCCTCCGGTAAGGGCGGCGGGGTGTGCTCGGCCAGGATGGCCCGCGCTTTGGCCCGGGCCTGGCTGATCATATCGGGCGTACCGGCGGCCATCCAATCCTCCCGCGCCCCGTAATGAATCAGAGCCGGGGTAAATAACTCATCCCGAAAATGAGCCAGGGTATGATCGGCATCGATAAAAGCGCCGCCTGGTCCAATCTGGTGAATCAGCGCCAGGGCCAGCGTTTCCTCATTGACCCCGATGCCCCGCAGCAAACGGTCGATCACCGCCAGCGCCTCGTTGTCGATAACCAGTTGTTCCAGGCTGAAGCTCATCTTGGTAGCCAGGGTTGACAGGTTGATCAGATCGATTCCGGCCAGTGCTGGCGGCAATAGGGTCATCAATCGTTCCAGCATCGCCTGAGGACCGGGCTGATGGGCGTCGCTGCCGCTGCTCATCACAGCCGGCAACCCAACGCGCTGAGCCAGGCGGGCCACGGCCCCGCCCAACAGGCCAATTTCTACGGCGCCGGAAAGGTTGGCGGCGCTGCGCATATCCGGCACAGACGCCGACATGCCATACACGACCGGGCTGCCAGGCCGGATCAACTGAGCGATCGTCGCCAGCGCCAGAACCTCGGCGTGGGTAATCACCAGTTCCCCGGCCAGGGTAACGGGCGCGGTAAAGCCGGCAATCGGATGGGCGTGGAGGGTCAACGGCAGCCCCCGCGCCGCAAAATTGCGCAGCACGGCCAACTGGCTGGCCACTAATTGCAGCGGCGAGGTGGACTCGGCCAGCGCCGTAATGAAGGGCCGCTCGGCCAGAGCCGCTTCGCTCCCGGCCACCGTCGTAACCAGCGCCAGCACCGGCTCGAGCAGCCGTTCGTTCAGGCACACATAGCCCAGGGGTTTAATGGTGTTCGCCAGGGCCAATCTGACCGTGTGCACATCAACCATCGTGACGGGTACATCGGCCGGTTGCACCGCCATCGTACTGACCCCATGCAGGTGGGGCAGGGCGTCGGCCAGGCGAACGGTATTGGCCAAATCTTGACCGGTCGGCTCACGTCTTTGGCCGTTGTCCAGATCGAGGATGCCGGTCGCCCCGCTGGAGGTCCGGGCGTGCAATGGGCCGGCGCCCAGGGCCATCGCCGGCTGTCCCAGGCGGTTGTATAGGTTGACCTGCGCGGGCGCCAGCGCCAGGGCCTCTTCCACCAACCCGGCGGCCAAATAGAGGCGGCGCGTCTCCCGGTTCACCTGGCCGCCCAGACCGGCCAACAAGGCCAACATCGGCTCATCGTGGATAATGAGGCCGGTTTCAGCCAAAAGTCGCAGGGCGGCCTGGTGAATTTGCTCAACTTCACCTTCGTTGAGCAGGCGGAGATAACCATCTTTGAGGCCGGTACGAACAAGTCCAGACATTGTGATTATTCCACTTTGAGCCGCGGATCTAAGATATCGCGCAGCCCCTCGCCAAAAAGGTTGAGCGACAGGACCAACAAGACGATGGCCAGGCCGGGGAAGGTGGAGACCCACCAGGCGGTCAGGATCACGTCGCGGCCTTCGGCCACCATCGAACCCCAGGCCGGGGTGGGCGGTTGGATGCCCAACCCCAGGAAGCTGAGCGAGGCTTCGGTGACAATGAAGAAACCCATGCGCAGCGTGCCCAGTACAAACACCGACTGGATAATGTTCGGCAGAATCTCGGCCCCGATGATGGCGGTATGACTGCGGCCCAGGGCGCGGGCCGCCTCCACGTACTCGCGCGTCTTCTCGCTCATCATCTCGCCGCGCACCAGGCGGAAAAATTCCACCCAGCCTTTGAAGGTGAGGGCCAAAATCAGGTTGCCAAAACCCGGTCCGATAAAGGTCATCATGGCAATGGCAAAGATGAGAAACGGAAACGCCATGAGCAAATCGGCAAAGCGAGACAGGCCGTTGTCGAGCCAGCGCCGGTAGTAGCCGGCCAGCGCGCCCAGCGAGGCCCCTACCCCGACCGAGATGACCACGGTCAGGATGCCCACGGCTAAGGAAACTCTGGCCCCAAAGATAATCCGGGTCAGCAGATCGCGGCCCTGGGCGTCGCTACCCAGGGGGAACTCAGTCGAGCCGCCCTCGACCCACAGCGGCGGTTCAAGGCGGTTGCGCAGGCTGCCAACTTCCGGGTTGTGCCCGGTGATATAAGGGGCAAAGATAGCGATGAGGACAAAGAGAATCACAATAATTCCCCCCGCCAGGGCGATGGGATGATGGGCCAGTTCGCCCAAAAATCCGGCCAGGTTACGGCGCCACAGAGCCAGCCGGATTTGCCAGGGATACCACCAGGCCGGGACAGTCTCGATTGCGGTTGTGGTGCTCATTGATGACTCGCTTTAAGTTCGTTGTGGGCTGGAGTAAGGAGGGAGTAAGGAGTAGGGATTAGGGAGTAAAATACCCATACTCCATACTACCTGCTCCCAGCCTCTTACAACGTAATCTTGGGATTCAGGTAGGTATACATTACATCGACAATCAAATTGGCCATCACAAAGGTAAAGGCATAAATCATAACTGCGCCCTGAACCAGAGGGAAGTCGCGGTTGAAGATGGCATCGACGACCAGCCGTCCCAAACCGGGCCAGCCGAAGACGGCCTCGACGATCATGTTGCCGCCCAGCAGCACGCCCACTTGCAGACCCACCACGGTGACGGTTGGGATGAGGGCATTGCGCAGGGCATGTTTGGTGACTACCAGGCTTTCGGACGCGCCTTTAGCCCGGGCCAGTTGAACGTAGTCGGAGCGGAGGGTCTCTAACATACTGGAGCGCAGCACCCGGGCCACAATCGCCGCCACGGCTGCGCCCAGCGTCACCGCTGGCAAAATCAGGTGGCGGAGACTGCTTCCCAAGGCAACCCAATTGCCGGTGATGATACTGTCGAGTATATAAAAGCCGGTGATTGTTTCCAAACTGATCATCGGATTGATCCGGCCCTGCACCGGCAGCCATTTCAGCCAAACCGCAAAGATCAGAATGAGAATAATCCCCAGCCAAAAACTCGGCATCGAGATGCCCAGGAAGGCGCTGGCCATACTCAGGCGATCCAGGAGCGAATTTTGTCGCACCGCCGAGATGATCCCAATGGGAAAGGCCACCGCCAGGGCAAAGAGCAAAGCTGCTGCCGCCAGCTCGATGGTGGCCGGCAGCCGTTCGCCAATCAAAGTGGTCACCGGCTTCTTCTTGATATAAGAAAAGCCCAGGTCGCCCTGAACGGCGTCGCGAATGAAATACCACAGTTGGGTAGTGATCGGCTCATCCAGGTGAAATTCACTGCGCAACTGCTCAATCTCGCCGGCCGAAATCGTCCCACCCTGGCCCATCATGATATCCACCGGGTCGCCGGGGGTGAGGCGGATGAAGATAAAAACGATGACGGCCACGCCGAACATAATCGGAATGGTGTAGAGAATGCGTTCAAGAATCTTGACAGCTCTCATCTGCGTATCACCGTAGGCGTATTTAAGACTTAAAGACCTAAAGAGGCTCTCTGAAAAGTCTCTCTAATAATCCACAGATAGACACAGATGAACTCAGATAAGATAAAATATCTGTGGAAATCTGTGTGTATCTGTGGATAAGTATTACCCCTGTTCCCTTTTTAGACAGCTTTTAAAGGTCTGCCAAAGCAAAACCTTTCGGGTTTTAATTGGTGTTTAGCGCGCCAGGCAGACATCGTGGAGGTTGATGCGGCTGTCCGAGGCGGGTTCCCAATTTTGGACCCGGTCGGAGCTGGCCTCGGCGACTTCCGGCAGGATCAAAAAGACTGCCGGGGCTTCGTCATAGACAATCTGCTGGGCCTCGTCGTAGATAGCCTGGCGTTGGGCCGGATTGGCTTCCACTTCACCGGCCTTGATCAGTTCATCCACGCGCGGGTTACTGTAGCACATAAAGTTGCCGCGACCATAGGGCTGCCCTTGCACATAGGTGTGCCACTTGGCTTCAAAGTGACCGACCGGATCAAAGGCGGAGTCGCCCCAGTCATCCAGGAAGGCCTGGCGTTCACAGGCCAGCAACTGATCCCTGACCACACTGTACTCCCAGAAGCGCACGCCGGCGTCAAGGCCAAGCTCACGCAGCATCCCGGCCACCCCTTCGGCCAACGGCCGCCACGGTTCAAGCGTATCGATGGTAAAGGCAAAGGGTTGGCCATCTTTATCCAGGATGCCGTCGTTATTGCTGTCGGTCCAGCCAGTTTCGGCCAGCATCGACAAAGCCATATCAGGGTCGTAAGGGTAGGGCTGCAAATTCTTGTTGACGAAGTTATTGAACGGCGACAGCGGGCCAGGCAACGGCACGGCTCGACCGCCATAGATGGCTTCCACGATCAACTCTTTGTCTACGGCGTAGTTCAAAGCCTGGCGTACCTGCTGGTCGGCAAAGAGCGGGTGGCTGACATTGAGCTGGAGCCATTGCGGCTCGGTACCGGGCGCAGTCTTGACTTCAACGCCGGGAGTCAGGTCGAGGGTATTGACCAACTCCGGCGGCACGGCGGCGATGATATCCACCTCACCGGCCAACAGGGCCGCCACCCGGGTGGAAGCTTCGGGGATGACCCGGAAGATGGCCCGTTCGACACAGGCCGGCCCAACCGGCGATAGGCTGGGCGCGCCGCCCCAGTAATCGTCAAACCGTTCCAGCACAATTTTGTCATCAAGCTGGCCTTCCACAAATTTGAAGGGGCCGGTGCCGATGGGCTTTTCGATGAAGCCCTTGGTTCCAACCTCTTCAAGGTAGGCTTTGGGCACAATTTGCTGGTGAACCAGCAACTGCATAGCCGGCGGCCAGACGCCGTTAAAATTGAATTTAACGGTGTAATCATCGAGCTTTTCAACCGACTCCAGCGGCGCAATCAAGCCTTTGCGGGGGGAGGTGTGCGGCTCCGGATACTCGATGCCGTTTTCGTTGATGATCCGTTCAAAAGTAAAGACCACGTCGTCGGCGGTCATCTCCTGGCCGTTGTGGAACTTGACCCCCTGGCGGAGTTTCACTTCCAGGGTCTGGCCGTCGAGCCAGTTCATCGCTTCGGCCAGCTCCAGATGCACCCCGCTGCGGGTGTCGCGGGTCACCAGGCCGTCGAACATATTGCGGATGACCGTTTCTGATTCGCGGGTGCGGTGGTCGGCCGGATCCAGCGACACCGGCGCCTGGGCCATGGCCACAATGATGGTCCCTGAGCCGCCAGCCGGGGCGGAGAACTGCCCGCTCAACAGCGCCTGAGCATCAGCCACGCTGGGAATGCACAACTTCCAGCCGGCTTCGATCACATCCGGATTATCAAGGGCGGCGTAGGTGTCATCAACGGCAGCTTTGGCGTTGGTGGCAGCCACTATGGCCGGAAAGGCCACCGGATCACCGTAGAATTTCTCGGCAATCTTCGAGAGCCAATCGTCGGCCTGAACGGTTACATCAGACTCACACCCAATCTCCTGGGCCAGAATTGGGGCCGGAGCTATGACTAGCACCAGCGCCAGGACTGAGCAAATAGCAACAAAATCGATCAATTTTTTCATGGTTACCCCTCCTCAAAAATAGCTAGAATTCACTTAACCTGATGATCTTGACTCCTACTTCCAACAGAATCTCAACTCATTAGATCCGTTCGTACTATCCGATCACCTCCTTTCGTGAAATGGGCTTCATTTGAGAGTTTTTTGGAGAGCACCGGCTATGTTCAAACAGGCCAAATGCAACCAGAACAGGTCAGCCCAATTTCGTTTAGCTTCCAACCTGCTCGTGGCGCCGGAGACAACCAGGAGCAGTGACTTATGGGTTACGTCGCCAACCCTGTCTAAATCAAAAATTTTCTGGCCGGTTTTAACGCGCCTTGTCAGCAGTTAGCGAAAAAAGGGGGCTTGAACTCAATTTCGACTTGATAGGCCCCAATATCAACAACCTGTGGGGTACCACGAGGGCTAGGGTCGGATTTAAGTTGAGTTCCGGACGGCGGGTGAGATGTAAAGCGAGAAAACGGGACTGGTAAAACTGGTGTTTACGATTAAGTAGGCAGTCAAGAGGTTAAAGCCGCAAATCTACCCTCATTATAACCCCTCCTCACAGGTTTGTCTAGTCAGGAAAAGTTGATGGATGTATTTCACTTTGGGGGCAGTTTTTTCGGAGTCGAGGCTTTAGCCGGAAATTCTGGGTCAAAACCGGCTGAAGCCTCGACTCCAAAGCCCATGATGCCGATAAATCATAAACTCGCCTCAAGACTGAAACGCGCCCAAACTTGATTCTGGACAGTAATTCCCGTTTTGGCGAAAAGCCCCCCCTCAATCCCCCCCGCTGGAGGGGAAGTTAGCCAATTCTCCCCCCAGCGGAGGGTGTTAGAGGGGGGCAGCCATGTCAAACCGGGAATTGCTGGATTCCGGACTGCATCGGCCGGCATCAGGCCGGTGCCGGCAGCGGTACTGCGGACGGCGCAGTTACCTGGAGCGGCACCAGCTCGCGACGCATCACCCGCAAAGCCCGCTCCGGGTCGATCCGCCCATATAGACCGCCCAAAATCGAGACCAGATAGGCAGCATCCAGCAGCACGGGACCATTTGGCCGTAATATCCCCGGCTGGCGAGGATTGTAAAGTGTGCCCTCGGCAATGAGCTGCAGATCGGCCATCAGGTCGGGGTTGCCGCTCTTCATTTTGTGGTAAATGGTTCCGCCGATCAGCAGGGTTGTGACCGGCTGGTTGAAGAAGTTGACCCCATACTGCATAAAATAGGTTTCGGTTTCTTCAACATAGCCCAGGTTGTTTTTGGTGGCAATCGCCATAATCTCTCGCGCCAGGAAGGAGCGAGCCGCATTCTCCAGGCGAGTGCGGGGCATCTGCAGCGGGTGGGCCGAAACCCAGCTCAGATAGCCAGCCAGATCGACCACCAGGCCCCAACTGGTCTGGCTGACAAATGGCGTGAACTGATCGTGGGGATCGAGCTGGATATCGGGAAATTTGTCGGTCAGGAAGCGGTTGAGATCGCGGGCCATACTACCCCGTTGGAAGCGTGGCAGCTCTTTGATATTTTCGGCGTTGTAGCTGAGGCCATATTTGCCTTCCACCCGGCGATAAGCCAGCGGCGTGTTGGGTGTTTTGAGGATGGTTCGCTTCAGCCGCTTGCTGTTGTCATTGCCAGGATAAACGTAGAGCGGGTTATCCAGCACGTTGGAGTAAAAGTCGGTGGTTGCCCCGCCGATATCCAGGGCCATGATGTTGCCCAATCCGGGCTGGTTGCCAAAACCTTTGGCCAGCAGGTTGATCCCCCGGAAAGCGGCCCGCGGGGTGGGGATGAACTTGTCACTCATGTATTCTTCGGCCACGTCGAACCCCTTGCCGCGGATGATGACCGTTTGGAACAGCTCTCGAATCACCTCGTTGACCACTTCGATGCGGAAGTGGTTCACTTCGGGCATCACGTTGTCGGTTATACGGATGTCAACCCCGTTGTCGGCAAAGATACGCTCGATCTCGGCCCGGCAATCCTGGTTGCCGGCGTAAATCACCGGCACGCCATAGTCGGCGTAGGTGGCATATCTGGCCTGCTCGGCTAGCAGCCTGGCATTGTGCAGTTGGGTGGCGGTGTCGCCGCCATTATCGACGCCGCCGGTCACGAGGATGATCTCGGGCTGGTCAACTTCGTAAATCTGGCGAGCTTGCTCCGGGCTGAGCTTGCCATCGTAGCTGTTGAGTAGCTTGGCCCCGGCGGTCAGGGCGGCCAGGTCGGCCGCAAAACCGCTTTCGCTCTTGACCAGACTGACGGTGACCATCTTCAAACCACCCTTGGCGCTGGAGCAGGGCAGCCTCACGTCGAATTTGCTCATGGCCCGTTCCAGCGGTTTCCAGTCGTCGAACTCCTGGCACTGTTCCAACACTCCCAGGCCCTCGGCCAGACCGACCCGGATATCGTCGGGGGTGGTGGGCACATAGCTCAAACTGAACGCCTCGCTTTCGGCATCGAACTGGCCAATTTTAGTAAAGGTGCTGCCAAAATCGACCACCAGCACCTTCAGCCGGTCCAGGTCGCGTTTGCGCAGGCCCGCCCGCCGCCGCGCTTCCAGAACCACGGCGCGGTCGATCGGTTCCACCTCCTCGGTGATGAAGGACTCGTCGTCGGCGCGCTGGATACTTTCGTCAAAGTACCAGGGAAAGCGCTGGCGCACCCGGTCGACTCGCTCAAACTCGTCTTTCACCTTGACCCCGTAGATTTCGTCGACCCGGCACATCCCGTTGACGACTGTAGTGCGGCAGTCCCCGGCCAGCTCGTAGCGGCGGTCGATGACGGTGATGTGGGGCGCCTGATACAGGCCGGTTTGCAGCCCCAAATCCATCGCGTCCGGGCTAATCACGCCGCAGGCGCCGGTGCGGTAATGATCTTCATTGGCGATGGAGAGCAGCATGGTCTCAAAGTTTTGCGCCGGATCTTCCGCCGGTTCCTTAGCCCAATCCCAAAAGTTCTCCACCGTCACCGGCCCGTGATAGCCCCCCAGGAGCGCCCCGTGGAGCAGGTTATACATAGCTCCCTCTTTTAGCTCACGTTTGCGGGTCTGCACCACCGGGTCGGCCCAGATATCCGGCGTGTGGCCCTTTTTGAAATCCCAGCAAACCTGTTTGGTCAGCTCGCACGACTCGATGATGTCTTCGGCCTTGGCTTCGTGGTGGGCCTCGGGAAAGGAGACTACGTGGAGAATGTCCGGATCCATATAGAGTTGGGTGTAAACTCCAAAAGCCAGGTGACCTTTGGCCTGGTACAGATTCGGCGGGAAGCTGGGCAAACCGGAGCGAGTCTCGCGAATGATGTTGAAATCGTAGTGGCGAGTGAGCGGCTCGATCAGCTCGTAGGCCGCTTTCATCTTGGCCAGGTCGTCCATGGCGCTGATTTCGGGCGGCAGCTCAAACATCATCTGCATCACGTAATGTTTGATGCCTAATTTCAAGGCAATCAGGCCGCACAGGACGTGATCCGTCACCTGCATATCGTCGGAGGCGTAGCGCAGGCCCCACTGGTGCGGATCGTTGATCTCCAGCGGTTTGCCCTGCCTGGCCCACCAGCGAATGGTATCGTAATGCTCAGTGAAACTGTCGTGGATGGAGATGGGGCCGCGACCATCCAACTCGTTGTAGAAGAAAATCGGCACCGCCGGAAAGGCCATATTGAGGTGTTTCTCCCACAACTCGGCCAGGGTCACCAACTCGTCGGTGCCGGTGTAGATGCGGGTCAAGGGGAAGTTGCCGCGCTGCGAGGCCGCCTTGAGCCGCTGGAGGTCCTCAACCGTGCGGATAGGCGCCCCACCCTGACCGCGCAGATATTTGTCGGGGTCTTCTTCACCGCGGATGAATTTGGCCAGCATCTCCTGAGAAGGCTGATCCGGGGCCAGCGAGACGATCTCAAAAGCGTGGGCGTCGGCCAGCTTCTCGATGGCGTCGATGGTCGGTTCGATGGTTTCGGCGGCGATGCCGATGTGAGCCCGGATAATGGGGCGATTTTCCAGCTCGCGCACCTGCTTGATCCGTTCAACCAGGTAGTCGGACCAGTCGATGTGGTGGATGTGCTTCTGCTGGACCCGGCCTAAGGCAAAATCCTCCAGCTCCTCCATCGTAATGTAGTCATCGGCCACCAGCTCAAAAAAGCCCTGAAAATGGGCGCGCTGCTTGTATTCCTCAGCCACGGCTTCCAGGTCAAAATGGCGTTCTTCGGTGGGAGTGAATTCGTCCGGCTCCAGGGGCAGGCCGGTCATCGCCCGGACCAAATTGGCCGCCGGCCGTAAGCCGCTAAAGGCGTAGCGGATGCCGCTCTGGCGGGGATGGAGCTCGTATTGGGTGGCCAGCTCAATGAACTCGCCAACGAGCTTGTCAACGTGCAGATCGCCCAACCGCATAGAGATGCCGACCACCTCCGGTCGAGCTTCCCGGATCTTGTTGATGACCTCAGGAATGGGAACGGCCGGGCCTAACTTGACGCTGACGTAACCCAGGCCCTTATCCTCCATCCAGTCGGCAAAACCCTCAACCCCCAGGTTATGCACGCAGGCGCCGATCGCGCCGACCATCACCCGCCGTTTAGGCCCTTTGGCCGGAAAATCCTTTGCTTTTGGTGACATATTGCTCTCCTGCTTCAGCTCAGAACTATATTTGCCTTTTTCATCAAGATTTAAAATAAACTTCTTTGAGATCAGGCCAACTGATCCGGCCGATGAAACCCGTATACTTGCGGGGCGCGGCTTTCGCTCACATGGCGGCCGGCCAGTTGACCGTCTACCAGATATTGTTTGCCCAAACGTTCTTGCGCCCAGGTAATGACTTCATCGATGGTGGGGGTGGGTACACCGGCAATTTCGGCCAGCCCGCGCAACACCACCAGCCCAAAGGGTACATCTTCAGCCAGGTAACGAGCGGTGAAGTCCACGGCCAGTCTGTCCGGCCCCGCCGGCCGAGTCGGAATTTTCAGGCCGGTATAGGCCCGGTTGGTCACAAGGGCGCGGCGCAAGGTACGGTTATCGCCAATATCAGCGGGATATGCTCGCAGCAGCCATTGGTACAGCGGAACTACCTCCTGTGGCTCTAAACTGGGCAATTGAGCCGCCAGACTGCCGGTCAGCATTTGGACCTCATCGCTGAGCGCCTGCAACAGCTCAGCCGTGGCCTCGTCCACTCCCTGGTAGAACAGCGGAATTTCAGCCTGGCTGAAGGTAGTAGTCTCCCGGCCGTGGCAGAGGCCATACATAATTCCCGGATGGATGAGCTGGCCGGTATTGGCCAGCGTCAGGCTCAGGAAGGAGGAGACCGGGTTGATTTTCAAACCGAGCAACTCTGCCAGGGTTTTAGCCAGCCCCGGCGCGGCCGCGCCCGGCCAGGCGGCCAGGTCGACCACGGCCTTTGTACCCAGAATATCGACTTCCTGGCCGAAAGTAACAATTCGGCAAGCCCAGGGTAAAGTTTGTAAGCCAACCAAGCGGATTGGCCTGGCCAACAGCGAACGGGCTTGGTAATCAAATCCGCCCCGGGCCGGCAGGGCGACGATGGCCGCGCCAGGCTCCACAAAATCGGCAATGGCCCGCAAGATTGGGTCGTGGGCAAAAGCCGGCAAGGCCAGCAAAACCAACTCCGAACCGGGAATGACTTCCGCCGGTGTGGGACTGACGCGGCGAGCCTGGCCAACGCTGGTCTGCGTTCCGAAACGGGCTACCAGCCCCGCTTGGGCGGCCATACCTGCTGCCAGACGTTTGGCTTCGCCGGCCAGCGGGGCAAAAACGTCCACCTCCCAACCGGCCTGGCCAGCCAGAGCAATCAGGACATGAGCCGCATTGCCCCCCCCGCAGACGGTCAACTTAGCCATCGATCACTCCCCGCTGGTGGTGCGGGGGTGGCGTGTGTGCGGGGGGGTTGGGGGGGGCGCGTGGGGGGGGGGCTGTGG
>CAYNLK010000044.1:39469-50537 GCA_964398055.1 uncultured Caldilineaceae bacterium
GTGGCCCGCCCAAGACAAATGGCAATTTGCGCATTTTCCCCCCCCCCTTATGGGTAAATTTGCCTTGTTTACTTCCCCCCTTAAATGGCCCCTTCGCGATACAGCCGGTCAATTCGGTGCAACGCGTCGACACTCTGCTCAGCCCGTTTGGCGGCAACGGCCGCGCTGAGCAGGTCAATGAGGGAGATGATGCCGGTGAGCGAGCGGCTGTGGGCGGCGCCCTCCGTCGCCGCGAAGAAGACATGGTCGGCCAGGTTGGCGATGGGGGACAGGGGACTGTCGGTAATGGCCAGACAGGCGGCCCCGGCCGCCCGGGCCGCGTTGACCGCCTCGACCTCATGGCGCAGGTAACGCCAGATGGCGATGACAACCACCAGATCGTCTTGACCCAGCCGTGAGACTTCGAGCATCTGGGCGACCCCGCCGTGCAGACAGGCTCGGGCCGGTAAACCCAGCATCGACAGGGCATACTCAGCCAACGTGGCCGCGGCCGCAGACAGGCCGCTGCCAAAAACATAAATGGCCCTGGCCTGAATGATGGCGGTTACTACTTCGTTCAGGTCGGCAGCGGCTACCTGACTCAGGGTGGTTTGAATATTTTGGCTATTGGCCTGGGCGATTTGAGCGGGTAGATTATCGGAGAAGCCGCCGTTGGCTAACTGGTCGGCCAACTTCTGGGCAAAGGTACGATATTGGGGCAGTTGCGCTCGAATGGCCGCTTGCAAAGCGGTATAACCGTCGTACCCCAGCGCCCGGCACAGGCGGACGACAGTTGCCGGGCTGGTTCCGGCCTGCTCACTAACGGCGTTAACGGAAGCAAAGGCCAGTTCGGCTTCATGATCCAGCAAAAAGCGAGCTAACCGTTGCTGTTTGGGCGGCAATTCGGTGAACCTGGCCAGAATACGCTCTTGAGGTGAAAGTGACAACGTTATGACCCCCGCGGTAGAAAGGAGTAGCTCCAACGCCGCCCATTGTAGCACAATCCCAATCAAAATGCAATAGTTATTTCATTTTTTAATTTTTGAAACAAATATTTCTATCGAGGATTTTGCCGGAGCTATGAGTGGTCTTATTGACCGTTGACCGTGTTTCTCATTCACCACGAAGGACACAAAGGACAGCAGGGATCAGAGCACAACCGGCGAATACCTCTTGGTGTCCCTGCTGTCCTGGGTGGTTCATTTGCGCGTATGACCCGGTAAACAAAATTTGTTGACGATGTCGAAATATGTTTTATCTATGTCGCGTTGTCATCTGTATCTTCATCTACATCTATTTCTTCATCTTCATCTTCACCTGTATCGGCAACGATTTGGACTGACCAGGTGGCGCCGGCGGTCAAGCCGCCGTTGTCGGTCACGGTTAGACTTACTTCGTACTGGCCGGCCGCAGCATAGCTGTGGGTAACCTCGACTCCACTGGCAGTGGCGCCATCCCCAAAGTCCCAGGCATAGCTGACGATGTGACCATCCAGATCGCTGGAGCCGCCGGCGCTGAAGCTGAGGGTTGCCCCAACCAGGCCGCTCTCAGGGCCGTTGATGACAGCCGCAGGGGGCCGGTTGACTGCGCTCACCTCCACCGTGGTGGTAGCCGTACCCACTGCGCCGTCCTTATCAGTAACGGTCAGCGTGGCGTTGTAACTGCCGGCTTGCTGGTAGGTATGGCTAACCTGGGCGCCGGCGGCGGTTGTCCCATCGCCAAAATCCCAGCGATAGGTTAGAGCTGCCTGATCAACCGGGCTTGGATCCGTACCACTCCCGGACAAAGTGATCGGGCTGCCAACCTGACCGGTGTACGGGCCGCCGGCGTTGGCAGTGGGCGCCACGTTGCGCACGGTCACCTGGGTCGCGGCCAGGTGGCTGGCGCCCCTGTTGTCGGTTACCCGGAGGGCCACAATGGCCGTAGCCGGTCCGTCAGGATAGCTGGTGGTGACCACCGGCCCGGTGGCGTTGACGTTAAAGGTTTGGCCGTTGTAGTTGAAATCCCACTCATAGCTGACGATGTTGGCGCTGCCGGCGGCGCTGGAGGCGCGGCCATCAAGGGTGATCTGGCTGCCTTCGTCAACGGTGAAAGGCCCGCCCAACACCGCTTGCGGCGATAGGGGCGGTGGAGGCGGCGGCTCTTCCAGGCGTCGCCAGTTGACCTGGATGAGAGCATCACCGGTGCGCTCGTAGTACTCCACTCTAACCCGATGTCTCCCGCCGCTGAGCCGGTGTTCCGCCTCGATCAAACGGGCGCTGCCGTCGCGCCAGTCATCAATCACCAGCGTATCGCCAACCCACACCCGCACGCCATCGTCCACCCGTACCTGCAGGAGATAAAGGCCGCCCTCGAAGTCAACGGTGCGGGTCCAACGGGCCGAGAAGTTATCGGACGGCACCCCGCCGGGTGAGCCGCGGCCCCAATCGTGATCGATCCTGCTTTCGTTCCGCACCCGCACCGGGTCGCCGCGCAGATGGCGATTGTCAAAGTATTCGGCTTTCCAATCCGGGAAGCTATCGATCCGTTCCCAGGTAAGGCGCACTTGGGCATCGTAGATATGCTCGAAATATTCCAGCCGCAGGTGATGTTCGCCTCGGGTCAGGGTCACATCGGCGGTGTAAGCCGTGGGCGGGCCGGTGCGCCAGCGGTCGATGACCAGCTTATCGTCGATCCATAGCCGCGCTCCATCGTCAACCAGCACCCGGAAGCGATACAGGCCGGCCGAGAAGTGCTGGTTGCGAGTCCAACGCACAGAGAAGTTATCGGCCGGCACGCCTGGCCCCGGCGAACTTGGCCCCCAATTGAAGTTGATTTCGCGGTCGTTGCGAACCAGCACCGGCGCGCCGCTCAGGTTAGGGTTATCAAAATACTCGCCTTTCCAATCCGGGAAGAAAGTGGCGTAAGTCTCAAGGCGCTGCCAGGACAATTGGGCCAGGGCTTCACCACGGCGCTCGTAATACTCCATACGCACATGATGGCTACCCTCGGCCAGGGCGATGTCGGCGGTGTAGGTTGTGGGTGGGCTGTCGTGCCAGCGATCGATGATTAGCTGGTCGTTTACCCACAGCCGGACGCCATCATCCACCCGGGCGAAGAAGCGATAGGTCCCGGCCGGGAAATGGAGGCTGCGGCTCCAGCGGACAGAGAAGTTATCGGCCGGCAACCCTGGCGCTGGCGAACCGTTGCCCCAGTCGAAGTTGATCTGGCTATCGTTGCGGACCAGCGCCGGCGCCCCGCTCAGATTCGGGTTATCGAAATATTCCCCCCGCCACTCGGTAATGACGACCGGGGTGGGAGCAGGCGCAGCCGGCGCCGACGGCGCTTGTACCAGCGGCACATTGCTTACGTTTTCGGTGGTCACATACCAGGCCGATACCCAGCCTCGCTCGGCCGGGACGCCGCTGAATTCGATCTGCCACCAGCCTCTGTCGAAACTGAGGCCGGTGACTTCAGCCGATTGTCCTGCTCGCAACAGCCCGATGATGGAATACCCCGTGCCAGGACCGCTGCGAATGTTGAGATTGGTGGTCGCGGTCAGCGCTGGTGGGGCGGGCGTCTCGGTTGGCGGCGGCAACGGAGTTGGCGTAGCCGCGGGCAGCGGGGTTGGGGTTTCGGTTGGTATGGGCGTAACGGTGGGCATGAGCGGTAGGACTGTTTCTTCCGGCTGCACTTGCTCCGGCTCAATTCTAAAGAGCGCCCTGGCGGTGAGTTGGCCGTCATTGGTGCGGGCGAGGACTGTGGCCAAATCGTGGATCTCCCACTCAGGCCCGGCAGGGAAGATGAAACTGACACTGAACCGGCCGTCTGGGTCAGTGACGGCATCGGCCAGAGCAAAATCCGGCAAGTCTGGGTCGCCAAATGGGATCAGGTAGATCAAAACCCGGTTGTTTGCCGGCCAGCCTTCACCCTGGATGGTGACCAAAGCGCCAACCGGGGCCTCGGCCGGTTCCACCGTAACGACCGGAGTGGACGGAGCGGGGGTTGCCTCCAGGGCCTGCCCCGCTCTTTCCATGGTGAAGAAGAAGAGACCGGCCACCAGCAACCCGCAGATGACGAGCCAACTGAAAACCAGGGCGGCAACGATTACTTTCAGACTGGTTGGACCTCGAGCGAGTTGAGCGTAAATATTCTTGATGTTCATCTTGCTTCTCCTTTTTTTCAATCGGTTGGTTCATGTTCAGTAGAAGTGACCGGCGCTTTATTTTTTACCAGTTTTGCTTTGATCGTATCCAGGCGCGCCGGTCACTTTGCACTTGATTCAGACATCTATTAGCCAGGGTAAAGCGGGTCACACTCGGCAATGTGGCCGGGCAGTCCGTGCCCATTGCCATACGGGCCATGATCTTTGGCCGTCCAGATCATCTCGCCGGCAGCCATCAGTTGCAGGCCCTCGTGTAAGGTCAAACTGTACACTTCTTCACCAGTAAGCTTATCGCCCACATCCATCGGGACGCGGATTCGTTGACCTGTCACCCGCGGGATAAATTCGATCTCGCCATCAGGGTCCAGTTTGATCGACACGTTGGAACCGGCGACAGAAAGATCACCCGCATTCGGGATCAGGATCATCGGCCCGTCGGCCAGGGGTTGGATATTGGCCAGGCCATTGCCCGCGCAGGCCGTGATGGCATGCGCATATCTCTCGCCTTGCAGCCAGACCAGAGTCATCTCCTCAAAGAGAACTTTCATCTCCGGGGTATACGGGATAGGTTCAAGGCCGGCGATTTCCACGACCGCACTGCCTTCCTCTGTTACCCCCATCGTTTCGGCGGCAGCAGCCGGCTGACTCCAGATGACCAATGAAGGTAACAACGCCAACATAATGAGACTAACCATCAATTTTGTAACCATTTTATCCTCCTTGTCAGGCTAAATCACTACCGATATTTTTAGAACCGCGGTCATTTAGATCATAACATTTTTCGGCTCTTAACACATCGGCCCGAAGACTGATCTGGGCTAAAACAAAAAGGCCGTTCCCAGAACGGCCTTTTTTGTCAAATGACTTGCCTGATTTACGACAAATAACGTAACTATTCAGGCTTGATTGCCAGCCGATGTTATAGATAAGCTCGAATTGCCTGCTTCAACTGCTCCCCCCAGCGCAAGCCGGTGTCCCATTGCAGGCCGGGGCTTTGGGTGTTGACCAACTCCTTATAACCCACTACCGCCTCAATCGTCAGCCCTAACTGCGCTAACAGCCAGGCTATCAGGCGGGCGCCGGCGTCGATTTGGGCCGGGGTGGGCATGGTGTTGGTGAAATCCCCGGCAAAACCGATCCCAACAGAGATAGGGCTATACGGCCCGGCGTGGTCGGTCAGCGTGGTCAACTCGTTGGCCTGCTGGATTTGGGCGTCGCCGGTAATGAAGTAGTGGTAGCGAAAACCGGCCCAGCCCAGTTTGTCAACCCCATAACTGGCAATCCGGTCGGCGCCGATATGCGGGGGAATGGCGGTGTGGTGGATGATGAGGCGCTGAATCTGGCTAACCGGCCGGCTGCCAAACTGCTGGGTAGGACTCCACTTGAGCAACTGGCTGATATCCTGGATCGGCGGGGCCGGCCGGCTGACCGGGGTGGTCGGCATCAACGGCGGCGCAGCCGAGATTGGGCCGGCTTGCAGTTGTTGCATTTGACTCTGTAGTTCAACCTGCCGGTTGAAAAGCTCCTGCAATTGGCTCTGGAACTGGGCCATGTGGCTCTGGAGTTGCTGGATTTGGCTCTGCAGAGCGCCGACCTGGGCGCTCAATTGGGCCAACTCAGCCGGGGGTGAGACCGGCTCCGCCCCAATTTCGGTGACCGGCGGGGTGGTGAGCGGAGGCGGCGGCGGTGGTGGGGTCGATACGCCCGGCAGCGGTGGGGCGACCAGCACCGGTTCGGCCGGGGCTGGCGGGACGGCCGCTTCCGGCTGCCTGGGGCGAGCCGTGGCCACTCGCCGAAAGCTGTTATAGATCGGCTTGCGGTTGCCGTTGAAATCAACCAGTCCAAAGGGTCTGACCATGCCGTCGCTGTAGCAGAACCAGAGCAACTGCTGCACTTTGTCGCTGAAACGGCTGGTGATAGTATTGTAAAAGCGACTCAGGAACTCCGCTGCCTGGTCCGGGCTATCGACCTCGTTGTCTTTGATGCCCATCTCGGTAATCCAGATTGGTTTGCGCTGACCGGCGTTATGATAGTTGTTCAGCAGAGTCCCCACGTAGCCATGGCCCCAATTGTCGCGCGGCCAGCCTGGCTCGGGCCGCTGGCCATAGGGATGAAAGGCGACGATGTCGGCTGGCAGCTCACCGCCCAGGGAGTTGATCACCCGGGTCAGCCAGCCGGGGTCGCCTGTGGCCAATCCGGCGGCGACCACCAACGCCCTCGGATCGACTGCTTTGATGGCGTTGCGGCTGCGGCGCAGCATCCGGCCAAATACGGCCTCGCGCAGGGTGGGGACATAATCTCCGGCAGGCTCATGATCCGGCTCATTCCAGATCTGGTAGGCCGGTTGCCACGGGGCCAAAAGCTGGGCAATCTGGCCGGCCCGGCGGGCGAAACGCTCGATGTAACCATCCCAATCCCCATCCGACCCCTCCGGCGCAGGCCGGTTAGGGTAGGTGTCGTAGGTCAAGATCACCAGCGAAGCGATGCCGGCTTCACGATAAGCCCTGGCTTTTTGGCTGTAAAAATCGGCTTTGGCCAGATCAATTTGATCGCCACCGCTGCGGTCGTAAAAGGTGTAGCGGACCATCTCCACGCCAAGCTCACGCAATTCGGCCGGGTCGGGATTCCCCCTGGAATTGTTCGGATCAATATTTAAACCGTACATAGTCTACTCCTGAAAATAAAGTTACAGTGGACGTTTCCAGGCCACGCAATACGCACCACGTTCCGTGTGCGTGTTTTAACGCCCTTCAAGGAAATAATCACCCTCTTTTTGGCCTACCAGAATATAGACAGCCCCGTTGCTGGCCCGCAGAATGATGCCCCTTGCAAACTTGTGGAGGCGGTTGGTATCGGCCACGCCATACTCGTTGGCTGTACCCCAGCCAATCCGCTCACGAATATCGGGCCACTGGCACCAGACCGCCCCAAAACCCCGAATCGGCTGGACCAGGTTGGCCGAAGGGGGATTACCGACGTTACAAGATACCCCTGAACTGCTCCCGGTCAATTCAGACTGCTCGATCAGTCGCCAACTGCCTTTTTCCCGACTGCCGATCAGCACCACAAACTCATCCAGGGCCTCCGTCCAGAACATGAACCCGTTCTCAAAAGGTTGTTCGGCAAAGAGGCCGCTGATTGGCGTGGCCTGGGTGGGGCAGCCCAATTGGGGCTGGTATGTCTCGTTCCAGAGCCGGCTAAATTCCCCTTCCGGCGCAAACCGGCAGTTCAGTGGGGGGGGCGCCGTCGGCGTAACAGTGGCCTGGGCTGCTTGAACCGTCTCCTGGCGAGCAATGGCCGTTCTGGTGATTTCCATCTCATCGACTTCTCTTTGCTGCTGCTCGATGGCCACAGTTTGGGTGGCTCGTAAGTTTTCCAGTTCTTCCTGGGCCGCTTGAACCGCCGGGTTGGGTGTTGGCGTCGGCGTGGTAGTGGCCGTATAAGTCGGTAGCGGGGTCGCTCCGGGCGTTGGCAGCCCACTGGGGGTGGCGGTGGCGGTCGCGGTGGGGGTCGGCGTATCGACGGAGGCTTCGGCGGTTAGAAAAGCAATCAGAATGGCTTCCTGGGTTTGGCGAGATTGGATGGCCTGATCCCGTTCGTAAATGGCCGTTTCCCTGGCAGCCATAGCCGTGGCTTGCTGGTCTAAAGCATCAGCACTGGCATATTCGGCGGTAGCCTGTTGTTCAATCGCCAGGGTACTGGCATATTGGGCGGTGGCTTCATTCGCCCTGGCCTGCTCCTCGTTCCACTCGGCGGTGGCCCTGGCAATCTCGGCTTCTGCCTGGCTGGCCATGGCGATGGCCTCAGCAAACTGGGCTTTTAAGGTGGACCAAACCGCCACCAGCGCAGCGGTGATGGCGACCACGGTGATGATGGTCATGCCCACGGCCAGCAGCCGGAGTCGCCGGCTGGCCCGGGCCTGCTCTTCGGCTCGTTTGCGCTGCTCCTCGGCCAGAGCCTGGGCCTGTTCCAACTCGCGCTGGCGTTGGGCCTCTTTTTCCGCCTGCAGGGCACTGATCTTGAGCTGTTCGGCCTCCTGGCTGGCGTTAATGAACTCGGCGACCGAATAGCCCAACGCCTGCCAGTCGCCGGCCAGGGCCTCCTGCAATTGCTGACCGGCCAGGAGTTTGTTGACCGGCCGGTCGGAGTCGACCCAATCCTGAACCATCTGAATGAGCGGCTGTTTTAATCTCCAGGCCTGGTTGGCCTGCAAAATCGGCTCGACCAGGCGGTCGTGGACCAGCTCATACCAGGTCCCGCCGCTTTTGACCTCGGTGCGGAGCAGAAATCTGCTGACCAGCAGGTCAACGGCCTGATTGGGCAGGCCGCCCGTTTCGGTAACGCCCCGGTAGACCAGGCCACGCGTCCCGGCTTCAGTGATGAGCTGCGTTTCAAACCAGTTACGGACCTCGATTTCGCTGACCAGACCTTTGTCAACCACTTCGGCGATGGCCTGTTCGTAAAATTGGGCCAATGCTTTGTCAACGTCGCCCAACTCTTGCAGGTCTTGCCGGGTAATCTCACTGGCGGTTTTATCCTTGAGATTCTCCCAAAGCTGGTAACAAACTACCTGCAACTGGACGGGTTCAACGAATTGGCCCAACTGGGTCTCGGCCTGGCCGGGCGTCTGCACTCCTACCCGGATTTGGCGAAGATTATCGACCAGACTCTCGGCCACACCCGGGGCAAAAGGCCGGCCAAATTTTTCGGCCGGTTTCTGGATGGCTTCCAGCGCCGCCTGGTAATCCATGCGCTGCATGTAAAATCGACCGCGCAGGTTGCCGGGGATGAGATGAGTAAAGGGGTCCAGATTGGCCACGTAATCTTCCCGCATGGACAAAACCACCCACAACAACGGGTCGTCACTCATGGCCTGGTCGAGCTGTTTGAAGAAGTCGGCCCGATCCTGCCAGCGGTCGGGGTGGGCGGTGAAGATCTCTTCAAACTGGTCGATGATCAAGACGTAGGGGGTCTCCTCAAAACCTTCTTCTTCCAGGACCGGCTCAAGCAGGGCGCTCTCTTCAGCGTAGTAATACTGCTGGCCGTCCAGGCTGGTCAGCCGGCTCAGAAATTGAGCCAGGGGCATCTGGGCAAAGCGAGCCGGCGGGCCGTCGCTTTCATCCAGACTCAGGAACAGGTTGAAGCAATAGATGTTGTCGACCTCACGGATGCCGGCCGGTAGTTGACCGCTGACCCGGCCTATCGGCAACACCGGGAAGCCGGTGGCTCGCAGTTGAGGCACCAACCGGGCATTGATCAGCGAACTCTTGCCCGCGCCGGACTGGGCATAGAACAGGGTCAGCCGCTCCGAGATGACCAGCGACAGAAGCTCCTGGGCTTCCCGTTCCCGGCCAAAGAAGCGATCGCTTTCGCGCTGGGTAAAGGTGCGCGGCCCAACGTAGGGGTTATCAACCGGTCCGGCTTCACTCACCCGGACCATGGTCGTATCGATCTCCGGAGCGGCCGGCCTTAAGGTCGTCTCGTCTAAAATTGGTGCAGCCGCCTGGGTAAGCCGGGGCCGGGTGTCGGCCAGGGGGTGGTGGAAGGTAAAGGCGGCGTCGCCCATTTGGATCATGTCGCCGTCGTGCAGCGGCTGCGGCTCGGTTAGGCGCCGCTGGTTGAGAAAAGTGCCGTTGGCGCTGCCCACATCCTGGATCAAGAAGCGATCCCCTTGCCTGAAGATGGTGGCATGATGGCGAGATACCTTCAGATCTTCTTCCAGCACGATGGTATTGCCTGATTTGCGGCCAATCGTTACCAGCTCCTGCTCCAGCGGCACGATTTGGCCGGTTGGCTCGATGGTCAGGTAAGCAGACATAAGTTGGGAAGGTTCGGCCATCTTTATTTACCTCTAGCCGGCTAGGGCCTGGCGCAATTCCTGGGTGTATTGGTGAATATCGCCCCAATAGATCTTGAATTCGAACTCGTCCAGGTATTTCTGCAAATAGTTCCGTTCGATTTCGTCAGGCACCAGTTGGACAGAGACGCTGGTTTGCTGCAACGGCCTGGGTTTGATCAGTCCCCAGAAGAGCACCCGGAAATCCCAATTGCGCAGATTGTAGCCCAGCAACACCAGCGAGGAGTCGGCCATGGCTTGCCGGACGCGGCGGGGGATAGGGTCGGTTTCGCGGCCGATGTTCTGGGAGATGGCCACCAGGAACTCCATGTGATCGTCTTCGGTCAAAACCAGGGAGGCGGGATAGGCGTCAAAACCGTGGAGGTGATAGACCAGCGGTTCGTCTTTACTGGGTTGATAATCATTCTCCTTGAAAACAGAGGGAATGCCTTCCAGCCCTTTGTGCCAGCGGCAGATGTCGGTGCGAGGCGACTTGCCGGCCTGTTTCAAAGCCACCTCGATAAAGTTGTGGTAGCTGGTGGTCAGGTAAATCGGCAGCGGCAATTCGGCCAGAATCAGAAAGGGGTTCAGGGCCGGCTGATCGAAGCGGGGGTAGCCCAATCGTTCCGAGAACTCGGAGAAGTTGACATCGTCAAACTCTTCTTCCAACTCGGCCAGGAGCTCGGCCGGAACGTTATTGGCCTCGGCCAGGTCGAACAGCCGGTTCTTGATAAAATTGATGTAATCTTCTTTCACGGCCCGCGGATCGGTGACGCTTTCGTCTGTAACGCTGATGTATTGGGCAATGCGAATCAGGTCATAGTCATCCAGCGGGTAGTTGGTGTATTGAGCGTAAGCCTCAACCAGGCGGTCGTGCCCACCCAGGGCCAGGTTATTGCTGACCACATTGCCAACGACCGGCACCACTTTACCGACCCGGATGCGTTCGATGATCGTTTGTTGCCAGGTTTTGGCGATTTTGGGCTGACCGGTTTTTATGCGGGGCATAAATTACGTTTCCTTGACTATGACCAACGATAAATTGCAAATTAGAGTGGGATGGTTCAGAAATCGGTTGACACATTAACAACAGAATAAGTTTACAGGAG
>CAYNLK010000045.1:0-49186 GCA_964398055.1 uncultured Caldilineaceae bacterium
TTACTCTATCCTACCAGGAAACCGATGTTCATTCAAATTTTGGCGAAAGTCCAGTTACATAAAAAGTTGCGAAATTACTATCGGAAATTAGACAGAAAAGAACGTAGTTGGCACTATCTCATTGAAATTTTTTACCACGAGTGGTGTCTGTTGCCTGACGATAAAATTTTGACAGAAGCTTTGAACCAGACGATAGAGTTGTTTGGTGAGCAGGACCAAAATTCTTTTGAAGACACTGCTCGGATTCTGGAAGATCTTGCTGATGAACATAAGGATAGACGGTCTTTGGCAGATTGGGGCCGGTTTTTACGGCGAGGTACAGTCATTTGGGAGATATATATGGGGTTGAAACCTGGAAGCAATGCCGATTGGGAAAAGGTGTTAAGATTTTGTGAAGAAATGAAGGATACGCAAAAAGCGTGGAGCCTTTTAGGGAAAGAACACAAAGCGTGGATATACTCTTGGATGGGAGATGCCAAGATTAATCTTACTGATTACCCCTTTGTTGATGCAATTCGAGACTTTGCAACCAGTCTATCCTTTGAACCTGAAAACATAACCGTACAACGCAAATTATGTGAGGTATATGCAGACTATACAGAGTCAAGCTAACCTTCCCCCAGACTTCACCCTCACCACCTATCGTCTCACCCTGACCGTGCATGACCCGATGCACTTTCCGCCCTTCAAAGGTAGCGCCTTGCGTGGCGGCTTTGGCCACGCTTTCAAAGCAATGGTTTGCGCTGAATTGGATGAATGTGGCAAGTATTGCAGCTTGGGCAACGCCTGCGCCTATGGTTACATTTTTGAAACATCTCCACCGGAAGATGCAGAGGTATTGCGCAACTTTGGCGAAATCCCTCGTCCCTTTATCATCGAACCACCCCTCGACCGTCAAACCGATTATGCCCCCGGCGACACATTAACCTTTCAGCTCAAGCTCATCGGCCACGCCGCCGATTTTCTAACCTATTTCACCCTGGCCTTCCGAGAGCTGGGGCGGCGGGGTTTAGGCATAGCACTGGAGCGACCGGGCCTGGGTAAAAAGCGGGGACGTTTTCGTCTCAACCGGATAGAAGCAGTTAACCCATTAAGTGGAACCCAACAAACTGTTTTCGACCAGGTTGAACGCAATCGTATTCAACTCCGTTCACTGCCGGTGGACTCGGCAGCTATCAACACCTACGCCGCCACTCTCCCCTCTGGCCGTATTACCCTCAACTTCCTCACGCCCACCCGCCTCAAGCATAACGACCAATGGGTCAGACAAGGCCCGCCGTTCGCGGTGTTGGTCAAGACTCTGCTCGGTCGCATCTCCTCGCTCAGCTACTTTCACTGCGGCCAAACGTTTGAAGCCGACTTTCGTGGGTTGATTGATCGAGCGACCGAGGTCAAGATTATCGAAAGTAATACCCTCTGGCAGGATTGGTCCCGCTTCTCCGGCCGGCAGCGGCAGCGCATTGAGATGGGCGGACTGGTTGGCCGGGTGACGTACGCCGGCGAGCTACGGGACTACCTGCCTCTACTGGCCCTGGGGGAACTGGTGCATGTGGGTAAGGGCACGGTATTTGGCAATGGACAATATCAGATATTGCCGTGATCAGACAATGACGAATCCGTGGGAAATGGAAAGGAACTAACGGATGGGCCGCCATAGACGCCGGCCCAACACACCAGTGACATTGACTCTGCCAGCAGAACCCCCCCATCGCCGCAGAAATTGACGCTATTTTGATGGCTACCGACGCCATTATTGGTCAGACGGGCCGGAATGAGATCAAATAGACTTGGCGTAGTCTGGAGCAATAATTGGGACAGAAGGGGTCAGGTGGGCCCCCTCTTTTTAACCCGGGGTAATTGGGTCGTATGCCGAAAGTTGTGTAAATTGCCCTTTGCACACGTGAACATCGGCCTTTTTACACACAAATTGCAACACGACCGGTAATTGTCAAAGCGATCAAAATAGAGTAAACTGGCAAATTAGATGACCGGTGTCTGGAATAGGTGAGTTTGTAAAAGGATGTGACAAGGAAGACACAAATGATGATAAAAGATCTCGCCAGGGTAGAGTCGGATGGGATCGGGTTAGACGAGTTGAAAAAACTTTATACTACCTATTTGAAAGAACTCTGTCCAAACTGGAGCGATGAACGGATCAAGACCGAGGTCAGGGATGTCTTCAAAGAACAGGGCCTCGGCAAATCAAAGCAGCGGCGCCAGGAGTTCACAGCCAGTATCCTGCGCAAATTAGAACAGATTAGAACTCATCCGGACGACTGGTTTATTGGACAAAACGGTCATCGGACTTAACTGACAGAGACTTGACCAGTTGCTCAATCTGTTCAGCATACCGGGGATACCCATACTCATTGGCCAGCCGCAAACCCTCGTTAGCTCGCTCTCCTGACCACAATTTATTGCCTGCTTTTAAGTGTAGGGCTACCTCGAGTTCACTTCTAATCAGTTGAACCTGCCGAATCGGCATTTTGTGGTACGGCCTGGTCAATTGGTTATAAATCTGCCGGCCTTGCTCCAATGTGTCCACCGCAGTTGGTAGTTTTAAGATAGCTTGACCTCGCCCCAACCCCTCCAGCGTCATACCGACGAATTGTAAATCTGAAAATTTACCGGCCTGGATCAGATCTTGGGCCTGGCTGGCCGTTGCTCGAAAATTCTGCTCCTCTTGCAGATAAGCCCAATCCAAGGCCATCGTTCTGAGGACTTTTAGCTTGTCGTCAACCCGACTCATTTCCTGCCAGGCCCGACTGGAAGCTTGGAGGGAGTGATTTGGTTCGTTTGTCAGGTAGTAAGCCAGCCCCAGTCCATAGTCGGCCAAACCGATGATTTCCTTATCGTTGTCACACTCTTTGGCCAGATCGTATATTTCCTTGATTCTTGGATCAACGAAGGGCCAGATCTGGTCCGGCAGGGCAATTTCATAGAAGGCGATCAACTGCTCAAATAAGAGCTGGGCCAGTCGTTTGAGCAGAAGCTTAACCTTGACCAGTTTGAATTTGTCGCTGATTTCTTGCCTCAGCCGGTCAGCGATGTATCCGGCCCGCGCCATAGCCTGCCGGGGCTGACCATCGATCCTGATTTCATTGATCCACTGCAAATTATCCTCGGTATGATCCTTCAAATACTGATAGGCGGTCATTGTTTTTTCATACCAACCCGTCGCCTGGGCCCGGTTCTTAACCCCAAGTTTGGCATAGATGGCCCGATCCGAGTCTGCATTACCCAGCATGTGCTCGATAGTTTTCTCAGAAAAATGCAACGCCTGGGCAATATCTTTGTTTTTCAGCCCTTCAGCGGCCAATCGTAGCACTTCAAGTTCGCCTGGGGTTAAGATACTCGGTTGATATACCTGCCTCTGTCGTCCCATTTCAAACCTCCTTTGTCCGAATCTCTCCAAAAGAGGGGGAAAACCCCCTGAGCAATTCTGCTCCGGTGCGTTATGATGAAAAAAAAACGCCTACGGTAATTTTAATTTACCGTAGGCGTTGACAACGACCCATAAGCAAGGACAGTTGAATTGGCACCGTCCTCTTCCGGGACGGTTCCTCTTACAGATGAACTTGAGGCGGCTCCTGTCGCCTGGGCGCTGAATTGCAGCTATCATTGCCATATCTCAACCTATTGTAATTCATAATACGTAGATTTTCCTAAGATTATTCGCAAAAAATATAACACTGACCCGAACCAAAAGTTACGTAATCGAGGTAACCAACCTCAAAACTTGAGGTAAAACAGTAAACCGCAGTGCAGGAATGACCATCTGGAAGCGGTTATGTTTTCTGATCATAGAAAATAGATGTTCTTTGAATCAGTGGAGGTGACCCGATGAAAACCATTCAAACGTGGCTCAATCCAATGGCCCTGGTGGGGCGCGCCAAACGCCGTCTGACCGGCTGCTGTTTGTTGATTGTTCTGGCCATCTTGCTGGCTTGTGGAGCGTTCTTCGCTCTGTCGATCTATTTGGCCCGGCTGGCCGCAGCCCGGGAACCGGATAGAACGACTTACGAAGTGTGCCTACTTATTGACAACAGCAACTCGATGTGGGAGAAAAACGGCCTCGGCAGCGACCCCAAGCTGTTACGCATCGAGGCTGCCCGGTTGTTCATCACCTATTTGGGCGTCGACAGCCGCGGCCCACTGCACCAGCTTGGCGTGATCTTCTTCGGCGGCGAAGCCCGGTTGGTCGTGCCGCTGACCCCCCTGGCCGACGACGCCCGCCGGGCTGAACTGGTTCGGCTCATCGACAGCCCCGAACGGATGAGTTGGACCAACCCGGCTGCCGCCCTTGAATTGGCCGAGACAACTTTTATCCAGACCGGTCAAAGTTCGGCCCGGCGAGTCGTGGTGTTGCTGACCGATGGCAAGCCTGAATTTAGCAGCGCCCCCACCCAACAAGAGATAGATGCAGTAAACGCCCGGCTACGCCACTTGGCCGGACGCTTTGCTGCCCAGGACATTTCGCTCTTCATTATCCTGCTCCAGAACCAGGCCACCGACGCCGATCCGGAAATCGAGCAGTTGTATGTCCCCCTCTGGCAGGAGATGGCCGCTACAACGCCAACCGGCCGTTTCTACCAAGCTCGCCGCAGTGAAGATCTGCTGGACATTTATCACGATATTGTCGTGACCCTGACCGGCCGGCAGACCGAGGGGGTGGTCGTGCAGACCGAGGTGGAGACGGCCACGGTCAAAGCAGTGGCGGTTGAGCCGGGCCTGGCCCAGATGACGCTGGTCATCCGCAAAAGCGCCCCGGCCATCGGCGTCAGAATTATTCGTCCCAATGGTCAGCGCCTGACGGCGGGTGAGCCGGGCGTCCAGCAGGCCGGTCAACCCGGCGATAGTTTGGAAGAGATCTGGGCGATCAGCGATCCCCCGGCGGGGCAGTGGTTGGTAGAATTGACCGGCCAGGGCGTGGTCACCGTCTGGAAGGATTTCTACCCGGCTCCGGCTACACCCACCTTTACCCCCACGGCTACCGCCACTCCCACCGAAACAGCCACAGCCACCCGGACACCCCTGCCGACGGTCACAGCCACCTCTACACCCAGCCCAACTTCGACGCCGACCTCGACACCCTCGTCTACGCCATTGCCGTTGCCTACCGCCGCGACCATTCCAACGCCAACCCCCAACCTTGCCCCGCTACCGCCTGGACCGGCGGGAAACTTGATGCGGTGGTTGCTCTTGCCCCTGGGAGTAATCGCCGCAGTGGGCGGCGGCTGGTTCTGGCGCCGGCAACGCCGCTCCCGAACGGTGTTGAGCGGTATCTTGCACCGGGTCACCGCACCAACCACCGCGGCTCTGGGTGTACCGGCTCGCCTGGACCTGGACGCGCTCAACTGCGCCGAGATCGGCGCCGGGCCGGAACCGTCCGCTGAACTCTATCTACCCCCCCTGCCTGACCAGCCGGCCCCGGTAGTCCGGTTTGTCGCCCAGGCGGAGGCCGCTGACCTGCCGGGCGTTGTGTTGAGAGTTGCAACACCAGGTGACACGGGGGGCGCGGCGGCGGTGCTGGTTAACGGCCTGCCGGTTACAACGGAGTGGAAATTGCAGGACGGCGACGTGATCACCCTGGGAGCATATCGTTTTAAGTACGAAAATCTGCGCCAGCGGGCCGGTCGAACAATCAGACGCAGCCCAAAAATTGAAAGTGCATTTGTTTAAAGGAGGAAACATCAATGAATCCAACCATCCATTCAACCAACGGCCCCAGCCGGTTGCGACCCACCCTGATCGTTGGGTTGGGCGGCAGCGGCCACTGGATGGCGCTCCACCTGAAGGCGCTGGCCCGGCAGCATTGGCCGGCCGAACAGGTCGAGCGCTATCTCAGAATCCTGGCCTTTGACACGGCCCAGGAGGAGTTAGCAGTTCCCGTAGGCGGCCAGCGGCTGACGCTCGAGCCTGGCAAAGAGTTCTTTGACATCGGGCAGACGCCGGTAGCTGACATCAAGCGCAACCTGAAACAGCAAAAGGCCATCAAGGAGCGCTTCGGTAATGTTATGGCCAACCTGCCACCGACGGTCTTGCGGAGCGGAGCCAAACAACTCCGCCCGCTGGGCACGCTGGCCTTCTACTGGGCCTACACCGAAATCGAGGCCCGCCTGCAGGAGGCCATCTGGGCCCTGGCCGATCGCGAGCGCAGCGATGGCCCGGAAGGGATCAATGTTTTTATCCTGAATTCACTGGTGGGCGGCACCGGCTCGGGCGATTTTATCGATACGGCCTACGTCAGTCGCGAGCTGTGTGACGAACTCGGGACGCTGGCCGATTTCTGCTACATCAGCGGGGTCGGTATCCTGCCGCGGGCTTTTCACGATATCAACGGCCAGAATCTCATCCCCAATGCCGTGGCCTCGCTCAAGGAGTTGAACTATTGCATGCTCCACGGCGGCTTTCAGGTGCGCTACCCCAATGGCCGGCTGATCAGCACCGAGCGGCCGCCCTTCAACGTGTATTACCTGGTGGACGGCGTCGATGAACGGGGCCATACCTGGAGCGGGCATCACGAAGTTTGCCGGCTGGCGGCCGAAGCCATCTTTTTGCAGATGGGTTCCCGGCTTGGCAGCAAGCAGGAGAATGATTTCGACAACCTGGATGACGTCCTGGTCCGGCAGACCGAGGAGGGGGTCGGTACCTTTTACGGCAGCTTTGGCCTGGCCTCGCTGACCTTCTCCGGGTCAGGCGTAGCCCGGATATGTGCGGCCGGGCAGGCGGCGCGGCTGCTCGAGCAGGGCCTACTGGCAACCCCGGCCAACGATGACCAGCCCGTCGAAGCGCAGGTCGCCCGCTTCATCGAGGCGGCCGAACTGGAGCCGGAGCATTTGAGCGAACGGCTGGCCTGTGACGACGAAGGACTGCCGCTGACGGTGGAGCTGCCGGCGCCCGGTTGGGTCAACCGTCTATCGACCCAGGCCGTGCCAGGCGAACTGATCCGCTATGTGCGTGATTATGAGCAGGCCCGCCTGGGCGTGGATTTTAAGCGGTGGCTGACCCACAACGAGGCCCAGTTAACCGCTCAAATCGTCCAGTTGATTACAGGGCAACTGGACCGGGTGGCTCGCCAGTCCGGTTTGCCTCAAGCCGGGCTATTCCTGGAGAAGCTGGCCGGGCACCTTGAAAGAATAATGGCCCAACTGGGCAACCGCCAGGCTGAACGGGAAAGCCGGCAGATGGCTTTGACCCAGGAACTGAGCCACCTGGAACTGGTCTTCTTACAGGCGGCTGAGGGCGCTTTTTGGGGCCGGGGGCGGCGGGTGGCTCGGGCCCAGCACAGCTACCTGACCACGGCCCAACATCTGTTTGAATTGCGCTGGCAAAGCCAACTGGCAGCGACGATGCTGAACGTGCTGGGGCGGGCCAGTCTGGCCGTTCAGTCCGGGCTGGAGGATTGCTGGGCCACGCAGAGCCGGCTGCAAGCGGTCCAACGGAGCTTACAAGCCTTACAACGTGAAGGACTGGATGACCAGGGACCGGCCGGGATAACCAGCCGGTCCCTGGTGACGCCGGCCCTGGTTGCCCAACTGTTTGAGCAGTACGCGCCGCCGGTTGAGGACACGCTGGCGACGCTATTTAGCCAGCAGCATTCCCCGCTGGAGTGGCGGCAAATGTCGCCTCAGGCGATCGAAGCGGCGCTCCTGGCGCTCTGCGAGCCGCTCTTTGCCCCCATTGCCCGGCTGAGTGTGGAACAAGTGATCGCCATGCAGGCCGCTGAAACCTCGCCTGAAGGCCACTATGCCTGGCTGGTGAGCCAGGCCACCCCCTCCTGGAACCTGGATCGGACCCGGCTGCCGGATGGGGGGGCCTCCCTGCAACGGCTGGAAGTGCTGGGGGTGCCCGACGAAACCAACACCCTCTACCGTCATCTCTCCAGAATGCTGGTTTCGACCGGCAACCCGGAACGGATCACCGCCTTCGTGGCCCGCATCGGCGCGCCGCACACGGCCATCCAGCAGTGGGATCATTACCAGGCTATCTACGAGCAGGTGCGCGGTCGCACCCCGCTGCACGTGCTGCCCCAATTCCAGGCCGATAATGACCGGGCCCGCCAGACCTTTGCCCTGGGCTCGATCTTTGGCTTCATCACCAGCCAGGGTTCCCATTTCTACTACCAGCCGGCCGACCCGCTGGATCGGGCCGTGAAGCTGGCCCAGGGGCTGGCCAACAGCCTCAAGGCCTTCACCGGCCAGGAGGCGTTGGTTCAGGAAGCCTGGGAACGGGTGGAACAGGTCGTGGCCAGTCGGGGCGTGGAAGCGATCCTGCGGCGGCTGCGGCAATATTATGAGCTGCCAGCCCCCAACGGCCGCGAACCGGTTGATGAGCTGGTCCTGGAGTTGAAACGGCTGGTCCGGGCCTATGCCGAAGAGCTGCGCCAGATCCACCAATTTGCCCCCGGCGCAGACTGGCTCGACGGAGATGACAACGGGCCGGACCTGGACGCTGGCCCGGAGGAGGACAATGATGGCCGCCGCCGCTAAGGTGCAGCGAACGCTCATTGTCGGCCTGGGGGCAGCCGGGGCGAAAACCGCCGACCTGCTATTGGCCGACCTGGAGCGGCAGATGGGCCGGCTCGACGTAGTGGCCGGGCTGGCCGTCCTCACCGGCGAGGTTGAGTTGGGGCGATTGGAAACCCCCTTGCTGATCTCACCCGCGGCCGGCTTCGAGGGCTGGCAAGCTGAGTTTGAAAGTCGGGTCAGGCTGGCCCTGCAACAAATTTCGCGGCTGGATCATCTGGCCGGCCTGGCCCGTCAGGGGCTCAAGTTGGACTACCCGGCTGAGGTGCAGCTCTGGCTCATCGCCGATTTGGCCGAACCTCCCTTTCGGGCCGCCCTGGATGCGATCGCGGCGACGCTCCGCCAGGCCGTGTATCAAACCCTGGCCTGCCAGGCCGGCTTGAACGGGCTATTGCTAAACCTGGCTGAGGTTACTCCTGATGGAGATGGCTGGCCAGGCGGCGCTCTGCCGTTTGCGGTGGAACAGTTTGACCGGGGCTGCTTTCTGGCCGGGTTGACCAACGAAGTGGGCCTGATCATTGGCGAGACAGACGATCTGATCCGTCACAGCGTCTATTTCTTGAGCCTGTTGCTCCGGGATGTTCCGGTAACCGGGCTGGATTGGGCCGCCGGTTGGAACAGGACGCTGACCCATTTCGGCGTGGCCCACGTCTGCTGGCCCGGCCCGGCGTTGCTGCCCATACTCAGTTTGCGCTGGACGCAGACCATCCTGGCTGACCTGATCACTGCAGCCCCGGTTACCGACCTGGCCCGGCAGGCCAGGCAGGCCGCCCAGCAGTGGTTGACAGCCGACCGGTTGGCCCCGGTCCTGCTCATCGACCGCCTCGCCGCCGGCAGGTCGCCCTTACCGCAGCATCTGGCTGAATTGGTCCCCGACCCACCCTGGCCCTGGCTGCTGGTCGAAACCCGGGCGGATTTGGAGACGGCAGCGCAGCAGTGGCAGGCGGATTGGTTGGCCGACCGGGAGCAGTTTGAGGCAATCCTGGCCGAACTGGAGTCAACCTGGCCGGCCCGGGCCGATGCCTGGCTGCGCCAGCAATTGGCAGCGGTCCCGGCCGGCGCGGTGGTGCGAGTGCAGGCTCACCTGGCGGCGGTCAGCGAGCTGCTGCGGGCCTTTGTCGAAGGGATCGAGCAAAAACTGGAGGAAGCTGAAACAGAACAGATCCAGGTTGAACAACATTACGCCCGGGCGGCGGACGTTCTGGCCAAGACCATCGCCGGCTTTCCCCCGTCTCCCCTGCGGGCGCTGCTAGGCTGGGGCTGGCGGCCCTTGCGCTGGTTGGAATATGGGCTGATGTGCCGGCAGGCCCAAAGTGAGGCTCGCCAACTGGCCCATCTGCTGCGCGCCAGGCTGTTGGTCTGGCAGCAGGTCTGGTACTTTGAGGAACTGCTGCCCTTTTACCAACGGCTGCTGACCGCCTGGCAGGAGATTGTGGCCAGCTGGAGCGGAAACTGCCAGCAAGTGATCCAGGCCCGGCAACTGGTGGAGGAGGCTGATTGGGCCGGCCAGTTGGATCGATTGTTGGCGGCCAATGCCGGCCCCTGGACGGCCTCGCTGGTGGCGAGCCTGTACCACGAGGCGGTTGAAACCCAAACCGGCCAGGTCAGAGCGCAGAGCGGCGACTTGAGTGATTGGCTGGCCGCGGCCCTGGAAGCAGAACAAATTGTCGCTCAACTCGAGGAGGCTACCAACCAGGCGCTTCAAGCGGCCCTGACCATGTCGGTGGATCGGGCGCTGCGCCGGCAATTTCCGGTGGATGAGAGGTTGAGCGATTGGCTGGCCGGCCTGGCCGAACAGGCTCGCCCCTTCTGGCGCTATGACGAAACTGCGCTGGCGGAAAGCAGCCGGAGCCAGGTGCGCCTGGAACGGTGGCTGCTATTGGCGGAAGGAGAGATCTCCCCGTTAATTCTACCGGTCCAAAGCTGGAGCCGGCCGCCGGTCATCCTGGCCAGTCCCGATCCGGGCGAATTGGCCGTGGTGACGGTGCGGCAGGTGCAGTATCTGCCCGGTAATGATGAATATTCATATTCTGAAGGAGGTTACGATGATCCCTGGTAAATTGGCCGAAAAGTTAAATCTGAATCGCCAAAGTTGGAGCAATCTACTCAACAATTTTGATTGGAACGAAGCCCGCGAGGGGGTCAACCGGGAAAGCCGGGCCCGTATCCTGTTGCTGGGGCTGCCCGGCGCCGGTAAATCGACCCTGCTTAACCAGTTGTGCGGCTGGACTGTTTCTCAACCGCAGGCCGGGTCGCCCGGCCTGGATAGAGTTGGCCTGGAATCGCCCGGCATGACGGAGGATTTTGGGCTTTTTGGGCTGGTTGATTTGGCCGAGGAGATGGATACCCATCCCTACCTCGACCTGAGCGGCGGCAGTTATTACTACCCGGAGAGTTGGTTGAGTGGGCAGGGTTACCAGGCCGAAAATGGTCGACTACCCGGTGTAGAGCCGGGGTTAAATGGATTACTGTCGCTGGATGGGCTGGACCCGCTGGCTATGGCCGAGGGGGCTGACCTGTTGGTTTATGTTTTGGATGGAACGGCCGGAGTCCGGCCGGCGGATTACCGCTGGGTGGGCCGGCTGCGGCGGTTGGGCGCGCCGCTGTTGGTGGCGCTTAACAAAAGCGACCTGTTGGCCGGCGAGTTGCCGGCTCGCCAGGTAGAATTCGAAACCCGGCTGGCGACCGGCGTTTTGCCGGTCTCGGCCTTGACCGGGGCGAATGTAGAGGCAGGGCTGCTGCCCAGGATGGTCAATCTCTGTCCAAACCTGACCGTGGCCCTGGGGCGAGAACTGCGCGGCTTTCGCCGGCGAGCCGCCGCGCGGCTGGTCCACCGGGCAGCCCTGCTCAATGGGCTGGTCGCCCTGGAGCCGGTGCCGCTAATCGATTTGCCCGTCCAAATCATGACCCTGACCGGGCTGATGCTGCGGATTGGAGCCGTTTACGAGCGGCCGCCCACCGATATCCGGCGGCGAGAAGTGGTGGCGGCCGTCGCCGGTGGCCTGGTCGGTCGCCTGGCGGCCCAGCAGTTGGTCAAGATTGTCCCGGTGGTGGGCTGGGCGATCAGCAGCGTGATCGGCTGGTCCTGTACCTGGGCCCTGGGCCGGGCAGCCATCGCCTATTTTGAGGCCGGCGGCGACGCCGCCGTGGATCGGAGTTGGCACTGGACCAAAGGTGGGGTTGGCCGGGTTTACCGGCTGGTAGGTCAACGGTGGCGGCAGCGGCCCCGTTTGAAGTTAGAATGGGACAGGGAGATGAAGGATGAGTAAATCGCTATTCTTGCCGGCGTCTACTCAGGCCGAGCTTCAGGCCGGACCGCAAGGACCATTGAAACGGGTGGATCCCGATAGACTCTTCTCCCTGGATAGCCTGCGGCGGGCCTGGCTGAAGGTCAAAGCTGCCGGGGGCGCAGCGGGGGAAGATGGGGTTTCGCTGGAGCAGTTCGAGGTTACGCTGGATCGCAATCTGGCAGCCTTGCGCAGCGATTTATTGGCCCGGCGTTATCGCCCCCAGCGGGTCAAACGACTGCTGACGCCCAAACCGAACGGCGGGCTGCGGCCGCTGGCCCTGTGGAGCGTGCGGGATAAAGTAGTCCAGCGGGTGGTGTGCGATTGTATCGAACCCTATTTTGAACGCCAATTTCTGAATTGCAGCTTTGGTTTCCGGCCGGGCCGCGGGGTGGCTGATGTGGTTACGGCGGTAGTGGCCCAGCGCCAGGCTCAACGGCGCTGGGTGGCCGATATTGATATCAAAAAATGTTTCGACAATCTGGATGCCGGCCTGTTGCTCACTTTCGTGCGCCGGCAAATCCACGATCCATTGATCCTGGGCCTGATCCGGGCCTGGCTGGCCGCCCATGTCTTTAATGCTTTGACCGGTCCGACTACGCCGGCCGGGGCTTCCCAGGGGGCAGTGATCTCACCGTTGCTGGCCAATATTTATTTGCACCAGTTTGACCTGGATTTGACCCGGCAGGGGTTTCACTTGATCCGGTATGCCGATGATGTGCTGATTTGCACCCGCCGCAAGCAAGAAGCCGGGCAGGCGCTGGAGGCTACGGCAGCGGCCCTCCGCCGGATCAGACTGGAGATCAATCCCCACAAATCCCGGCTTGTCCATTTTGACCAGGGGTTTCAGTTTGTGGGGGTGTTTTTTCTGCGGAATGAGCATTTTTACCTGTGACAAGGGGCAGGGCGCAGGTGGCAGGTGGCAAGAAGCAGGTGGCAGGTCGCAAGGGGTACGCAACGCGGCAGGTGGCAAGTCGCACGCAAAGCCACAGGCCGATAGTACAACCTATGACTTGCAACCTGTGACCTGCAACCTGTAACCTGTGACCTGCAACCCGTAACCTGTGACCTGCAACCTGCAACCTGTAACCTGCAACCTGTAACCTGTAACCTGTAACTTGAATGGAGGTGACTTATGGCGCCGGTATATGTGCGGGAGCAAGGTGCGGTGGTGCGGCGGCGGGGGGAACGGCTGGTGGTGACCCGGAATGATAAGGAACTGCTGGACTTACCGCTGCTGCAAGTGGACCAGTTGATCGTGATGGGTAATGTGCAGGTGACCAGCCAGGCCGTGGCGATGCTGCTGCAGGCAGAAGTGGATGTGGTGTTTCTGTCGCTTTACGGTAAATTCCGGGGCCGGTTGATGCACACCGGCTCCAAATTTGCCAAACTCCGCCACGCCCAATTGCAAAAGATGAGCAATGAGCAGATAACGCTGGCCATTGCCCGCCAGGTGGTGGTGGGTAAACTGCATAACCAGCGGGAGTTGTTGGCTAAATCAATGGGCCAGGCCGGCAGCCCGCTCCAATTACAACGGGCCATCACCGGTATTGGGCAGATGTTGGAGCAAGCCCGTCGCAGCCAGGTGATGGACTCGCTCCGGGGTTATGAGGGGAAGGCCGGGGCGGATTACTGGGCTGCCTTTCGCACCTTGTTACCCAACACGTTTGGCTTTCAGGGGCGTAAATATTTTCCGCCGCCCGATCCGGTCAATGCCTTGCTAAGCTTTGGTTACAGCTTGTTGTTGAAAGATGTCACCGCGGCGGTCCAGGTGGTCGGGTTGGACCCCTACCTGGGCTTTTTTCACACCATTGATTATGGCCGGCCCTCGCTGGCCCTGGATCTGATGGAGGAATTCCGGCCGGTGCTGGTGGATGGGGTGGTGCTGGAATTGGTGCAGGCCGGTCAATTGACCGCGGCTGACTTTGAACAAACCGGTCAGGCTCAGCAGCCGGTTCGCCTGAAGGAGTCAAGCATCAATACCCTGATCCAGCGTTATGAGCAACGCGCCGGTGAAAAGGCAGCCCACCCGGATGCCGGCGGCCAAACCTCGTTACGGCGGGTGATCGAGCTGCAAGTGCGCCGTCTGGCCCGGTTGATGCTGGGGCAAGAGAAGGGGTATGAGCCGTTTTTGATGAAGTAGAGGCGTGTAGCGTAGAGCGTGAAGCGTAGAGCGTGACTCTTCGATAAAATACAGGGCGTAGCGCAAGAGGTCTGGAGATTGATAATGCTATTCCGTAAACGACCTGACCTGCTCAATATCTACTGCGACGGCGGGATTGGCGACGATGGCCGGGGCAGTGGTTTGGGGGTGATTATCCGGGATGCTGATAATGAAATCATTGGCCTGGTCAAGCGAGGAATGTCGCCGCTGACCAACAACGAAGCCGAATATGCCGCCCTGGTGTTAGGACTGCAAACGGTGCAACGATATCGCCCGCGCAGTCTACGAGTTTATATGGACAGCGAGGTGGTCGTTGGCCAGATGACCGGCCGCTTCGCGGTGCATAGCGCGACCTTAAAACAGTGGCACAGCCAGGTCTGCCGGTTGAGTAGGGCTTTCAAAGAGATTACTTATAACTATATCCCGCGGGAGCAAAATCGGCTGGCCGATGCCCTGGCCAATGAGGCGTTGGTAGAATGGGTGCAGGGGAACAAAGAGAGAGGCAGCAAGAATTAGGTGTTCTATGTTCATCGTCGTGAGCTACGACATTCCTGATGACAAGCGGCGGACCAGGGTGATGAAAGCGCTCAAGGATTTTGGGCAGCACGTACAATACAGCGTTTTTGAATGTGACCTGAAACAGGAGGATTATCGCCGCCTGCGCCAACGCTTGAAAAAGTTGATCGAGCCCCGACAGGATAATATTCGGTTTTACGTGTTGTCTCAAGAGGATGTAAAAAAACGTCTAGTATGGGGCGTCGAGCGAGGCGAAGTCGACGTCAAACCCTGGTATCTGGTTGGTAGAAAAGTCGCAGCTGAACATTAAGAGATAAGTGCCCTCTATAAGATCTCGGTCCGTCTGCCCAAAGATTTTGACCAGGCTTTACCCGCAAAAATTTGGCTGCATAAGTCGGCTCGCCATCAGCTTTTCACGAATGTGCCCACTCCTAACCGCTCCAGGCGAGTGGCATTATCAAGTTGAACATAGGCCAGAGCCGGCGCCAATAAAAAAATCACCAACCAAGAATGTGATCGGTGATTTTTGTTATGATTAGGGCTTTACTATAACGTTCTGCTGCGTCACCCGGTTAATGTCATAGATAACTACTCGATAGGGGGCTTAACAGCGGCAATTCTCGTTCGCGCCCGGCTTCCGCAGCAAATTGCAACGCCTCACGAATATCTTCTTTGGCCAAGTCAGGATACGCCTCCAAAATTTCAGCGGTACTCATCCCTTCAGCGACCATCCCGACGACAGTAGCCACAGGGATCCGTAAGTTCCGAATACAGGGTACTCCACCCATTTGATTTCGATCTACGGTTATCCTGGCGAACATCATTATTGGCTCCATTCTTTCGACCTTAATTTGCTCTATTAATAGATTATAGCATAGCCTCATTGGGTATTGAAAGGAGAAAGGGCATTTTGATAGAGGTTAAATAAACTTCCTATTGACCCAACTCCTTGACAATGATATGGTCGTAACGTCAATCGTTGTTAAGGAGGAAACACTCTTGAACCTCGAAGCTTTTATTCAATTTCTGCGCCCCGAGGATCGGGCCGAACGGACGATCACCGGTTATGCTCAGGATCTGGCCAAATTCATCACCTGGTTTGAACAGAGCACTGGCCGCCAGGTAGAACCGGCCATCATTACTCCATTGGACATTCGGGCCTACCGCCAACACCTGCTGGTGGTCAGGCGTCTTAAACTGGCCAGCATCAACCGGCAACTGGCCGCCCTGCGAGTCTATTTCCGTTGGGCCAGCGAAGTGGGACTTGTCGCCACCAAGCCGGCGGTTTCCTTAAGCTTGATTAAAAATAACAGCCGTCCCATAACCTTTGACCGGCGCGGCGGACTTATTAGTGGGAACCGAAGACACGCTGCAGCCCGATGTGCGGGGGGGATTTGTTATACGTGGGAACTCGATCCGACGAGGGAGGTGTACTTGTGAAAGGCTCGCAACTACTTATCCTCTTCTGCTTGCTTGGTTTACTGCTCACATTTTCCCCTCTTTTCCCCGCCTCCCCTGTGCAAGCTGATGCCGCCGACGGCTGGTGGGACGAAACCTGGCCCTACCGCATCTCGGTCACGGTCAGCGGCAGCAGCATGGCCCAAGTCTCGATCAACTTTACCGCAATCCAGCGGGGAGGTAAACCACCCTATGCGCCACCGGATCGACTTTTACCGGCTGCTCAGCCTGGTAACGCTACTGTTACTGCTGACCCTGGCTCCGCCAGCGCGAGCCACGCCGCAAGTCATTTATGACGATACGCTGGCGGCCGGCTGGGCCAACTGGTCGTGGGCCGCGGTTAACCTGGCGGCGACTGCCCCGGTCCATACCGGCAGCCACAGCATCGCCGTCACCTACACGGCCGGCTGGCAGGGTCTCTACCTGGCTCACCCTGGCGCCTCGACCCTCGGCTTCAGCCGGCTGCGCTTCTATGCCCACGGCGGCAGCAGCGGCGGGCAACTGATCCAGCTCTACGCCATCCGGGCCAGCGATAGTGGTGATGCTCACAGCCCCGAACTCCAACTGGCCCCGCTGGCGGCCAATACCTGGACCGAAATTCAAATCTCCCTGACCGACCTGAGCGCAGCCGGGACGGATATTACCGGCCTGGTCTGGCAGGACCGCAGCGGCGGCAGCCAGGCGACCTTCTACCTTGACGACATCACCCTAATGAGCGACGAAAGCCCCGACGGGCCGGTCTTAACTAGTGGCCAGCTTGGGCGCCGCGCCGCTCCTGCCGATGGAACCAGCGGGGTAGTGGTGCGAGTGCAAGTTGACGACCCGCAGGGGTTAGCCGATATCACTTCGGTGACCCTTGACGCCACAGCCCTGGGGCGGGGACAGCTCAACCTGCGCGACGATGGCCGCAGTAACGACGGCGCAGCCGGGGATGGTCTGTTCGGCGGGCTCTTCACGGTGGTTCCAGCTACCTCTCCCGGCGAGTATACCCTGGTGGTGACCGCCCACGACCAGGCCGGTCACAGCGCCACTCTCTCGCTGGGAGCATTTGTGGCTCTCAGCGCCCCTGGCGGCGCGGCGCCGGGTGTCTTGCCGGCCCGACCGGCCTGGGGCACGAACGAGTGGAGCGAAACTCCCGGCCAGGATTGGCAGGTCAACAGCGGCGTCCCCTGGGACTACGTCTACCAGTACATCACCTATGGTTGGGAGGGTTGGGGGGCCAACTTTGTCAGCCGTTTTGCCAACGAGGCCTGGGACAAGGATTACATTCCGGTCATTTCGGTCTATCTGCTGCTGGGCGTCCCCCCCGATTGTGGTGAAAGCGCAGCCTGTTACGCCAGCAAATTGCAAAACGCTACCACCGTCAGCAATTACCTGGCCAGCCTGGCGCGGGCCGCCCAACAGGCCAGTGGCTCAGACCCGGTCATCTTCCACCTGGAGCCGGATTTCTACGGCTTTATGCAGCAGTACAACTACAGCCAGGGTGTGGCCCAGCCCGATAGCCCCGGCAACTATCCGGTCGCCCTCAACCTGCCCGGCTACCCCAACACCCTGGCCGGCTTTGGCCGGCGGCTGGTCGACCTGATCCACCAGAGCGCGCCCAATGCCCTGGTCGCTCCGCACGCCAGTATGTGGGCCACCAACATTGATCCCAACAACGTTCCGGCCAACCAGGTCGCCTCGCTGGCCCAGCGGACCGCCACCTTCATCAATGCGATGGGCGGCGTCCAGGCTGATTTGTTCTTTGTGGAATGGAGCGACCGGGACTCCGGCTGCACCGATCTGCCCCAATGCCAACCGCCGCGCCCGTGGTGGGACGATACCAACCGCACCCTGCCCCGGCCAAGCCGGGCGCTGCTGTGGGCGAATGCCGTGTCGGCGGCAGCCGGCAAGCGGCTGATCCTGTGGCAGGTGCCCGCCGGCAATATGGACCTGAATGACACCTGCAACCAGTATCGAGATAACCGACCCGCCTATGCCTTTAGCCATCCCCGTGATCTGTATGAGGCCGGGGTGATCGCTGCCCTCTTTGGGGCAGGCGCGACCTGTCTGACCAGCCCCTCGACCGACGGCGGCTTCATCCAAACCCAGGGCGATATTGCTTACGATCCGCCAAGTGCACCGACCGGCCTGAGCGCCGGGCCAGCCACGGGACCGTTCGTCCCCTTGCGCTGGAATGAAAACAGCGAGCCAGACCGGTGGGGTTACCGGTTGACTTATGGACCGGTGGGTGGGGGCACACCGGTCAGCCGGGACATTGGCCCGGCCAATGCGACCGCCCTGTTGCTCCCCACCGCCGGGCAATGGCGGATAACGGTCGCGGCCTATGATGCGATGGGCCAACTCAGCCCGGCCAGCAGCGCCGTCATTGTCACCACCGCCGTCGACGCTCCGGCGGTCTACCTGCCGTTGATCATCAAATAAGTTGATAACATAAATTCAGCCCGGTTACGGCAGAATCTGAGCGCCTCGGCCTACCGGCAAGCATCGACAAGACCGCCCAATTCAGGTAGACTTATAGGTACATTTTTGGTAACCGGTGTGTAATCGAGGAAAGGATGAGATCCGATGTCGAAAGTCAAAGTCGCCAATAAGGCTGACGTCAGCCAGCCCGGCTGTAAAGTTTACCAGGTGGAGGGCCATACCCTGGCCCTGTTCAAAACCGACCAGGGTCTTTTTGCCATCGACAACCGCTGCCCCCATATGGGCTTTCCGCTGGAGCGGGGCACGGTCAAAGACGGCATCTTGACCTGCCACTGGCATCACGCCCGCTTCGACCTGGCCTCTGGCGGGGCCTTTGACCTTTTCGCCGACGACGTGCAGAGTTACCCGGTCTCGATTGAAGGGGACGACGTCTATGTCGATGTAGGCGTGACCCGCGATCCGGTCGCCTATCATCAGAAACGGCTGCAGGACGGTTTGGAGCAAAACTTGCGGCTCGTGGTGGCCAAGTCGGTCATCGGCCTGCTCGACCCGGCGGACCCGGCCAGCGCCACTGTCCCGTTTAACCTCGGCTTGACCTTTGGCAGCCGCTACCGGGCGGCCGGTTGGGGGATGGGCCAGACCATCAACACCTGCCTGCTCAACCTGCTGCCCTACCTCAAACCGGTCGACCGCCCCCTGGCCCTTTACCAGGGATTGACCGCCGTGGCCAGAGATACCGCCGGGATGGCTCCCCGCTTTGCGATCGAGCCGCTGCCCGGCCCAACGGTCGATTTTGCTACGCTGAAACGCTGGTTTCGCCAATTCGTACTGGTCAGAGATGAGGAAGGGGCCGAGCGCTGCCTGGCTACGGCGCTGCGGCAGGGCGCCACGGCCGTCGAGATGGCTGAAATGCTCTTTGCCGCGGCCACGGATTATCGTTACCTGACCATCGGCCACGTGGCCGACTTCACCAACAAGGCCCTGGAAGCGCTGGATCAGGTGGGGTGGTCGCAGGCCGGCCAGGTGTTGCCCAGTCTGGTGCCCGGCTATGTCAACGGTACACGGATGGAAGAACGCAACGAGTGGCGTCAGCCCATTGACCTGGCCAGCCTGTTGGCGGAAGCTTTTGAGCATCTTCCGGCGATTCTGACGCAAGGGGCCGGTCAAAACAATTCACTGCCCAGCCTGGCCGGCAACGTCGAGACTTTGCTGGGTGACAACCCGCAGGCCATAGTCGATTTTCTATTACACCTGTTGGCCGAAGGCGTCAGTCCGGAGGAGCTGGCCCAGTTGGTCAGTTATGCCGCAGCCCGGCGGCTGGTCCACTTCCATACTGCCAACGAATTTGGTGATTGGGACACGGTACTGCACACCTTCACCTATGCCAATGCCATGCAGCAGGCGCTGCGGCGAGCGCCGTCGGTGGAACTGCTGCGGGGCGTTTTCGATGCGGCCATATCCGTCTACCTGGACCGCTTCCTCAATCTACCCTCCACCCCGCTGCCCGTGGTCGAACCGACCGCCAATCCGCCAGCCACCCTACTGGCCGATTTTCTGACCTTGCTCAACCAGCAGCAGCAGGTCAACCAGGCCGGCGCGCTGGCGGCGCAATTCCTGGCCAACGGCGGCCGGCCGGAAGAACTGATCGCCACATTAGGCCAGGCCCTGCTGCGGGAAGACCCGGATTTTCACACCATCCAAACCGTCGAAACTGCGGTCAGCCAGTATCGACAGTTGCAAGGTCGACCCGAAGCCGGCCACATGCTCATCGCCGCGGCTCGTTACCTGGCCGCCCACGCCCCCACCCCTCGAGCTCAAAACCAGACCTACCAGATTGCCCTGCGACTTCAACGCGGTGAGAAGTTATTTGAGGGATAAATCGGGCTTCACGGTCCTCTCACAATCAACGGCAGGTAGATCAACCGGTCGGTGGCTGACCCGAATTCATAAGCGCCGAGGTCGAACCCCGTTCCGGCCGGACGGGGCTGGCCGGTCAGGTCGTTTGGCACATCGGCCAGGTGAACCCCGGCGTCAATGGCCGGACTGCCCGCTTTGAGGCGATAGTCGCCCGCAGCCGGGTTTACGAACAGCACAGTGGGCGTGGCGATGAAGGAGTGGCTGTCATACCCCAGAGCCTGCCAGGTCGCCAGACTGATGGTGCTGTTGCCGCCGTCGGTGCTGAGACGATTGACCAGTACATTGTAGTCGCTCGCAAAACCGCTCAAATCCGGCTCCGCAATGAGGATGCTGCCGCGAAAGCTGTGGGCGCTGAAAATGATGTTGTTGAAAATCTGGTTACCGGTGTCGGTGGGGTCGGGGATATTGATGCCCCACCGGCCATCGGCCGGCACGATGATGGTATTGTTCACCAGCCGGTTATTTTGCGAACCGCTGCCGCCATCGATCTGGTAAACCGAGATGCCGCTGGCGTGATTGTTGTAGAGCAGGTTGTTACGGACGAGGCTGTTGGTCACGCCGTCCAGATTGATGCCGGAGCCGCCGCCCAGGCCATTTTCATAGATGACGTTGCCCTCGATCAGGCCAAAGGAGATCACGCCATCGCCGCCCTGGCTCAGATCGCCATTCATATGGATGCCGTTGGCGTAATTGTGGTGGATGCGGCTGCCCCGGATGGTCGGATAATCGCTGCTGTTACTGATGTAGATGCCGTGTTCGTCAATTGCGCCGTAACTTTCGATATTCTCGATCAGGGTATAGTCACTGAAATCGGTGAACACACCCCAGCGGCCGTTGTCGGCAAAGATGCAGTTACGGATGGTGACGTGGTCCGACAGCGAGATGCGCAGACCGGCCCGGCTGGCCTGCCGGATAGTCAGACCGTCCAAGACGATGTAATCGGCTTCCGTGATGAAAAAGGCATCCCGCTCGCTGCCGCTACCGTCGATGATGGCGCCGGAACCGCCGGCCCGGAAGGTGATCGGGGCGGCGGCTGTGCCCGGGGTGTCAACGACGATGCCGCCGGCATAAATACCGGGATTGATGACTACCGTATCCCCGGCATTCACCTGGGCCGCGGCTTGCTGAATAGTCCGCCAGGGGCTGGCGGCGCTGCCGTTGCCGGTGGTGTTGGAGCCGGCCGGGTCTACATAAAAGGTCTGGCCCTGGGCCCGGGCCGGCCAGACTGGCCCAAACAGTCCCAGCAACAGGCTCAGGCTGAGGGTTAGCAGTTGTAGTTTCATAGTGACTGTAATCCGCACCAGAGGTATTCTAGCCGTTGGCCGGTGTTGACCCAAATCCGGACAGGCAGCATAGCTGGATCGACAGGATGATCTGGAAGACTGGCTGGCCCGCAGCCCCCTGGTGGAAGTCGAGTTAGAGGGCGAGTAGTCAATGACCACGAGCGGTGATGACCACTGACTGGGCCGGCTCATTTGACGATGGCTGCGTGAGCCGTTAGACTCCTACTGTACGGCTGATAGCAATTGTCGTTCAAAACGGGGGAAGCAACAATGGATCGCCGAACATTCTTGAAGAGTTCAATTATTCTGGGCGGGGTCAGTTTGACCGCAGCCTGGCCACAGCTGGCCAGCGCAACTTCACCAGCCCGGCCAATACCTCCGCCCACTTTCAAGGCCCAGGTGGCCTTTGTCAAAACCGACGACCGGGCGGGCGGGGTGAAAAAAGCCCTGGAGCTCCTGAACCTCAGCCCCATCAAAGGCAAAAACCTCTTCCTGAAACCTAACTTCAACAGCGCCGACCCTGCCCCCGGCTCGACCCACCCCGACACCCTGAGCAGCCTGGTCAAGACATTGCAAACCCTGGGCGCAGAGCAAATTACCGTGGGCGACCGCAGCGGGATGGGCGATACTCGCCGGGTGATGGAGCAAAAAGATATCTTTCGGATGGCGGACGAGCTGGGCTTCGAGGCGATGGTTTTGGACGAACTGACGGCTGATGATTGGCTCGTGCAGCAGTTGCCAGGTAGTCATTGGCCGCAGGGCTTTGCCGTGCCCCGGCCGGTGCTGGCAGCCGATGGCGTGGTCCAGACCTGCTGTTTGAAAACGCACCGGTACGGCGGCCATTTCACCCTCTCGCTCAAGAACTCGGTCGGACTGGCCGCCAAGCTGGCGCCGGGTGAGAGTTATAACTATATGAACGAGTTGCACAGTTCCCCGGACCAGCGCCGGATGATTGCCGAGATCAACAGCGTTTATGAGCCTGATCTGGTGGTGCTGGATGGAGTAGCAGCCTTTGTCGAGGGCGGACCGGATCAAGGCAAGCAGGTGCAGGCCAACCTGATCCTGGCCGGGACCGATCGGGTGGCCATCGATGCAGTTGGGGTGGCCGTGTTGCGTCATTTTGGTACCACGCCTGAGGTCAGCCAGGGGGCCATCTTTGAACAGGAGCAGATCGCCCGGGCGGTGGAACTGGGGTTAGGGGTTGGCACTCCTGAGCAGATCGAGTTGATCACCGCCGATCCCGACAGCGCCGCCTACGCCCGGCAAATTCAGGCAATCCTGTTGGGGGGATAACTGCTATGCCAGAAAATCAAAGACCAGCCGGTTAAATTCTTCTGGTTTTTGCATATTCGGCAGATGGGCTGCGCCAGATAGGACCTCGTGCCAGCCATTCTCCACATTCCGGGCAATTAGCTTTGAAATGGTCTGGAATTCGCCGGCGTCGTTATCCCCGACAATGACCAGGGTTGGCATCATAATCTTGGGTAGCTGCTCTATAGCCGGCGGCGCTAATTCTTTCTCGACTACATCCGCAACTTCCGGCTGAGAGAAGATGTTCAATTGCATCTCTCTTACCTGCTGTCGGATTTCGTCGCTGACCGCTTCAGGTCGCCGATTGAAACCATCGACCCACATCTTAAGGTTCAATTCTGTGGCCGCGGCCACATCGCCGCGCGCCAACGCTTCTGCCTCAGCCGCAAAAAATTCCAGCATCTCGGCCGACTCGAACTCATACCCACCCAAAGCCGGCGCTGCCAGGACCAAAGCAGTGACCATTTCAGGATAAGTTAATACAAAATCAAGGGCGACATAATCGCCAAAGGATGAAGCAATGACCCCGACCGGCCCGACCTTGAGATACTGTAATAGGGCAGCTATATCTTCATAATGGGCAAAGCTGCCCGTTGACTTGCCGGTTTGGCCAAATCCGCGCAAATCACAGCGGATCACAAAATGGGTGGTCGAGAAGGCGGCAAACTGGCGATCCCACATGCGGCTATCTGCCACGCCGGCGTGAAGGAGCAAAAGAGGCTGGCCGTCTCCTTTCGTTTCAAAGTACATATTAATGCCGTTGATCGACGCAAAACCTGTTTTGGTTCCTGCTGATGAATCCAAGGGGTTCTCCTCTTCAATTATCTGCCCAACGACAAGCTAAGCCGAGGCCGGGCCAGCAAACCAGCCTTCAGTATACGACAACCTGGCTGGCCGTCGATTTACCTTCGCCTCACCCATAGGTTAGGGCCACCAGAATTTCCACCAACGTCGTCTTGCTTTCCGCTCCGAAAGTGTGGAAACCTTCTCGCTTACCGCTCGCCATCTGTCAAAGTCTCGACTGATTTGTTCGGATGATTTCCCGATTGTCTTACTTCTATTCAGGGGTAGCTCAAGTTTCAAGATGCGAAAGGCCCGCGTTTGTTTTGGCTCAAGACGGCTGCCCTTGTTTCCAGTTAATAGCTGCTCTACTTTCGTCAGCAGTTCCTCCGGGTATTGCTCCAGCAATTCGCTGGCTGCGCCATATTCATTTTCCTGTAGCTCACTATTCAAGAGTAAAAACCATAATCCCTCAAAGTCAAGTTCAGGTTGTTTGACAAATCCAACTTCATTCCCCCAACCAAAATCATAGAGCTTTTTCTTTTTCCAAATTGAACCATCGCTTGGTCTAATGAACAGATCGGCTTGTTCAGTTGACGGTAGAAGGCCAAAATCCGCGGCAGTCGTTTTATCGAATCTGAAGCTCGTCAGGAAATATTGCTCAGTTAAGTCCATTTGTGGTGTTTATTTCTCGGTTTGCCACCGAACGAATAAGGATTGATGGGAGGGACTCGGGCAAACCGGGGTAGTCAAGAGCAACGCATCTCAAGCCCGTAGCCGTCGCTAACCCGAACCCGAACTACCGCACACTGTCACGGCGTCCTGCGTCCTGTAGGATGATCCAAGTTAAGCTTATGGCGATTAGTACCCTACGCTTAGTTCACCGAAAGAGCAATCCGACCAGTCGCTTCATGGTTGTTTAGCACCCGTTTCCCATATTGGAATTCCATCTCTGCAGATCACTAAATTCCCATCATCCTGTAACTGCAAAACATAGTTGTCTGCGGGTCTAGCTGATGCCGTTTGCGACGCCCAAATGGAGACGCCATCATATGTATACAATACGAGATTACCATCTCTTTGGAGGTAAATGTACTCGGCCTTGCTATCCACCGTATTAGTTGCCCATATAGGTTCACTATCGCGATACACCACAAAGTTACCATCTATTTGTAACCCTGCGCTAAACCTTCCATTTGGGGAACGCAATGCTTGACCAATTTGAAGTCGGTTGTCAACCTGTAAGGCTGAATTATCTGGTATGGGTGTGGGTGTTGACCATAACGTTCCGGTTTGAAAAATAAAGGCAAGGATGATACTTCCAATAACAAAAACGGCAGTTGTAACAAGAACATTTTTAGACAAGACAAAACGTCTCACTAACTCCAAAGATTTTTTAAGGTTTGTGGCAGCCGTATCTCCACCGACATCGGGAGATTGAAGGGTTTCCGCTTCTAAATCTTCCCCATCTGCTAGCTCGGTTTGCAGTTTCTCTAGTTTAGCTTCAAGGTCCTCTATTTCGATCAAAATATGTGGGGGGGTATGCAAACCGAACGAAGATTGCTGTTCCTTGAGTTTTTGTAGGTGACGATTATGTTTTTCTACTAGAATTCTTATGTCGTCTTTGCGTGTCATAACTTTCTGACAATTTTTCACAAAAAGCTGGAAACAGATCAGCCAAAAACTTCGGGGACCTGACGTTTGACTTTCTTTGAGCCTCCCAACGAATGAATAAGGACTGATGCGGCGGACTCGGGCAAACCGGGGTGGTCAAGAGCAGCGCGGCTCAGGCCCTGCCGCCGCCGCACACCGTCCCGGCGTCCTGCGTCCTATAGGATAATCCAAGCCGTAGGCTAAGCCCCCTATGTCAGAGCGCGGTTAATAGGGAATTTGAGTCCCGATGACGTTGGGAAAAGAGCTTCGTCCGACCGGACTAGCTGAGTCGATTCTAACCGGACTCGCCTCTATTTGCCAAATCGTTACGGCTTCGAGGTGTCGCCAGAGGCGAAACAAATGGCAAAAGGCCCTGGTCTGCTCGGCCGGTCGGGCGAAAGGGCGTGGTTGAGCTGGCTTCGCCCTATCTTTTGACCAAGACCGGGCAATAAAGTGCGGTTCATTCGTCCAGTATCCACCGGGTCAACACGGCCAGCGTTGGCTCAGGCGAAATGACAGGATTATAATTGGATCGGGTGACTTTGCCCTTGATGTTGGGCTGACAATTGGGGTGAAGCGTGTTTAACCCTCGGCATCCTGACGCGCATCCCGATGGATTATGTCGGGGCCGGCAAGGTCCGTAACTTCAAAGCTCTGGCCACGCTCTGGTCGGCCGCCGATGCGCTCGATCTGTGTATCTTTGCCATCGCTCCCACCCGGGTCTTGAGCCTGACTGAGATGGCCGAGCTGCTGGGGGTGGTCACCGGCTGGAACACCTCGGCCTACGAGCTGATGCGCTTGGGCGAGCGGCGGCTGCACCTGATGCGGGTCTATAACCTGCGGGAAGGGTTAACCGCCGCTGATGACACCCTGCCCGCCCGTTTCTTTGACGAACCGATCCGGTCGCCGCAACAACGGTGGGACGGCAAACAGCTTGACCGGGCCAGCTTTGCGGCCGCCATCCAGACTTACTACCGGATGATGGGCTGGGACGACGCCGGGCGGCCCCGGTATGAAACGCTGCTGGATCATCATTTGGAGTGGGTGGTTGACGAAGGGCATCTTGAACGGGTTTAAGGTGAACAATCGCTTCATTTCAGCCCGATCGACTGATTTACTGAATGGCGTGCTGGCCGGCTTGTTGGCTTTCTATGCCAGCTCTATTGGACATCGTTGTATCAGGTTCATGGCTCGTGGTATACTGCTGATAGGCAATTAGAAGCCTTCGGAGCAAACGATGGACCGGCGAACATTCTTGAAGAGCTCACTGATCACCGCTGATCCCGACAGCGCCGCCTACGCCCGGCAAATTGAGGAAGTTCTACTGAACGGATAACGATTGCGCCATACTGGGGAGAAACTCTATGGTCCACGAAGATGATCTCAGAAATCTGATCCGCAAACACCATCGTCGTTTACAACTGCTCAAAGAACAACAAGCCGCCTTTGGACCCCTGCATACCCCGGTCCATATCTTGACCGAGATCGAAGATACCGCCGCCGAGATCGACAGGCTGCAAACAGAACTGGCGGCAATAGAGAGCGATGCCGCTACCTTGCCCCAGCGAGTCGAAGCGCAACGCCAGCGTATTGCCGCAGGACTGGACGAACTCCGGCAACAAGCCGCCCTCGCCCCGGCATTCGAACAGCGACAAATCCGGGTGGTGGGCCGCCCGCCATTGGCGATGGTCGACCATTTCAAAGATCGAGTGCGGGAATGTGAGAAAATTGGCGAGCTATTGGCCTCTCCCGGCGCCCGGCTGGTCAGTGTCATCGGCCCTGGAGGAATGGGCAAGACCGCGCTGGTGAGCAAGGTCCTGCGAGACCTGGAAAAGCACCGTTGGCCCCACCCTGAAGACGACATCCCCCTGGATGGCATTGTCTACCTCAGCACCCGTACCACCGGCATCAGCCTGGAACGGTTATTCCTCGATTGCGCCAGGCTGCTGGGCGGCGAGGCAGAAAAAAGGCTCAATGCCGTCTGGACCAATCCTCAACTGGGAACGAACGACAAAATATCTCACTTGCTGGAAGCCCTCAGGGAGGGGCGGTATGTCATCCTGCTGGACAATCTGGAGGATCTCCTTGACGACCAGGGGCAGCTCGTCGATGAGGAACTGCAACTTTTCTTCGACCAGAGTTTGACCGGTGATTATGGGGGCCGGTTGCTGGTCACCTCCCGCCTGACCCTGGCCTTCAAACGAGAGGTGATGCGCTTTGACCGGCAAGTGAAGCTGTTGGAGGGACTACCCATTCCTGATGGTGTGGCCTTGCTGCGGGAGTTGGACCCCAACGGCGATTATGGCCTGCGTCACGCATCCGAAGAAGAACTGGCCCAGGCCGTATCGCTGGTCCACGGCGTGCCGCGGGCTTTGGAAGTGCTTGCCGGTATCCTGGCCAATGATCCTTTTGCCTCCCTGACAGAGGTCGTCGAGCAGTTCTATGAGCAGAAGGATGTGGTTCAGGCCCTGATTGAAGAAAATTACAAGCGATTGGATGACAATGCCCGGCGGGTGATCGAAGCATTAGCCGTGTTCAAGCGGCCGGTACCACCGTTGGCCGTGGATTATCTACTGGAACCATTTGTCTGCGGACTGGACGTACCCAGCACCCTCCGGCGCTTGACCCATACCAACATGGTCAGTATAGACCGGGCTGCCAAGGCGGTGACCTTGCATCCCATCGACCAGGACTATGCCTACAGCCAACTGCCGGAGGAAGGCGAATATTCCCGTCAAGCCTTGGAACGCCGCGCTGCGGATTATTATGTACAGCTTCGCACCCCGGAAGAAACCTGGAAAACAATCAATGATTTGGAGCCGCAGTTGGTAGAGTTTGAGCATCGAACTCGGGTCGGGGATTATGATGAGGCATGCCGAATTCTTGATCTAATTGACTTCGATTATCTATTTTTGTGGGGCTACTATGAGCGGTTAGTTGAGATGCACACCCAGTTGCTGGAAAAAGTTCGGGAGTCAGCTCTCCGGGTCTCAAATCTGGGACAATTAGGACGTTCTTATTATATCCTCGGTGAGTATGAACGCGCACACTCATTATATGATGAGGCAATTCAATTAGCTCGTGAAACTGGTAACAAAAAAGCGGAAAGCATCTGGGTCAGCAACAAAGGCAATGTTTTTCATAAGCAAGGTGACTTCAAGACAGCCATCCAACTGCATACTGAAGCTCTGAGTACTGCACAGCAAGTGGATTATCATTGGTCAGAGGAGCTTTGTATTGGGCGACTGGGACACATTGATTTGGATCAAGGCCGGACGGAAGCGGCTATTGCTCGTTTTAACCAAGCCATCAAACTAGCTCAAGAAGTTGGTGACCAAAGGTATGAGGGTGTCTGGCGTGGGTATCTTGGAACGGCATATCGGGCCTTGGGCAAAGTCGATCAAGGTATCAAATACCACGAACAATCCCTTGATATTGCCAGGAATATTGGGGATCAACGGTGGCAGGGAAAACAGTTGGGTGAACTCGGTACCGCATCCTTCGAGACAGGCCAATTTCAGCAAGCGATCAATTATTTGCAGGGAGCCCTAGAAATTGCGCATAGAATTGGAGATGTTCAGGTCGAGGGAAGTCATCTCGGTCAACTAGGGTTGGCTTTTCATCGCCTGGGAAAAACAGAAGTAGCAATTTCGAAGTTAGAAGAAGCACTAAAAATAGCACGACAACTGCCTGATCCCAAGAACGAGGCCCAACATCTCGATAGCCTGGGGAGCGTCTATCGAAGTGTAGGCCGAATCAATGATGCGATTGATGCGTATCGACAAGCTCTTGCAATTGCACAAGAAATCAAAGACAAAACTGATGAGGGGCATTTACTTGGTCGCTTGGGGGTAGCATTTAGAGAATTAGGAAAGCTGGATCAAGCTAAGAAAACTTTCGATAAAGCATTGAAAATTGCTCGCGAACTCAAAAACCAACGGCAAGAGGCCCGACACTTGGGAGATGTCGGGAGTGTCTATCGTAGGTTGGGTAAATATAATCAGGCCATTGAGTTTCACAAAAAAGCACTAGACTTGACCCGAGTTGTTAAAGATAGTCGTGATGAGGGCATGTGGCTAAACAGTCTGGGTTTGGATCACGTTGCGCGTGGAGCCTTCGTTGAGGCTGTACAGTATTTCAGAATAGCATTGGATCTTTCACGTAAGCAAAAGCATCATCTGCGCGAAAGTTTTCCACTGCTGGGTCTGGGGAATATTAAGTTAATAAACGGCCGTCTTGAACAAGCACACCCATTCTTTATAGATGCGGCCGACCGATGCCAGTCTACGCTTACCCAAACACCAGATTTGTACGAACCCCGCTATAATTTGGCAGCAGCGCTGTTGGGACAGGCGATTTGCAGCCCTGACTGGTCAGATGAAGACAAACGCCTCGAATTACTCGTCCCCGTTCTAACCGCATACCAACGAGCGCTGGATATCTGCGCCGCGCCTGGCGTCGTTCAAGATGCCATCCGCGATCTGGAACTGATCCAGACGGCGGGGATCGAAGGCCTGGAGCCGGTCTTCGACTTGCTACAAAAACATACCGGTCCGCCATTGGCCTCAGCCACAACGAATAACAATCTGACAACCATAAATAGATCAATGGACACCCCTACAATGATGTAAAACCGTAGGTTGGAAAAGTGACGTGAACCACAACCAACCCGACCAATCAGTTAGTCCAATTTTGACCAACTTACCCCGGTCTACCTCCTGGCGACTGGACTTGCTCATTACCCTGTTGGGCTTATTAGGCCTGTTCCTCTTTCTGGCCTTCTACGATCAGGCTTTTCCCTCCGCTGCCATTGAGTTAGAACTTTCCCGCAGTGAGATTACCCAACGAGCTCAGACTTATCTGGCAACTCGTGGTTACAACCCTGATGGTTATGAGTTCGCTCTTTCTTTTCAAGAGGATGGCTGGGCCTCGGCTTATTTGCAGCAAACGCTTGGTATCGCAGAAACCAACCGTCTGATCCAGACTGAGCGGTTACCTATCTGGACCTGGCGAGCGTGCTGGTTTCATCCGCTCCAAAAAGAGGAGTTTTCTGTTTTACTCCTGCCGGATGGCCAGGTTGTCGGTTTTGTCCACAGCCTGCCGGACCCCCGGAGGAAGAAGGCGGAGCCAGGTTGCGGCTAGAGGAAGCCCAGACTATGGCCGAAGCCTATCTGGTCGATGATCGTCATTTGAACGTAGCTGATTGGGAACTTGTCACCGCTTCCAGCAAGGAACAGCCCGGGGCGCGGATCGACCACAACTTTGAGTGGAAGGGACGTCATCTCTCCATCGGTGATGGAGATTCGCGAATATCGGTGACAATCAAGGGAGATGAGGTAGGCGGCTATAACGTCTGGCTGCGTGTCCCGGAAGCTTTTGAGCGGCACTTTGCGGAACAACGCAGCCGGGCCGGTTTCTTCAACGACCTAAGCTTTATGAGCGGGGCGGTTGGTTTCGGGTTGGCGGGTTTGTTGGCTTTCTTGATTGCGGTGTGGCGCGGCAGTCAGCGCTGGTACGCCGGCCTGCGACCTGCGCTGGCCATAGCTGCAGTAGCTCTCTTTGCCGGGCTTAATCGCCTGCCATTGGTCACAACCGGCTACCAAACTACTCAGGACTATACTCTATTCTGGTTACAACAGATTTTTGATCTGCTCTATTTATGCGGCCTAATTGCCGCCGTGATCTTTGTGACCTGGCCGGGAGGCCAAAGCCTGAGTAAACAGGTTTGGTCGCATCGCGATAAGATCTTGCCCCGCCAGGGTGACCGTTGGGAGACGCTGGCCCGGTCAAGTTGGCGAGGGTTTATGTTAGCGGGCATAAGAAGCGGTTACGGGGTCATCTTTTACCTGGTAGTGACCCAACTGTTAGGAGGGTGGGTGCCCCTGGATAACCCTTATACCGCTTTGTTTGCAACCCCGCTGCCCTTCCTGGGTCCTTTGGCTGGCGGCTTGATCCCGGCGATGTCGGAAGAGCCCTTATTCCGGTTGGTGGGCATCTCCTTGATCTTATGGCTCACTGGTCGACGTTGGCTGGCGCTGCTCGTGCCGGGGGTGCTCTGGGCTTTTGCCCATTTGGCCTATGTCCGGGATCCCTTTTACTTATGTGGTCTTGAATTGACCGTGGTGGCCGTGCTCTATGGCTTGTTTTTTCTGCGCTTCGATTTAACGACGGTGGTTGTGGCCCATTTTACCTATAATGCCTCGCTCGGGATCCTGCCGTTGATTCGATCCGGTGAGCCTTACTTTGTCGCTTCTGGCCTGATCATCATCGCCGTGATGTTGATCCCGGTCCTTCCGGGTCTGGTCAGGACAGGGCGACGGTGGCGCCGCCAAATCCCGGACCGACCACCACCTCAAATCCGATTGGCGGATTCTAATGACCTGAAGGCCATCGCCAGATTGCCGGTTGAAACGCTGGACTGGTCAACCCTGATAACTGATCCGGATAACGCGCTCCTTTGTCTACAAAGCAGTGACGAATTGATTGGCCTGACTGCCGGCCGAATTATGAGAGAAGGCCAGAGCGAGGTGTTAGCTATTTATGTGGCGCCTGGCTGGCGTAGACGCTATTGGGGCAGTCGCCTGGTCGAAGCGCTCGGGGTTGAGTTAGCCGCTCGAGGCGGCGCCTCGGTTCAGGTCACCGTAGCAGCTGATGATCGGGTCTGCACGGCGTTCTGGGCCAGCCAGGGTTGGCGTCCGGCAGTGCAACGCTTTACCAGCTCTCTGACGGCGCCGGCCCACCCCCATTGGCGTGGCCTGTTGAAGCAATTGAAAACTGTGTTCAGGCAATGATGTATCTGGAAAATACTGCTACCTTTTAGCCCTCATACTATCCAAGAATACATGCACAGGCTGCAAAGTTTTTTCAAAACCGGCGAGAAAAGTGGGTGACCTTACAAGCGCTGCGCCTGCTGCGAGCCGGCGCCAGGCGCCCTTCCAACGAGGTAGCAGCCAGATAGAGGTTCGGTCAAGAGTACCACCGGCTGGCCGCGCCGCCAAACAGCCGGTGTAGCCGTTATATCAAAGACTGAAGGGAACAATATTATGAACAAGCAGACCTGGCTGAGTGAACTGAATACAGTCGTCAGGCCGGAACAAATCGTCATCGATGACGAGGGAATTAAGCACCACAGCTACGATGGTTGGCCGGTGGCGGCCAAATGGAAGGCGCAGGGCAAACAGCCGTATAAGCCGGATGCAATTGTTCTCCCTACCAGAGTGGCAGAGGTGAGCGATATCCTCAAATGGGCAACTACACATAAGATACCTGTGACCCCATGGGGCTTGGGTTCGGGCGTGTGCGGCGCGGCTATCCCTACCCAGGGCGGAATCTCACTGGATATGTCGCGAATGAAGCGTACCATCGCCTTGGATGAAACCAACCTGATGGTAAAAGTGGAAGGGGGTAAGCTGGGCCTTGAGTTGGAAAATGAACTCAATGAGCGCGGCTACACGCTGAACCACTCCCCGCAATCGTTAGACCGTTCCAGTGTGGCTGGCTGGGTGGCCACGCGAGCTATCGGCCAATTTTCTTCACGCTGGGGCGGTATCGAGGATCTTGCGGTGGCCTTCACCGTGGTTTTGCCGACCGGCGAAGTGGTTGAAACCAAATTGGCGCCACGCGCCGCCGTGGGGCCCGATCTACGTCATTTATTTATGGGCGCAGAAGGGACCATGGGCGTAATCACCGATGTTACGCTGAAAATCTTTCCCTTGCCAGAACATCGTATCTTCGAAGCCCTCAAATTCGATAGTGTAGAAGCGGGTACCACGGTGATGCGCGAATTGATGCAAGTTGGACTACGCCCTTTCCTGGTGCGCCTTTACGATGCAGATGAGGCCAAACATGTCATGCAAGATAAGAACTTCGACAGTTGTGTGATGTTCCTCGGTTTTGAGGGTCTCAAGGCTGTAGCAGAAGCTGAATATAACGCCGTGATGGAAATTTGCGCAGGGGCAGGCAGTCAGAAAATTGGTCCGGCGCCGGTTGAAGCCTGGATGGTTCGTCGTTTCGATTTCTCCACGGTAGAAAAGTTACTGGCGCAACCGGGCGGTTTGGCGGAAACCATAGAGATTGCCCATTTTTGGGATGGTATTCTGGACACATATTACGCCTTAAAAGCAGCTTTGGCCCCTTACGCCGATGAGGTGTTGGGCCACTTCTCCCACGTATATCCGCAAGGGACATCGCTTTACGTGATTTTGCTGGGCCAGGCTAAAGATGATGCGGCGGCTGAGACAAATATCTTGAAAATCTGGGAAACGACGATGAACATTTGCCTGGACAAAGGCGCAGCCATTTCGCACCATCACGGGGTCGGATTGGCCCGAGCGCCGTATATCCGTGCGGATCTGGCATCCAGCGCGTTGGTGCTGGACAGAATCAAAGTTGCCATCGACCCGGCGGGGATTATGAACCCTGGCAAGTTGGGGCTGCACATTAAGAGAAATGAATGATCACCTCAAGATCAATTGATCCAAAAACCCATCACGGACAAACACCCATGCAAACCGGAATAACTGGTCAGGGCTTGTTTGTGAAAAATGGGGAGGTCCAGTAATGGTCAAACCCATTATCTGTTTTGATTTAGACGGCACGCTGGTAGACGAAGATGGCCGTATTCACCCACTGGATATAGAAATTTTGCGCACCGAGGAGCGGGTCACTTTCATCCCGGCCACGGGCCGGCCGCGCCGGGCCATGCGACAGGTGTTCGAGCGTAACGGTATGTTTTCAAAGCGCCAAATACCGCTTCCGATGATATTACAGAACGGCGCGGTCGTCTACAGGCCAAATGAAACCTTACATCTTGTGAACTCATTCGCTCCAGAAACGCAGGCGATGTTACTTGAAATCGCTCAAAATCACGCCCACATTGCCTCCAAATGGTTCACGCCTGAGCAAATCTACGTCCGGGGCCTCACCGATACGGCCTTGAGAATGGCTCACCGCTATGATCTCGACCTGCAGCCGTTTGGCCAGGCCCCCAAGAATTGTGGGTTTATCAAAGCGACCTTTACGGCCGACTCAGCCGAGACGTTGCAACCACTAAAAGCGGCCACATCCGATTTGTGGGTAGAACGATATTTCTCGATACCTGAAATATTAGAAATCAATGCGCCGGGTGTGGGCAAAGGTCAGATGTTGGCCATATTGAAAGCCGACTTGGGTTGGAACGATGCCCCTACTTTTGTGGCCGGAGACGGTGAAAATGACCTGTCGTTATTTGAACAGGCCGCCATTGCCTTTTGCCCGGATAGTTGTCCGGCAGCCATCAAATCACGCGCCGACGAAGTCATCGAGGTGAAAGAGACCGGCTTATTATCGCCGATCCTGGAAAGAATCTTTCGTGATTAGATTTGACTTTTTATGATTATTTTTGTATTATACGCTCAATAACGATGATTACTACTGACCATTAGTGAAAGAGCAATGGGGATGGAGATTGACGCTTCTCTATCGAGTGTTGAGCGGCAAGAAGAGATCCTTCAATTTGTGGAGAAAAACCAGCGGGCGACGGTTGCCGAGATTGCCGAACATTTTTCGGTAAGCGTGGCAACCGTCCGGCGCGACCTGGAGGCATTACAAAATGAAGGTTTAATCGAACGTATTCACGGTGGGGCGCGTCGCCTGAAGCGGCCGATGGGGCGGGCTATGATCAAAGATGAATTGCCCTTCTACGCCCGTCAAAAGATTGCGGTGGCGGAAAAACGGGCGATCGCCCGCGCCGCCCAGCAATTTGTTGAACCGGAACACGTCATTATGCTGGACTCAAGCACCACCGGGCTTTATTTTGCCCAGGCCATCTCGCCGGGTCTACCCCTAACTATCATAACCCATTCGGCCTACCTGCCGGTGCAACTGGCGGACCGGACCAACATCCAGATTATCTCGACCGGCGGAATTCTTCAACCCAAATCACTCACTTACCTGGGACTGGAAGCTGAGAATATGATCCGGCACTTTCACGTTCATCGGGCTTTCTTTGGAGCGCAGGGAGTGGCCATCTACGAGGGGTGCACCGACTCCAGTATCCAGGAAGTTCAACTCAAGAAGATGATGGCTGAAAAAGCCCACGAACTCATTGTTTTGGCCGATCACACCAAGCTCGGCAATATCAGCCTTTCTTCTTACGCCCCGCTCAATCGGATCAATATCCTGATAACAGATGCAGGCGCAGACCCTGAAATGGTAGCGGCCTTTCGGGCTGAAGGAATTGAAGTCATTTTGGCTCCCTTGGAATCAAACCACAGATAACTCAGAGGAATACGGTTGCTATGACGCACGTCTACATTGTCAGCGTAGACATTGGCACCTCGAGTACCAAAACCGCTTTGTGGCGGGCAGACGGCCTGCTTGTTACCGCCACTACCGAGGCGTACCCCTTGCACCGTCCCTTCCCTGCCTGGGCAGAGATGAACGCCAGCGATTGGTGGAACGCCACCTGTAAAACCATCCAACGGGTGCTATTCCAGAGCGGGGTTGACAAGCGGTCCGTCGTTGGCGTCGGCGTTGATGGGCTGGGCTGGGCCTTAGTCTCGGTGAACAAACAAGGAGAACCCCTGTACCCGGCGATGATCTGGCTCGACCGCCGGGCGGAGGCAGAGGCAGCCTGGCTCCGTTCATTGCCAGCAGCAGACCGCTTGATTGATCTCGTCGCCAATCCCCTCGACGCCTCCTACATCACCCCAAAAATACTCTGGCTCAAAAACCACCAACCAGACATATTTGAGACCACCCATATGTTTCTTACCTCTACCGGCTTCATCGTTCACCATTTGACCGAACAATTCTCCTGCGATTACACCCAAGCTTATGGCTACCACTTTTTTGATATTCGCCGGGAGCAGTGGGACGAAGCGGCAGCCAGGTTAATGGACATCCCGTTGGAAAAATTTCCGCCCCTTTTTCAGTCGTGCGAGATTGTGGGAAATGTGACCGAATTTGCGGCGCGGGCCACCGGCCTGGCCCCCGGCACGCCGGTAATTGCCGGTGGGCTGGATGCGGCCGTGGGATCATTGGGGGCCGGCGTCGTTCGCCTGGGCCAAACGGTTGACCAGGGTGGCCAGGCCGGCGGGATGGCCTTGAGCGTCGATAACGTTATTGTTGAGCCTCGGTTGATATTTTCTCATCACGCCGTACCCGGTCAATATCTGTTTCAAAGCGGGACGGTTGGCGGGGGGACACTGGGCTGGTTTCGAGATAATTTGGGCCAATGGGAAGTCAATGCTTCCAAGTTACTTAAATGTAGTCCCTACACTTTAATGAGCAAAGAGGTCGAAGACAGTCCGCCCGGGGCGCATGGCCTCATTTTCCTGCCTTATATGGCCGGGGAACGCTCGCCAATTTGGAATAGCAATGCTCGCGGTGTCTTTTTTGGCCTGTCCTACAAGACAACTCGCGCCGATATTTTACGAGCGATTATGGAAGGAGTGGCCTTTTCCGTATACCATAACGTCCGCATCGCTGAGGAAAAAGGCGGCATCGTCCAGGAATGGATTGGGGTAGGCGGCGCCGCCAGTAGCGATGTCTGGTGTCAAATAAAAGCCGATGTGACGAACAAACCCTTTACCCTGGCCCGCAGACCCGACGGCGGCGAGGGCGGGCATATGCTGGGCTTGGCGGTCATGGTGTCCAGGGCCGTTGGCCTGTGCGATGACGTATCAGCTCAGATCGAGAAACTGCTACCCAAGCGCCGGGTATTTGAGCCGGCAACTGAACGCCACGCGATGTATGAAGAGCTATTTGAGTTATACCTGTCCCTATCGGGTAGACTGCAACCCGACTTTGAGCGGTTGGCCGCGGCGGTAGCTTCACATCCTGACTTCCTTGCCGTAGAAAATTAAAACATGTTGGTGCGGACGAGTATGAATAATCTTGCGCTTTATCGGAGGGCTGGCTTAAGCCATTGAACTAGAAGTTGGCAAAATGAAGGGGTTATCAGCACTGTAGCACTTCTCTGAAATCTGATGCATTTGGTCTATCTTGTTAAAAAAAGAAGAGATACCGACTGACTTGGCGGTGAGCGGTATCTCTCCAGGGCGGCACAATAACCGGATTACATCCAATCGCAGGGCGATTTCATGGAACCCGGCGCGCCTGTTCATATTTTATACCACAAGAATTGTGCAGACCAAAATGGCGTGTCTGAGAAGAACAACCCCGTGAACAATGAAATCTTTAGAAGATGACGGTACAGCCTAGCGCCTTCCGAAAAAGCCGCTTGTGAAAGGAGGTGAACGGGACAGGACAGCCTCACCAGAGTTAATTGGTATGAAGTAAACCATTCGAGTTTGCTACGTTACATCCAAAATGTAGAACCATTTCAATGAGGAGAGATTTAGCAATGAAAGCAAAGTATGCCATTTTGAGCGGACTATTGATCCTGATCCTGCTTGTGGGATTAGGCTGTGTCCCCGCCGCCCCGGTCACCGAACCGGCCGCGCAGCCGGAAAAAGCCCAGGAGGCGGCCCCGGCTGCGGCTGAGGGGATGGAGCCGGTGACGATCAACTTCATGGCCGACTCCCGCTCCGAGTTTGTGAAGATGCAGGAGTTGCTGCCGGCGTTCACCGAAGAGACCGGCATCAGCGTCAATATGGTCCAGTTGCAGGAAACCCCGCTGCGAGCCAAGACCGGTCTGGAACTGTCGGCCCCCTCGACCGAGATGGACGTGATTATGACCGACTTCCAGTTGATGAAGAAGTACGCCAGTGAAGGGGTGCTGGAACCCCTGGATGGCTACCTGGCCAACATCCCGACCTTCAACCGGTCTGATTACCAACCGCCCTTCCTGGAAGCCTTAACCTACGAAGATGCTTTGTATGGTCTGCCCCTGTACCAGGATGCCAACATTCTGATGTATCGGGCCGACATCTTTAAGGAACTGGGACTGGATGTACCGGACACGGTCGAAGAGCTTGAGGCCGCCGCCGCCGCCATCACCGAGTGGGGCAAGGACAAGGGCTTCTACGGCATCGCTCTGCGCGGCCAGCGCGGCATGGGCGTCAACGAGTGGACCTGGCCGACCTTTCTGTGGGCCTATGGCGGCAGCTACTACAAGGACTTCCCCAACGATATGCACCCCAACCTGGACAGTCCCGAAGCCCTGGCCGCCCTTGAGTACTATGTCAATTTGATCAACAACTATGCTCCGCCAGGGGCAGCCAACTACTCCTATGTCGAAGTCCAGACCGACTTGATGCAAGACAAAGTCGGCATGATTTTGGACTCGGCCACCCTGGGTATCCGGGCTGAAAACCCGGCCGAGTCCAAGGTTGCCGGCAAACTGGGCTATGCCCTGGTGCCGCAAGGCCCCGGTGGGCGTCAACCCGGCTTCTACACCTGGACCGTGGTCATCCCGGCCAAGTCTACTCACAAAGAAGCCGCCGCCAAGTTCATGGCCTGGATGCTTTCCCCCGAAATTGCCCCGCAGTTGGGCTGGTCAGCCCCCAACCAGGCTCTGGAGCAGGTTTACAATATCCCGGCCTACCCAGGGTATGACCAGTCAGAGCCGCTGATCGATATTATGAAGCAGTCGCTGGCTCTGGCCGACCCGGACTACCGGCCGCGGGTGCCGGAACAGACCGAAGTGGGCACCGAAGTCTCCATTGCCATCTCCGATGCCATTGCCGGTACCAAGTCACCCCAACAAGCCTTGCAGGATGCCAACGCCGCCATCGATGTGATTATGGCCAATGCCGGCTATTACGAGGCGGCCCCGGCTGCGGCTGAGGGGATGGAGCCGGTGACGATCAACTTCATGGCCGACTCCCGCTCCGAGTTTGTGAAGATGCAGGAGTTGCTGCCGGCGTTCACCGAAGAGACCGGCATCAGCGTCAATATGGTCCAGTTGCAGGAAACCCCGCTGCGAGCCAAGACCGGTCTGGAACTGTCGGCCCCCTCGACCGAGATGGACGTGATTATGACCGACTTCCAGTTGATGAAGAAGTATGCCAGCGAGGGCGTCCTGGAGCCCCTGGATGGCTATCTGGCCAACATCCCGACCTTCAACCGTGCAGATTACCAACCACCCTTCCTGGAAGCCTTAACGTATGACGGTGCGCTGTATGGTCTGCCGCTGTACCAGGATGCCAACATTCTGATGTATCGGGCCGACATCTTTGCCGAACTGGGTCTGGATGTGCCGGACACAGTGGAAGAGCTTGAGGCCGCCGCCGCCGCCATCACCGAGTGGGGCAAAGACAAGGGCTTCTACGGCATCGCCCTGCGCGGCCAGCGCGGCATGGGCGTCAACGAGTGGACCTGGCCGACCTTCCTGTGGGCCTTTGGCGGCAGCTACTACAAGGACTTCCCCAACGATATGCACCCCAACCTCGACAGTCCCGAAGCCCTGGCTGCGCTTGAATACTACGTCAATATGATCAACAACTATGCCCCCCCAGGCGCCGCCAACTACTCCTATGTCGAAGTCCAGACCGACCTGATGCAAGACAAAGTCGGCATGATCCTCGACTCGGCCACCCTGGGCATCCGCGCCGAGAACCCGGCCGAGTCCAAGGTCGCCGGCAAGCTGGGCTATGCCCTGGTGCCCAAAGGTCCCGGCGGACGTCAACCCGGCTTCTACACCTGGACTGTGGTCATCCCGGCCAAGTCCGAGAACAAAGAAGCCGCGGCCAAGTTCATGGCCTGGATGCTCTCTCCCGAAATCGCTCCCCAGTTGGGCTGGTCCGCCCCCAACCAGGCGCTCGAACAGGTTTACAATATCCCGGCTTATGCCGACTATGAACAATCCGAACCGCTCATCGACATTATGAAGCAATCCCTAGCCCTGGCCGACCCCGACTACCGGCCCCGCGTCCCTGAACAGACTGAGGTCGGTACCGAAGTCTCCATTGCCATCTCCGATGCCATTGCCGGTACCAAGTCACCCCAACAAGCCTTGCAGGATGCCAACGCCGCCATCGATGTGATTATGGCCAATGCCAAGTATTACCAGGAATAGGTATTAGGTTGACTTGAGGCGAGTGAGTGGCGCGAAATTTGCGCCATTCACCGCCTCGCTATTGCGAGCCGGAGGTGTAAGCTTTCAATGACCACAATGCAAACTAATATGCCATCATCCGACAAGCGATGGTATCAAAGTATTAAATGGGAACCGGTCCTGTTTCTGGCTCCGGCCATCATTGGCTTACTCGTTCTCACCATCTATCCCTTGCTCTACGGTTTGCATCTGAGCCTTATTGATTTCAAACTGCTTTCTTCCACGGCAACAGGGGAGTGGAATTGGTTCCAAAACTATACCGATCTTTTCAAAGACAAAAAATTCTGGGACGCTCTAAAGATCACCCTCCAATTTACAGTTTATGCGGTCGTTCTGGAGATGCTCGTTGGCTTGGGGCTGGCTCTGTTATTATCGCAGGAATTGCGGGGCGCCGGCCTGGCCCGCACCGTCATTATCTCGGCCATGGTGATGACGCCGGTTATAGTCGGCACCGCCTGGCGGTTAATGTACAACCCAGGGTGGGGGCTGATCAATTATTTCCTGGGGCTGCTTGGCTTTAGAGAACAGGCTTTTTTGGCTCAGGCCCACACCGTCATCCCGGCGCTGGTTGTGGTGGACGTTTGGGAATGGTCGCCGTTTGTGATGTTAATCCTGCTGGCGGCGATGCAAAGCATCTCGGTTGAACTGTATGAGGCCGCTGTCGCAGATGGAGCCAGTGCTTTTCAAAAATTCCGGTACATCACCCTGCCGTTACTGAAGCCGGCCATTGCCGTGGCCCTCTTAATCCGCACCATGGACTGTTTCCGCACCTTCGATGTTATCTTTGCGATGACCGGCGGTGGACCGGGCACATCCAGCCAGAACCTCAATATCCTGACCTACTACACCGGCTTAGAATTCTTCAGAATATCCTCTGCCTCGGCCATTGCCTTTGTCAGTTTAGTCATCATCACCCTCATCAGTATGATGATTGTCAAATTTTTTGGTGTTGAGCTATGGAGATCGCAACGATGACCGCAAAAGCCGATCGGTTAGCTCCCCAAGGGCAATCTCAAGCTAGGACAACCTTTCGCACAAAGCGTTATCTCAAACGCGTCGCCGTTTATCTATTGATGATAACGGTGGTTGCCATTTACATCATCCCGACCTTCTGGGTTATCTCCACCTCGTTCAAGGCAGAAGTGGATGCCTTTGCCATACCGCCCAAATGGATCTTTTTCAAGCCGACCTTGAGCAACTACATAAAGGCCTTTATTGATTACAATATGCTGCCAAATTTCAAAAACAGCATTATTGTCACCATCGGCAGCACCACATTGGCCCTTTTATTGGGAACACCGGCGGCATATGCGCTGTCCCGCTTCAGGTTCAAACTGCGTGAGAATATAATGTTCTGGTTCTTGAGCACCCGGATGGCCCCCCCCATTCTGGTCGCCCTGCCCTTTTTTCTGATTTCTCGTGAACTCGGCCTTTATGATACCCTGGCCTTACTGATTATCGTCAATGTATTAACCAATATTGCCTGGGTCGTGTTTATGATGCGTTCATTCTTCGATGATATTCCCATTGATATTGATGAATCGGCTATGATCGATGGGGCGTCGTGGTTTGGGGCGTTTTGGCGTGTGGTTGTACCGCTGACGACTCCGGGACTTATCGCGACCGCGGTTTTTTCTTTGATCATGGCCTGGAATGAATACTTTTTTGCCCTGGTGCTGACCAGTATCAACGCCAAAACCCTGCCGGCAGCCATCACTGCTTTTTTAACAGTCCACGGTCTGCTGTGGGGCCCTATGACCGCTGCCGGTACCGTGGTGATGGTTCCCATTCTGCTCTTCACCCTGTGGATGCAAAAGCATTTAATTCGGGGCATGACCATGGGAGCTATCAAGTAATTTTGGCTTGAATGGCAACTATAATGGGGCGCTTAAAACTTTGGGTTTGAACTTTAGTTTCCTCAGGAGATTCTCATATGGCAACTTTGACCAGCCGGGAGCGTGTTGCCCGCGCCCTGGCGCATCAAGAACCGGATGTGGTGCCGATTGATATCGGCGGTACCGCGGCCTGGTTTACGGATGTAGCTTACGAGCGCATGAAAAAACATCTGGGCCTGGCAAGCGAAGGGGACCTCTTTCGCCTGGGTGAGAACGCGGCCCACTATGACGATAAACTGCTGGATATGCTCGACACGGACTACCGGCACGTTTACCTGTATCCGGCCAAAGTAGAATGGGAGGCCTGGCACGCCTCGGATAAAAGCTGCTTCGTCGATGAGTGGAGTATCCAACACCGCCGCGTGCCTTCCCACTATGGTGGATATAATTGGGAGCGAGTCTCTTATCCCCTGGCCCAGGCGACCATCGAGGAACTGGATGACTTTGCCTGGCCCGACCCCACCGACCCCACCCGCGTTGAGGGGTTGGCAAAACGGGCCAAATACCTGTGGCAAGAGACCGATTACGCCGTTGCCGCCCGCTCTGTTTCACACGGCTTGCTTGAAACCGCGACAGAGCTGCGGGGAATGGAGCAGTTTCTGATTGATATGATGCTGGATAAACCCTTTGCCCATAAGTTAATTCAGAAAATATTTGAGGTGCAGTTGGGGCTGTACGGGGCATTGTTAGACGCAGTTGGCCCCTATGTGCAGGTCGTTCAAACCGCTGACGATTACGGTACCCAAAACGGCCCGCTGATTTCCCCCGACACCTATCGTGAACTGATTATGCCGTACCGGCAGGAATTAAATCGGTTCATAAAAAGTAAGGCCCCGCAGGCGTACATTCAACATCATACCTGTGGCTCAGTTTACAAGCTGCTGCCGGATTTGATCGAAACGGGGATTGACATCCTGAACCCGGTGCAACCGTTAGCCAAAGATATGGATACGCAGCGTCTCAAGGCCGAATTTGGCCACAAAATCACATTTCACGGGGCCGTTGACCTTCAGTACGCTATGACCGGCGGGGTTGAGGATGTCCGCAATGAAGTGAAATTACGCATCAGCCACCTGGCGCCGGGTGGTGGCTACATTCTGGCTACATGCAGCAACTTTCAAGCGGATGTTCCTCCGGAAAACACCCTGGCAATGATCGAAGCTGCCCGCCAATATGGACGTTATCCCATAAGTTGAGGAAAGGACTCGCTAATGGATAGCCGAGAACGGGTACTCACCGCCCTGGACCACAAAGAACCGGATCGTGTCCCGCTCACCCTGGGCGGCACGTCCTCAAACATAACCGATAATGCTTACTTCAAATTAAAAGATTACCTGGGGATCAAGGGCGATGTAAAACCCTACCGCTACGGCCATACCGGTAATATCTACGACGACCGGATCCTGGCTGCGCTGGGCACAGATTATCGCTATCTGCTGTTACATCACCCTGACGATTCTCACTTGACCTACCTGCCCGACGGTGGTTTTATCGACGAATGGGGTGTCCGCAACGAGGTGGTCGGCGGCTACGCCAGCCGGGTTGGCCATCCGCTGGCCGAAGCCACCATTGCTGATTTGGATGATTATCCCTGGCCAGACCCGCGTAAGCCGGGGGCTCAAAAACTAAACCAGGGGCTTAAAGAACGGGCCAAATATCTTTACAATGAAACCGGGTCCGCCATTGTGGCCCGGGCGGCGATGTCGACCGCGTTTCTGGAAAATGGCTCCTGGCTGTGCGGCTACGAGAACTTCTTGATGAAGTTGATGCTTGATAAGCCCTTTGCTCACAAGCTGATCGGCAAAATTCTTGAAGTTCAGCTTGGCATGTATGAGACGCTGCTGGAAGGTGTGGGCGACTATGTCCACATTGTCGAAACGGCCGAAGATTACGGCGCCCAATCCTCTTTGCTCATCAGCCCGGAAACATACCGGGAAATGATCATGCCCGCCCGCCAAAAGGTCAATGCATTTATCAAAAGTGTTGCCCCTCAAGCTAAAATATTCCATCACACCTGCGGGGCGGTTTCCAAACTGATCCCGGATCTGATCGATAGCGGCATCGATATTCTGAATCCCGTTCAACCCCTAGCGGCCGGCATGGAGTCGGCCGAACTTAAGGCTAAATGGGGCCAAATCCTCTGCTTTGATGGCGGCATCGATACCCAGTACGCCTTGCCGGGTACCATAAAAGATGTAGAAGTCGAGGTGGCCAGGCGTATCCTCGCCTTTGCGCCCGGCGGCGGCTACAGCCTGGGCTGTTCAAATCACATCCAGGAAGATGTGCCACCGGAAAATGTAGTTGCTCTCTTTGAAATAGCCAGAGACCTGGGCAGCTACCCCCTTGATGTACGGCGACTCCAAAGAATTATCGAAAATGCACCTGACGGAAATTGATAGAATTGATGCCGTTTCACCCAAACTCAAACACCAATTCAAAACGTTCAAATACGTATGGAGGACAAAATGAAAGCAGTTGTCCTGGAAAAACCGGGCGTCCTGGTCTATAAGGATGTCGATACCCCCCAGCCCGGTTCCGGCGAAGCATTGTTAAAAGTAAAGGCGGTCTCTATTTGCGGTTCAGATATTCTCAGGGTGTACCATGGCGCGGCCAAAACCTACCCCTTGATCCTGGGTCACGAATGTGCGGGCGAAGTTACTGCCGTTGGTCGTGACGTCGATGAAGGTTGGGTCGGCCGGCAGGCGTGCGTGGTTCCCCTGATCCCATGTATGCGCTGCACCGCCTGCCGGCAACAAATTTACTCCGCTTGCCGGGCCTACTCTTTTATTGGCTCCCGAGTCTCGGGTGGGTTTGCCGAATACGTCAAACTCCCGGTAGGCAGTCTGATCCCCCTGCCCGGCGAAATCGATTGTGAAGTAGGCGCGCTCATCGAGCCGGGGAGCGTAGCGTTGTATTCTCTTGAACGGGGGGAGAGTCAACCGGGCCACCGGATTGCCATCCTGGGGGTAGGTTCAATCGGCTTGTTTATCGTGCAGTGGGCGCGGGCTAAAGAGGCCGGTCACATCATTGCTACGGATATCGTTGATGAGCGGTTACAGGCAGCCAAATCTATGGGCGCGCACACAACTCTCAACCCCGCTCGGACTGATGTGGCGGCTGAAGTCAGGCAAATTACCGGCGACGGGGTCGATATTGCCCTGGAAGTATCCGGCTCCCCGAAGGCCCTGGAACAGGCTATTCTTATGACCCGCCCCCGTGGTCGAATTGTGTGTGTGGGTAACCAGCCCGAAAACGCCACCTTGCCCTTAAGCCTCATCGAACACATTATGCGTCAGGAATTGGAGGTGCGAGGCGTTTGGATGTCATACACTGCCCCCTTTCCCGGCCACACCTGGACCGACACCATTGCCGCAGCGCAGCGCGGCAATTTGGAACTGGACAAGATGATTTCGCATCGCTTCTCGCTGGCGGAAGTTCCTGATATTTTTCGGCGCATCCACGCCGGCTCATTATCGTACCGAAAAATAATTATCTTACCATAATCCCGGCTACCTTTGGGTCAAATCCGGAGGGTAAAGGTGAACATAATAAGGAGATAAATCTTGGATGCTCGTACCGGAAAAAAGATTCGGCTGGGGCGACTGGTTCACCCCACCAGTCACAAAACAATTATTGTGGCTTACTCGCACGGTCTGTTAGCCGGCCCAATGGAAGGCTTACGCAGCCGCGACGAGCTGCAACGGGTGGCCCATGCCCTCCACGCCGCTGACGGGCTGATGGTCGCGCCGGGGATGATTACCCTGTTGGAAGATGCCTTTGTGGGCCGAAATAAGCCAGCCCTGGTGGTTGAAATCGATTGGCAAAGCTTCAGTCGCAGCACTCTGCCCTATCAAGAAGGAGCCACAGCCTCGTTGGCCACCGTTGAACAGGTAGCCGCCGCCGGCGCCGACGTAATCATGAGTTATCTCTACCTGGGCTATGAAGACGCCGAACGGGAAAAAATGGAAATAATCCGTAACGCTGCCCTGGCCCGGGCTTGTGAAAGGTACGGCTTGTTGCTGATGATCGAACCTCGCAGCGCCCGTGAAAAGGTGTTCCCGGCCGACAAATCCGACCCGGCCGTTATGAGCTTGTATGCCAGAATGAGCGCCGAGATTGGGGCCGACCTGGTCAAGGTGATCGATCCCGGCAATGACGAAACCCTGGCCGAAATCGTGCTGGGCTGTCCCATTCCCCTTTTGCTGGCCGGCGGGACCAAGAAAGACGATTTTGCCGCCGTTGTGGCCCGCACCCGGGCCGCGATGGACGTTGGCTGCGCCGGGTTGGTGATTGGCCGCAACATCTTTCAGCAGCCCGACCCGTCAGAGGCCCTGGCCGCTTTGAGAACCATTGTCCACGGTTCTGGCTAAAAAGCAGGTGTGACCACCCGGAGCGTCCTTTTATGACCGCCAGTCGACAGGTCAGACAAGGCAAAAAGGCATGATGATCCTTACCGTCAACCTGAATCCGGCGTTAGATAGAACAACCGTCGTGCCTGATTTTAATCTGGGGCGCATCTTTCGTGTGCCAAACATGTTGTCTTTGCCTGGGGGCAAAGGATTCAATTTTGCCCGGGCTCTGCGTACTCTCGATAAAACGTGTACCAATCTGGTTGTTGGTCCATTTGGCGGGCATATCGGCCGAATGGTGTGGGATATGGCCCAGACGGAGGGATTGACTTGTGATGGAGTTTGGATTGAGGGAGAAACTCGAACCTGTTTAAGTATTGTTGACCCCACGACAAACTGCGTTACCGAGTTGTACGAAGCCGGCCCGGAATTGCACCCGGACGACTGGCTCAGCCTGGCGGACAAAATTCGTAATTTGTTATCTGAAGTAACGTGGCTGGTGCTGTGCGGCAGCCCGGCCAGGGGGATGCCCGAAGATGGCCTCTTTGACCTGCTGGAGTGGACGCACGCCGCCGGAGTGCGGACGGTGCTCGATACCTACGGCCCCCCTATGGCCCGGGCCATTGAAACCGGGCCCTATTTGGTTAAGATCAACCAACATGAAGCGTCGAGCTTACTCGGTTGGCCGGTGAGCAACCTCACCGATGCCTTGAACGCGGCCAGGGCCATACAACTTCGCGGTGTGAAAGCCGTGGTCATTACTCTGGGCCAAGATGGCGCAGTTGGCGTTGATATTACCGGTCACTCCTTTGGCTGGTTAGCCCCCCATACCCCCGGCATCAGCGCCGTGGGCAGCGGCGACTCATTCTTGGCCGGTATTATTGTTGGGTTGGTCAAAGGCCAAGCTCTTGAAAATGCAGTCCGCCTGGGTATAGCTACCGGCGCAGCCAACACCCTGCAAATCGGCGCAGCCAAATTCGAGCTAACCCAGGTTGAATCGATGCTTGACATCGTTCAACCGTTATCATTTTAAGACTTCAGAAAGGATTTGTAATGAATTCGTCTCTTTCAATTGGAAAACTACGGGGCTTGCAACAGTGCGCGACGGCGCGCGGCGCTCTATCCGTTTTCGCCCTTGACCACCGCAATAATCTGCGCCGCGCCTTAAACCCCGCCGCACCCGCTAGCACAACGCCGGAAGAGATGTCGGCTTTTAAACTGCAGGTCATCCAATATCTGGCGCCTGCGGCCAGCGCCGTATTGCTCGACCCGGAAGTGGGTGCAGCCCAATGCATTGCCGCCGGAGCGCTGCCGGGCCAGATAGGTTTGATTATAGCCCTTGAGTCAACCGGCTATACCGGCGACCCCACGGCGCGCCGGAGTGAGATCTTGCCCGGTTGGAGCGTGGCCAAGGCCAAACGGATGGGCGCCAGTGCGATCAAATTATTGGTCTATTATCATCCCGACTCGCCGACTGCGCCACAGATAGAAACCCTAGTCCAGCAGGTTGCAAATGACTGCATCACCCATGATATTGGGCTGTTCTTGGAGCCTCTCTCCTATTCGCTCGAGCCCAATCAGAAAAAAGTGACCGGAGACGAACTTCGCCGGGTGGTTATACAAACAGCCCGACGATTGGTCATAGCCGGGGTGGACGTACTCAAAGCCGAATTTCCAGTGGACATCACTGCCACGCCGGACGAGTGTGAATGGTCGGCCGCCTGCGCCGAACTATCCACAGCCAGCGCCTGTCCCTGGGTGCTGCTCTCCGCTTCCGTTGATTACGAAACATACCTGCGGCAGGTCGTTATCGCCTGCCAGGCCGGAGCATCCGGGGTGGCTGTGGGTCGGGCGGTGTGGCAAGAAGCGAGTAGCTTAAAAGGACAGGACCGAGCTGATTTTCTTCAAGGCCCGGCCTATGAGCGCATGGTCCGCATTACCCAGGTGTGCAATTCTCTGGCCCGGCCTTGGACTGAATTTTATCGAGCGCCGTCAGTTGGGGCTGACTGGTATGCCCGGTACGAGGGATGAGTCTAATTATCGATGCCGCCCCACCTACCCTGGTTGTGAGTGACCAGATGGTCTGGTGGGTAGCGGCCTGGATCAGCTTTCCCATACCGATCACGCTGGTATAATCGGCAGCATCAATGCTGATGTTACAACCGGGAAAACATCGAAGCTTGGCTGATGATGTGTTCCGCCAGCCCCTGACCGCCTCAGGCTTGACGATCGGAATGGTCGTGGCATGACGTAGACTCCCGTCTTTCTATGCAAACCTTACCTTGCACAGCCGGGGGTCGTGTTTGTGGCGATTGGGTTAAACCAGACGAGGCTTGCCAACTCTTTGTCCAGATGTTGAAACTGAATCCCAATGATGATCAGGGCGCACGAGTTCTCCTGGTCGACCTCCAAAAAGGGTTAAGTTGGGTAGTGGGTGCAAAAAAGAGACGAAGTGCGCTTTCCGTCGAGAGGAATACAGGGTGATCGACGACGGTAGTTTCGGTTGCTGGAAGTACCAATGCCAGGCCTGCGATAAGTGGGGACCGGTGAATGACCAGCTGCTGACTGACTTGAAAATAGGTTTCGCGTGAAGCGGTAACCAGGGTTCCCATCGTATAGA
>CAYNLK010000046.1:0-46516 GCA_964398055.1 uncultured Caldilineaceae bacterium
CACGATCAAATCCCCCTCCTGGCGCGCCCATTCGTGGCTTTCACGGTATCTGGCCTTGGTATCTAATTTCATTGCTTTGTCTCCTTTCGTTTAATTAAATTATAAGACAAGCGCCATATAGGCGACAACACTCTCAAGAAATTGTTCTATCGATATTTTTTCGTCAGTGGTATGGGCCACTGAGATATCGCCCGGTCCGAATATGACCGTGGGGATGTCGGCCAGGTAGAGACGGCTGGCATCACAAGTGAAACGAGCCACCTCATCCAGCAGGCCCTGGCCCAACACCGTGGTCAATTTTTCTCGACATTCTTGAAGCCAGGGATCATCTGGGGGTAACGCGTAACCTGGCACAAGATTATCAACTTCCAGGTCAATCCCGGTATAAGTTTTGAGCTGCAATTTGTCCAATCTCACCTGGCCAGCACACTTTTGCCCAAGGTTGTGTTGCAACAATTTGTCCAACTCCAAAATAACCATCTCCGTATCGACGCCGGGGTCTGCCCGCACGTCAAGAGCTTGAGTGATCGTGGCGGGGGTGATATTGCTACTGCCCGGCGGACAAACCATCACCGTGGGGGTGATGGTAAGATAGCCGACTTGCTCTTGCAACGAGGCAGTCACCCTCGGCAGCGCATTGATAAACCGGGCCAGGGTGAATAGAGGGTTAGACTCGTGATTGGCCAGACTGCTATGTTTTGACTCACCCTTGATCTGGGCCTGCAAGACCATTCTGACTCGATGGCCCGGAACCAACCGGTTTTTTGTCGGTTCGCCGATTACGGCCCGGTCGGCGCGTAAGGCGCTGTTTTGCAGCAGCAGGTGGGTTCCCCAGCCGCCAATCTCCTCCATTATAACTGCTGCAACAATTATATCCCCGGCCGGCCGGCGTTGCCACTGTTTGAACAAGCCCGCCGCAAAGATCATAGCAGTCAGGGCGCACTTCATATCGGCAGAACCGCGACCCCACATAAAGTTCTGCCGGATTTCAGCCCCAAAGGCTGGATATTTCCAGTCGGCGGGGTTGCCCGGGTCAACTACATCCATATGGCCGTTGAACATCGTGGTCGGTCCACCGCTGCCTTTGACAATCCCGATGACATTCCCGGCTGGGTCCAGCCAGCTCTCGTCAAAATCAAGTTGTTGCATGGCCGCCAGTACCACTTCAGCCACTGCGCCTTCCTGACCAGACAGACTGGGCAGTTTTACCAAACGCTGCGCCAGACTGATCATCTGGTCACGCTGAGCGGAAACAAGTTCGCGACAATCCTCTAACAAAGCTGCATCAATCATTTTCTGCGCTCCATTTTGGTTGATTTGTTGATTTTAGCAGCTATTATAGATGGGGTGGCCATTCTCACCATAATCCAAAAAGTAATTCTATGTAGCAATTTTTTGTAAGGTTCTGGCTGGTATGGTTCACTATTCACCTTTTTTCCAGGCGCCCGGGTTATTTTGATCGAAATCCCGTAACATCTGGATGCAAGCAGGGTCATTCAGAATTTCCAATTCGACCCCGCGAGACTGAAGCAGTTCCTCCGCGCCGCGATAGTTTTGATTTTCGGCGATGACTACTTTGGGAATTTTGAAGAACAGGACTGAGCCAGCGCACATTTCGCATGGGGAGAGGGTGGTATAAAGCACAGCCCGCCGGTACTCAGCCGGCTGTAAATGGCCGGCATTTTCCAGACAATCCATTTCGGCGTGTAGAATCACGCTGCCGGTTTGGTTTTGCCGATTGTGACCACGGCCAACGATCTTACCGTCAACCACCAAAACAGAACCGATGGGCACGCCGCCTTCGGCCAGCCCCAGTTTGGCTTCGGCAATAGCCGCTTGCATAAATTCGTCCATCTGCAACTCCTTTACAGTTTACCGGTAAGGCTTGTCAAAAATGGCCGGAAGATTGAGTAACTCTTTGCGGGCAGGCATAGCATAAGCTCGCCGCTTGCTGGTGCGGACACCGTACCCAACCAGACCTTCCAACAACTTCAGGGCGCCAACCACCCCATCGATCACCGGTACGCCCAGAGTTTCTTCCAACTGCTTGTCCAGGCCGGCCATACCGGCGCAACCCAGGCAAATAACTTCAGCGCCATCTTGATCGATGGCCCGACGCGCTCCCTCCAAAATCAAGTTGTAAGTATCCGCTTCACCGGCAGACTCAAGCGCCAGGACGGCCATGCCCGTAGTTCGCACCGAGGCGCAGCGACCGGTCAAACCATAATGGTGCACGGCATCCCACAGTAACGGCTCCCACTCATCATTGGTGGTGACAATGCTGAATTTGTAGCCCACCATGCAGGCAATGTACATGCTGGCCTCTGCGATGCCCAACACCGGCTTGTCGGTAATTTCACGCGCGGCGTAAACGGTGGGGTGATCGCTGTAACAGGCGATGACAAAGGCATCGAAGTTAGCCAGTTCAGCCAGGACGAGTTCCAGGGTACCGGCCGAACTAAGCAGTTCGTCATAAATAGACTCGATAGAGCGCGGCCCGGAACTGGGGTTCATCGCCACCACTTCGGTGGTTGGTAAAGCATATTGTTGGGCTATCCGCTGAATTCGCTCGGTGAACTCCGCCGAAGTATTGGGGTTGATGAACAGAATTCGCATTTTAAGCACCTCCGAAATTGAGATAATGGGCCGCCAGCGTACCATTGTACAACTGGTTTATGACCTGGTTGGCAGCCATCAATCGGCCGGCTTTGAAAACGTACCGTTTCTCGGCCTGATTGGCGATAGCGGCTGAGGCCGACGGCGCATCCAACACCACCAAATCAGCCTGGCAGCCTTTTGCCAGGCCGTAATTCGGCAGACGCAGGGCTTTGGCGCCATTATATGTACTCATCCGCACCAGGGTATTCAGTTCTTCGACCGTATCCATATGCGCCCCGTAGGCCAGGATAAGCCCCTCTTCCAGTAGATCAAAGTTACCCAAGGGCCGATAGGCATCCCGCACGTTGTTAGAGGCGTACGTAACATTAACCCCGGCTGCCAGCAGTTGCTTGACCGGGGTTAAGCCGCGCCGGACGTGGTGGGTATCGCCGCGGCCCAGGCGATACAGATCGGGTTGGCTAACCACGCTCAAACCGGCCTTGTGCATCAGTTCAATCGCCTGCTCAGCCACCTCCGGCGAAGCCGAGTCCAGGGCGCAAACGTGACCAACGGTAACCCGCCCCTGATAACCATATTCAATCGCCCGGCGGGCAATGTGCACCACTTCCAAATCATCAAGGGCCACGGTATCCGGGATGCCCAAGTCGGCGTGGATGTCCAAATCGACGTCCAACTCCATCGCCAGCTTGAAAGCCGTGTCAAGGTGTGCTTTGAAGTCAACGTTGCCCTGAGCGTCGCTATCAAGGTTACTGGCCCCGCCCATTACATCTACACCCGCGCGAAAGGCGGCGCGAAAGAGGTCGATAGTCTGTGGACGCCGCAGTAAACCCTGCTGGGGAAAGGCCACAATTTGCACGGTCACCCGGCCGGTATATTTTTCCTTGACGCTCTGCAACGCCTCAACGTGTTTCAAGCCAATTTCGGTATCCACATGGCACTGAGCGCGCACGGCGGTGACGCCGTGGCGGGAGGCCAGTTCCAGGGCGACGCCGGCTCGCCGCTCGATATCCGCACGGGTGAAATTACGACGTCGTTGTTCCATCGCCTCATTGAGTTCGACGGGGTGGGTGAACGGGGCCGGTCGACCGGGCCGGGGCCATGAGTTCATCAAAGCGACATCCAGATGCAAGTGACTTTCGACAAAGCCGGGAATGAGTAAACGACCGACCAGGTCGAACTCCTGGCTGGCGGTGTAGTCCAAAGCTGGACCGCGGTCAATGATGACCCCGCGATCGATAGCAAGGTCTAAGTTTTGTTCTTCACCTTCTATGTGGGCATTTTTCAGAATGAGGTCAATCAATGGGTTGTTCTCCTCCGTTGAGGATAGTTGAATTGTTGGTTGGTTTGCTGGTTGGTTGTTCATCCAACTAACCAGCTATCAAACTATCCAACCAATAAATCATTGTCGTTGTCGTTCCATTGGGCCTGTTATTCAATGTAGCACACAACCGATAAGGGGCGCATAAAGAAGGTATAAAGAAAAAATAAAGATTGCAGCGGGGAATCAGGCGAGCGGTTGAGGGCAGATACGGATCAAATCAAATGGGTGTGTTTCATCTGGTCTGAAACACACCCATATCAAATTTGATAGCCGGATGTCAAAAGATGCCGTTAGGCCGCGTCGTTGAAGCGACTAAAGGGTAACCGCTTAATGTACCAGCTTTTCTCACCGGTCATAATGAATTTAGCCAGATCCCGGCCAATGGTGGGCGCTTCGATGACGCCGTTGCCACCGGCGCCGACAGCCAGCATATAGCCCTCAACCGGCGTTTCACCCAAGATCGGCAAGAAGTCGGGCGGTTCGGCCCGGTAGCCCACCCAACTATTAGGCACAGTGGCCTCAAGCAGCCGAGGATAATGCTCCATCAGCTCATCGGTCAAGAAATCCCAGAAGTAGGGATCGGTGCCGCCGGTCATCGGCAATTCATCGGGATTCCAAACGCCGGCGTGCATCGGATCGTTCAGGTCCATTGTCAGGTGAGCCTTGCAAATGAAGACATTTTCCTTATCTTTGCGGGCATAGAAGCGAGGATACTTGAGGATGGGGAAAGGATAGCCCAGGCTTTCGGTAGGACTCAAGATAAAGACTTCAGCCTTGGTATGGTAGATCGGCAGTTCCAGGCCCACCTTACGACTCACAAACCGGGTCCAGGGGCCAGAAGCATCGACCACCACATCAAAGTCAAAGTGACCTTTGCTACTCTCCACGCCGGTCACTTTGCCGTCTTTGACATTGATATCGATAACTTCGGTCCCGGTCAGCACATGGACGCCGCGCTCCCGCGCCCAGCGGGCCAGGGTGTTTGAGATTTTGGTGGCGTCAAAGAAACCGTCGTCTGGGCAGTAGCCGGCGCCCAAAATACCGTCCAGATTCAGGTCCGGGATGATCGTATGAATCTTGGCCGGGTCGCGCCAATATTCGGCGTGATAGCCGGAGGCCAGGGTCAGATCAATGGCTTGCAAGATGTAATTTTCATATTCGTCGTAAGGGGCCACCACCAGCGTGCCGGTTTTCTCAAAACCGGCCGAACCCGGCTCTTTGTCCTCCATGCCCGTATAAAACTTGAACCCGAAAAGACGAACCGACCAAAATTCGTGGGCCACGGAGTCGTCAATCAGGCAGTGCGTCCCCGCAGATTTGGCCGTTGTGCCCGAACCGATGGTGTTCTTCTCAAAAATTGTCACTTCAGCGTCATCATAACTGCCCAGAAAATAGCCCAAGGCGGTGCCAATGACCCCACCCCCGATGATACCTACTCGTTTTTTTGCCATTTTTCGTATTCTCCTTTTTGTTGGTTGGTAATTATGCTTTTTTGACCGACCGGGCTTTGATGGCCCCGATCAACGCCGGAATAAATTCGTACAGATCGGCATTAACCCCGTAATCGGCCTGGCTGAGCATGGCCGAGTCCGGGTCATTATCCACGGCCACAATCAGTTTGGAGTCGCGGATGCCGATCACATGCTGGATCGCGCCAGACACCCCGACGGTGAGGCACAACTCCGGCGATAACTGGGCCCCGGACAGGCCCAGCCACTCCGGGAACCAATCCCGATCCGAAGAGACCGGCCGGGTGCAGGCTACCTGACCCCCCAGTAAAGCGGCCAGTTCTTCGATCATGGCCAGGTCTGAGCGTTCTTTCACGCCCATGCCGACATCCACAATCACCGGCGCGTCTTCCAACCGGCGACCGGCGGCCATTTTGCCTTTCTCTTCCACTACGGTCAGACGCGGTGAGCTGATTTCCACGCCAACCGAAGTAACCGTAACGTCTCTAGCGGAGTTTTCAACCGGGCTAAAGACACCGGGGGCCACGGTAATCACTGCCGGCCGGGTCCGAATTTTATAGGTGGCAAAACCAACCCCGCTAAAAATCATACATTTGACGGTTACACTTTGGTCGGCCGGATCGATATCAAAATCAACACCCCACGAGGCGCAGCCCAGGTTAAGACGTTCCGCCAAACGAGCCGACAGTTCCAGGCCGGGTTTGGTGGCCCCGACTAACAGCACATCAGGTTGAACCTGGCCAACCACGCCTGCCAGAGCCGTGGTATAGGCTTCGGGATTGAAACCGCTTAACTGGGGACTTTGGACCGTATAAACCGTCTCCACTCCCCAAGTAGCAAAATCGGCGCCGTTCGGGGCGGACTGCCCTAACACCACCACTGCTACCCGCAGGTTGTGCGTATCAGCAACCTGCCTGGCTCTACCCGCCAATTCACGGGCCACATTTTGATTTTCAGAAAATAGGAAAATCCCACCCTGGCTAGACATCAGGCGCCTCCTTCAGTCAGGACATTTTCTTGCAGGAGCAGATCGAGCAGTTGGTTGGCCAATTCAGCCGGGCTACCTTCCTTCAACAATGTTTGCTTGCGGTGAATTATCACGCCTTCGGTGCCGACCTTGGCCAGAGACGCTCTTTGGGCCAGCATCTCTTTAGACAGTCCCAAATCAGCATCAACTTGCCGCAGGTGAACCGGCTTTTTCTTGGCCTTGAGCGCATCCATCAGCGTCGGCCGGCGGGGTGTGTTGGTTTCTTCGGTCACACTGAGCACCACCGGCAAGGCCGCCCTGACTCGTTGGGCGCTGTCGTCTAATTCGCGCTCGACCACAATCTGCCCGTCCTCAATAGAAATCTGGCGGGCAAAGGAAATCTGAGGCAGACTCAACCGTTCGGCCAGGCGGGGCGGCACCTGATAGGTGAAGCCGTCGTCGCTCACTTCGCCGCAGACGATGAGGTCGACCTCACCCAGCTTTTTGATGGCTTCGGCCAGCACGGTCGCGGTCACGCTGGGACCGCCGGCGCCGTCCAGCGGGTCTTCAATCAGCGTCACATCTTCGAGGCCCATCGCCATGGCCTCGCGAAAACTTTCTTTGGCCTTGGCCGGCCCAAAAGTTACGGCGTGTACGGTTCCGCCGTAGCTCTCCTTGAGGCTGACCGCAGCCTCCAACACGTGTTTGTCGATATTGCCTACTTTTCTGGGTACGCTGGCCAGGCGCAACTCTTTGCTGGCCGGGTCAACTTTTATTTCCGATACATCCAACGAATATTTGATACAAGCAACAATTTTCATAATAGCACCCTCGTCAACTGTAATTGTTTGCCATTACCCGTAACGGAAAATTATGCCAAAACCACCCACCGGCGGCTGCCAGACAATGCTGCCGTTGCCGCCGGTCTCGCACGAAATCTCACAGGTGCCGCACTCCAGGCAATTCTCATAGCGCACCACAATCTGGCCGTCAACCCATTTATACACTTCGGCCGGGCAAACGGTTAAACAGGGTTTCAGCTCGCAGCTCTGGCAAAGGGCCTGATCGACGGTGATGTGGCTGTTTTCCTCGTCAATTTCATACTTGTCCAGCCCCAGCCGGGCATCCAGACTCAATTTTTGCAGCGTCATAGGGCAATCCCCCTGCCAATTTGATAGGCGTCTTTCAGCATATCCAACCAGGAAACCTGGCTAGCCATATTTTTTCGCAGCGACTGGTAAAGATTCCTGGCCGGCTCGGTCTGCACCGAGAACATATCCTCCATAATCGAACAGACAAAGTCGGGGTAAACGTTAAACAGGCGCTTGTTTTCCAGCAGGGGATAGGTCCGTTGGAAGGTACGCATATCCTGGTAAACTGAACTCTCTTTGAAATATTGCTCATACGCTGAGAGGCCCGCGGCGGAGAAGTCGCCCTTTTCTTTGGCGGCGATAATGGCTTTGGCCGCGGCGGCGGCCGATGCGACCGCCACGTCCATCCCGCGCAGGGTCATGACGTTGTTCAGCAACAACCGGGCGGCGCTGCCGGCCACCACGTAACCGTTGCCGTACAGTTGGGGGATCAAATGAAAGCCGCCCCGATGCACGGTTTGGGCCGAATACTCGACCACTTCGCCGCCCCGGATCAGGCGGGTGATCAAAGGATGGGCTTTGAACTCGTCCAGCACTTCGTGGGGTTGGCGTTTGCTGTGGTAAAGGGAGTTGATTTTGACCACTACCCCCAGCGAGAGGGTATCTTTGTTGGTGTACAGGAACCCACCCCCCTCGATCCCGGCAGTGTGGCCGACCAGGGTGTAGGCCGCCCCCTCTTCAGCCGAGGCGCATTGGAACCGGTCGGTAATGGTCTCGGCCGGCAGGGCAATGATCTCTTTGACTCCCAACGACACATCTTTGGCGTTAAAATCCTGGCGCAGGCCGGCTTTTTTCAACAGTTGGGAGCGCGTCCCTTCGGCCACAATCACCACATCCGCCGGAAGCTCATCGTCGCCGGCTTTCAGGCCCCAGACCCGGCCATCCTCCAGCAACAACTCGTCAACCCGGTAGCCGGGGATGATCATGGCACCCGCCGCTTCCGCCTGCTCGGCCAGCCAGGGATCGAACCTGGCTCGCAGAACGCTGAAAGCGTTATACGGTGCCGTTACGCCGGCCTCGCTCCGAAAGTTGAGCGCGGTTGAGGCGCCATTGCCCAAGAAAACGATGCTGTGGCCGGCGATGGCTCGCTCAACCGGGGCCTCTTCCCAAAAATTGGGAAAAATTTCGTGGTAGATTTTGGAATAAATGAGGCCGCCCGAGACATTTTTGCTGCCGGGATATTGGCCCCGCTCGACCACGACAACCTGCAAACCGGCTTTGGCCAGGAGATAGGCGGCGGTCACTCCGGCCGGTCCGGCGCCGACAATGGCGACATCGAATTTATCCACGTTGACTACACCTCATCGATTGATGATCTCTGACTCACGTAAAATCTAATTCATCTCACTGAATTTTTGGCCTTTAGTCCACGTTCAATTTATCACAAAAGCGGTAAGGAGGGCATAAAGAAGATATAAAGAAAACGTAAAGATTACTGGGATTGTCCGGCGCAATAAAAAATGCCTGCGCTCAGCCAAATATGAGCGCAGGCATTCAAATTTTACGATAGCCGCTTACGGGATGATACAGGCCATCACACCCTTTTGGGCATGCAGCCGGTTCTCGGCCTCATTGAAACAGGCTTCGCCCCACTTCCCATCCAACACGGCATCCGACACCTCAGCGCCGCGCTCACACGGCAGGCAGTGCATATACTGGGCTGTTGGCTTGGCCAGGTTCATGCGCTTTTCGTCGGCAATCCATCCCTTGTATTTGTTAAACAGTTTCATCATTTCATCTTTTTCCGGCTGCTTGGTTACGGGCGGCAGCAGGTCCAGGCAGACATAGTTCTTGGCGTAGACCACGTCGGCATTTTCGCAGGCATCTTCCATGTTTTCAACCACTTGATAAGAGCCGCCGCTGCTTTCCGCATTGGCGCGGATGTCCGCTTCAATGGCCGGGTCGATGCGCATCTCAGGTGGGCGGGCAAAAACAACATCGGCCCCAAAGAGGCTGGCCATATACATAAAGTCATGGTGCGGGGCGATGGGTTTTTTGGGGCTGGAGCCATACGTCCAGGTGACGCCAATTTTGCGCCCGCGCAGATCTTTACCAAACAGTTCCCATAAAGCCATGGCATCAGCCATCCCCTGGCAGGGGTGGTAAATGTTATCTTCCATGTTAATGACAGGCGCGTGGGACCATTTGGCAAATTCTTTAATGATCCGGTAGCTTTTGTCGTATTCCCAACCGACTACATCGCCTAAAATACGGATAGAAATCGCATCGCCCATGCGGGACAGAACGCGGGCCACATCGGAAATTCGCTCCGACGCATAACCCATATCTTCGCCTTCCAGGGTGGGCAGGCGGGTGGCTGACGGTTCCAGGAAATGGGCATGGCCGCCTAACTGAAAAATACCGGCTTCAAAGCTGTTGCGCGTCCGCAGGCTGGGGTTGAAAAACATCATGAATAGGGTGCGGCGCGGCAAAAGATCATCATGGGCGCGGCGCATTGTATAATCAGCTTTCAAACGTAACCCCATATCCAACATCGTCTCAAGTTCGGCCTTACTAAAATCTTGCAGCCGAATAAAATCACGACCTTTTAAACCTTCAGTAATCATTTAAAGTCTCCTTGTTTTTTACTTATCATTTTAGACTCAATTATTTTTGATAGCCGAAGATGAGTTGTTTCGGCTATGACAACACTCTATCGATTACCCTTCCCCAAAGAGCCTGCGCCATTCCTGACCGGTCTCTTCCATTTTAGAGGCGGCGCCGGTACGGCGCATCCGGTGCAGGCGTGGCATCCCCAACTGCCATTCTTCCATCCAGCGGGCGGCAAATTCACCCCGTTCGGTTTCTGCAAAGATTTTCTGGATTTCGTCGTAGTTGATCACCCGCGGCCCGCTCATCCGGACGGCAAATTCACAGGTGCGGCTGCTCCGTTCGGAGATATAAGGCTCGATACCAATCTCATCCATTACATCGACGACCGTACGCAGCGAACGGATGGCTTTGGCGTAAGCAAAATGAGGCGGATAACCATTATCCACCATCGTGTTGAACACAGCCTTCATCAGGTGAATAGTGCCGCCATAAAGGACCTGCTCCTCAAAGTTATCGCCCTCAGTTTCATGCTGGAACGACAACTCCACCACCCCCACCCGGGTACTGCCGGCCGCTTTGGCCAGAGCCAGGACAATGGCCATCGCCTCACCGGTCACATCCTGGTCCACTGCCACCGCGCCGTAGATGCCGGAGCCTTCCAGAAACTTCTTGCGAACCATATGGCCTGGCGCGTTGGGCACGTACAACACCACGTTCACATTCTTGGGTGGCTTGATAACACCGTACAGCACGTTAAAGCCGTGGGCAAAACTGAGGGTGCTGTTGGGCTTGAGGTTGTTGTGAATCGACTGAGCGTAAACGGGCGGCTGGGCGGGATCGGCCAGCAGCACGTGAACCACGTCGCCTCGTTTGACCGCGTCGGCAATCGACATCACCTCAAAACCATCGGCCGCGGCGTTGTCCCAATCCGGGAAACGATCTCGCGGACCTGCGCCCACAATCACGTTCAAACCGCAATCCCGGAAACATTGCGCTTGAGGCCCACCCTGAATGCCATATCCAAGCACGGCAATCACCTTATCTTTGAGCACATCCAGGCTCACATCTTCATCGCGGTAAACTTTGTTTTCCATTTTATTGACTCTCCTCTTTTGTTAGACTTAATTGGATAGGTAATAGCCAGTTGTAGGTGATCGATCCGTGTTGGGATGGAACAGATCACATTGAGATTGATCCCCCCTTACAGACCAGCCACATAATCCCGATTGACATCTTTATAAAGGATGTACCGCCCTGTTTCCCAGCCTGAAGCCACGAAGTATTGCGGGCAATACGGGGCCATATAGATGTAGTCGTCTTTTTGCACCTCGATCAGATCGCCGTTCAGGTAATAAATCCCCCGGCCATCCAGCATGTAGAGGCCGTGCTCCATAATGTGGGACTCAACAAAGCTGAAATGGATACCCGGCGTAAAGATCAGCAGGTTAAAGGCCATATCGTAGCCCAACTCATCATCGTAGGGGATGAGGTGCTTTTCCACATAGGTATCTTCGGCAATGGCCTCGACGTCTTTTTCATTGGAAATGATAGTCGCCGGAACGTTTACGCCGGCCACAGGCTCGTAACGGCGGCGCAACCAGAGCATCCGGGTGAGACCGGGGCCGGTATTGATGAAACCGAAGGCAGTATCGGGTGGCAGCCAGACATAACCACCGGTCTCCAGTTGATGGCTTTGGCCGTTCGTCTCAAATTGAACGCCGCCCTCGATGACAAACAAAAATTGTTCAAACTCCTGCTGAATCGGTTTGACCGTACCGCCGCCCGCTCTAACCAGCAGTTCGTGCTCTGTAAATTTGGCCCCCAGGGCCGGCGTAGTCATCACCCTGGCGGTAACACCCTTGAAGCCAGGCAGGATGCTTTCGACCCGGTCACCCTTGGCCAGAATAGCATAAACGCCGGGTTTGGTGATGGACCGGGATTTGGTCGTAATATCGGCTGGTACCTTGGTTACATCTTCAACTTTAGCCACTGCATAAACCTCCTCATCATTTTTGGCAAAATTAGTTAGTGAGCCACCGCAACGCCAACAGGGTCAAAAATCGGGTGGCTTCGATTAATTGCTCAATAGAAATATGTTCGTCGGCGGCATGGGCCACCGCGGGGTCGCTGGGGCCAAAGATGATGATCGGGATACCATCACCGGCAAACCAACGCCCATCGCTGGTTTGCACATAGCCGGTGAGGTCGCGCCTCTCCCCGCAGACCGCCTGCAACACTTCATTAGCCAGCCCAACAAACGGCTCATCAGGCGGGGTGTTGATATTGGGCGCCACCTCGCCGCTGGAAAAAAGTTCATACCGGAGGGGTTCAACCGTTTCACCGTATTCGTCCAGCAGTTCCCTGATCTCGGCCATGGCCATCTCCCGGGTTTCGCCGGGGATCAAGCGCCGGTCCAGCTCCACTTTGCAGCGCTCCGGCACAATGCTCCATTGGATACCGCCTTGAATCGTGCCAACGTTGAGCGTCGGCGGCGGCAGGAAGGGTACAGCCTTAGCCTGTAATCGAGGGAAAAGCTTATCTTGAAGCCAAGTTAAGGCGCGAGCGGTTTTAAGTACGGCATTTTCGCCGGCCCAGGGCATGGCCCCGTGGGCGCTCTTGCCAAACACGGTCAGGTCGATCCCGCAGGCCACTCGCTCACCGATTGCCACGCGATTATTGGTTTGCTCGCCAACCACCAGGTAATCAGGGGCCAGCACCCCGGCATCGTGCAGCCATTTGCTGCCCACCAGCCCGCCGGACTCTTCATCGGCCACCACGGCTGCCTGCAAACAGCCATCCAACGAAACTCCGGCCCGGGCCAGGGCGACCAAAGCCATAACCTGGGCCACCACACTGCCTTTATCGTCGCCGGCGCCCCGACCATAAATACGGCCATTCTTGATTTCGCCGGCAAAGGGATCGCTGCTCCAGCGGGCCAATTCACCCGCCGGGACGGTGTCGATGTGGGCGTGGTACATCAATTTTGGCGACTCGCGGCCGGTTGATAATGTCGCCAGAAGGCTGGGTTGGAGATCATGCCGGGCCTTTATCTCAAAACCAATGCCTGCGGTGGACAGTTTGTGAGCCACCACTTCGATGGCCGCCCGACAATCACCGGGCGGGTGGTCGCTCCGTTGCCGGATAAGGGCTTGCAGGAAAGCGGTAACTTCGGCTTGATCAATTAGCCCCAGAACCCTTTGCTCCAAAGCTGACAACTGGCCACTCTTGGTTGGCGGAGTAGAGATCTTGCCCATCTCAGGTTGGTTACACCTCAAATCAAGCGACCATAGGGTTGGCTACGGCGCAGTAATTGGCCAAAGCCGGGCTGAACCATGATCTGGCCATTATGATAAACCGTAACTCCCCGGACAATGGTTCGCTCAACCGCGCCCTTAAACGAACATCCGCTATAAGCGCTATGCTTATTTTTGTAAAAGAGATCGTCTACGCTCAGAGTCCAGTCTCGTTCCAGATCGACTACCACCAGATCAGCATCGGCGCCGGGCAATAACGATCCCTTGCGGGGATAGAGACCGAAAATACGGGCCGGATTGGCCGACATCATTCTGACCACAGCGGGGAGAGGCAGGCCCCGTTTATGCACCCCTTCGGTCAGGATGGTCGGCAGCATCGACTGCACCCCACTGATACCGCCCCAGGCCTGCCAGATGTTGTCCATACCGGGTTCTTTGTCGGCCCAGGGACAGGGTGAGTGGTCGGAGGCAATCGTGTCAACCAGACCGGCTAACACGCAAGCCCACAAAATCTCCACCTCGGCTCGATCCCGGATGGGGGGCGCGCATTTGGCCGCCGGGCCAATCCGCACAAAGTCAGCTTGGTCAAAGAAGAGATAGTGGGGACAGGTTTCAACTGTCACGTTGACGCCGTCACGTTTGGCTTGGTCAACCGCCTCGATCCCCGCGGCAATCGTCACGTGGACGATATGGAGATTGCCGCCTGACACTTTGGCCCAGTAGATGGCCCGTTGAATGGCCTCCAGCTCAGTAAAGGGTGGGCGAGACTCCGGCCAGGCGGCCCGGTCGGTGCGGCCGGCGGCGCGAAGTTGCTGGCCCAGCAACGCGGTCACATGCTCACTCTCGGCGTGCACGGCCACCAGGTTGCCTAACTCCCGGGCCTGCCTCAGGCCGGCGTACAACACGTCATCATCAACCCGGGCAAAATCCACGCCGCTGTTGCTCATAAAAGCCTTGTAGCCGATGACGCCTTGCTCGTGCAGCCCTGCCAGCGCCTCCAGGTTGTTATCGACCAGGCCGCCCCAGTGAGCGTAATCGATCACGGCCTCTGATTGCACCGCCGCCCGTTTGTGCCGCAGCTTGGCGGCGTCAATTGTAGGCGGGGTTGCATTCAGGGGCATTTCCATTACCGTGGTGATGCCGCCGGCGGCCGCGGCCATACTGCCGGTGCGGTAGCCTTCCCAATGTTCGCGACCCGGTTCATTGAAATGAACGTGGTCGTCAACCAGGCCGGGCAACACCACTTTACCTTGCAGGTCAATAATTTTGTCGGCCTCAAGCACTACGTCGCCGGACACAAGCTGGCTAATCTGACCCTGCGCGACGACGACACCCCCTGTGAACACACCCTCTTCAGTTACAATCAGCCCGTTTCTTAGATAGAGCTCTGCTTTCATCGGTCTCTCTTGAATAGGGTCAGGCCACAATGGTTGTGCCGGTTTCACCCTTAAGGGCGCGTGAGATATTCTCCGGGTTGGTGATGATAGCTTTCTGTCCCCCCCGTTCCAGGAACCAGATGCAGGCCTGAATCTTGGGCGCCATACTGCCTTTGGCAAAATGAGTCCCTTCGGCCATGTACTGCTTCGCCTCGGCCAGAGTCATCTGATCCAGCCATTTCTCATCCGGTTTGCCAAAATTGAGGGCCACTTTTTCCACGGCGGTGCTAATGATCAGGAGTTCCGCACCGATAGCGTTGGCCAGCAGCGAGGAGGCATAGTCTTTGTCTATCACGGCGGCAATGCCTTTGAGCTTACCATCCTCATCGGCCACCACCGGAATGCCGCCGCCGCCGACGGTAATCACACACATGCCGGCGCCAATCAGTTGTTTGACCGCCGGCTCTTCCACCACGCGTTTGGGCAGGGGCGAAGGGACAACCCGTCGCCAACCGCGACCGGCATCTTCCACCATATCCCAACCTTCTTTTTCCTTCCTTTCCCTGGCCTCCTGCTCGTCCATAAAGCCGCCGATGGGCTTGGTGGGATTCTTAAAAGCCGGGTCATTTCTATCGACTTCAACCTGGGTCACAATGGTGGCTACCGGCTTGTCAATATTGCGGACCAGGAACTGGTTATACAGATTTTGTTGCAGGGCATAGCCGGTGGCGCCCTGGGTATCGGCCCCGCAGTAGTCCAACGGAACCTCGTGTACGCCTTCTACTCTGTGGGCGATTTCTGATCGCCGCAGGACAAAGCCTACCTGCGGACCATTGCCGTGGCCGATGGCCACCGTCCAACCCTGTTCGATCATATCGGCAATGTGGATACTGGTTTCGTAAACCGCCTGGTACTGGTGTTCCATCGATACCTTCTCTTTGCTAGTGATCAAGGAGTTTCCCCCGATCGCAATGACTGCAATTTTTTCTGCCATACTCATCAATCTCCCTTAAAAGATGGTTAGTTAGTTAGTTGGTTGGTTGGTTGGTTAGATAGTTGGTTAGTTGGTTGGTGGTTCAGCCAACTGGCAAACTATCCAACCAACTGTTTTCATCTTCGTTGCCGCTGAAGGCGCAGGAACTGTCAGACAGCTCTATTCTGATACCAGCTCATCGGCCAGCAAGCGTACACCCCAACCAAGCTCCGGTCTGGCCCCCAATTGCTCAGGCGAAACAATCAATACTGATTGGCCGCCGCGTTCCAAAAATAGCTGGCTGGCCAGCAATTTGGCCCGGATCGATTCCGCCAGGTCTGATCGTTGGGCAATCAATTCCTTCAGGGCTGAAAGGGGAATACAAGTTAAACCATTCAGTACGCTTTCGCTAAAGGTGCGTTCGATCCGTTCCCAAGGCGACACGAAGACAATGGTTTCAGTGCCAATCTCGTGGGCCAGCAGCGCCGCCGTGTAAGCTTTATCGATGACGGCTTCAACGCCAACAAATTGTCCCTGCGGATCAACCCGAACCGGGATGCCCCCGCCGCCGGCGCAGATAACAATCACGCCTCGCTCTAACAGATAGCGGATCGTATTTAATTCAACAATCCGTTGGGGCACCAAAGCCGGTACCGCTCGCTGGTAGCCATGGCCAGGGACCATTACGAAGCGCCAACCGCGACTGCTCTCGTAAGCCTGAGCCCGCTGCTGATCAAAAAAAGGTCCGATCCCTTTGGTCAGGCCGGCAGCAGCCAGATCAGCCCCATTGACTACAACCTGGGTTACCACTGTGGCAATCTCTTTTTCAATGTTCCGTTGGCGCAGCCAGTTGTGGAGGGCCTGTTGCAGCAGATAACCAGTGGCCCCTTGGGTATCGGCCCCACAGATATCCAGGGGCAAGGCATAAACTGCATGGCGGGCAACCTCCGCCCGAAAAAGCATGTTGCCAACTTGAGGTCCATTACCATGCGTGATAACCAGTTCATGCCCGGCGTTGACCATTTCGCCGATAAGACCGGCCAGCCGAATCGACGCTTCTTTTTGCCCCGCAATTCCCAAACTGACATTTTGCGGCAAAAGCAACTGGCCATCCAGGGCTACGACTACTTTCACAATAACTCCTAAACGGAGTCAACCAGACCCTTAACTCCGACTTCTTGATCAGGCCCCAATAATACTGGCTACCAGGGCCATGCGAATCGAGACGCTGTAAGCGATGGCTTCAAAATATTGCTGGCTGGGGGTCGTGTCGATGCGCAAATCCATCTCACCGGCCCGTCGAGGCAGCGTGTGAGTCACCCGGATGATGCGGCCGGTTTCCTTGTAAACGTTGTCCAGGGTTTCAAAGCGGACCAGGTAATCATCCATCATTTGCTTAAACTCTTCGGCTTCAGCGCCCTTGGGCGCGCTACAACCGGGCAGATAGACCAGGTCCATTTCGGTAATAAGTTCGTTAAAAGTATTCTGGTTTAAGTCAAAGACCTCGGTTACATTGCCGCCGACTTGCTGAATTCGATTCATAACCTCGGCGGGGGTACGGTAGGCTTTGGTAGAGGCCAGGGTTACTTGCGCCCCCAGCCGGGCCAGGCCGTAAGCCATCGAATGGCCGGTGCGCGCCGCCACCAGGTCCGGACTGGCCACACATACTTTGGCCCCTTCAACGGCGCCTTGCGTGCGCCACAGGGTATACAGGTCCAGCAAGGCCTGGGTGGGATGTTCCCAGTGGCCAAATCCGCCGTTGATAACCGGCGACTCAGAGTAGCCAACCCCCTGCCGGGCTTCCACATCATTGGGATGGCGCAGGACAATCACATTGGCATATTTGGAAACGACTTTCATCATGTCGGCTAGAGACTCTTCTTTGGCTGCGGAAGATGACACCATCGGCGTAGCTTCGGTGATGACGGCCCCCCCTAAGCGGTGCATGGCCGTTTCAAAACTCATACGGGTTCTGGTGCTGGGTTGAAAGAAGAGCGCCGCCATAATATTGCCTTGTAAAAGATTCAGGCCGGATCGATTCCAGGGCTCCAGCGCCAGAGCCAGCTCAAACAAACCATAAATCTGGTCATTACTAAGATCATTGATTGAAAGCAGACTCCTGCCTTCAAAGCCAATATCCCTGATACGGGAACGGATGGTGCGTATTTTACTTGCAGTCTCCATGAATTCTTCTCCTTAATAATTTGATCAGCTATTTAAACCTATCACAAAGCCGGTAAAGAAGGCATAAAGAAGGTGTAAAGAAAGCATAAATATTTAAGTAACGCCGGTACGCGGCCAACCAGGGTTACAGATGGAGTAACTGCCGCGCCGTGTTGCCTTGCACAGCCTGGCGCGCCGCCGCGTTGACCTTGGCCAGAAGAATCCGCTTGACCTCGTAGCATTGGTCAAAATAAGGAGCGCCGCTGCCGAACAAAACCCGCTCCCCGCCAAATTCCGCAATGGTCTCTTCGATGAAGTCCTGGCGATAGACACCGGCGGTATCAATGTGGAGGTTAGAAACCTGACGCAGGGCGATGGTGACATCAGCCTGGCCCAGGCCGCTGATATTGATCTGCCCCCCGTTGGTCATGATGATTGGCGTGTTGGGCCAACGTTGGGCCAGTTTACTTATTTGCAACGCTTCTGAGAGCCAGGGGTAACCGGCGCTGACCAGCACCGGAAGGTCATATTCTACCGCGATGGCCAGCAAGGGATCCAGAATTTCCAGATCGACCCGAAAATTTTCTTCCCACGGGTTCAGGTAAAGCGCCCGCAGGGCCAGGGTTTCTACCCCAAAGCGTACCAAGTCGGCTGCGTCGGGCTGCCAGGGATCGATCCGGGCAGCCCCGATCAGGCGATCAGGCTGATTCTTGATCAAGCCGGCCAGATCAGCATTTGCTTGCTTTAAATTGTACGACCGCGGTTTGAACGGACAGGCCAGGGCCATATCGATCTTGAGGGAGTCCATTTTGTGTAGCAGCGTAGAGATAGTTTGTTGCGTACCATCAAAGCTATGGCCCAAAAATACCCGGAAATCAAAGATCATGCCGCACTCCCGCTAATATCCGCCGGATGTTGCCCCCCAAAACCAACGCTTCATCTGCCGGCAATAAACCGGCCAGGCGAACTTTTTCCACTTCCAGCGCCGGCAGGCAACCCGGTCCATCGCTGGCAAAGAGCACCCGTTCGGCTCCAATCGTTTCCACGGCACGCCGGATTAACCAGGGATAGGGGCTGGCCGAGGTGTCGACCAGCACGTTGGGCAGCTCCTGGGCCGCCTGGAGCACGGCCTGATGGTGGTAGTACCCCCCCAGATGGGCCATAATCACAGTGGCTTCAGGACATAACCGGGCGGCCTGAGCCACTTCTTCCGGCAGGGCCAAGGCCTCGTCACCGGTGTGGAACAAGACCGACGCGTTGTACTGCGCGGCCCGGCGCATTAACCGCAGGGTGGCCTCGCCAAAAGGAAAGCCCACATAACTGACCGGGTGAAGTTTCAATCCTTTCAGCTTGTAATCACCCAGCGCCTGATCAAGCGCGTCCATCGCCCCGCCTGCCTGGGGGTTGATCCGCACATAACCAATCAACCGGTCCGGATAACGGGTTACGGCGTTGAAGATGTAATTGGTGGCCGGATCATCGGGGCCGGTGGCGTCCCGGTAAGTCATAATGATGGCCTGGTCGATGCCGGCCTCATCCAGCAACGGCAGCAGAACCTCCGGGGGATCGATCCAGCCCCATACTTCAACCTCATCGACGTGGGTGTGGGAGTCGATGATCATATCATAGTTTCCTTTCGCCCCAGAAAACGCTTATAACCCCAGATAGGCCTCCCGCACGTGGTCATTTGCCAGCATTTCTGAGCCGGGTCCTTGCAACACAACTTTGCCGTTTTCCAGCACAAAGGCCCGGTCGGAAATCTCACAGGAATGGCGCACATTCTGTTCGACTAACAAAACAGTTACCCCAAGTTCTTGCTTGATCTGCTGCACCAGATCGAAAATCTGCTGGACCAGCTTGGGCGCCAAACCCAGGGAAGGCTCATCGAGCATCAGCAGCCTGGGACCGGCCATCAAACCCCGGCCAACAGCCAGCATCTGTTGTTCCCCACCAGATAAGGTGCCGGCCAACTGTTTCTCTCTTTCTTTCAAGCGGGGAAACATTTCGTTGACCATCTCAAGCCGTTCGTTCACAGTTTCCTTGTTGTTGGTCAGATAAGCGCCCATTTTGAGGTTTTCGCGAACCGTCATGTGAGGGAAGAGCAGTCTTCCTTCCGGGACTTGAATGATCCCAGCGGCCACGGTTTTATTGGGTGGTTGGGTGCTAATGACCTTATCTTCAAATTTGATTGAACCTTTTTGGGGGGTTAAGATACCGGAAATAGTTCTTAGCAAGGTAGTTTTACCCGCCCCATTGGCGCCAATAACCGCTACCAGTTCACCGGCCTTGATATCGAGGGAAACATCAAACAGCACCTGGACATCGCCATAAGACACGTCAATATTGTCAACTTTTAACATTTACTTCAGCCTCCCCCAGATAAGCATCAATTACCGCTTTGTCGCGCACCACCACCTCCGGTTCACCTTCGGCAATTTTCTCACCGTGGTGAATAACCACAATCCGATCGGCCAATGACATAATCACCTTCATTACGTGCTCGACCAGCAATAGGGCCACCCCTTGTTGGCTGACCCGGCGGACCAATTCGATAACCTCGTCTGTTTCTTTGGGGCGCAACCCGGCCATCGCCTCATCCAATAAGAGCATTTTAGGTTCAGTAGCCAGAGCTTTGGCAATCTCCAGCCGTTTACGCATGGCGATGGGCAGGCCGCCGGCCAGCATTTCAGTCATACGGCCCATTCCTAAAAACTCCAAAATCTCTTTAGATTTCTGGCGGGCTTCGTTACTATCATTGGTATGGATGTAGGCCCCAACCATAACGTTGTCTAATACAGACAGGTGTGGAAATGGTTTGACCACCTGGAACGTGCGGGTTAGCCCTTTTTTACAAACCTGGTCGGGCCGCAGGCCGGTAATATTTTCACCGTTGAAGAAGACTTCACCTTCATTTGGTTTGTAATAACCAGAGATCATATTAAAAGCGGTAGTTTTGCCCGCCCCATTAGGGCCAATCATGCCCAAGATTTCACCTTTGTCCACAGTGAGGCTCAGATTGCTGACCGCAACCAGTCCGCCAAAACGTTTGGTAATATTCTTAGCTTCTAGTAGGGCCACGGTGCATCATTCCTTTCCCGCATTGGATTTCAGGATGCGCTGGCGCATTTTTTCATAAGGGGAATGCAGCAACCCGGCGACGCCACGCGGCATGAAGAGAATAGCCAGGATCAGGAAAGAACCATAAACAATAAGCGTCGTGCCGCTACGTCCCGCCGTAAGGGTACCCCGAATGAATTCAGCCAATGGTTTGTTAAGAATGCCACCCAGAACCGGCCCCGCCAGGCTACCCAAACCGCCGATGATGGGGGCAGCCATGATAATTTCGACATTCAACCCCAGATCGAACACTTGAGGCGGTTCGACAAAGGTTACATACATCACATAAAAGCCGCCGCCAACCCCGGCCATGGCGGCCCCGATGACGACTGCCAACATTTTGTAACGTGACGTATTTACACCCAGGGCGGCAGCGGCATCTTCATCCTCGCGGATCGCCATAAAATAGGCGCCGATTTTAGATCGGTAAATACGATATTGGATCAGGACGCCAATCACTGTTAGCACCAGGGCGATGTAGAGATAAGGCTCTTTTGTATTAAAAATCATCTTGTCCCAACTGGGATTTCTAAGTGATAACCCCATCCCGATGGCGCCGCCTACAAACTCCCATTTTAGAAACAACGTTTTTAAGGCGACCATAAGGGCAATCGTGAACAACGCAAAATAGTCCATCTTCAGACCATAGCGCAGGGTAATAAAGGCCACCGCCACGCCCAAAAGCCCGGCCACCACCCCACCGATTGGAATACCTAGCCAGGGGGATACGCCATAAGTGTTATAAAGCACAATGGTGGTATAAGCCCCAAATGCCAGAAAGCTAATATGGGCAATCAACAGCTGCCCGGCAAAACCGGCGACAATATTCCATGAAATGCCGGTGAAGATATACAAGGTGGTCAGGATAATGATGCCCATGTAGTAGGGCGATTCTACCACTAAAGGAGAGAGGGCAATCAGACCCAACACAATGAAACTGACCAGCAGTTGCGTTCTATCCCAGTCTAACAAGATGTTTTGCACCCGGTTGCGCAAAACGCTACCGGGGGCTTTTGTAGTAGTAGATTTTGTACTCATATACCTGTCCTTCCGCCAAAAAGACCGGCCGGTCTGAATAACAGGATGAGGATAAAAACGAGCATACTGGCCACAATCTTTACATCACCGCCAAGAAAGAAACCGGCAAATGCTTCGACCATGCCAATGATCAAACCACCCAGAAAGGCCCCAATAAAGTTGCCCATCGTGCCTAAAACCACCACCACAAAGGCGATTACGGCAAAGGGCTGTCCAACCGTCGGAATCATCCGGTAATTGGGTGTTAGCAAGACCCCTCCCACGGCAGTAACCGCCGCGCCGAGACCAAACGTGAGCAAGTAGATGAATTTGACATTAATCCCCATTAGCAGCGCGCCAGGCCGTGACTGGGAGACGGCCCGGATTGCCGCGCCTGTTTTGGTGTACTGCAAAAACAGGTACAGCGCCAATGAGATAACCATTGCTCCAAAAAAAGCGACCGTGCGCGGGATACTGAACCTCAAGCCCATTAAAACAAACACCTCGGTCTCATACGGAACACGGATGGCCCGTGGTTCAGCCGTCCAGAAAAACTGGACCAGACCAATGAGCACAGTGGAAACGCCCAGCAGCAGGATGATCTGATTCAAGGGATGAGAATCTAAAACACGCTGAACCATTCCCCGCTGGATGAGCGCCCCTACCCCAAATATCAACACAGCCGCAATCGGCAGGGATAGATACGGATCCAACCCAAAAAGGGTGAAACACCAAAACGCAACGTACATGCCCAGCATCAAAAATTCGCCGTGGGCAAAGTTGAGAATCAACATAACACCGTAGATCAAGGTCAGACCAATAGCAACCAGGGCATAGATGGCGCCCGTAAATAAGCCATTAACAATCGTCTGCAAAAATATTTCTAAGCTCATGTAATACCTCCGTGGTATTGATTCAGGCGGTATAAATTCTTAACGACTCAACAGGAACTGGCGGAATCCTTGCAGCGCCGTGGCCAAGACCAACACGGTGCCCTGCATGGCATATTGCCAGTGAATCGACAGACCCAACACGACCACCAGGTTCAGGAGCATAATGAGCAGGGTAACTCCAGCCGCCGTACCAAAGAGATTGCCCCGTCCTCCGGTGAAGGTTGTGCCGCCAACAACTGCCGCGGCAATGGAATTCATGTTATATTCGGCGCCCAGGCGTAAATCCACATAACCAATGTAGCCGCTCAATAACAGTCCGCCCAAGATGGCAAATACGGAGCAGGTAATGTGGGCGGAGATCAAAACCCAATCCACGTTAATGCCGGCATAGCGGGCTGCGCCCGGATTGCCCCCAACTGCATATACCCAACGGCCAAAACGGGTATATTTTAGGATAAAAATGACAATGGCATTGATAATCAGCCAGACAACCAGCGCTGCCGGTATAGGTCCCAGCGGTTCGATACTGATTGCCCGCAGCAAAGCCGGCACTGTGCCGCTGGCCTGGCCTTTGGTATAAGCCAGCCGGGCGCCGCCCACAAAAACCAGCATCCCAAATGTGGCTACAAAGGGGGGCACGTGCCGCTTAGCCACCAAAAACCCGTTCGCCAGCCCAATCAGCGCAGCCACGGCAAACGCCTGAAGGAGTGAAACGACGATCGGGTTGCCGGCTTCGGTCTGGACAACAATTACGGCCCCTAACGCCAACACCGCGCTGACCGACATATCGATCGAGCGGTTTAATAGGACCAATGTTTGGCCGATCGCCACAATGCCCAACACTGCAATTTGAATAGCCACCGTTTTCAAATTAGTTGGGTTGTAAAAGGCGGGCGCAAAGATTGCAGCGGTAATTAAGACCACGCCAATCATAATCGGCGCCGCCCATTGTCCGGCCAAGTCTACTCCGCGGACCAGGCGCGGCGTGGGACGAAAGCCTGAAAATAGGCCAAACGGTTTAACAGATATGGATTTCATAGAGACCCCAATGATTTTGTTTTGTAGGTAGCCACGGCAATGAGGACGATAACCCCCAACATCAACTGCTGGTAAAAAATGTTAACCTGCATCAGGTTAAAAATGTTCCCCAGCAGGGTTAGCAGCAGCACTCCGCCCAGCGTGCCTATCAGCGAACCTCGCCCCCCATAAAGACTGATTCCACCCACCGCGGAGGCCACAATCGACTGGAAGGTCATCCCATCGGCGGCATTCGGGTCGCCAACACCGGTACGCGACAAGAGAAACAGACCGGCCAGGGCTGCAAAAACGGAACTAATGATATACGCCGATACCAGCGTCCAGTTGACTCGAATAGCAGACAGCCGGGCGATCCGTTCCGAACCACCAACCGCATAGATATTACGTCCCGGCCGGGTACGGGTGAAAAAGAGCCACACTGCCAACCAAATGAACGCCATAACGATGACATTGATGGGGATACTACCAATTCTGGCGTCATACACGGTGAGATAGGCGTCGGGAATCCCGCGAATTGGCGTGGTTGAGATGGCCAGGTTGATGCCCCGCAGGATAAAAAAGGTGCCAAAGGTAATGATAAAGGGGACGGCATGGGTTCGGGTGATTAACAGGCCATTGATCCCACCCAAAATCGCCCCTATCCCAACCCCCAACAAAACCAGTGGCAATATCAACGCGGGATTGCTACCATAGGCCGCAAAAATAGTCGCCACCACCAGGCCGACCAACCGGGCCACCATTTCAACGGATATATCCATTCCCCCGGTTAACAAAACCGCACTCTGTCCAATGGCCAACAAGCCCAAGACGATTGATTGCCGCAGAATATTGAGTAAATTTGATGATCTTAAAAAGTTGTCCGAAAAGATTGAGGCTGTTGCGGCGAGCAGAATAATGATGGTATAAATCAAGAGAATGGGTCCGTTATTACGCACAAAGGTTGACCAGCGGCGGGAACGCGGCATCACGCCGGTTCCGACACTCTCAAAAGTTGTAGCCATAGTTCACCCTTTTAGTTTTGTTTTAACCGACAGACGCGTTTGCGTATCAGGTAACAACAAGATCGGCGGTATCAGTTGCCGTGGCCAAACGCATAATTGTCTCTTCCGAAAAGTCCTGCCGGACCAGTTCACCCGCCAGACGACCTTCATGGAACACAATAATTCGGTCGCACATACCAATCAATTCAGGCAATTCGGACGAAGCCATAATTATCCCAACACCCTGACGGGTGAGTTCACGAATGCGCGTATAGATTTCCACTTTGGCCCCAACGTCAATCCCACGGGTCGGTTCGTCAAATATGACCAGTTTGGGATTGGCCAGCAGCCACTTGCCAACCACGACTTTTTGCTGGTTGCCGCCACTCAAATTCTCAGCCAGGATCTTGGGGGCCGGCGGCCGAATATGGAGGTCGGCAATCGTATCATCGACGGCTTGCTTTTCAAGACCGGAACGCAGCACGCCCTGCCGCTCGAATTGAGGGAGATTCGGCAACGCCAGGTTGAAGCGCATGGTTTGATTTAAAACTAAACCGAACGCTTTGCGGTCTTCCGGGATCAAAACCAGACCCACCTGGGCCGCGGCAGCCGGCGTGCGCGGCGCGGGCCGACCAAGATACAGCACCTGGCCCGATTTGATGTCAGCCAGTCCAACCAGAGACCGACAAACGGTGGTACGGCCGCTGCCGCCCAGGCCAGCCATGCCCACTACTTCACCGGCCCGAATCTGAAAGTTGATATCAAAAACTGTGTCCTCGACGCACAGATCGCGTACCTCAAGCAAAACATCTTCCGGTTTATTGTCTGCGACTGGATACATATCAGTCAGCTCGCGTCCAACCATCAAGCGCACCAGTTCGGCGTCGTTCGTTTCGGCGACAGTTTTGGTCGCCATAACCTGACCATCTTTAAGAACCGTGACCCGGTCGGCCAGTTCAAAAATCTCATTGAGGCGATGTGAGATATAAATAATCCCCTGACCTTCATCGCGCAACGTTTTGATAACCGCAAAGAGACGATCTAGATCGCGGCTGGGGAGCACTGCCGACGGTTCGTCCATAATGAGGATACGGGCATTAAGCGCCAGAGCCTTGGCAATCTCAACGATTTGTTGTTCGCCAACAGTCAGGTCCTTGACCAATTCATTGGGGTTAATGTGCGTATGGGCTCCCAAACGCTCAAGCAAGTGGTAGGCTTGCCTGGCCCGTGCGGCTGTATCGATTAACCCAAAGCGTCTCATAGGCGGCGACGACAGGAAAATATTCTCTGCCACAGACATGTCCGGTAAGAGATTAAATTCCTGATAGACTGCGCCTATCCCCAGGCGGCGTGCTTGGGCGGGAGTTAAGCTATCACATTCAACCTCACCTATTTTAATTGTACCTGCATCAGGGGTATAGGCGCCGGTGATGGTTTTGATCAGGGTAGATTTGCCCGCGCCATTCTCGCCGACAAGGGCGTGAATCTCACCCTCCTTGAGGTCAAACGACACATTTGCCAAGGCGTGAGTGCCGCCAAAGGTCTTGTCAATTCCCTTGAGATAGAGAAGGGTTTTATTGGAGCGGACCGTGTTATTAACTGCTGTCATTGTGTTTTACCTGATATATCGGGCGTCCAACATCTTAGGTAGGGGGCAGCGGTGCGATCGCGCCCTACAATGTTGCTGGGATACAAACCTGCCGGGTCAATTGGCCCGGCAGGTTTGTTAGTTCAGAGGTTTACTTGCGCTCGAATCCTCCCTGAATGTAGTACTGGACATCTACCGTAGCGGGGGGGATAAAGTCATCGTTCAGTTCAGGCACATACCACTGCTCAAAACTGGTATGGTCATACGGGTCTGCGCCGTCCATCAGCGTGCGCAAGCTGATGAACTTGGTGACTTCTTTGCCTTGCAGGATGTCAACTGCGGTCTGGAGGCAGTACTTGGACATCGAAGGCGGATCCGGGGAACCGACGAACTCGTAATTGTACTGCTTGGCCAGGCGCAGGAAGCCGTTCGGCACGTTAACCATGCCAAACTTGGGCGGAGTTACCCCGGCATCTTCAAAGGCCAGGCCCGCGCCCAGAGCCATTTCACCGCCGCCGGCCCATACACCGTCGATCTGCGGGTTGGCAGCCATGATGGCTTCCATCTTCTGCTTGGCGGTGGCAATATTCCACTGAGCGTATTCGGTGGCGATGATCTCGATATCAGGGTAATTGCTAAGCGCGTCTAACGCCGCGGCCTGCCAGGTTTCGGTTGAGTCCACTCCGGCAATGCCGTTGAAGACCACCACTTTACCTTTACCGCCCATCAACTCGGCCAAACCAATGCCCGACTTATAGGCCACTTCGTAGAAGTCAATATCTACGCGTGAGGTGAAATCTTCGCCTTCAATCCCGTTGGCGCAGAGAACCACCGGGATGCCGGCGTCCACAGCCCGCTTGATTACCGTCGTCGAGGCGGCCCGACCTAACGGTTCAACCACGATCGCATGGGGCTGTTGGGTAGTGAAATTCTCAATGTCGCTGATCTGTTGGTTGGCGTCATTTGTCACGGCGGTAAGTAAGGGTTGTGACAGTATACCTGCCTCCAGCAGTTCTTTGCCATAGGCATCGATAGTGACGTTGTAGGTGTTACCCCAACCATTGCTGGAGTCCTGCTGCGACACGGCAATCACATACGGGCCTTCCGTGGCATACAGGGATACGTCAACCGGGGTGGCCGCATCTTTCAAAATGGCTTGGGAGTAATCCGAGGCCAGCGCCGCGGCGTTGACCTCTGGGCTGTTGATGATGTCCATGATACCTGAGGCGGCTGGAGCAGGGGCCTCAACAGCCTCCCCTGTCAGGGCGCCCGCTCTGGCATCCCAACCCGGAACAGGCCAAACCGGCTTGGCCGCAGCAAACTCCTCCGGCCAGACCGCAACCATTTGGCCATCCTGCCACTGAGCGATGACCGACGCAGATTCTTTCAACCGCCCTTTCTCATCGAATGAAGCTTGCGGCCACTGGAAGCCCCACTTACCCTCGCCTTCGGTGAAGGTGGCGGTGCGCAGCGCTTCGGCCAATGCTTTCGGATCGGTGGAGCAGGCTACTTCTAGGGCATCGGCCAGCAGCCAGGTGGAGGCATAGGTGGTATTGTAAGTACCGCCCAGGTCCTGGCCGGTATATTCCTTGAATTTGGTCTTGAGTTCTTCGCTAACGTTCAGAGCACTGACCGGCGCAAAGTCCTGGGTGATGAGGATGCCATCGGCCACATCGGCGCCGGCTTCATTGAGGAAGAAGGTGCTGCCAAAACCGGAACCCAGCGTGATGATCCCCATCTTGGGATAGTAACCTTGCTCTTTGGCCTGCTTGGCCATCTGCGGCGCCTGGTTGTTACCCAGCGCGAACCATACGTCCGGATCGGCCTGCTTAACCCGCAAAATGGTATCGGTAAAGTCCTGGGCATTGCCTTCATAAGTGAAATGCGCCAGAAGTTCAATCCCCTCAGCTTCCAGGGCCTTCTCCCAAACCTCGCCCACTTCCGCACCAAAAGTGAAGTTTGGCACGGTAATTACGGCTGTTTTGGCCCCTTGCTCTTTGGCCCAGGCGGCGTCGTCGGCGCCCCATTGCTGCAAGGTGGACACGGTCTGGAACACGTATTTGAGACCGCGATCCGTGATTAACCCGTCCAGGGCATTGGGCACAATGTAGGGTACCTCATACCGTTCGGAAATTTCCGAAGCAGGTAGCGTGGTTCCACTGAGCGCCGAACCCATCACCGCTATCACACCTTCCTGGGTGATCAGCCGTTCCATCTCTGAGTTACCGGCTTCGGCTTTGCCCTGGGTGTCACCCTTAACCAGTTCCAACTTGGCGCCGCCAAGACACTTGATGCCCCCGGCAGCGTTGATCTCATCAATCGCCAACTGGTGGGATTTGATGTAGGGATCGCCGGCCCAGCCCGCATCGGGTCCGGTCAACGGATACAAGGCGCCCACTTTAATCACTCCAACACTTGCGGGGGCGGCTGGCTCTTGAGCCGCTGGTTGCTCCGCTGCCGGAGCTTCAGCAGCCGGCTGCGGAGCCGCCGCCTGCTGGCAGGCCGTAAATAGACTCAAGAGCAGCACCAGGGTCAAAATTGTCCATAGATTTCTCTTCACGATATCCTCCACTTAATTAAAATTTTTGTTTGGACGTTAAAATTTGAAAACAACATCAGTTTGGTTCGAGAGATCACCTCCTTTATATCGTTTTTGGTCATTTTTTCACAAATACACCGCAATTGATTTGACCCTTTGAGCTTACATTTTGGCATTGTGTTAAGCGGTGATGGCGAGTAAATAGTGCTAAGGTTTACCTTTCTTGGAGGGATTTCACCTCCTTCTCGCTAAATATCGGGCAATTTAAATGGAGTAAATAGCTTTATTGGGGAAAAACAGAGCAGTAGATTTGCAGAAAAGCCATTGATCACCATTGATAACTTCTCTTAACAAGTCCGCAAGAGGCTTAGATAACCTGTGCACTATGCCGGATGACCTTTAGTCCACAATCTAATCTATCATAAAACCAGTAAAGGAGTCATAAAGATAGCATAAAGAAAGCATAAAGACGAAGATACCGGCCAGGGGAATACAGGGGTAGTAAGCCAAGCTACCGCAGAAGTTATGACGAAGGTGTTTACCGGTAGCGCTTTCGGTCGCGGAGAACTGCTATTGATGTTCAGAAAAGTTTCTTGAATTTTGTAGGGGCGAACCCTTGTGGTCGCCCCATTGGGCAGGCACAAGGCGCTGCCCCTACCCAAAAACATTAGGGTGTGACCAATTTCAGTTGTAGGGGCGTTCGGCGAACGCCCAAATTGGGCCAACTAACCAGGGCGAATGCCATTCGTCCCTACATTAAAAAAACTCATTTTGGTCACACCCAAAACATTATCTGAATGTCTATAGAAAGTGTTACAGAAATGAGGCTTTTTGTGTTTTATGAGATGGTCTCTATTTGAGTCTGGTTGCGTACCAAATGTATCCCACCGCAATAACTGGGGTCAGCCGCCAGATGTTCCGGTGGAACGATCAACACAGACTCACCATTGTTCAGTAAATAGTCCTGGCTGGCAATCAGTTTATGCCGCATGGAATCCTCCAGATTGGGTAATGAGGGGGGCGTTTGGCAGGGTTATTCGGGGAATAACGTTTGATGCAGCACATTGACCAAAAGCAATGAGGCAACTAACCAATCTGCCGCGATCGATTTACCAGGCAATGGCTAATCTTTGGCAAAACGGTACCCGACGCCGGGTTCGGTTAGAATATAAGTTGGGCGCAACGGATCAACCTCGATCTTGCGGCGCAATTGGGAGATAAAAACGCGCAGATATTCCCGCTCATCGCCATATTCCGGTCCCCAGATGGACTGCAGCAGATTGCGGTGAGTCATCACTTTGCCACCATTCTTGGCCAGATAATGGAGCAATTCGTATTCCGTTGGGGTCAGATGGATTTCTTCACCTTTGATATTTACGCGGCGAGACTCGGTATCAATCAGCAAATCTCCCGAAAGAATAACATTATTCTGACTCAGTGCGCCGGTGCGATAGGTGGCCCAACGCCTCAAGGCAGATCTAACCCTGGCCAGAAATTCGCCCATATTAAAGGGCTTGACCTGATAATCATCAGCCCCCAAATCCAGCGCTTCAATCTTAATTGTTTCCGACCCCACGGTAGAAAGAACAATAATTGGGGCGTGGCTGAGTTCACGAACCTGGCGACAGATAGTTAATCCGTCAATTTGCGACATCTTGAAATCTAGATCAAGGATATAGAGGTCAAATTCGATACAACAGACCATATCATATGCCTCTTGGTCATCCAAAGCAATTGAAACCTCATAACCTCTATTGACCAAATTTCGGCGTAAGGTCCGCAAAATATTTGGTTCCTCACCAATGAGCAGAATTTTGGCTGAATTCATCTTGATCTTTACTAGCTCAGCACGGCTGCAGGTATTGTCAGCCGCAAAACCACTTTTCCTGTTTCACCCGTTTGCACATCGAGCTGAATATTTTGCAAACGGAAAATACGGGAGGCCGTAAATAGTTTCAATAACTTTTCCCGGGAGAGCGACAACAGATTACCATCTGTCAATAACTCCTCAAATTGATCCTCACCAAGATAACCGATAGCCGTTCCTATCGTCTCCGGGATGGCCTTGATGTCCAACAACCAACACTCCTTAGACTCTACCGCCAGTAGTTCAATTTGGGCCGAGGGCGGTTCCGGTTCGATCAGAACTTCAAGCAACAGTCTTAAGGCGACAGCCAGATAACCGTAGTCCACAAAAACAGGCCCTCCTTCCGGCGGAAAATCAGTTACAAGCTGGGAGCCTAAAGCGACTGTATCGACCACGGTTGAGAGTATTTCTTGCAGAGCGTGGGGTTCCGGTTTCATTTCCAGACTGTCGGCTTCGGACCTGAAAGCCAACATCATGAGTATGATCAGGTTCGACCCTTGATCCACACTTTCATCGATCGTCTCCAAAAATTCATGTTGGGTCGATCCATCCCAAAAAATATCGTAATCAAGCAAACTGGATACGGCTGCCTTAATAGAGGTCGAAGATGCCTGTAATTTCTGGCTGATTTCGGCCAGCAAACTCCACATCGCTCGATTCCTGGCCCTCGACTCAGCCAGTTGACGGCGTAAATCCATAACCTGTTTCTGCAAATCCTCAAGGGTTATAGGTGTTGATGAAAAATTTTGCTCTTCAGTCATAACCATATTTTTCCTGTAAAGCTGAATGTAGTCGATCTTTGCCAATGCGTAGCGCCGCCATCATTGATTACCAAAAAACTCCAGGGTAGGATTGGCTACCCCAATTCGCAAGCCGCTCTCTTTAGCCAGGGTTGACGGTAATTTCCGCAGCGTGGTGATAATCACCTGTTCACCCCCACTCCCAAGAAATTTAGCCGCGGCCTGCAATTTGGAACGGACCATGCCGGAACTCAAGGTATTCCCAGCCAGGATTTCTTCGACTTCTGGCAGAGACAAATGATGGTTTTCCTCGACAGTAAGCCGGGACAACAGAAACTTGTCATCTTTTTCAACGACCATCAACATTACTTTTGCCTCAAGCTGGTTAGCCAATATGCAGGCCACCTGATCGGTATCAACCACCGCCTCGATCCCTTCCAAACGACCATCTTCGGTCCGAATGACGGGGATACCACCACCCCCGGCGGTAATCACTACAGTGCCTGACTCTACAAGTCGTTTGATATCCTCAATCTCTACGATCTCAAGCGGTGGCGGGGCGGGCACAACCCGTCGATACCCCAGGCCAGGTTCCTCAACAATATGCCAGCCCCGGGTCTGACGATGTTGCTCAGCTTTATTTCGATCAAACCGTGGACCAATGGCTTTAGTGGGTTGGTGAAACATGGGATCACGTGAGTCTACAACTGTCTGGGTTAAAACGCTCGTTACATTACGCTGAAAGCCATTCTTGCGGAGAACATTCATCATAGCCTGGCTAATCATATAACCGGTTGCCCCCTGGGTATCTGCCCCGCAGACATCCAGCGGAATAGAATGCAAAATATGACTGGCCAACTCTGCTCGAAACAACACAAACCCTACCTGCGGTTTATTCCCGTGAAGCACTGCCACCCGCAAATTGCTACGCAAAATGGGCAATAAGCATTCCGCCAACATGCCGGCATTTCGACGTTGGTCTGGAATGGTAGAGTTATGTTCCCCCGCCAGAACTTCACCATGGACGAGGATGACAACCGTATCTCTCACCTGTTTATTTGCCATGTTTGTTTCCTAATTCTGTATTTAAGTGATCTTACTCAGAGCAAAGTGGATTATAGGGGAAAAAATTATGAAGAGCAAGCAGTTAGTTATGCTGGGGTACGTTCCAGATTTGAGGCAAGTTTTGGTAGGGTAGGCGGCCAGCGAGCAGCACTACCTGCTTTTCCAACCGTCCCCCTCCGAACCGGACGTGACCATTTCCGTATCATCCGGCTCTCTAGTCAAGCCTTATTTGTAGTAGTCAGAGACATTTTGAACAGTTGGAGTCGAGGCTTCAGCCGGTTTTTTGCGCCCAATTACCGGCTAAAGCTAAAGCCAATACTTTTCAAATAAGCGATTGAAAGGTCGTATGCCGAAAGTTGTGTAAATTGCCCTTTGCACACGTGAACATCGGCCTTTTTACACACAAATTGCAACACGACCGTCCACTGTGACCTGATGATGGGGGTGGGTGAGTAACCAATGGGCATCGTCTGTTTCTATTGGGTGTGACTAAAATGAGTTGCTAACCTGATTTGCCATAAAACGTAAAGCGTAAAACGTAATGATTTCCGCCAAAAAAACCTTACGTTTCACGTTTTACGTTTTACAAAGTTGTCTCTAAAACTCACTTTGGTCACACCCGTTTCTATTTAACTAAAACCTTACGCAACACGTAACCCGCAATCCACTTGGGAGGATATAGATTCTGGAACATCCTAAGTGAAGCGAGCAGTGTACTCCGGTGGACCGAGGTTATGTGGACATTGCGGTCACCATTGTCAGCCAACAATCACCACCATAATTTTTTGAAAAATAGTGCTTTTGTTAGAATAGAGTAGCGAATTGTTGGGTATTAATAGATTAATAGAGTTCAATGGATTCGAGGTGCGTATGATGTTACAACCAAATAAATCTAAAACTGTGAAAATTCTGGCTGTCCTGGTGTTGGTCACCCTGTTTTGGCTATTGTCGCTCAGCTTGCACCTGCCGCTATTCAAGCCGCGGGTCGTAGCCGCCCAGGAGCCGATCCCGCCGGTTAGTGAGGAGGCTCTGGCCGCCTTTGCGCCGTGGCTGCCCTCAATTCAGCCAGCTGATACCGCCCGGTTTGATCTGATCGTCTCCAAAAGAGCCAATGTGTCCAGCGTAACTTCCGGGGGACGCATCACCTTTACCGTGATGATCACCAATAGCGGCCCCGACCCGGCCGCCTATATCTTCTTCTATGACGATTATCCGGCCCAAATGAGAGATGTTGGTTATCTATTTAGCACCACCGCCATTTCTGATGGTCTGGCCAAGCCAACCTGGCTACTACCCAATCCCATCCCGGCCGGGAACAGGGTGACGATCACCATGACCGGGATATTGACTTCCGGGCCAGATATCACCGTTATCAACACCGCCGTGGTCACCCCTTTCATCAGCGGCGAAATCACCACGACAAACAACAGCGCCCAGGCCCAGGTCGGAATTATTGGCCACAGTCCCGTGAAGTCTATCTTCCTGCCGGTGCTGTTCAAGGCGCCGCCTCCGCCGCCGCTCAGCCTGGTCTATCATGAAGATTTCTCCAGTAACAACGCCTGGTATGAATTCAGTCAGAGTGGTTGTGTTACCGATAACCGGGATGGGCGATACTGGGTTGATGTCAGTAGCAGTAACCGGGAATGTTTACCGCCGGCCAAGAATGATCCCAAGCCAGAACGACCTTACCGCACGTATGGCGAATTCGAGGTGGCTGCCTATCACAGCGAAGATATTGGCAGCAGCGGTCGCAGTAACGCCGCCTATGGTATCTTCATCAATGGCCAGGGTGGGGACAACTTTTATCTCTTCAGGATCTGGCCCAACAATAGCTGCAGCAGCGGCGGCGACTGGCAGTTGATTCGCAATAGATCGGGATCCAGGACCACACTCCGCTCAGGCACATGCGATCCGGCGATCAACCGGGGCGGGGCAACCAACGTACTGAGAATTGGCCACAAAAACGATCTGACGTTGACGGTCTATGCCAATGGTGTCCTACTGGGGACATTTGTGGAAAGTTCAGCCAACCATCTGACCGGGGAAGCCACCGGCGTCTACGTGCGCTCAGCCGACCGAACTGTTCGGATGAAATTTGACGATTTCAAAGTGTACCGGTACAACTGAGCGGCTAAATTTACCGGCTTCGAACATTAAAAAGCGAGCGGCGTCTGGCCAAACGCCGCTCGTTTTTTCTTCGACATTCGAAAAAAGGCTCACTGAACCGATCTATTCAGGTGAGACCGCGCAGCGAAAGCCAACATTGTTGTAAAATTGAAAATCGCCATCGAGCCGGGATAGGCCATTGGCCACGCTGAAATCATTGACCCAGGAACCGCCCCGCAACACCCGAAAGCCGGCTGACTGCGAATTTTCCCGGCCATCAAGGGCATTATAGGGATAGTCCCGGAACAGGCTGTTGGTCCACTCCCATACGTTGCCAACCATATCGATCAGGCCTTCCGGCGAGTCGCCCTCAGGCGAAAAGAGGCCCACCGGACTTGTTGCGCCCAGGCCGCTTTCTTTAGAATTGCAGCGGCCCGGCAGCGGTTCATTTCCCCAGGGATAACGCTGGCTGGCCCGGCCCCGCGCTGCCCGTTCCCACTCCGCTTCGGTTGGCAAGCGCTTGCCGGCCCAGGCAGCATAAGCCAGCGCATCCTCCCAGGTTACCAGAACCACGGGATGATCGGCCTTGCCTTCGGGATACATCCGGGTCAGTGGGTCCCAGTTATATCCGGCCGTATCGCACCAACTAACTTCATAGTTGGGAACCGGACGGCCAGTCTGGTCAACAAAATCCTTATATTCAGCGTTTGTCACCGGCCAGCGATCTAGGTAGAACTCCGCCACGTAGACCTGATGCTCCGGCTGATAGTTAGGATGACCATTGTTGGCCCCCATCAGAAAATCGCCTGCCGCAATTAACATCATCTCCTTCCCATCATTGGGCCAGACGATCATTGCCGTCGTAGTCTCCTCTAACGGAGAGGTACTTTTGTGAGACATGCCATTTACCTCCCAATCAGGTTCAGCATTTAGAACTCAAATCTACGTCTATCATAACCTATTTTGCCGCCCAAACTCATAGGAGAGGACTCCTATTTCTGAGTAGAGAGATCAATTGAACTACCGGCTCAGTGCTACAACTCCACGTCATAAGCCAATACACAGCCGCCCAGCCAGATGTGATCGCCAGCCTTCAACGGAACGGCCTGACCAAGGAGCAACATCTGACCATTTAGCCGGGTACCAAAACCACTCCCCAAATCCTCCAGATAAGGTTTATCCTTATGCCAATGAATGATGGCGTGTCGCCGTGAGACGCGCGAGGCTGCTTCGCCATCCTGGCTGAGGTCAATCTCCGGCACAAAATCGACATAACGGTCGGAGCGCCCGATGATGATATCACGAGACGGGGTAATCGTGAGCTTGCGCCCGGTTGGAGTCACAATAAGCACATGGCGCACCGCCGTCTGGGAGGAAACAACTTGCATATACTCGGGTACTTGATCGTAAAACATCTGCACATTGCCAATGGCCACTCGATCACCCGGGGTGAGTCGCTGGGGACGGCCGGGGCTGATTTTGTCGCCATTGACCACAACGCCATACCGGCTGCCGGTATCCTCAATGGTATGGTAGCCATTCACCCCGCTGATCTTGACGTGTCGCCGCGAAACCGTGCGATGATCACCGTCTTCATAGGCCAGATCAATATCGGGGGGAATGCCAAAGGCAGCGTCAAAACGTCCCAACGTCAACTCGCCATCAGCCGGCAGCATAATGTGGCGCCCACTGCCTTTTACCGTTAACCAGCAGGGTTTGGAGGGCTTTTTAGACGTCTCTTTAGTTCCCGGCGAGCCAACCGGACCTGCCTGGTCACGAACGGTCTCGGGTAATACATCGCTACTAAAACCAGATACCGAGGACGAAGCTGATTGAAGATAGCTGGGGAGTTCAGAAGTTTCTTTGGGTTGAGCCGCCGCAGCCTGAGCTTGGGCCAGATCGTCCGTTTCCCTGGCTTTGCGCCGGGTTTCGGCCTGGGGTAAACGGCGAATCAGAGGATCGGTTTCTCCGCCGGATTTTTGGGCCCGTACATCAGCGGCAGCCTGCCTTTTGGCCTCACGCGCCTCGCGCAGGCGGCGTCTCAGGGTAGACTCCTGGCGAGCCTTTCTTTCCTGCTCTTCTTCGGCTTTGATCAGTAGACAGTTGGCCTGCAATAAACCCCAAGTGGAGAGTGTATCGGTGCGAGCCTCAAAAGCACTCTCAATCATATTTTTGACGCTGGTAGTGTATTTGCTCTCCCTGATACACCGGTTGCGAATGGGGCATTTGCGGCAACTATACTTATACATTGCCACAATTATTCTCGAATCTTGGCGCTTTTTTCTCTGACTAATCCAAGTATAGCATCCCCACGGTCGAGTGTCAACGGCAAAACTGCATAAGCTATACCTTATACAGGATCTTGCCTCAAACCAGCTTCTATCCGTACTGACGTCAATCGGTCAGACATCCGCTAACCTCTTTGCTCAGAGGCGATCTCACCAGTGACGGGTTCAGCCCAGGCTGGCTAACAGGGCTTTGGCGTCCCGCAAATCCGCGGTCTCAAAGCCTTCGGTGAACCAGGTGTAGCTGCCGGCCAGGAGCTCTCCGGCTTTGGCCGGCTGGCCATGCACGGCCCACAGCCGGCTTAAATTCAGCGAAGCCCGCAACTCCAACGATCTGGCGCTCTGGCTGCGGGCTACCTGGATTGCTTTTTGAAAGCTCGCTTCCGGGGCGCTCTGTTGGCCGGCCTGCCACAACAGCTCCCCCTTGAGCCGGTATAGTTCCGCCTCGTAGAAACGTTCGCCTTTGTCGTGCGCGGCGGTAAGGGCTTCCTCCAACAGGCTTAAGCCGGCCTCAACCTGACCCGCCCGGCCACAGGTTTCGGCCAGCAGGGCCAGGAAATGAAGCTGGCCCAACTCGGCGCCGGTAGCCCGGAAGGCGTCAAGCCCCTGGCGCAGTTGGCTCATCCCCAATTCAACCTGGCCCTGCTCGGCCAATGCCCAACCCCTGAAGATGGCGCTAAAGCCCGCCAGCAGTTCAAAACCCTGGCCGGTGGCGTAGGCCAGGGCGGCCTCGGCCCGAGCCTGGGCCAACTGTCCCTCGCGGCGATATTGATGGAGCAGGGCAGCCATAGACAGGGCAAAGGCCTGGCTGAAAGGATGGGCCAGCCGTTCGGCCAGAGCCAGAGCCGCTTCCGCCTGCTGGAGCGCCTGGTCTGGATATCCGAGCAACCACAAGGTCAAGGCCAGGTGGGATAAAGTGGCGACCCCCTGGTCTGCCCCGCTGTAGGAGAATCGGCCGGCGGCTTGCTCGGGCCGGTAAAGTTCAAGGGCCTGCTCCAGGTGGGTTCTGGCAGAAGTCAGCTCGCCCAGGTAGAAACAGTTGATGCCCTGCACCTGGTGGGCTGCCAGCAATAGGGCCGGTTCCTGCAACCGTTGGGCCAGGGCCATCAGTTGGTCGCCGAGTTGGCCGGCCAGTTGGTAATCCGCCCGTACCAGGTAAAAGAGCCACAAGCCAAACAAAGCCGGGGCCTGTTGGGGGGTGTCGCCAAGCTGCCGGCACAACTGCCAGGCCCGGGCATAGGTCCGCTCAACTTCCAGGGCGGCATAGCCCTTGCTCATTAGCAACGGCACCCCCAGCAGTAGTTGCAGGGCCAGTTTCTGCTCGGTCCGGGCCGGCATGTCGGGCAGTGCTTCGAGTAGTTTCAACCCGCGGGCCAGGTGGTCAATCGCTTCTTCTGCAGCCGACTGCTCGATTGCCCGCTGGCCGGCCTGCTGCCAGTAGAGCACAGCCAGTTCGGCCAAACCGGCGGCAGTGTAGTGGTGGGCCACCAGTTCCGGTTGAAGTTGGGTGATTTGAGGGAATTGTTCCACCAGAACCTGAGCAATTTTGGCGTGATACTGTTGGCGGCGGCTGCGCAACAAGGAACGATAGGCGGTTTCTTGAATAAGGGCGTGCTTGAACAAATAGGTGGCCGCGGGCGGCAGACCGCGCTGGTACAACAGCTCAGCCTGAACCAACTGGGCCAGGGCGAGCTGCAGTTCCGGCTCAGGCAGGTGAGAGACGGCTTGCAGCAAACCGTAGTCAAATTCCCGGCCCAGGGTGGCGGCTAATTGAGCAACCTCTTTCACACTGGCCAGGCGGTCCAGGCGGGCCATCAGCGAGTCGTGCAGGGTCGAGGGGATGGCCAGCGGCGGCAGCGGCGCGGCCAACTCGTAGTGATCGGCGGCTTCGGTCAGCAAGTCCAATTCCAGGACCATCTTGGTCAACTCTTCGACAAACAAGGGCACGCCGTCGGTTTTGGCCGCCACCTGCCGGAGCAGGTCGCCGGGCAGCCTCTTACCGCCGGCAACCTGTTGGACCATCGCCTCGACCTGCGGTTGGGTCAGGCGGCTGAGGGTCAGGTGGGTCAGGTAGGAATAGGGCCGCCACGCTGGGTTAAAGGTGGGGCGGCAAGTGAACAACGCCAGAAGGCGGGTGGTCGAGCCTTGCTCGATCAGAAGATCGAGCAGCTCCAGCGTTGAGGGGTCGAGCCAGTGCAAATCCTCGACTACAAAGAGCAGCGGTTTCCGGTCGGCCATAGCCAGCAGCAGGGTTAGAATGATTTCCAGCGTACGCTGCTTTTGTCGCCGCGGGGCCAGGTTCAACGGCGCGTACTCCTCGCCGACCGGCAGGCCGAGTAGAGTCGCCAGCAGTGGGACTGTTTCGGCCGGGGGCATCACCTGGCCGAGGTAATGGGCCAGGCCGGCCTCCAACTGGCCCACTTTGGCCACAGGCGAGTCAGTCGGGCTGAATTCCAAAATTTGGTGCAGCAGCTCGATGATGGGATGCAGGGCGCTGTGCTGGTGCAAGGCTGAGGCGTGGCACTCCAGCCAGGTGTGCGGCTGGCCGGCCAGTTGCTCCTTGAGAACCCGAACCAGGCGCGACTTGCCGATGCCGGCCTCACCAGTGAGCACAACCACCTGTCCCCGCCTTTCTCTGACCTCTTCCCACCGCGCCGCCAGCAACTGCAACTCCTGCACCCGTCCGACCAGCGGGGTCAGGCCGGCGGCCTGAGCGGCGTCGAGCCGGTCGCGCGTGGCCCGTTCCTGCAATACCTGATAAAGGGTTAGTAGTTGGCCAATGCCCTTGACTCTTTGCTGGCCCAGCGGACGGCAATCAAAATAGCCCTGCACCAGGCGATAGGTGTGGCTGCTGATGACCACACTGTTGGGCTGAGCCAGGCTTTGCAGGCGGGCGGCGATGTTGGGGGTCTCGCCCAGGGCCAGCGGCTCGCGCCGGTGGTCGTCATCCATAGGGCCAACGACCACCAGGCCGGTGTGCAGACCGAGACGCAGAGTCAGGGTGAGGCTCAACTCTTGCTGCAAGTTGACGTTTAGTTGCTCAACCGCGGCCAGAATGGCCAGGCCGGCCCGCACGGCTCGTTGGGCGTCATCCTCGTGAGCTATGGGATAGCCAAAGTAAGCCATCACACCATCGCCCAGGTATTGGGCCACGTACCCCTCAAACCGTTTGATGGCCGCCGCGCAGACCTCCTGGTACGCTTTGATCACCCGGCGCAGCTCCTCGGGGTCGAGTTTTTGGGAGAGGAGGGTTGAACCGGCCAGGTCGCTGAAAAGAACGGTGATGTGGCGGCGCTCGGCTTCGAGGGCTTGATAGGCGACCGGCGGGGGGGTCGATGGCCGGTCAGCCGGGAGGGCGGCGCCGCACTGCCCACAAAACTTAAAATTCAAGGGGTTCTCAAAACCGCACTGGGAGCAGATATTTTTTAACGCCGCGCCGCACTCACCGCAAAATTTCATTCCAGTGGGGTTGTCGAAACCACAATTCAGGCATTGCATTATTGTTCCTCGCCGACCAGCAAACGGCCGAAGGGCAGGGTGATGTTGGTGTCTTCAGCCCAAACCAACTTGAAGTAATACTGACCGGGCGGTATAGGGGGAAATTGATCGATCTGCCAGCGGGTGTGGATCAGGTCACCGGGCTGCCAGATGGTTTCGGTCGGGTTAAAGGTTTCGGCCAGGGTAAGATCGAACCAGGCCTGACTGACTTCACCAGTCTCATCCATTAAACCGAGATGTACTTTGGCGTTGGCCGGGAGCGGCTGCCTGACCCGCCAGTATAAATCCAGGGCCGCGGTTTCACCCGCCCTGACCGGCTGATTGGGCCAGACGGCCCCCAGCAGGGTTAGGGCCGGACCCAATGGCTGCGCCACCGGGTTGGCCGTTGCCGGTAATTGAGCCGGGCGTGATGGGTCAGAGTGGCCAACGGTGATCAGGGCTTCAGCTGCGGGAATGACAAAGAGGAGTTCCCCCTCGGTTACAGCCGGGGCCTGGGTATAGAAGCCGATCTGGAGCTGGTACCGGCCGGGGGGCATGCCGGGCGGCGGGGTCAACGTGCCTCGTTCGAAGATGATCTCCCCTGCTCGCCACTGCTCCGGCGGCGGGTTTTCGGCAGTCACCGGCCGGCTCTCTCCTTCGGCCCAGGGCCGGCTGTGAGCATCGACTAACCGGAAGAAGAAAGGCTCGCCCGGCTGTTTGCCCAGGTATTCCCAATACAGCTCAAAGTCGGCCGGCTGACCGGGGGTCAATGGAACGTCGCCCTTAACCCATTGCCAGGCCAATAGTGAGGCAATACCGGTGTAGGTTTGATCCTGGACATAGTGGTCGACGCCCAGGCTGGGATAAATCCAGGCGTAGCCCAGGCCGTGCAGGGTGACGGTGTGGATCGGCTTAAAATGGGTGCTGAAATAGTCAAACAAGATTTCGTCGGGGAATTGGCGTTGAGTCTGGTTGATGTAAAAGACGGTGTAGTCGCCGGCTAACACTTTGCCTTTTTCTTTGGAGTAGCTGATCGAGGGGCCGTGATAGAAGGGAGCAAAGGTCGACTCGTACCAACTGGCCACCCGCGCCTGGCCCGGTTGGGTCTGTTGGTTGAGGTAAGCGGCGGCCAGGTCCAGCCCTTCGCCCCAGCCAATGGTCAGGACTTTGGCCGCGCCGTTAATGCCGCCCAGCAGCGGATTGTAGTAGGTGAAGTAGTAGGGAAAGTTGGCAGCGACGAGGTAGCCATTGAGGAGGAGAATGAGGATAAGGAGAAGCGTGATTGGGTACTGTGTATGGCGTGTAGCGTATTGCGTGGAGCGTGAAAATTTAAATCGTAAACCTGCAGGGAAGGCATCGTAAATCCAAAATCGTAAATCGTAAATCCAAACGAGGCCGTAGGCAGCGATGAGGTTGAGCCAGGGGTAGACGGGTAAAAAGTAACGATCCTGCTTTTTTTCTCCAATGGTCATCAGCAGATAGTAGCCCAGGACAAACAGCAGCATAAGCGGCAGGTAACGGGTGAAGGCGGAGGGCTGAGTCGCCCCTGCTCCCCTGCTCCCCTGCTCCTCTGCGCCCCTGCTGTTTTTTAAAACGCTCAGCCAGGCCACCAACGCGCTGACAACGCCCACCATCACCAATGGCGAGGTATGGTACAGCCATGTGACCGGGTAAAACAGCGGGCCGGGGTCGGCCACACTTTGGCCCAGAAAGAATACCCCTTTGGCGTGAGGGCCGGTGCTGTATTGAAACGCCAGGGCGAAAGCAGCTTGCAGAGTTTCCAGCGGAATGACCCACATAGCCGGCCAAAAGATAAAAAAAGCGGCTATGGTCGCGGCAAACCAGAGCAAACCGTCGATAATGAGAAGGATGAAGGATGAAGGCGGAGGGATGAAGTTTCTTTTATTCAACCTTCTCGTTTCATCCTTCATCCCTGCAAAGGTGAACCAGAGGCCGACAAGGGCAATGTAAGGCAGCAGGAAGAGGGAGGCCAACTTGCTCAGAAAAGCCAGGCCAGCCAGAACACCGGACAGCAGCAGCCAACCGCGGGACCTAAGACGACTGCCGACGGCCGACCGCTGGCGGCTTTCGCCCCAATAAATGAAGGCGCAGAGTACGGAGAGGGTCATAAAGGTGGTGCTGAGGGCATCGTGATGGATAACGCGCGAGTAAGCAATGTGGAAGGGGTCCAGGGCCAGGATAATGGCCCCACCCAGGGCCACCCTTGGCCCAAACAGGCGGCGAGACAGCCAATAAACGGCCACCACCCACAGCGAGGTCAGCAGCACCGTGCCGAATCGTTCCGGGGCGATAAAGGTGGGGTCCACCGGATTGGTGGAGATAGCGACTACGTAATCATGGAGAGAGCTGGATCTTCCATCGGCCAACCAACGGAGCAAAAAGCCAAAGCTGCCGGTCCACATAGTGGTTACGCCGGGGTGGCCGGTGCGGAGCGTGCAAGCCAACCCCGCCGCGGAGGCCCACTGCTCTACCACGGTAGTGCATGGATAGGCCGGGTTGGTCAGGCCGGCCAGGAAGTTGCGGGAGCGGTCGATCCAGAGAAACTCGTCAGCGGTCAAGAAGCGACCCAGGTCGGGCAGGCGCGGGATGAGGGCCAGCAGGAAGAGGAGGAGGGAAATGAGGACGCGCCCTGAGCGTGTCGAAGGGAGGTGGAGAGCGTGAAGCGTGAAGCGTGAAGCGTGAAGCGGGGGGCGGGGGGCTGCATGCGTATTGCCCGACTTAGGGGCAGACTGTGAGTGATGGGAAGGTTTAGACATCAGGGGGTGGTTACCTTTGACGATTGTGGTTGGGAGAGGGTGGTTTTGAGCTGGTCGATCCTGGCCTCTACCTCTGCCCGGCCAGGGGCGGCGGGAGCGAGGTGGAGATATTGCTCAAAATCAGTAATGGCTTCAAGCGCGCAGCGGATAATATCACCACTGCCATCGTCGCAATCATATCCTTTGATTGAATAACCTGCGCCGGATTCGTATAGTTCCATTGTTTCACCTTTTTTCGGACTTTTTCCTCCCGTTCGCGTGGTTCGTGTTTCACTGCTTCACGTATGTCCACGGCACCAGCCAATGATCCCGGCCATCGGGTAGGGTCAAACGCTGGCCGGTATCAGGCCGGTAGAGGCCGACGATGAGGTTATAGAAACCTGGCGGCAGGCCGGGTGGAATAGCGACAAAATAATCATCGACGACTACTTCTCCCTTGATCCAGCGGCTGGTGGGCCACTCCCCTTTAAGCGGTTGAGTATCGGTTCCGGCGGCCCGCTCGCCAGTCTCCGTGTCAAGGAGTTGGACGAAGACGGTGTAATCAGGCAGGCGGGCCTGTTGCGCCTGCCAGGCCACGGTCAAGCCGAGAAAATCCTCGGTGGGTGAAAATTGGTAGCCGGCCAGTCTAATTTGATGGCCAAAATCGATGTCCGCCAGCCGGTTCAGCTCCGGCGGGATCTGAAAATTCCGCAATTCCACTTCCCCTAACGGCCGGCCATCGACCAGCAGGGCGTAGCTGCCCCGGTCGAGGTCGGCGGACAAAGGTAGTTCGTGGCGACTAACAATCAGGTTGTCGGCCAGTTGGGTCAGATAGCCGGCCCCATCGGCCAGGATGGTGCGCCGGCGCGGCTCGACCGGCCGGCCGTCGGGATGGTTGTGCTCGTCTAGAAAATCAAAGGCCGACATTGGCTCCAGGGTAACGATCGAGGGATCGATGGGCAGCGGTAGGTTGGCCAGCCAGAGCACATCGACGGTAAGCGTTTCACCCAGGTGGCCATAGGGGGTTAGCGGGCGGAAACTGATCGGTTTAGGCAGGATGGCGTGATCGAGGCCGGGCGTCAGGGTCAGGGCCGGCTGCACCGCCGGGCCGGGATAGACATCGGCGTAGCGGAGACCGTTTAGTTCAACGGAAAATATGGGACCGAGTTGCTCATAATAACGAATGGCGGTGGGCGATGGCTGACCAGACTGGACCTGCTTGCTGTAGAGGACTACGTAGTCCAGCCTGGCCCCGGTCACACTGGACAAATCGCCTTCAAAAAAGGGGGCCACAGTTGAGGCATAGGCCGTACCGACCCGGCTGTTTTGGGTTTCAGCTTCTCGCTGCAAGAAGCGGCCAACTTGATCCAGTCCCTCACCCCAGCCAATCTTGACCAGCCACGGCGCGGTAAATGGACCACCGACTAACGGGTTGTAGTAGGTAAAATAGTAGGGAGCGTAGGGCAAAAGGATCAGGAGGGCGGCGAGGATCAGGATGGTGGAGAAGATGACGAGGGAAGTGGAAAGCGTGGAGCGAAGGGCGTGGAGCGGAGAGCGTGGAGCGTGTTGCGTGTTGCGTGTTGCGTGGAGTGTCTCACTTGCTAACTGCGACTTGCCACTTGCCACATGTGACTTGCTCCCTGCCCCCTGCCACCTGTCGACTGTCACCTGATATAGCCACAGCCAGCCGCCAGCGGCCAATAGGGCCAGCGCCGGAAAAATCGGCAAAATGTAACGAACGCTGCGTTTGTCGCTGAAGGTCATAAAGAGGGTGAAGAGCAGAACGAAAGCCAGCAGCCAGAGAAGGGTGGATGGATAGTTGCGACCGGAAGGAGGTTGGGTAGGTGGATGGCTGGTCAGGTGGTTAGTTGGTTGGTTAGATGGATGGTTTTTTGATAATTGGTATTTGGTCATTACCAATTGAATGAAGGCAAGGAGTGCACCAACCATCACCAGAGGGCTGAGTTTGAAAATCCCGTTGACCAGGTAGTAAAAAGGACCCAGGTCGGGTACCAGCCAGTAGCCTTCCTCGTCGGCTTCTTCCTGGTCGGTGGCGGAGAGGAAGGCGCTTTCGACCACAGCCAGAGGTCGTTCCAGCGGTTCGACCCAGGCGGCGGGCCAGAAGATGATGAAGGTGAGATAGGCCACCCCGGCCCACAACAACAAATGCTTGAGCCAGAAGTACAGGCGGCGACTGTTCCCCCACAGCTTGACGATAAAAACCAATCCGGCAAAAGGGATCAGAAACAGCGTCGGCGTTTTGGACAGAAAAGCCAAACCGGCGGCGAGACCAGAGAAGCTGAGGTAAAACCAGGCTGCAGGGGAGCAAGGGAGCAGGGGGGCAGAGGTGAGATTCTCATCCTCCTCCCCTGCCCCCTTGCTCCTCTGCTCCTCTGCTTGATTTAGAGCCAGCAATAGAAGCAGAACCGAGATAGTCATAAAAACGGCAGCAGGAGCGTCGTGGCCCAGGATGCGGGAGAGTGAGACCAGGTGGGGATCAAGGGCAATAAAGGCAGCGGCAATGACAGCAACCGGACGATTGAACAGGCGGAGACCGAGCCAATAAATGATTACTACCCCTAGCGAGGTCAAGATCACCATCGGCCAGCGGGTCGCGATCAGCACGTCCAATTGGGTGCGAAATTCCGGCAGGCTGAGCAGCCATTCGGTCAATGGCAGATCGATTTCGGGGCGATGGAGCCAGTAATAACCGGTCAAGCCTAAACTGCCTAACCAGGTGGTCGTTACCGCCGGGGTCAGGTTGACGCTGGTCCCACTAAAATTCCCTTGCAGCAGTGCGGCCAGAAATTGGGCCGAACGGTAGACCCATTTGGCCTCGTCGGCGGTCACAAAGCGCGGCAAATCGTAGGCGCGGGGAAGGAGAGCTAACAAGAAAAGAACAAAGCTGATGAATAAGTTCTGAATTTTGAACTTTGAGTTTTGAGTTGCGCTCATAAGTTTGGCGAATAATCATACCACGCCGGTCGAGCAGCAGCAAAAGGAACAAGGGGGCGTCCCGAATTTTAGACCGATAAGGGGACCGGCGCTTACAAACTAATTTTGGCCTGGAATTGCCGCCCAAGTTGGAAGTAGTGGTGAAACTGTAAAGGTCAATAACATTTTGAACACCAGGGAAAAATGTATCCACTGTAGTCGAGGCTTCAGCCGGTTCAAGGGCTAATTTACCGGCTTAAGCCTCGAC
>CAYNLK010000047.1:0-46508 GCA_964398055.1 uncultured Caldilineaceae bacterium
CTCCTGTAAACTTATTCTGTTGTTAATGTGTCAACCGATTTCTGAACCATCCCCTTTATTGGAACGATATTATGCCATTGATTACTCCGGCCTGGGTATTGTCGGCGCGCCGCCGCCAAAAGGTCTCTATCCCGACGTTCACGTCAGTCGGGTGAAAGAAGCAGCTACAGTATACCAAACCATTGTGGCCCCCACTATTGAATTGGTCAGCCCCATCCCGGAAAAGGTGGCCTTATTGCGGGTCGAAATCCGTGACGTCGAGGAACGTCGCCTGGTCACCGTCATCGAAATTCTGTCGCCGGCCAACAAGCAGGGGCCGGGCTTTGACGAGTACGTCAAAAAGCGTACCGCTCTGCTACAAACCTCAACCCATCTCCTCGAGCTCGACCTGCTGCGCGGCGGTGAGCGCATCCCACTCATCGGTGGCGAATTGCCCCCGGCCCCTTACTACGTCTTCCTCAGCCGCTTTACCCATCGTCCTTACACCGAAATCTGGCCTCTCTCTCTGCGTGAGCCGCTGCCGGTCGTACCCGTCCCGCTGCTGCCGCCCGACGCCGATGTACCGCTCGACCTGCAAACCGCGATTGACGCCTGTTTTGCCATCGTTCGCTACCACGAGCGCCTGCTTGACTACAGCCAACCACCCCCGCCGCCGTCGCTCAATCCCGAAGATTTAGCCTGGATCAGGTCAGTTTTGCAGGTTGAAGTTGAGTAATTCAGTTGCATACCGTGGCAATCTGACAAAATTATGCCGCCTACCGATTGAACCGCCGAAAATGCTGAAACTGCTGAAACTGCTGAAACTGCTGAATTCCTACCTTTTCTCAGCGTTTTCAGAAAACTCGGTGACTTCAGCGATTAAGGAGCAAGAGTATGCCCAAACCTAAGACGCTCGTCCTCATCGATGGCCATGCCCTGGCCTACCGGGCCTATTTTGCCATGCAAAACACCGGTATGAGCACCCGCAGCGGCGAGCCAACCTTTGCCATCTACGGCTTCACCAACATGCTGCTGGCCGTCTGGAAAGAGCACGAGCCGGACTATTTCATCGTCACCTTTGACAAAGGTGATACCTTCCGCCACCAGATGTACGGCGACTATAAGGCCACCCGCGACAAAATGCCCGACGATCTGAGCAGCCAGATCAGCCGCATCGAGCAGGTGGTGCGCGCCTTCAATATGCCTGTATTCACCAAAGACGGTTATGAAGCGGACGACCTGCTGGGGACGCTGGCCCACCAGGCTGCCGCCCAGGGCATCGAAACCCTCATCGTCACCGGCGACCGGGACGCCTTTCAACTGGTCGGCCCCCACATCAAGGTCGTTTATCCGGGCGGCCAAAACCGCTTCAACGAGCGCATCATTTATGACGAAGCTACGGTCGAGGAGCGCTACGGCCTGACCCCCACCCAACTGATCGAACTCAAAGGACTGACCGGCGATAGCAGCGACAACATTCCCGGCGTCAAGGGTATTGGCGAAAAGGGCGGGGCTAAATTGATCCAGGAATTTGGCACATTGGAAGGCATCTATGCCAACCTGGACAAAATTCCGGCCGGAACTCGGGCCAAACTGGAAGCGGAACGAGACAGCGCCTTTTTGTCGCGGGATTTGGGCCGGATCGTCACCGCTGTACCGGACGTGAATCTGAATCTTGAGGCCGGCAAAACCCGTGATTTCGACCTGGTCGAAGTGGCCAACCTTTTTGTCGAGCTGGAGTTCAACACCATCTTCAACCGCATCCCCGGCGCGCCGGAGGACAAGTCGCCCAAGGATATCGCCCGGGTCAAGCCAGCCAAAGGGATTGAACTCACCCCACCTGACGGTCGCTATCTGGCTGTAGACACGCCCGCCAAACTAGCCGAGTTGGTCGCCAAATTGCAGCAGAGCCGGCGCCTGGCCGTCGATGTGGAAACCGACAGCACCGATGAAGTTCAGGCCAGGCTGGTGGGCATTGCCATCACCCCGGCCCCCGGCGAGGGCTACTACATTCCGGTCGGCCACAGCGGCCCGGCCCAACCAAAATCTGAGGCCCAACCTACCCTATTTGACCTGCCAAGCCAACCTCACCCCCTCCCCTCTGCCCCCCTGCCCCCCAGCTCCCCTGCGGCCCCTCCCCAATTAGAACTATCCGCCGTTCAAACTGCCCTGGCCCCCATCCTGGCCGATCCGGCGATCACGAAATATATGCACAACGCCAAATTCGATATGACCGTGCTGGAACGGCACGGCCTGCCGGTGGAGCCGCCGATTTTCGACACGATGATCGCCTCGTGGTTGGGTCACAACGCCGAAGGCGCCCGCCACGGCTTGAAAGAGCTGGCCCGGGAAAAACTCAACGTGCAGATGACCGAAATCAGCGAACTGATCGGCAGCGGTAAAAAGCAGGTGACGATGGACCAACTGCCCGTCGAGCAGGTGACGCCTTACGCCGCGGCCGATGTCGATATGACGCTGCGCCTGGTCGAGCCGGTGGAGCAGCCGCTGCGCCAGAACGACAAGCTTCGCCGCATCTTTGAAACGTTGGAACTGCCGCTGATTTACGTCCTCAAAGACATGGAGCTGGCCGGCATCAAGCTGGATGTCGCGGCCCTGGCCCAGATGTCGCAGGAGTTGGCCGGGCGGTTGGGCGAGTTGGAAGCGGAAATTCAGCAGTTGGCCGGGCTGGCCTTCAACATCAACTCCACCCAGCAGCTTTCCGACGTGCTCTTTGGCAAATTGGGTCTGCCCGCCGAAGGGCTGAAGAAAACCAAGAGCGGCCATTACTCCACCGCGGCCGGCGTGCTGGAAAGTTTGCAGGGCCGGCACCCGATCATCGACCTGATTTTGGAACAGCGCACCCTGGCCAAGCTGCAAAGCACTTACGTCGACGCCCTGCCGGGGCTGGTCAATCCGCAGACCGGCCGGGTGCACACCAACTACAACCAGATTGGCATCTCCACCGGCCGGCTGTCGAGCAGCAACCCCAACCTGCAAAACATCCCCATCCGCACCGACCAGGGCCGGGAGATTCGCCGGGCCTTTGTGGCCGAACCGGGCCATCGCCTGATCTCGGCCGACTACTCCCAGGTAGAGCTGCGCATCCTGGCCCACATTGCCCAGGATGAGGGGCTGCTGCGGGCCTTTGCCCACGACGAAGATATCCACGCCTCGACCGCGGCGGCAGTATTGGGACTGCCCATCGAGCAAATCGACAAATACCAGCGCCGCATTGCCAAAACGGTCAACTTTGGCCTGATCTACGGCCAGACTGCCTTTGGCCTGGCCCAGGCCACCGGGATGAGCCGCGATGAGGCCCGCGCTTTCATCGAGACCTATTTTGAAAAATATCCCGGCATCAAGCGCTACATCGAGGAAACCAAGAAAATGGCGGCCGAACAGGGTTACGTGGAAACCCTGCTGGGCCGCCGGCGGGACTTCTCCAAACTAACCGACATGCAAGGCCCGCAGCGGGCTGCGGCCGAGCGGGAGGCGATCAACATGCCCATCCAGGGCACCGCCGCCGACATCATCAAACAGGCGATGATCGATCTGCACGCCCGGCTGCGGGCGCAGCAACTCCGCAGCCGCCTGCTGCTGCAAGTCCACGACGAGCTGGTGCTGGAAGCGCCGGAGGAGGAAATCGAAACCACGGTCCGGCTGACGCGCGAGGTGATGGCTTCGGCTTTTGAATTGAGCGTGCCGCTAAAGGTGGAGGTAGAGGTCGGCCAGAATTGGCTGGAGATGGAGAAGGTTTAGGTTTTTGGTAAAATTGGGTGCAGAGGAGTAAAAAAGATGGAAAAAACTGTAACATTGAGAGAAGTTTTGGAACTGGTTAAACAGCTTTCACTGGTAGACAAAGTGCGACTGATCGAACGAATTGCGCCGCAAATTGAACGGGAGCTACCGGTCCCAACGCCCCGGCCGCGCAAGTCGCTGCGGGGATTGTGGGCAGATTTAGGATCGGCCCCATCAGCCGAGGAGATTGAGGCAATTCGGCGAGAGGAATGGGTCAACTTCCCGCGGGAGGATATTTAATGCTGCGGGCTGTAGCCGATACCCACACTCTAATCTGGCACCTGTATGCCGACCAACGCTTATCTTCCACGGCTCAGGCCGTGATTGAAGAAACTGCCGCCAATGGAGATCAGATTGCTTTCTCATCGATCACGCTGGCTGAGATCATTTACCTGATTGAAAAAAGCCGCATTCCTTCGACAACCTTTACGCGTATATTAAATGCCCTTTGATCGGCAGATTGCTCAGGCATTGTCCAACGTTAGTCGAGCTGATGTTCCTGATCTGCCCGATCGTATTATTGTTGCCACTGCAATGCACTTGGGAGTCCCGCTTATCAGCCGGGATCGGCAAATTCAACTGGCCGCGATAGAGACGATTTGGTGAGGGTCTGGCAAATGGGATTACCCCAAACGATGGCCGCGGTGCTCCTGACCGGTCACGGCGGTTTTGACAAATTAGAATACCGGCTGGATGTGCCCGTGCCAACGCCCCAGCCCCACGAGGTCCTGATCCGGATTGCCGCGGCCGGCGTTAACAACACCGACATCAACACCCGCATCGGCTGGTATTCAAAACGGGTGACCAGCGCCACCAATGTTGGCGGAGAGGCCGGTTTTGCGCTGGCCAACTCGACCGACGGCGGTTGGACCGGCGAGCCGCTGCAATTCCCCCGGATTCAAGGGGCCGATGCGTGCGGTCATATCGTCGCCGTTGGCGCGGCGGTCGATCCGGCTCGCCTGGGCGAGCGGGTCATCGTTGCCCCCATGATGAGCGCGCCGGTTGGCCACAAACCGTTCGCTTGCTGGACCTTTGGCTCGGAAGGCGACGGCAGCTTTGCCCAATATGCCGTCGCCCCGGCTGTCGAAACCTACAAAGTTGAGTGCAATTGGAGTGACGCCGAACTGGCCTCCATTCCCTGCGCCTATTCGGCCGCCGAAAATGCCCTGCAACGGGCCGGGGTCAAAGCCGGCGAGCGGGTGCTGATCACCGGGGCGTCGGGCGGGGTTGGTTCGGCCGCGGTGCAATTGGCCAGGCGGCGGGGGGCCGAAGTGATTGCGGTGGCCGGGGCCGCCAAAGCGGCCGGAGTGCAGGCGTTGGGGGCCGACCAGATCATCCCCCGCGACCAGAACCTGGTCGAGGCGTTGGGTCCGGAAACGGTCGATGTGGTTTTTGACGTGGTGGCCGGGCCGGCCTGGCCGCAGTTGCTCGAGGTGCTACGCCGGGGCGGACGCTACGCCACGGTGGGCGCGATTGCCGGCCCCCTGGTCGAACTGGATGTGCGCACGCTCTACCTCAAAGATTTGACCTTTTTCGGCTGTACCTACCAGGCGCCCGGCCTCTTTGAGAGTCTGGTAGGCTATATCGAGCGAGACGAAATCCGGCCCATCGTCGCGGCCACGTATCCGCTCCGCGAGATCGTACGGGCGCAGCAGGATTTTTTGGCCAAAAAGTTCATCGGCAAGTTGGTGCTGATTCCGCCGGAGGATTGACGACACTTTAAAAAGCATCGGTTGCCCCGAATTCGTGTTGCCAGTTACCGACAGAGCATAGTGCTGAGTCTGCAAGGTTAATTATGTACAAGGGGAAATGTTAGAAAGTTTTAGCGACAATCCAAAAGAATATGATAAGGGTGTGACCAATTTCAGTTGTAGGGGCGTTCGGCAAACGCCCAAATTGGGCCAACCAACCAGGGCGAATGCCATTCACCCCTACATTAAAACTCATTTTGGTCACACCACAATCAAATGACTGGATGCACCGGGTTGGGCAAAGCATCGGCGTCCACGCTCGCCCAATGACTGGAGTCACTGGCGGCAGTTCAGAATCCTTATGACGGAGGCAAAAATGAAACAGCGAACTCGAGATGAACATCTCTTTGGGCCGGGTCCCAAGCGTATCCTGGCCCTCGATGGCGGCGGCATTCGCGGGGTGCTGACCCTGGGGTTCTTGCAGCAGGTCGAAACCATGTTGCGCCAGCGGGCCGGCGGCGGCCCCGATTTTCGCCTGGCTGATTACTTTGATCTGATTGCCGGCACCTCCACCGGCTCGATCATTGCCGCCGGCCTGGCTGTTGGCTTTACGGTTGAGCACCTCCAGGAGATTTACCGTTCTCTATCGGAGGAGGTTTTCAAGAAGCCGGTCTGGCGACTGGGAGTCTTTTCCTCCAAATTTCCGCCAGAACCGCTCCAGCAAGCCCTAAGCAGCTTTTTTGGCGACACCACCCTCGGTAGTGACGATATCAAAACCGGCCTGATGGTGATGACCAAGCGGCTCGATACCGGTAGCCCCTGGGTCATCCACAATAACCCCCGCGGCAAGTTTTTTGACTCAGACGGCAGTTGGATCCCCAACAAAGAGTATCTACTGCGCGAAGTGGTGCGGGCCAGCACCGCCGCGCCCCACTACTTTGAGCCGGAAAGCATCCGGGTAGCAGCCGATGTGCAAGGCGCCTTTGTGGATGGGGGAGTCAGCCCGTTCAACAACCCGGCCCTGCAAGCCTTGATGCTGGCCACGCTGAAGGGCTTTGGTCTCAACTGGTCGTTTGGGGCGGATAAATTAATGCTTGTCTCCGTCGGTACCGGCAGCCGCACCCTCCGCCTGGAACCCAAAAAGGTGCTGACCATGCCGGCGGTAGCCCTGGCCGGCCAATCTGTGCTCTCCATTATGGCCGACTGTGACTGGTTGAACCAGACCATTTTGCAATGGCTGTCTCGCAGCCCCACGGCCTGGCCAATCGACAGCGAGATCGAGAGTCTTGATGACGACATCCTCGGCGGCGGCGAGCCGCTGCTTCATTACCTGCGTTATAATGTCCGCTTTGAAAGCGACTGGCTCCAGCGCGAGCTCAATCTCGCCTTTGCTGAAGCCGAGGTCAACAGCCTGTTTGCGATGGACCAGCCCAAGAATGTAGAAAATTTGGCTCATCTAGGCGCCGCCGCCGGTCTGGCCCAGGTGAAGGAGGATCATTTCCCGACAGCTTTTGACCTGTTCCAATAGACAACTCATCGGGCTGCGATCATAAGCCATCAGTTTGATGCCTTGCGGCCTTACGTTTTCAACTCGCCTCAAACCGAAATACGCGCCCCTTACTTGTCACAGTGTTAAAATCGTTTACAATGATAGGGGGGTGATTCGCTCTTGTTCCTCTTATCGAAATCATATTTCCTGTCCACTTCCAAATCACAACTAATCCTACGCTTATAAATAGAAATAATTTGGAGAAAATTCCCTCTGTATATATGGCGTAAGTTGCATACAGAGTGAAAGCCGTTGTGGCCAGTACCCAAGCTGATATTGTCGTCTAAAAGGATGAATTCAGTCCAATGGAACCACAAGTCAACTTTCCTTTAGCTGATCGAGTCGAGCGGACCGGAGAGCCGATTTCTGCTGCCTCGGCGCCAGATTTCCGCAATCTTCCAGCCGAGTACCAGCACCTTCTGGACCTGGCCAAGGAAAAACACCACCTTGAGGTCATCCCTTTGCAGGAACTCAAAGGGGGGCGAACGGATGCTTTCCTGTATCTGGTCAGCGTCTCCGGCGAGGGCTTCCGCCACGTTGAGCATCTCATCCTCAAGTTCGACCGGGTCAACATGAAAGCGAAGACAACCGAGAGCGAAAGACATCGCCTCGCCTTGAGCCAGGCGCCAGCGGTTTTTGCCAGCCACCACGTGGCCAGGCTGGCTTATGAAGTCGAGCACGAGGGGGCCATTGCCATTTTTTACACCCTGGCCGGACAATCTCTGCAACGTTTCCGCACCCTTGCCTCCCTGGAACGCCAGAACAGGTTGGAGGCGCTTTTTAGTACCACGAATGATTATCTATTGAAAGAGTGGAACGCCGAGGCGACTTTTGAACAGGCGCTTCACCCCCAAAAGGTGTTGCAAAGGTGGTTGGGCTACCGGCTAAAGCCAGACGGTGAAATTGGCTCTTTCCTCAAAGACGTATTTCTTATTGACCCGGCTACGGCCGGCTTTCTCATCCAGGGACAAATCTTTCCCAATCCGCTGAGTTACGGTTTAAATGCCGGACTGTGGCAGGAAACCAGACCGATCGATGTGCTCACCGGCTTTCAACACGGCGATTTGAATATCGGCAATATCCTGGCAAAGTTTGCCGAAGACTCAGACAAGTTGGCCGGATATTTCCTGATCGACTTCGCTTTATATAAACCCCAGATGCCGCTCCTGTACGACCGGTGCTATCTGGAGATGTCATATCTGATCCGCGAATTAGAGCGGGCCTCTTTGCAGAAATGGGTCTCTCTGGTCAGCCATTTTTCAAGCCGGGACATTCCGAAGCCAAAAGACGTACCTGTCGAACTGGCCGGAGCGTGTGCGGTTATCAACGCGGGCCGAAAGTCGTTTGAGCGTTGGGTCCGTGAAACTCATCCGAGCCTTTCGGACGATTTGTGGGGACAGTTTTGGCTGGCTGCCGTTGCCGCCGGATTGAATTACTGTAATAAAGCGGTGCTTTCCACCCAAGAGAGACTCGCCGGGTTGATCTATAGCGCCGTTCACTTAAAACGGTATTGCCTCCAGTTCGGCGTTCCCCTTCCGGTAGAGGTACGTCCGCTGTATGACGCCAGCAAATGGGCTGAAACCTCGCCAATTAAAAGGGTAGCTCCACTCCCCGCTTTTCAGCGAAAAAACCTGCCGGTTCAGCCTACCCCATTCATTGGCCGCCAGGCCGAGGTGAAGGCGGCCAAAGATCTCTTGACACGCGCGGATGTACGCCTGGTTACCTTGATTGGTCCCGGCGGCACAGGCAAGACCCGTTTGGCGCTCCAGACCGCCGCTGAGCTGATCGATCACTTCAAGGATGGAGTTTACTTTGTTGATCTGGCCCCTTTCCGCGAGCCCGAGTCCGTCCTGGCCGCCATTGCCCGTACGATCGGCGTGAAGGAAACAAGCGACCGGCCGTTGCTTGACGAGCTTAAGGAACAGTTGCAAGCCCAAACAATGTTGCTGCTCCTGGATAACTTCGAGCAAGTTACGGCAGCAGCCCCTCTAGTCGGGGAACTGCTCCAGGCTTGCCCCCGTCTGAAGCTGCTGGTTACCAGCCGGGAAGCGTTGCAAGTGCGGGGTGAGCACATCTTTCCGGTTCCTCCGCTGGCATTGCCTGAGGCCGATCTCAAACAGCCGTCTGTTGAACAATTGACCCGATATGAGGCCATTCAGTTGTTTATCGACCGCGCCCAGGTGGTGAAGCCTGACTTTAAGCTGACGGACGAGAACGTAGCGGCGGTTGCTGAGATCTGTGTGCGGCTGGACGGCCTGCCGCTGGCCATCGAGCTGGCTACCGCCCGGATGAGTCTGTTTTCGCCCCAGGCTCTGCTCGAGCGAGTGAGCAGCCGCTTGAAGCTGCTGCGGGGCGGGGCGCGTGACCTGCCGGCCCGGCAACAGACCCTCCGTGACACCATTGACTGGAGCTACGAGCTGCTCGACCCTGGGGAGAAGCGTTTATTTGCCCTGCTCTCGGTGTTCTCCGGCTGCACGTTCGAGACGGTCGAAATCGTGGCCGGCGGGCTCGAGCGCCTGGCTGAAACGGGGGTGGACGTTCTTGATGGGCTGGCTTCCCTGGTGAATAAGAGCCTGATCCGGCAGGTGGATCAAGGCGCCGGAGAGCCCCGCTTTCTGATGCTGGAAACGATCCGGGAATACGCGGCGGAACGGCTGGAAGAGGACGCTGGGTTCAGCGCCGCGGCTCGCCGGGCCCAGGCCGCCTACTATGCCGACTTCAGCCAGGCTCAATGGGAGCGCCTGACCGGCTCCGGTCGGGAGGCGGCGTTAGCAGAGATGGAAGCCGAGATTGAGAACGTGCGCACCGCCTGGCGCTACTGGGTGGCGGAAGGGAATCTTGAACAGCTTCACAAATTAACCGACAGCTTGTGGCTGCTCTATGATGCGCGCGGCTGGTACCGCGCCATGGTCGAGCTCACCAGCGATTTACTGAATGTCCTGGCTGCTGCCCCATCTACACCGGAGCGCGCCCAGCAGGAGATCACCTTACAGGTCAGCCTGGCCCGGGCGCTGATGGCCACCAAAGGCTTCACTCAGGAGGTTGAGGCGGCCTACACCCGCGCCCTGGAACTCTGCCAGGAGCAGGGCGAGGTCCCCCAGTTAGCGCCTGTTCTGCGCGCCCTGGCCGGCTTTTATACCTTCATAGGTGATCTCGCGAAGACAGTTCAGATAGGCGAACGGATATTGAGCCTGGCCGAGCTCCATAAGGATGCGAGCTTGCGAGTCGAGGGACATTTTGTGTTGGGTTTCAGTCTTGCTTTCCTCACCGATCTTAATCTGGGCCTGGATCACCTGGAGCAAGGGCTGGCTCAGTACAATCCCGATCAGCACCGCTCAAGCCGTTTGCGGCTTGGCAATAACCCCGGGGTTGCGGGGTTCCACATGTCCGCCCTGATCCTGTGGCTGCTTGGCTTCCCGGATCGCGCCCTCGCACGGGCCAACGAGGCAATTGCCCTGGCCAACAAGCTAAATCATACCTTCAGTATAGCCTCAGCCCACTTTCATACTGGCTTGCTCCACCTGTGGCGGCGGGAGATGGAGCTCGTCCAGGACCACGCGCAGGCCGCGTTAGACCTTGCCGCGGAGCACGAGTTTCAGGTCTGGACGGCCGTGGCCACTTGCTTGCACGGGGCGGCGCTGGCGGGCATGGGCCGGGCGGAGGAGGGTCTGTTGGAGGCCAACCGGGGTGTAAACCTGTATCAGGAGTGGAAATACCCGCCAATATTCTGGCCGTTCCTGCTCATAATGCAGGCCGGCGTATGTGGTGTAGCCGGCAGACCCGCCGAGGGCCTGAGCCTGCTCGACGAAGCGGCGGCGATTTTGGGCAAAGACTCCCAGGCCCCCCTGGTTTCGGACGTTTGCCGGCTCAAAGGGGATCTACTGCTCGCGCTGTCCCCGGAGAACACGGCCCAGGCTGAGTCCTGGTTCCGGCAAGCCCTGGAGATTGCCCGGGTCCGCCAGGCCAGAATATTGGAGCTGCGAGCCGCCATGCGCTTGAGCCGGTTATGGCAGGCGCAAGGCAAAGCAGACCAGGGCCGGCGCTTGCTGAGCGACGTTTACGAGAAATTGACCGAGGGCTTCACCACGGCTGATCTGACCGAAGCCAGAGCCTTGCTGGCAGAATTGTCGTAAAATGAAACCGGACCAGCTCGAAATCGGGGTAGGCGTAACGGAAGAATTGAGCCTGCGGGTCAGCGTAGCGGCGCTTGTCAGGGTGCTGTTCGACAGTCCGGCAGACGGGCAGACGATGCTGGCGCTTGAGCGCACGGCCACGCTACGGGAAATCGCAGGACGGCCTGAAGTAACGGTCAGGGCAAAACCATTTGGGGGTGGGGTTCGGCTGACCAATCCGCAGGCATTGAAGGGGCTAATCGGCCATTTCCATTATGACAGCAATCGATCCCGCCAGGAAAGGGACTTTCGCCTTCAGATACACCCCACGTCTTGGGAAAAAGTAAAGGAAATTTGCCGGGAGCATTTTCAGGAAACGGGGCAAGGTATTCTGGATGCCAGTCCGGAGCGTGAGTTAGCAGAAGAATTTGAGGACAGTTTACACCTGCGGATCAGTCCGGACCAGTATCATTTGAAACCACGGGGCATGATTGTAGAAGACCGGGCAGGCGAAACCGACAACGTACGGGCTGAAGGCTTGCCTACGGTCAGAATTTACTACGTGTTCGAGGCCCGGATAGAGGTTCCTGAATTGATCAGGCTGATGCTGGCCAACAGCCGGCGGTATTCCGACAAGGATCTTGAGAAAATGGCCTGGCAAGATGCCCGGCAAGGCGGGCGGGGCAGAGCAAACGCGATTTTGGCGGTGGGGTTGGCTGAGCTGATGAACGTATACGAGTCGATTCCGGCAGACCGGCGCGGTGGGCCAATACGCCTGGAGAGATATCAGTTGGATGGAAACGTGCTGGCTATTCTGGAGGAGGTCGACCACCCCAAATATCAAAAGTCATTGTTTTCCACAGAGTGATTTTTGTCCAAACGTTACATGACATTTGTTACTGATTTTCCACCTGGTTATCGGCTATACTGGAATACAGAACTCTGCTTTTGCTGAGTCTTTAGCCAGGCGAAAGGAGCCTAACAATGACTGACCTATCCCGCCGGGAATTTCTCCGGCGAACCGCGGCCGGCGCGGCTGCTCTGGCCGGCGGCTGGTGGTTGAGCGGCTGCGGCCAACCGGCTGCACCGCCACCTGCGGCGACCTCTCCCTCACCAACGGCGGCTAACAGCCCAGAAGACCCAACTGTTGCTGCCGCCCCCGCCGCTAATAATCCGACTGAAAGTCCTAGCCAGGCCCCCAATGGCAGCTATCCCGACCTGGTGGTCGGCCGGGGCGGCGAGCCGGAAGAGTTAGTCCGCCGTTCGCTGGCCGCATTGGGCGGGATGGAACGTTTCGTCAAACCAGGCGCCAACGTCATCATCAAGCCGAATATCTGTGTGGCTTACCATACCTATGAGTATGCCGCCACTACCAATCCCTGGGTGGTCGCCGCCCTGGTCAAGCTGGCTCTGGCCGCTGGCGCCGGCCGGGTGCGAGTGCTGGATTATCCCTTTGGCGGTACAGCCGAGGAAGCTTACAGTCGCAGCGGGATTCAAGAGCAAGTCATGGCTGCCGGCGGCGAGATGGAAATTATGTCGAAATTCAAATTCGTCTCGACCGACATTCCGGCCGGCCAGGATTTGCGCCAATGCGACATCTACGATGACGTGCTGCAAGCCGACGTGCTGATTGATGTGCCGGTAGCCAAGCATCACAGCCTGGCCCGCTTGACCCTGGGTATGAAAAATCTGCTGGGCGTTATCTGGGACCGGCCGGCGATCCATTGGGATTTGGGCCAGCGGGTAGCCGATCTAACCAGCCGCGTCCGGCCTACGCTGACCGTCATCGACGCCGTTCGCATCCTGACCGCCAACGGCCCCACCGGCGGCAATCTGGACGACGTCAAAAAGCTCGACACGATCATTGCCAGCCCCGACATCGTGGCCGCCGACAGCTACGCGGCCACTTTGTTTGGGATGAAGCCCGACGACCTGGCCTACATTCAGGCCGCAACGGCGATGGGGCTGGGGCGTAGCGATTTGCCTAACCTCAAGATCGAGGAGTTGACTGTTGGCGGCTAAAGGCCAGGCCCGCACCGGCTGGTCATCCCAACGCTGGCTTATTTTGCGCCGGATCGTTCAGTACACCGCCTTGCTGGCTTTCCTGGCGCTGTTCATCGGGGCGCGGCGAGGCGGTTGGCCGGCCTGGTTGACCAACCTCCCCATGCGGCTCGACCCGTTGCTGATGCTGGCGCATGGGCTGGCTAACCGAACCTTTCTGATCGGCTCGAGCCTGGCCCTGCTGACCGTCATCCTCACCCTTGTTTTTGGCCGGGCCTGGTGCGGCTGGTTGTGCCCGCTGGGCACAGTGCTAGACCTGTTCTCCCTGCGCCGCTGGCGGGGTAAACGCCCCCCCCTCGGGCTGAGCCGCTCGGCTGAGCGCTCGCGACGAAGCCTCGGGACGAAGCCGCCGGCCGACTCGTGGCGGGCCATCAAATACAGCCTTCTGCTGACCAGCCTCATCGCCGCGCTGCTGGGCAACCTGACCCTGCTGATCTTTGACCCCCTGACGCTGCTGTTCCGCACCCTGACTCTGAGCCTGTGGCCGGCCCTGGATCAACTGGTCACCGCGACCGAGGCCACTTTGTACCGGTTCGCCTGGCTGCGCCCGGCCGTAGCCGCCTTTGATGGTTGGGTTCGCCCCACCCTGCTGCCCGCCGAGCCGCTCTACTACCGTTACACGATGCTGTATGCGGCCATCTTTTTGGGCCTAATTCTCCTCAATGTCTGGGCGGCCCGTTTTTGGTGCCGTTACCTCTGTCCGCTGGGCGCGCTGCTGGGCGGGCTGAGCAAGGTCGCCTTATTCCGCCGTGAAGTTGGAGCCGACTGCATCCAGTGCCTGGCCTGCACCCGGGCCTGCCCCACCGGCACCATCGACCCCCAGCGCGGCTATGCCAGCGATCCCGGCGAATGTACGATGTGCCTGGAGTGCCTGGCGGCCTGTCCGGGTAACGGCGTCACCTTCCCCCTCCACCTCTCCCTGGCCGAGCGGCGGCCCTACGACCCCAACCGGCGCCAGGCGTTGGCGGCATTGGGTCTGGCGGTAGCCGGCGTTGGTCTGTTCCGGGCCAATTACCTGGCCAAGCAGGCACACCCTCGCTTGCTCCGTCCTCCCGGCGCGCAGGAGCATGATTTTTTGGCCCATTGTATTCGCTGCGGCGAATGTCTACGGGCCTGCCCCACCGGCGCGCTCCAGTCGGCCATGAGCGAGGCCGGGTTAGAAGGGCTGTGGACGCCGCTGCTGATCCCCCGGCTGGGTTATTGCGATTACTCCTGTAACGCCTGCGGCCAGGTTTGCCCGGTTGAGGCCATTCCGCCGCTGAGCCTGGAGCAAAAACGGCAGCAGGTCATCGGCCTGGCCTATATTGATCAAAATCGCTGCATTGCCTGGGCTGATCAGCGGGATTGCATCGTCTGCGAGGAGATGTGCCCCGTGCCCGACAAAGCCATCAAACTAACCCCAACTGAGCTGCCCAACGCGGCCGGCGAGCTGGTGATGGTTCAACTCCCGGCCGTGGATCGAAGCAAATGCATTGGCTGCGGCATCTGTGAGTACAAATGCCCGGTCGGCGGGGAGGCGGCTATTCGCGTTAGCCTGGCGGGGATGGTCTAATTTGAGATGACGGTGGAAAACATTCCGCTACGGATGGCCCGGGACCGGCTTGACGATATTCCCCGGTACGAGCTACCCGCGCCGTACGCCATCCTCTATTATCTCAAATTCGGTTTCAAACCCGATATTGAAAGCGACCAGGACCGGCAAGCCTGGCGCAGCATCGCCACAAAGATTGGCCGGCGGTTTGATGACAACACTATTGCTTTGGCTGGTACAACCCCGCCGCATTGACGCCCAACATGCCGGCTTTGTAAGACAGCTCATCTACCGGGACAAAATGGGTCGCCATGGCCTGGCTCACCAGCGGAATTGGCTTCAGCTTGAGCAACCGCTGCTCGATGGCATCGGCTCCAGCGTCGCGCCAGAGCCACTCCAGCCGGTCGTAGCTTTGCAGGTTCACCGGCCGGGTGTAACCCCGCAACGTTTTCTGCCCGTGGACGTTGAAATAATCCTCAAAATAGGAGAGCACCAGCTCGCGCAGGCTGCGGTAAATGGCTTCCCGAAAGCGCAAACCGACAAAGTTCGACTTGGCCACTGCACCCCAGTACCCGTCCCGGCGATAGATGGCCAGCACGTGGTCGTCGTCGGTGCCCGGCTGGGGTAGTAAATCGACAATGAGGGGCGGATAACCAAGCCGGCGCAGGGCTGCCGCGCCAAACAAACCGCCGTCCAGGCAATGGGCCTGGCGATCCTGCAAGACCCGCAACGGGCAGCGGTTGGCGCTTTCGGCGCTGTAGGGGAGTTCGTCCAGAAAAGCCTGGATGTGCGCCGGGCTGGTGAGGCTGGTCCATAGTTTTCGTTGAGATTGATCCAGGTATTCCTCAAATTTACTGATCGACATAGTGGTTACCTCTAAATAGATAGGATATATCATCCCATAATTCTGGCATATCCAGCGCTTCGGCAAATTGGGTCACCCAAAACTCAATTCGTCGTATGTCCAGATCAGGGTGAGCAGTGATAATGGCCTTTATATCGTCAATGTCTTGGGGGCGATGGGCCACTGCTTTTAAGATAATCAAATCTTCGGGGGTCGGTAAGCGTAGTGATATTTGCCCCAGGTCGTATACAATGGCTCGTTCAACTGCTTCCACTTCAAAAGGTAACATTCCCAGGGAAATATCAACGTTGATTTGGCTAGCTTGATGTACCAGTAGTAAAACCCGGTTTTTGCGGGCAAAGTCCATAGCCTCGGCCAAACGAGGAACTAAACCGACCTGCATAGCAAACTCAACCAATTCAGGTAGCCTGTCAGCGGATAATAACAATACTGCATCAACATCAGCGGTTAAGCGCGGTCTGCCTAATAAACTGGCGGCTATCCCACCAATGATCATCCCTTGCTGGTCGAAGTGATCGATAACCTGCTGCAAAGCAGCCAGCGGCTCCACAAAAGGGCTAACTTCTACACTCACTTTAGCCCCGCTTTCAGTCTGGACCAGCGTTGCCAGACAATCGATTTGTCGGCCGGGGTTGTCGATAAGTTTAAACCGGCGGCTAACCGCCGCAAATTGTTCAACTGTAGCCAGCGCTGCTGAAGTGAGGCAGTTTGCTGTTCGCGGCGTTCTATTTGGGCGACCTGCTGCCAACGGTTTCGATACTGCTGGACCAACATTTTATCCATTGGGTTTGCCTTCATTTTTTTCACTTGGACAGTTTGAACAATCAAACAGCGCGGTTTATTATAGAAGCTTTGCTTTGATTTGACTACCCCGCAGCCCAGACATCGACCTGTAGCGCCACGGTGAGTTGATCAAGCCACTGCCGGGCCTCGGCCTCGCCAGCCCTTTAAAGGCCGCCGCGGCGGAATTGGCTGTGGCTCATCGGCTGATATTGAGCATAGCCCCGACCGGTTGCTGGGGCAAATCTTTCTGTTCAGTTGTCTTTAACCGTGAGTCAGACGCTGATAGATTCGTTCGGTCCAACTGCTGGCCGCGGTGGTTGGCTGGAGTTGGCCTTTTTCCAGATCGTAGGTGAACAGCGGCTGCAGCACGTAACGGTCGTTCTCCACGCCGCGCACTTCCACAATGCGGGTGATTTTGATGCGATAATCCGGCAAGGTATGATTTTGCTGGTAGGTCATCAAACCGATGGCCGAGGCGATCATGCCCCGGATCTCAGCCAAGCCCAGGCCGGGGTTGGCCATCAAACAGAGCGACTCCAACCGCTGCAGGGCCTCTTCAGGACCGTCGGCGTAGAGCGTGGCCAGGGCGCGGTAAGCGCTGTTCATAAGTTGAACGGCTCGCATCGCTGCGGGGTCGGCCAGGTCGCCGCTCACCAGTCAATCGGGGCGCATCTTGGCGGCCAACTCCAGCAACTGGTCAAGCGAGAGTGGGGAGGCAGGCGCTTCTAACCGGGCCGCCAGGTCTTGGGCCTCGTTAAGGGCCTGCTGGGCCAGTTGGGCCATGGCGGCCACAGCGGCGCGAGCCAGGTAATTATCCGGCGGGAGCGCCCGGTCGTGGGCGCGGGCCTGGGCGACCAGCAGCGTTAGCGTTTCGAGTAAACCGGCTAATTGAGCCTTTCGTTCGTCAGAATTGGACATCATCAGTCACGCTAATCACAGCTTAGTGAGAACTGATCCGCTCGATAGCCCAGACAATGTGCTCACGAATGAGCGGTTCGGCGTCGTGCAGGGCTTGGGCCAGCACCGGCAGGGCGGCGGGGCTGCCCCAGTTACCCAGGGCCACAGCCACGTTGCGTAATAAGCCGCGGCGTTTGGCGCGCAGGAGCGGCGTACCTTTGAACCGGGCGCGGAAACCGGCCTCGTCCAGCGCCAGCAATTCGATTAATTGGGGCGCCACCCACTCCGGGTCGTAGCGCAGAAAGTCGGCTGAGGTTGGCCGGCTGTAGCGGCGCACCCAGGGGCAGATTTCCTGACATTCGTCGCAACCAAAAATCCAGTTGCCCAGTAAAGGGCGCAGTTCCACCGGGATAGCCTCTTTATGCTCGATGGTCAGGTAGGAGATGCAGCGCTGGCTGTTGAGAATGTAAGCGGCGGGGAAGGCGTGGGTGGGGCAGATGTCCAGGCAGCGAGTGCATTGGCCACATGTCCCGACTCGCTTTGACTCGCCGGGCGAACCCGGCCGGCAACTGGCGCCGCCGTCGGGGGCTGGCTCGTCGTACTCCAATTCCACATCCAGCAACACCTCGCCGAGAAAGAGGTAAGAGCCTATTTTTGGATTGATGAGCAGGGTGTTTTTTCCGATGAAACCCAGGCCGGCCTGGGCGGCGAAAGCCCGCTCCAGCAGCGGGCCGGTATCCACGTAGGTCCGCCGGTTGACGGCGCGGCCGGTTTCTTGTTCAATAAAGTTACCCAGTTCGCGCAGGCGGGGCAGCATAATATCGTGGTAATCCAGGCCCCAAGCATAGCGGGCCAGGCGACCCCGGGCCGGATCGTTCCACAACTCGGCCGGCGGGTTGAGCACAAAGTACGACAGCCCCACCACTACCACCGAGCGAATGCCGGGGAGGAGCAGCCGGGGGTCGGCCCGGCGTTGCGGCTCGCGGGCCAGCCAGGCCATGCCGGCCTGGTAACCTTGCTCCAGCCAGCGGTGGTAGGCTTCGGCGTGGGGGGCGCGCTCGGCCGGGGCCAGGCCGATCAGGTCAAAACCAAGTTCGTATGCTTTTTCTTTGAGACGCTGGCTAAGGCTCATATCGGTATTTTACCATAACTGATTACTGACTGCAGATGGCCTGGGTTTTCAAAGCGCCAGCCGCCAAAATAAGCCCTCACTACCGGACACTTTTCTTTCAATGTTATGATTCTGAAACACGAATGGCTCGAAAAACCGAATTGTCCGAATAAAATCAAATAAATTCGGCTAATTTCGGCTTACGGCCTGGCGGTCCTGCCGTGGCTTTCGTGTTTCAAAAGCGCCGGCCGCCAGAACAGAAAAAACGGCCTCCCCCAAAAGGCAGAGGCCGTTGGCCGATTTGCGCCAGAAATCAGTTGCCCCCGTTGGGCGAAAAGTAGGTCTCCAGATAATCGACCACCGACCGGAACGAGACAACTCCGCACGGTTTACCGTCATCATCTACCAGGGGGATGTGGCGGAATTTATGGATTGACATCAGGTGGAGAGCATAGGCAATGGTGGTAGTTGGCTTGACAGCTGTAACATCGGCCGTCATGAAATCTTTGACCTTTTTCTGGCTCATATCCTCGATCTGGCAGGCCACCTTGCTGATGACGTCACGGCTGGTAAACACGCCGACCAACTTGCCCTCGTCATCAACCAGAGCCAGGAAGTCCAGATTGCGTTGCTTAAGTTCAGCAACCGCTTTGGCCAGGCTGATATCAACGTGGGCCGTCAGCAGCACCTCTCGTTTCAGACTACTCAGGGTATCGGTCAGGAGCGAATGTTCGACTTGCCGTTCAGCCTCACCTTCACCGTGGAACAGAACCCCGGTGTACTCTTCATCAAACTCGCTCGGCCGCGGCTCAAACAGAGCTATCGCCGGTTTATGACCGTTGGTCTGTTCGGCTTCGGGCTGCACTTCCCAGGTGTGGGCGCTGTAGTAGAGTTTGCGCAGGTCGCCTTTACCCCTGCTCTGGACGGCAGAGTTGACTTGAGCCAGCAACTCCTGTTCATAGACGGGCCGTTCAATGGCCCGAAACACGCCGATAGGTTCGGGGAATTCGGGATAGCGCATCCGGCTCAGAAAATAGGCCCGGCTGGCCGGGGCCTGTTCATCGTGAACCAGCAACTCACTTTCGGCAACTTCGTCCAGCGAAACCACGGCCGGATCAAGACCGTTGATGCGAATACCTTTGTCGCGGTTCTTGCCAAAAATCATCGGCTGGCCGTGTTCCAGTTCCAGGATATTTTCTTCCCGTTCCTTGGGGTCGGTGGCGTATAGCCAGGCTTTGTCGTTGAAGATGACGCAGTTTTGATAAATCTCCACGAATGAGATGCCCTTATGTTGGGCCGCTCGGGCCAGCACCTCGGCCATATGTTTGACGTTGGTGTCGATAGTGCGGGCCACAAAGGTGGCCTCCGCGGCAATGGCCACCGATAACGGATTAAGGGGTTGATCGATGGTGCCCATGGGTGAAGATTTGGTTTTTTGTCCCAATGGCGAGGTGGGTGAATATTGGCCCTTGGTCAGGCCATAGATGCGGTTGTTGAACAGGATGATGTTGATATCGATATTGCGGCGCAGGGCGTGCAAGAGGTGATTGCCCCCAATCGAGAGGCCGTCGCCGTCGCCGGTAATGACCCAAACGCTCAAATCGGGATTGGTAATTTTTAAGCCGGTAGCCAGGGTGGGGGCGCGGCCGTGAATGCTGTGGATACCATAGGTATTCATGTAGTAAGGAAAACGACTGGAACAACCGATGCCGGAGATAAAAACGATTTTTTCTCTGGGGATACCCAAATCCGGCAGCACTTTCTGCATCTGGGCCAGGATGGCGTAATCCCCACAACCAGGGCACCAACGGACAGTTTGGTCTGAGACAAAATCTTTGCGCGTTAAGTTGATCACTTCAGTCATCATTTACCTCCGCGGTTCTTCCAATAACGACTCAATCTTTAAGACAATTTCTTTGATCGCAAAGGGGCGCCCCTGCACTTTCGCAAAGGGGATGAAGTTATGCGTGCCGTAGCGGCCTCTGAGCAGAATAATCAACTGACCCAGATTCATCTCCGGCACCAGAATCCGGTCGAAGCGGCTCAAGATGTCGCCCAGGTTGCGGGGGAAGGGATTCAGGTAGCGGATGTGCGCATGCGAAACCGCATGGCCTTGCTTTTGCAATTGCCGCACGGCCGAACGGACCGCGCCAAAGGTGCTGCCCCAACTGACCACCAGCAGGTCGCCCTCCGGCGGCCCAATAACATTTTGCGCCGGGATCACGTCGGCCAAACGGGCCACCTTTAAAGCCCGTTCGTAGACCATCTGCTCATTTTCACTGGGATTGTAAGAAACGTTGCCGGTTTCGGGCTGCTTGGCCAGACCACCCAACCGATGCTCTAAACCGGGCGTGCCAGGGATGGCCCACGGCCGGCCCAAGCTATCGGGATGGCGGCGATAGGGTTTGAAGCCGTCGTCGCCGTTCGGCGAAGCTGTGGGGTGCTCAACCACAATCGGGGGGATGTCGTCAGGATCGGGAATCTGCCAGGGTTGGGCGCTGTTGCCCAGGTAACCGTCGCTCAAGATGAAAACCGGGGTGGCGGCCCGCACGGCCAAACGAAAAGCCTCGATAGCAATGGTGAAGCAGTCGGTTGGGCTAGCCGGAGCCAGCACGGGGATAGGGCTTTCGCCGTTCCGCCCGTACATAGCCTGCATCAGGTCCGACTGCTCGGTTTTGGTCGGCAGGCCGGTGCTGGGGCCACCCCGCTGCACGTTCACAATCACCATCGGCAACTCCAGCATCATACCCAGGTTGATGGCTTCACTTTTAAGGGCAATACCCGGCCCACTGGTCCCGGTAACGGCAAAAGCGCCGCCAAAAGCGGCCCCAATCACTGCGCCCATCGCGGCAATTTCATCTTCGGCCTGGAAGGTGCGGACATCAAAATGTTTCAGGCCGGCCAGGGTGTGCAGAATGTCGCTGGCCGGGGTGATGGGATAGGAGCCGTAAAACAGCGGCTTGCCGGCCTTTTGGGCGGCAGTTACCAGGCCCAACGCCAGAGCCTCGTTGCCGGTGACCTTGCGGTAAACGCCTGGGGGCAGATGGGCCCGTCTGATCCGGTAACGGGTCTGGAAAGCCTCGGTATTGTGACCAACGCTGTAACCGGCTTGTAAGGAGGTCTGGTTGGCCTTGAGAATGGTCGGCTGTTTGGCAAATTTCTTGGCAATGTAATCCAGCGAAGGCTCCAGGGGCCGGTCATAAATCCAAAAGGTCAGGCCCAGGGCAAAGAAGTTCTTGCAGCGGTCAATGTCTTTGGCGGTCAGCCCCTCGATTTTTTCCAGGGCGCTGCGGTTGAGCGTGGTGATCGGCAGTTTATGAACCTCATAGCCTTTCAAGGTGCCGTCCTCCAGGGGATCGCTGTCGTAACCGGCTTTCTTGAGATTTGAGTCGGTAAAGGCGTCGGTGTTCACAATAATGGTGCCTCCCGGCACCAGATCGGTCAGGTTAGCCTTTAAAGCGGCCGGGTTCATCGCCACCAGCACTCTGGGGGCGTCGCCGGGAGTGAGGATATCTTCGCTGGAGAAGTTAACCTGAAACCCGCTAACACCGGCCAGCGTGCCGGCCGGGGCGCGAATCTCGGCCGGAAAATCGGGCAAAGTACTGATATCGTTGCCAAAAATGGCGGCGGTATCGGTGAATTGGGTGCCGGTCAACTGCATACCATCGCCTGAGTCTCCGGCAAAACGAATGACGACTGATTCTACATCTTCAAATTCTACTTGTTTAAACTCAGCCATTGCAAATTGTCTCCTTGCCAAACTATTGCTGCGAGGTAAAACTGTCTATTGATCTCAATCAGGCGCCAGCCCGTTGGCGCGGGGTTCGTTCCGGGTCGGGAGGCAGGTTGTAGACAGACTCGGGAAACCGGCTGGCCAGAAATTGGATAATGGCATAATGGGTGAGGTTGCCGACAACCTGGCCAGCCTCATCCAGAACCGGAAGGTTGCGAAAATGTTTTTGGTTCATCAGAGCTAAAGCCTTATCTACGGGATCGGCGGCATTGATGGTTAGCGGGGCCAGGGTGATAAAATCGTCGATCGGGAGTTGCCAGGTGTCGGGGTTGTCGGCAATTTTTATCAAAATATCGTGGTCGGTAAGGATGCCCACCAGCGATCCCTGATCGGTTACAAGGGCGCAGGTGCGTTGCTGCGTCCGCATAGCCTCCACGACTGTTTTGACCGAAGTACCGATCTCAACTGAGATGTAGTTACTCAAGTCGAGATGATCAACTTGTTCGTGCTGTAACTCTTGCTCCAAGCTCATCGTCTGAATTCTCCTCTATTTAGACAGATATTTTATAGGCTACCTTACAAAAATTAAAAGAATTCGGGTATTTTTAGTTGGTTAGTTGGTTGGTTGGTGGTTCAGGGTCCATTCAGATAGAAACAATAGAAAACCCTACCATCGTGGCAGGGTTCATATTTTTATTTTGCACCAATTTATGTTGTGGCGGCTATCCGAAGGACGGTCTCGTCCAAGTTTTGCCTTGATGAGGCCGGTGCAACTATGATTATTTCGGGAATTATCACAACCATCGTACCACTTCTTCGCCGTTGAAGATCAAAAAACATTTTACATTCTTTTTGGTAAATTACAACTTTTTAATCGGGTTAGGGGTTAAACTTAAGAAGAAAAACAATGTTCATGGTCAGGTTAATTGCCCGGTTAGCCGGAAATGGGTATATTTACCGGAGTCAAATCTACCCAAATACCGGACTAATACCCGTGGAACCCAAAACCGTGGACGCAAACCCGTCTCCTCACACTTCGACCCGCCAGGTTGAAAATCCTGGCTGGAGCGTGAGCGGCGTCCACGGACAGTATAGCTACCGCAATCCCCACGCCGACTTATATCGCTACCTCAGCCAGTGGTCCGATATGGAGAGCTACCTGAACGTGGGCTATTCCCGGCCGGGCCAGTACCATTTGCACGTAAGCAGCCATCTGCGCCTGATCAACCGGCTGGCGGATGGGTTACAGGAGCTGCACGCGGCCGGCCCGTATGCGGCCGAGCGTCGCTTGCTGGATATCGCTTCGGGCCGGGGTGGGGCAGCGATTCAGGCCCGGCGCCGCTACGGCTGGCAGGTGACCGGGGTTGATATTACCCCCTACAATGCCTGTCGCGCCGCCGGTAACGTCAAAAAGAGTCAGCTTTGGCCCGGGGTGCACTTTAGCATGGGCGACTCTTTGCGGCTGCCGTTGGCCGATGGCTCTTTTCCGCTGGCCTGGTCCATTGAGTCGCCGGCCCACTTTCCGGCTAAACCCATCTTTTTGGGCGAGACGGCCCGGGTGTTGAAACCGGGTGGGGCTTTTACCTGGGCCGATTTGCTGGTGGTTGATGAAGTGGCGAGTGCCTCAGCCGAAAATCGCCAGATTTACGCCGAGTTCTTGCGGGTGTGGGATGTGCCCTATCTGGAAACTTTTGACAGCTACCGCCAGGCCCTGGCCGAAGCCGGTTTGGAGTTGCGCCGGTGGGAGATTGTGACCCGCTATAACCTGAACATTCTCAACCGAGATTGCTTGATTTTTTTGTGGCTCTCCAAGTTTGGCTGGCTTTACCGGAGTTATGGCCGGTACCTCACATGGCGAACCGGGGCGAATTTGGATAACGTCTACGAACACGTGCTGGCTTCTCATCGAGCTTTGCGCCTGGGCATGATCGATTACGGCCTATTCTGGGCCGTCAAGCCATGATATTACTTGATAGCCGTCCCCAAGTGAGTATAATATAGTCAAATAAGCAAAAACTTGGGCAGACAGCCCCCTTTCGTCTTCCGAGCTGCCTATATCGAAGGATTTGACCACAACGCCCTCACGCCTAATTCTGCTTTAATGTATACAGCTTACAATTTAAGTTCAATAGTATTAAGAGTTAGGAGGAACTATGAGTCAAGCAAGTGAAGGGATCAACCCAACGGGACGGTCTGGAGCGGAAAAAATAGCCCTCTCCGCCATCCTGATTGTTCTGGCCGTAGTGGCCGGCTACTATCTGGCCACAATCCTCATTCCGACCCCCAAGATTGGCGTTATCACCATGGATACCCAGGTAACCGACACCCTGGCCGACATCATGGCCCGCGAAATCAACTACGCCCGTAACGCCGACGACATCAAGGGCGTGGTGTTGGTGATCAATAGCCCCGGCGGCGGCGCTTCGGCCGGCCACGACATCTATTTCCAGGTGCGCAAACTGCGTGAAACCAAGCCGGTAGTCGCCAGTATGGACACGTTGGCCGCCAGCGCAGCCTACCAGATTGGGGTGGGGGCCAACGAAGTTTACGCCAAACCGGCCTCGATCATTGGCAATGTGGGGGTCATTATGGGCCAACCCAGCCCCGAAACCTTGAGCGAGCGCTTCATTACCACCGGCCCCTTTAAATCGACCGGCGGCAGCGCCACCAGTTGGCTGCAAATGCTCGATCTGCTCCACGCCGATTTTAGAGACAGCGTGGTCGTCGAGCGGTCGAAAGCGCCCAATCCGCTCAAACTCCCCCCCGCCGAGGTCGCCACCGGCAAAATCTGGGTGGGGGTTGAAGCCAAAGAGTACGGCCTGATCGATGAATTGGGTTCCCGGCTCGACGCCATCCAGCGCGTGGCCGAGTTGGCCAATCTCAAGCATTACGAGGTGGTCGACCTGCGGGATGAATATTTAGCCGCTCTGGCCGGCGATCAATTAAGCTCGGCTCTCAAATTGTATGAAGAATTAGATGCCCAACCCGAATTCGACCTGACCAGCGAAGAGATCGAGTGGCCTACCTTTTACCAAATCTACCTTCCGCTGGAGTAACTCATGTCTAAATCAACTTGGATTCTCCTGATCACCGTAGTCGTCGTCATTGCCGGGATAGTGGGCGCCCGGTTCTGGTATTACAACGGCAATGGGGCCGCCGCCTATGTTCCACCGGACCGGCCGTTGCCGGCGGCTGACATTAAGGTTGCCGCAACTACCTCCCGGTTGGAAACAGTTGATAATCCGGCTGTCAGCCGGGGGGTGGTGCTGGTAGATCTTGCCCACGACAATGCCCTATTCGTTGAGGAGCTGAATGTGCTCTTCGCCAGAATCGCAGGGCGGGGTTACAGTTACGAGCTGGTGCCGGCGGCCACCAAAGATGACGAAAATCCATTGGTGGACAAATTGCGCTATGCCGACGGCTTAATTTTGCCGCTGCCCCGGGCCGCCTATTCCCCGGACGAAGTGACTGCCATCGAGCAATTTGTTGAAAAGGGGGGGCGGGTGCTGATTATCGGCGATCCGACCCGGACGATTGCGGTGGATGCCCTCAATAGTATTGCCGGTTCTTTCAAGCTCATCTTTGTCAACGATTATCTCTACAGCCTGGAAAACAATGATAACAACTACCGCAATGTGATCTACACCAACTTCACTGATAGCCCGGTTACGGCCGGGCTGTCTGACGGCGACAAGATCATCTTCTACTCCAGTGGTTCGGTCAATGCGCCCGGCTACGAAATTATCCTGGGTGATGAAACCACTTTCTCTTCCGTCAGCGAGGGCGGTCGAATCTTGGCCGCGGCGGCCCTGACTACCGACGATCAGGTGCTGGGGCTGGGCGACCTGACCTTCTTTACCGAGCCTTATAGCGCCGTCGAAAAGAACGGCGTTCTGATTAATAACATTGCCGACTTCCTGACCGGCGGCAAACGGACCTATGAGCTGGCCGACTTCCCCTATTTTCTCAGTCCCAATATTGATATTGTTTTTGACAACAGCCTGGTCTTCAATAGCCAGTTTGGCGACGCCGTGAAACTAAAAGAAAATCTGGAACAGCTTGGGCGAAAAGTTGCCTTTACCGATAAAATCGGCCAGGAGCATGATGTCATCTACATTGGTCGTTTTGATGAAACTCGCCTGGTTGATGAGTACCTGGCCCAGGCTCAAATTGCCATTCTGGGGCCTGATGACGAAGCTAAATCTAACCAGGCTAATGCTGAAGAAACTGAAGCAGAAATCGAAGAGAAACATACTCTTGTTACCCTGGTTAGCGAAGAACCATCAGGCCCCGAAGCCCGTTTCATTGACGGTCGTATTCAAGTTGAAGGGATCGGCGACCTGGAGCGGGGCGGCGCGACCCTCTTTTCACTCCAGCAGGAGGCCGGACGCAATGTCCTGATCATGCTGTCTGATAGTCCGGAGACCAACGCCGACGCCTTTAAGCTGCTGTTTGATGATGAGCTGGCCCAATGTATTATCAACGCCAGTCTGGCGGTCTGTCAAACCCAGGAGCCTGGCGGCAAATTAGGCCCCAGCCTGCGCAGTAGCCGGATCGACAAAATTCTAATCGTCTCCGCCGACACCGGCCGGAAGCGAGCCGATGGCCGGACCAGTTTGGTTGAATACAACAATGTTTTGAGCAGCACCTACAAGCTCGATAGCTGGGTGATCTCTGAGCAGGGTTCACCCGACATAGACGAGCTGTTGGAATACGACGCCATCATCTGGACAACCGGCGATTTTTGGGATGACAGTATCGCCGTTGCCGATGTTGCCTTGTTAACCAAATACATCGAGTTGGGCGGCAATCTGATTCTGTCGGGGGCTTCGATTGCCTTTGATTGGGATCACACCGACTTTCTCAAGAAAGTGGTCCACGCCGATTACCTGGACTTTGCCGAACAAAAGGACCTGGAACTGGTGCTGCCGGACCATCCCATCGCCAAAGACTTTGCCGAAGACGCCATCATCACCCTGCTTGCCCCGCCTTCCGGTGAATTGTTGGAACCGGATGTGGTCCGCCACACAGTCGACTCTCGAGTTATCTTCCAGCGCGGCCCCAACAGCAAGCAGGCCGGCGCCGCCGCAGTAATTGCTTACGAAGACAACCGCTCGAAGATTGCCTACTATGCCTTTCCGGTTTATCTGCTGCCGCCTGAAGAACAGGCTCAACTGATTAACAATACAATCCATTGGTTTACCAAGAAACCGCTTGATTTGCCCAGCAAGAATGATTACAAGCCCTTCGGCACAGACGGGCGAGCTGATGACACCGAAACGGAAGAGCCGCCGGCCGACGAACAGCAAAATGGAGAAAATGGTAGCGACAACGGTGAGCAAGAGGACAACGGCAACGGTGATGAGAATGAGAATGGGGATGGGAATGACGACGGCGATGGTAACGGCAATGGACAAAGCTAATTGACGCTGAAAAATTTAAACCTTTTGTTTTGTGAGGAGGAGACAGAAATTTAATGAACAGAACGTTCTACCCCAAACTACTTCTGCCCCTATTGCTCATCCTGGTGACCGCTTTGACTGTGTCTGCCTGCGGCAGAGCCGCGCCGGCCCAACTACCGGCTCCCCAGGCCGACGTTTCTCAAAAAGAAGCTCAGCCAACTGCGGCCGAAGTCGCAGCCGAACCAGCCTCTACCCAGGCCCCTGCTGCAGCAGAAGCTGCGCCAACCGAAGCGCCGCAGGTCGACGCCTCCCTGGTCGACGAGTCAAAGGCGGCCAAAGCGACCGAACTGCAGGCCGGCGTCACTATTGTTAGCGATGAAGAGGTGACCAGCCCCCGCACCAACTACGGCGGCGAGTACCGGGATGTGACTACCTCCGACGCGGTCAGTTTTCACCCTTACCAAACCACTGATACCGCCTCCAGCGGCTATCAGAACATGGTTTACACCGGGGGACTGCTCCGTTTGGACGAGAAAACCCTGGAATACATCCCTAACATGGCCGAAAGTTATACCATCTCTGAAGACGGCCTGACCTTTACCTTTAACCTGCGGCAAGGTATGCTGTGGAGCGACGGCCAGCCGATTACCGCCCACGACTTTCAATGGACCTATGACCAGGTCATCAAACCGGAAAACGAGTTTCCCTACCTGTCGCAGCTTGATTTTATCTCCGCCTATGAGGCCCTGGACGATGACACCCTGCAAATAAAAATCAAAGAAGTCTATGCGCCCGCTCTGGGCCAGATGTCCGGCTTAATTACCCCCCTGCCCAAGCATATCTGGGAGAAGCTGGATTGGAGCGACCCGCAAAAGAATCCCGAAATCAACAGTCCCAGCGTGGTTTCCGGCCCTTACAAACTGAAAGAGTGGAGGCGAGACCAATACGTTATCTTTGAGGCTAACGATAACTATTGGTATCACGGCCGGCCGAATATCGACCGTTACACCATGGAAATTGTGCCCGACCAGGATATTGCTTATCAGAAGATGAAGAGCGGTAACACCGATACCGGCCCGATCACCCCGGAGAATCTGGAAGAGGCCCGTCAACTCAACAACATTACCGTTTACGAGTGGTGGCCCGCTGCAGCTTCCTGGAGCTATATCGGCCTGAATATGCGGGCAGGCTTTCCCACTCACGATGTCCACGTGCGGCGCGGGATCAACTACGCCATCGACAAGCAGTTGATCACCGATGAGGTCATGCTCGGCCAGGCTAAACGAATCTGCTCCATCTACCCCGAAACCTCCTGGGTCTATAATCCGGATGTGCCCTGCTACGACTATGACCCGGATAAGGCTCTGGAAGAGTTTGCCCAGGCCGGTTACACCCTTCAGGATGGCAAATTGGTCGACCAGGATGGAAAACAGTTAAAACTTAGGTTGATCTTTGGCCCTAACACCAACCAGACCCGCGAATTGATTGCGGTGACGGTGCAAGATTTCTTGAGCGACGTTGGCATTGACGTTCAGGTGCAGGGGCTGGAGTGGGCCAGTTTCTTGGAAGCAACCGACGCGGCCGAACCGAATTGGGATATGTTTGTCAGCGGCTGGCGGGCGACGATTGAGCCACACATTATGTATACCATCTGGTCTGAACAAAACATCCCCCAACTAAATTCGGTGGCCTACGTTAACAAGGAAGTCGAAGCCATTTTTGAAGAAGCCGGCAAAACCTATGACGAAGAATTCCGCCAGGAAAAGTATGGCGAAATTCAGCGCATCATCGCCGAAGACTCCCCCTATGTCTTCTTGTTCTACAACAAATCCTGGAGTGGCCAGAATAATCGCATCAAGGGTATCGAACCTACCGCCCTGGGGATTGGCTGGAACCAGGAAGACTGGTACATTGAGGAAACCCCATAATTATTTTCATTTATCTCGTTCCCAAACTCAGTTTGGGAACGAGATTGACCATCAACCCCTCGTTCCCACGCTGAACGTGGGGAATGAGCTTGTAAAAATACAGTCACAATTATGACCCGCTATATTGTTCGGCGTAGCATTCAGTCAATCTTTTTGATCTTGTTGTCGACCATCATCGGTTTCACCATTTACCAACTGGCCCCGGGTGGCCCGCTGCAATTTCTTGATGACGATCCCAGCTCCACCAGCGCCGACGCCAATCGTTTGGTCCGCATCTATGGTCTGGACCGCTCTGTCCCGGTCCAGTATCTGGCCTGGCTGGCCGGGGAGGACTGGATGCCGGCAAATCCAACCTGGCGCAGCGGCCGCTGCCTGAGCGACCCTGACCGGTGTGGGCGAGGCATTATTCGCCTTGATTTTGGCCGCTCCTTTTTCTTCAAAGGGCGCTCAACCATCGAGGTGATTGCCGAACGCATCCCGGCCACCTTCTTGCTAGGCGCAACCAGTTTGATCATCAGCGTTTTGGGCGGTATTCCCCTGGGTATTTATGCCGCCCTCAAACGCGGCAAGATGCCCGACCACATCATTCGCGTTTCGACCGTACTGCTGAATACCGTACCCCATTGGTGGCTGGGGCTGTTGCTGCTCATTATTTTGGGCGGCTACCTGGGGGTGGTGCCCCTCGGCGGGATGCAAACCATTGGCGATGGCTCACTCCTGGATCGACTCCACCACCTGATTCTACCGGCCACGGTGGCGGCTATTGGCGGCTGGATTGGCTTCTCCCGCATCCTGCGTTTTGAGATGCTGGAAGTGCTCAACCAGGATTATGTCAGAACAGCCCGGGCCAAGGGCCTGTCCAACCGGGTCGTCATTTATCGTCACGTTCTGCGGAATGCCATATTGCCTTTTGTTACCGGGCTGAGCGGTATTTTTCTGCTGATTTTGTCCGGCTCGGTGTTGTTTGAAACTGTCTTTTCCTGGCCCGGTATGGGCCGGTTGTTCATTACGGCGGTCAATGCTCGAGACTATCCGGTGATGATGGCGCTTTTTGTGATCGGCTCCTTTCTGGGAGTGCTAGGGTTATTGATGGTTGACATCCTTTACAGCATTGTTGATCCACGCGTGAAATACGACACGGCGAGGTGAAGTTCAAAATCAGAATTTGAAGAACTATGGCTGAAACCATGTTAACCTTACCTCGACAAATTAGTCAAGCTCCGCAGGAAGTCAAAGAGCAAACCTACTGGGGCGCGGTCAGGGCCAAGCTACTGCGGGATAAAATTACGATGGCGGCCATTTTGCTGGGCCTCTTTATGGTTACGATTACGCTGGCCGCCCCCTGGATTAGCGCCAATATCCTGGGTTTTGACCCGACCAAAACGAACCTGCGCAATCGTAACGCCCCGCCCACCTGGGCCGCGGCAGCCTGGCCCAAATTCCAGGAATTTTCCCGAAGTTGCCAGAGTGATAAAGGCTGTAACTGGTCGCTCTGGTCGACCATCTTCACCGAATCTGCCGCTGGTCTGCGCCTCTGTTTTGGCGCGGGTCCGGGGGAATGTCATTGGCTGGGCACCGATGATGCCGGCCGCGATGTATTGACCCGGGGTCTTTATGGTGGCCGGATCTCGCTCCGCATTGGAGCGATGGTAGCCACCCTGTCGGTAACTCTTGGCGTGATTTTGGGGTTACTGAGCGGCTATTATGCCGCCACCTGGGTTGATGACATTATCAACGCCATCATCATGACCCTGGGGAGTATTCCCCTCCTGTTCCTGTTGATTATTCTGGCCGGCACCTTTCCTGTCTTCCGGTCACCGGAAGGTTTGTCTTTCTTGCTGGGCATTTTTGGTTGGATGGGGGTGTCACGCTTGTTGCGGGGCCAGCTTTTCTCTATCCGCGAGCGGGAGTACGTGGTAGCCAGCCGGGCTACCGGCGCGTCGATCTGGCGGATTATGTTCCGCCATATGTTGCCCAATGTCTCCTCGATCATCATCGTGGTGGCTATTTTCGATATCGCCAGCGCCATCATTGCCGAAGCCGGCCTGAGTTTCCTGGGGGTTGGGATTGGCCCGCCGCTGGCCAGTTGGGGCAACATGATGAGCGGTTCGCTGGGTAGCTTTGCCAAAGCGCCCTGGTTGGTCATTACGCCCGGTATCTTCATCTTTCTGACCACCCTCTCGATCTATCTCATTGGCGATGGCCTGCGCGATGCCCTGGACCCCTGGCTCAAGAATGAGTGAACCGGCTAAAAGCCTGTCGCTTGGAGTGACAGGCTTGCTCTTTTAATCATGGTCATATGGCGGCAAGCGATAAATTCTCCTCTCAGGCCCTCTGCTCCCTTTTGAGGGAAACAACAGCCTCTTGCCTTCCTCCTCTGGAATAGATTAAAATATTCCTGCTCTGAGTGGCCAATAGTACACTTGCGCCGTTTGTACGGGGGAGGAACTGCGAGGCGCCCTCCTCAAGCCCCCCGGCCTACCGGCAGCCCCTTTGGAGGTCAGTCTAGATGTTTGTGATATTCAGAAATCGCTGCTTGCCCGGACGATTATGGGGGTCGAGCCTGGGATTGGGCTTCTGGCTGAGCTTGACTCTCGTCCGGCCTGTTGCCGCCTTCTCCCCACCGGCTCAACCAGGCCAACTCCCCAACGAGCTTCTGATCTGGAGTGTGACGATCACCTTTATTTTTCTACTCAGTCTGGTGATCTTATTGACCAGAAACATTCTCATGCGCCGGCGAGTTGAAGAGGCCCTGCGCAAAAGCGAGCTAAAGTACAGGACTATATTCGAAACCTCTCCCGACGCCATCTTTCTGGAGACATTGGCCGGGCAGGTGCTCGATTGCAACCCGGCGGCCTGCGCCATGTTTGGTTACACCAAACCGGAATTCCTCCAACTAACCGTAACCGACCTGCTTCCGGCCGAGCTGATTACCACTCTGCCCGATGTCGTTAGCCAACATCTGGCCGGCGAGGGTATCTTTACCAAAACTGCCAACAAAACAAAAAACGGGCACGTCTTTCCCGCCGAAGTCAGAACCCGGCTTGTCACGATGGAGGGACAGCCAAGAGTCATCGCCTACGTGCGAGATATAACTGACCGCGAGCGCGCCTCAGAAACACTGGCGCGTCGCGCTCAAGAGTTGATGGCCCTGTACGAGACTTCATTGGAAATCAATGCCCAACGCGAGGTTTCGATGCTGCTGCCGGCTATCGTCGAGCGGGCCGCCAGGCTGGTGGGGGCGCGCATGGGCGGATTGTATCTGATGCAACCGGGTGGCGAAACGCTCGAACTGGTGGTCAGCCACAACCTGCCTCGCGACTATACCGGCACAATCCTGCGCCTGGGCGAAGGGCTTTCGGGCCGGATCGCCCAAACCGGCGAAGCGATGACAGTGGAGGATTATCTTCAATGGGAGGGGCAGGCCAAAGTCTTCATCGATACTCCATTTCGACGGGTGCTGGGGGTACCGCTCAAGATTGGGAATTGTGTCATTGGCGTGATCAACGTTACCGACGACGCCCGGCCAGGCCGGTTCAGTGAGCAAGAGGTTCAATTGGTGAGTCTGTTTGCCCAGCAAGCCGCGCTGGCTATCCACAATGCCCGGCTGTATGAGACAGCCCAGGCTGAACTAACCGAGCGCAAGCGGGCCGAAGAAGGGCTGGCTCAAGAACGTATCTTGTTGCGGACCGTGATCGACAATCTACCCGACGCCATTTATGTCAAAGATCCCGCTATGCGTAAGATTCTGGTCAACCGGGCCGACCTGGCCAACATTGGCAAATCAGAAGCCGAGGTTCTGGGTAAAACTGACTGGGAATTGTTCCCGCCGGAAGTAGCCGCCCATTTCTGCGCCGACGACCAGGCAGTTTTGCAAAGTGGGCAGGCTATCCTCAATCGTGAAGAGCTGCTGGTAAATAGCGCCGGTCAAAGCTACTGGTTGCTGACGTCTAAACTGCCGCTGCGGGACAATGAGGGACGGATTACCGGCATTGTAGGCATCGGTCGCGACATCACCGAACGCAAACAGATGGAGGAATCGCTGCTGGAGAGCAATCGTCGCCTGGAAAAAGCGTTGCAGGAACTCAAAGAAACCCAGGAAAAAATCGTGCAACAGGAACGGCTGGCCGCGGTGGGACAACTGGCCACCGGTATTGCCCACGACTTCAACAATATCCTGACCAGTATTCTGGGTTTTGCCGAATTATTGCAGATGTCGCCCGATACGCCACCGTTCATTCGAGCAGACCTGAGCCACATCGTTACCTCAGGGCAGCGGGCGGCCCACCTGGTCCGCCAGATTTTGGATTTCACCCGTAAATCGATCCGCCGGCCGCAGCCGCTTGAGCTGACCCCCTTTGTCAAAGAAGTCGTCAAATTTCTGGGTCGGACCATCCCGGAAAATATTCAACTGAACCTGGAGATCGAACCGGGGGTCTATCTGGTTGAAGCCGATCCGGCTCAGTTTCAACAAATGCTCACCAACCTGGTCCTCAATGCCAGAGACGCTATGCCGGCCGGGGGAAAGTTGAGAATTCGTTTGTCACGGCCATTCGTGTCCGGAACGGTGAAGTGTATCGACTGCAACCAGGCTATTACGGGCGAATGGATCGGTGTTACCATCACCGACAGCGGCAGCGGCGTCCCGCCGGAGGTCTTACCCCATATCTTTGAGCCTTTTTTCACCACCAAAGAAGTTGGCGCCGGGACGGGTTTGGGTCTGGCCCAGGTACTGGGAATTGTCCAACAGCACGCCGGACATATAACGGTAGAGAGCCAGGTCGGCCGGGGGACTACCTTCAGCGTTTACTTGCCCCCGTTGCCGCCGGGACCACATCTTTACCAGCCTCAGGAAACAAACCCAATCCGGTCAGGCCGGGGTGAGACAGTTTTGCTGGTAGAGGATGATCTGGCTGTCTTGAAAACAGGTCAGGCTATGCTGCAATACTTGGGGTATCAGGTCCTGACTGCCGGGAACGGGCGGCAAGCCCTGGCCGTTTATACCGAGCACCAGGCTGACATCGCCCTGGTCCTGTCAGATATGGTTATGCCCGATATGGACGGCCTGGCCTTATTGAATAGCCTCAAGGCGCAAAATCCAGCGATTAAAGTGGTGCTGATGAGCGGTTATCCCCTGGATCAAGAGGAAGCCAGGTTATTGGAGCAAGGTATAGTGGACTGGTTTCAAAAGCCGATCACTTTGCGGAATTTAGCCCAAACAGTCAACCGGGCGCTGGTAGAGGTCAAACAATAAGGATCGCCTCCGCCTCGATCTCGACCAGCATATCCGGCGAGATCAGCCGGCGAACCTCCACCATCGTCGTCGCCGGCCGGATGTCGCCAAAAAATTCGCCGTGCGCCCGGCCAATGGCTTCCCACTAACCCGGCTGTCTTTGCTCATCAGTCCCCCAAACTTGTACCAACACGGCGGGCAGTTTCAAGCCAGGGATGGTCCAGCGGCACGGTTTTGCGCTGGCCGACCACTTTCTCCAGCGGCACCGGCTCGGTGCCCTCTCCCCGCACGGCCACCATCACCTGATAAATGCCGTCATTGATTAAGGCGGCGCAGGCCGTACCCAGCCGGGTAGCCAACAGGCGGTCTACGGCCGAGGGGGTGCCGCCCCGCTGCACGTGGCCCAGAATAGTCAGACGGGTCTCCAGGCCGGTCAATGCCTCAAGCTGGTGAGAAAGCCGTTGGGTACTGCCGAGGCGGTGCGCCTCAAGCGCAGCCAGCTCCGCCCCAATCTTTTTACGGGCTTCGTCATCCTGTTTGGCTTTAGCCTTCTCCTTTTTAGCCAGGGCCGCTCGATAGGCCGCCGCCTCTTGCCGCGCCATCGCCCCTTCCGACACGGCCACAATGCTAAAATTCTTGCCGCCGTGTTGGCGGCGGCGGATCGCCTCGGCCACTTTCTCAATATCATAAGGAATTTCCGGGATCAGGATGACATCCGCCCCCCCGGCTATACCGGCCCCCAACGCCAGCCAGCCAACATTGTGCCCCATAATCTCGACCACGATAATGCGGTGGTGGCTGTGAGCGGTGCTGTGCAGGCGATCAATCGCTTCGGTGGCGATGCCCAGGGCCGTGTCAAAGCCAAAGGAGACATCCGTCATAGCCACATCGTTGTCAATGGTTTTGGGCAGGGTGATGATGTTGAGTCCCTTTTGGGCCAGCCGGTAGGCGTTCTTTTGCGTCCCCCCGCCGCCCAGGCAAACCAACGCGTCCAGGTGGTGGGCGTTATAATTTTCCACCATCACCTCGGTCATATCCAGTTCCCGACCGCCCAGCGGCATCCGGTGGGGTTTGTCTCGACTCGTCCCCAAAATAGTGCCGCCCAGGGTGAGCATACCCGACAAGGCCGTCCCTTCCAACCGGACGGTGCGGTTCTCCATCAAACCCCGGAAACCGTCCCGAAAACCGACCACCTGCATCCCAAACTCACCGATGGCCGTTTTGCTGATGGCTCGAATAGCCGCATTTAACCCCGGACTATCACCCCCCGCCGTTAAAATACCAATGTATTTAGCCATAGTTTTACCCCCTTGCTCACTATGTCAATCCCGCCTTATCGGGCAAATAGCAGACAGCAAATTGCGAATCTCCAATCTCCAATCTCCAATCTCCAATTTCCAATCCCCAATCTCCATCCCACATCACAAATCGATTACATCTGTTCCGGCGCGCTCATGCCCATCAGCCGCAAGGTATTGGCCAGGGTCAGTTGAGCCGCCCTGACCAGTTTGAGCCGGGCAGCGGTCAGGGTCGGGTCGTCGCTGACCACCCGGCAGTCGCGATAGAAGGCGTGAAAGGCCGTGGCCAGCTCCTGGGCATAATGGGTCAGCGGGTGAGGTCCCAGAGTCTCGGCAGCCAGGGCGACGATCTCCGGTAACCGCAGCATCTGCCGGATCAAGGCCAACTCCGAGGGGTGGGTGAGTAGTAATACGTTGCCGCCGGCCATCGAGGCCCCTTCCTGTTCTGCTTTGCGGAAGATACTGGCAATGCGGGCGTGGCCGTACTGGACGTAATAGACCGGGTTCTCACTGCTCTGCCTGGCGGCCAGAGCCAAGTCCAGCTCCATCTGGCTATCGGCCGAGCGAGTCAGCAGCATAAAGCGGAAGGCATCGGCGCCGATCTCCTCCACCACCTCCCGCGCCGTAATGAAGTCGCCGGTTCGTTTGCTCTGGCGCACCGGCACCCCGTCGCGGGTAATGGTAACCAACTGGTACAGGATGATAGTCACTTTGTCCGGGTCCAGCCCCAGAGCTTTGGCCGCATTTTTGACCCGTTGCACGTGGCCGTGATGGTCGGCGCCCCATACGTAGATGGCCCAATCGAAGTTCCGCCGGGCCAGTTTATCCCAAACATAGGCAATATCGGAGGCAAAATAAGTCGGCCGGCCATCGGAACGAACAATCACATTTTCCTTATCGGTTTCATCCTCGCTTTTCAACCAGACGGCCCCGTCTCGCTCTACCAGCATATTTTTGGCGCTGAGCTTGTTGAAGGCCAGGCCGTAGGTGCCATCGTCGTACAGGCTTTGCTCCGAAAACCAGTTGTCAAAGTAGACGCCGATCAGGGCGGTATCCTCTTTCAAACTGGCGATAATCCGCTTGAGCGCCTCCTGGCGCATAAAAGCCAGCGCCTCGGCCCGGTCAACGTGCAGAAATTTGTCGCCATACTCTTTGACCACGGCCTGAGCCATCTCGATCAGGTAGTAGCCCTGGTACTCCACCGGGTCCGGCTCAGGCTGGCCGAGCGCCTGGGCATAGCGGGCGTACATCGCTTGACCCAGGTTATCGACCTGCGTGCCCACATCGTTGACGTAATATTCCCGCTGCACCGTATAGCCGGCCGCGTCCAATACCCTGGCCAGGGTGTCGCCCAGCACAGCATTGCGCCCGGAGCCAACGGTCAACGGGCCGGTGGGGTTGGCGCTGATGAACTCGACCTGGACCTTACCACCTCCCCCTTGAGGGGGGGTAAGGCGGCCAAAATTGTCCCCCTCGGCCAGAATCGTTTCGACCTGCCGGGCCAGCCACGTTTCCGACAGCCGGATGTTGATATAGCCGGGCTGGGCCACATAGACCTCGCCGATGTAGTCAACCTTGTCCAGCCGTTTGACAATCTGCTCGGCGATTTTGACCGGAGCCATCCGGGCGAAGCGGGCCATACCCAGAGCGGCCGGAGTGGCAAAGTCGCCGTGGCCGGGTTCTTTGGGCCGCTCTAGGGCAATCTCGGGCACGTCGAATTTGGGCAGGTCGCCTTTTCTCTGAGCTTTTTTAACGGCTTTGGTGAGGAGTTCAACGATGTCGTTCTTGATCAATCTGGTCACCTCGTTTTATTGTTGACAGGGTCGAGCGGTGTGATATACTCACGAGTGAAACGTGATGCGTGAAGCGTCGAGCGTATAGCGAAGAGCGTGGGTAGTAGTCGTTACCTATGAGTTATCACTGCCTGACTTTTTACGGTGCTGCAAAATGATCCGGCCGGGACATTTTTTTTACGACGTGCGAGAGTTGCTAAGCAAGCCCTGGCTGCTGATCGGTCTTGTCCTGGCAGCCGGATTTTTTATTTTTTTCGTCAACTTCCAGTTGATTTATCTCTTTGTGGCGCTAGTGGCGGCTGTGTTGGGCGCTCACGGCCTGATCGGTCACCGCTGCCCCATCTGTGACGGCCCCCTCAAAGAAATCGGCGCCGAGCGGGATAAAGAAGATACTTTTACCCTTTACATTATCTGGCGCTGCCCCCGTGATGGTTACGAGGAAAAGGAGCCGGTCAAAGGCTCCGGCGGGCTGTTTGGAACAGGTTAGTCTGTCCGTCTGCCCCATTCTTCCCCCCAAAGACAATATAATGGACTCCCCCTAATGTCAAATTGAGGCCAAACTACTCCGGCAACACCAGCCGTTGGTGACGACTCAATGCCAACCGGCCCGTGTCAAGAGCTTGTTGGATGTGCCGCCGCATCTCCGCGGCGCCGACAAGACCGTGGAAGACGGCAAAATGGGGCTGGTCGCTGAATGAGACGATCTCGTCGGGGGCGGCAGTCAGCAATTGGGCCAGCCCGTCAACCGTGAGTAACCCCTCCAAATCGGTAACTACAGCCACAATAACTTCGGTTGGGGTGAGCGGCTGGGCCGCGGTGAAGCCCGGTTTGGTTGGCTCAGTGATAGTTGGGGGCGGCGGCGTTTCGGCCTGGCTTTGACCCGACCGTTGGGCTGCCAGGACGCATCTGATCTGGCCATAACTGATTACATCTGGCAGGATGGTTTTGAGCGGACCGAGGTGATCGGAACCACCTACGATTTTTGCTGCCTCCAGAACCTGCGTCTCGATTTCGGGCGAGATGACCCGGTGCAACTGAACTTGCCCGTCGGCGATGAGGCGGGCCAGGTGGGTGTAAATGGTCTCTTCGGTCAGCTTTCGCTCGGCGGCGATTTGGGCCGGACTGAGACCCTGGTTGAACAGGGCCAGGGTTTGGCTCACGGTCTCGCCTGGCTTGGGCTGGCTGCCCGGCCGGACAGGCAGCTCCAACCCGGTAATGTGAACCGGCAAGGCAGCGCGAGCCTCCAAGGCCTGTTGGCCGGCCGGGGTAAGGCTTACCACCGGCAGCTCCCCTCCGGTCAGACGTAAATACCGGGCTGAAATGAGGGCGTCGATCAGACCGGTGACCTGGGGCTGGCTCAGGGCGCTGAGTTTGCCGTAAAAGCGGTGACGGTCATAACCAAATTCCTCCATCCCTTTGGCCCGGGAGCCGGTGAGTATTTGGGCCAGCCGTTTGCGTCCCAGGGGGCGCTGTTGAAAGCTGCGCACCGTATCGAGCACGATCAGGGGAAACCACTCCTGGGGCGTAACCGCCCTGGGCAAATCCTCCAGGCGGGCCTGGCTGTGGTTGTCGCAGCAGCGCGGTGATTCCGGCGGGCTGGCGTCGCCAAAGTAGTTGAGCAGAAAGGCGCGGCGGCAACTGGTCAGGTTGGCGTAAGCCAGCATCCTGGCCAGCAGGTCGAGCCGGATTTGGGCCCGGCGTTGGATGGCCGCGGCCCGCTCTTGCAGGGCCGTTTGGGCCAGGGGCAGCACTTTCCAATGGCTATAGCCGCTCTGGTCGCCCAAATGAAACAGGGCGCCGGCCTGTTCCAGTTCACTCAAGGTGACCCGTAGGGTGACGGGATGGAGGCCGGTCAATTCGGCCAGTTCCCGCTGGGCAAAGTAGATTTCACCGTCGTTGGCCGCCTGGGCCAGCCGGTGGTGCACCTGGCTCAGCTCCTGGTAGGTGGGCGTATCGCTGTTGATGAGCCACTCTTGCAAGCGCCGGTCATCCGGGGCAAAGAGCAGCACACATTCGGCCGGCTGGCCGTCGCGCCCGGCTCGACCGGCCTCCTGGTAGTAAGCCTCGACCGTGGCCGGGAGATTGTAGTGGATGACCGCCCGCACGTCCGCCTTGTCGACGCCCATGCCAAAGGCATTGGTGGCGACAATGACCTTGAGCCGCTCGGCCATAAAATCGGTTTGCACCCGGTGGCGAGTGTCTCGATCGAGGCCGGCGTGATACGCGCCCACCGGCAGGCCGGCGGCCGTGCGTACAAAATCGGCTACTTCGTCGGTGTTGCGGCGGGTGGCGGTGTAAACGATCACGCTACCGTTCACCTGGGCCAGCAGCGCCCGCAGCGCCTGTAGCCTGGCCCGGGCGTCGGGCGTGGTGGTCACCCGGAAGGTCAGGTTGGGCCGGTTGAAGCCGGTAACGATGGTTTGGGCCGATTGGACCCCCAGCAGCCGGACGATATCTTGTTGCACGGTCGGCGTGGCCGTGGCAGTGGTCGCCAACAGGGTCGGTTGGCCCATCGCCTGCCAGGTGGAGCCGATCTGGAGGTAGTCGGGCCGGAAATCGTGGCCCCATTGGGAAATGCAGTGGGCCTCGTCCACGGCCAGCAGGCTGACCTTGAGGTTAGCCAGGATTCGGGTGAATTCCCGCTGGCGCAGCCGCTCCGGGGCAATGTAAAGCAGTTTAACCTGGCCCTCGCGCACCGCCCGCAGTCGCCGGTTGATTTCGGCGGTGGGTAGGCTGCTGTTGAGGAAGGTGGCCGGCAGCCCCGCCTGCACCAGCCGGTCGACCTGATCCTGCATCAGGGCAATCAGGGGCGAGATGACCAGGGTCAGGCCGGGTAAGAGCAGCGCCGGTAGCTGGTAGGTCAGCGACTTGCCGGAGCCGGTCGGCATGACCAGCAGGGTCGGTTGGCCGTTGAGGGCGCGCTGAATTGTCTCTGCCTGGCCAGGGCGGAACTGGTCGAAATGGAAATATTGTTGGAGGGCTTGGTGGGGCGTGAGCATAGGCTGGACCTGTTGAAAATCTGAAAATAGCAAATAGCAAATGGCAAATAGCAAATGGCAAATCATAATTTGCAATTTGTAATTTGTAAAGAGTTGCCTCTTAAACTTGCACTTGACCTTATTTTACAATGTGGGATAATAAAAGACAATCTCCGGGTAAATGCTCGGAAATCAGGCCGAAACAATCTTGCACTTTTTGGGAGATTGGAGATTAGGCGATTAGAGAGAAATCTCTTAATCTCTAATCTCCTAATCACCGCTTTTGTAACGATAAAACCTCGAAAGGACCCTGACCTATGGCTAACTCACCTTCGGCCAGATATCAGCTCCAAAAAAAGCTGGGCGCCGGGGCGATGGGTACGGTTTGGCTGGCCACCGACACCTTGTTGAACCGCCCGGTCGCCATAAAATACCTGAATATTACCCAGGAAACCATCTACAAAGAGTTATTTATCACCGAAGCGCAGCTCCTGGCCAGTTTGAATCACCCCAATATCACCCAAATCTATGATGCGGTCTTTGACGAGCCGGAGAATAGATATTACCTGGTGATGGAGTATGTGCCGGGCGCCTCCCTTTCAAAACTCATCGCCGAGTGGGCCCGCCCACTGCCGTTCGATTTTGTGTTGGATATCGGCCTGGGCGCGGCCCGAGCGCTGCAATATGCCCACCAAAAGGGCGTGGTCCACCGGGATATCAAACCGGAAAATGTCATCGTCCAGAGCGAGGGGGTCAAGCTGACCGATTTTGGAGTAGCCGGGCTGATATCGCGACTGGCCGAGGGCAGCGATTATATTGTCGGCACGCCGGCGTATATCTCACCGGAACAAATTGAGGGCATTCCGGTAGATGGCCGGGCCGACCTGTATTCGTTAGGGGTGATGTTATATGAGCTGGCCAGCGGCGGCGCGCTGCCTTTTGATGGCTCTACGGCGATGGAATGGTATCAAGCTCACCTGGAGCGGGAACCTTATCCGCTCAGAGAGGTTGCCCCGGAAATTCCCCTGGCATTTGAACAGGTGGTCATGCGTTTGCTGGCTAAACAGGCCAGCAACCGTTACCCCTCGGCCGGGGTGTTGCTGGATATCCTGACCTCATTGCAGGCTCGCCAGAAATTCAGCCAGCCTCAACTGCAACTGCTTGACCCCCAGGCCCGGCCGTTCGTCAACCGCGTTGACGAGCTCAAGCAACTGGAGGCCATCTGGAGTGCGACTCGCCAGGCCGCCCGGCCGCACCTGGTGGTGGTGCAGGGCGAGGCCGGTTTGGGCAAAAGCCGGTTGGTCACGGAATTTCTGGGAGGTCAGGTTGTTGATCGGGGTTGGGCGGCGTTGGTGGGTCGGGGCGGCGAAACCGGCGTGCCTTACGCCCCCTTTGCCGAAATATTGGCCGCCATTTTCAACAAAGGGCTGGTCAAAGCGAGCGTCGGCAACCTTCAACTCGAGCAGTTGCTCGATCATATCCCCAGCCTGGCCCGGTTGCTCAACTTGCCGGAGGCCCCGGCCGGCGAGGCTCAACCCGAGCCGGTCGGATTGTGGCAATCGTTGGGCTATAAAGTGACCGAAAGCGTTAGCGCCAATCCTTTCCAAACCCATTGGCAATTTCTGGGTACCGTGCTGGCGATCTTGACCGAACTTGGTCCAAGCGTTCTGTTCCTGGAAAACGCCACAACTCTGGATGAGGCCAGCCTGACCCTGCTCCATTTTTTGCTGGAACAGGACCGGTTGCCGTTGTTACTGGTGGCCGCCTGTCGTGATAAATCTGAACCACCGGCCTGGCCGGACTCCTTTGCTGCGGCCAAAACGGTGCTGACCCTGCCGCCCTTATCCAATGAGGCGGTACAGAGCTACCTGACCCAGTGGATGGGTGGAGAGTGGCCGGCTGAGCTGGTCGATTTGCTGGCCGAGCGCGGCCGCGGCAACCCGCTCCAAATCGATGAGGTCGCCCGGCAAATGCTGGAACTCCAACAGCTTTGCCAGGATGAAGCCGGAGTTTGGCATTACGTTACCCCGCGCCGGCTGGCGGAACCGGCCGACTCGTTTCTGCCCAAGGCGGTCTTTGACTCTTTCAACCGGCGATTGGAGCAGCTCAGCGACGCCAGCCGGGAACTGCTGGCTGTGGCTGCTCTGCTGGAACCCGGCCCGGATTTTTACTTTGAAAGCTGGCTGGCTCTGTTGGGAGGCGAGTCGCAGCGCGAGCAGGCTCAAACGGCGCTGGCTGAGGCGCTGCAGGCGCGCCTGGTGCGTCAATTTGATGACCGGCATTATGCCTTCCGTCCGGCTGATGTGGGCAAGGCCCTGATCCAACTCTTGCCGGAAAACCGGCAGCGTGACCTGCACCGGCGGGCGGCTGAAATCTTGCAGCAGCAACAGGCCGACCCAATGCTGGTGGCCTACCATTACCAGCAGATCGGCCAGATCGCCGAGGCCGCCGGCTATCTGGAAACGGCCGGAGCCAGGGCCATGGGGGCCAACGCAATCAGCGCGGCCATTGCTTATTATGACCGGGCCGTGGCCCTGGTCGAAAGCCCGGCCGGCTACAAGGCCCTGGGCAATCTTTACCGGGAGAGCGGCGAGTTGGTCAAATCGGCCCAGGCCTTTGAACGGGCGCTGGCCCTGATCGATAGCGCCGCCGACGTTGAGCTAAAAGCCCAAATCATGAATGGCTGGTCGTTCACGCTGTGGTTATCAGACCGGTACAAACCGGCTTACCAGCAGGCCGCGGCTGTGCTCAAACTACCCGGCCTGCCTGAGCCGGAGCGGGCGCTGGCCTGCTCCAATTTGAGCATGATCTCCTGGCTGGTCGGGCGGCTGAACGACGCCGAAGCTTGGGCGCGCAAAGCAGTCAAAGCTGCCGCCGCGCCGGGCCAAGAGCTAACTCTGTCGACCGCCTACTACCGGTTGGGATTGGTCCACACTTCGCAAACGCGACTGGTCGAGGCTGAGGCGGCTTTCCGGGAGGCGTTGGCCTTGCGCCAGAAATTGGATTGGCTTTGGGGCCAGGCTTACTGCTTACACCACCTCGGCCAGATCGCCGGGGAACGGGGTGAGTTTGAGGCGGCCTGGCGCCAATTCGACGCGGCCCAGCAGCTTTTTGAGCAGATCAGCAGCCAGGGCGGCTTGATGTCGGTTTATACCGGCCGGGGGCGGTTGCGGCTTTACCAGGGGCGTCCTGACGAGGCCCTGCCCTGGTTGAGCCAGGCGTTGAAACTGGCCTTGAAACGGTCTGGCAATGCCTACCGGCTGAGCGACATCTACCGGTTGCTGGCCCAGGCCAGCCGGCAACAGCGCAAACTGGAGCGGGCCAGGGCCGCGGCCAGCGACGCCCTCAAGCTGGTCCAGGCGGCCGGCAATCAGGAATACATCGCCCTGGCCCAGGCGACGTTGGCGGAGATTTACGCCGCCCAGGGCGATGTAGCTGCGGCCGAGGAAATGTACTCCACTGCCCTGGCCTTGTTCGACCAGGTCGGTTACCGGGCCGGGCGGCTACGAGCGCAATTGAGTTATGCTCGCTTTTTGGCTAAGCAGGGGGAAATCGAGCGGGCGGCGGCGCTGGAGCGAGAGGCGCGGGAGGGGGCGGAAACACTGAGACTGTTTCTTTTTCAGTAAGTCGCTAACCCTATTGGTCAATTGACTAAGAAATAACCTGTATGCAATTGACTTTTTAGTTCAAATGTTCTATTGTTTAGAATCAGTGACAGCAAAAGTCGGGTACAAAAATATTATGACAAGATAGAAAAGGATGCAACAGAAATAATTTACGACCTCTATGAGCCAGATTACAATAGATGTGGGCTTAGGAGGTACAACCAATGCGTACCGCCAAAGATAAGACTAACTTCCCCAAACGCTATTACCGGCCTGAAATGAAACGATGTCCCCATTGTCAAGGGAAACTGAAACGGGGGTACAAACTTTGGCATAAGTATTTGGTTACACTAACTGGATAGTTTTATGTAATTAGCTTTGGCTATCATTGTTCCAATCCTGACTGTCCCGAACCAGCCGTGGTGTACCATTCCGGCGAAGCCGAAGAGTTGAGTTTACCCGGATTCAGTTATGGAGTGGATGTTATTGTTGAAGTGGGCTATCAACGGTTCTGGTTGCACCGAACCGTTGCTGAAATTCACCGCAGCCTCAAGGGATGTCTACCGATTTTTTTGGAGCGACCGATTTTGAACTTGTTGACGAATTTTCTGGCCCTGTTACGGGCTGGTCAACCGGCCAAAGTCGCCCAGTTACAGCAGCAATGGCCGGAAATGGATGGGCTGATCCTCTCGATTGATGGGATGCAGCCAGAAAAAGGTAATCCAGCCCTGTACGTGGTCCGCGAAGTTCAACGAGATATCACCTTGAGAGCGGAAATATTGACCAGCGGTGACCACCGAACCATTGCCGTTGAGCTATTGCAACCAATCCAAAGGTGGGGTCTGGCGGTCAAAGGGATCATCAGTGATGCCCAAGAAAGCATTCGCCTGGCGGTGGCCGAAGTCTGGCCCACGCAACCTCACCAAAACTGCCAGTTTCATTGTCTCAAAGAAGCCGGACGACCCACCTTTGCGGCTGACCAAGCGCTGAAGACCCGGCTCAAAAAGAGCTTACGGGGGCGTCTCAACCACGCCCGTCAAACGATTAAGAACTTACCCGAACACGATCCCTATCGGCCGGTTCTTTTGAAATACGTTCGTCACCTCCGTTTTACCTTATTAGTCCGGGGATTGGCCCCCTTTGACCTGGGAGGACTCCAGATCATCAACCAACTGACTGTCCTGGAAGCCTCCTTAAGCCGAGCGCACCAAAAAGGGGGCATCGATTACTCAAGCGTTTGCTCAAAATTGCCAGCCTTCATCGGCGGTATGCTGACCAGGCGGCTCATTTGGCCCGCCAACGGCAATGGTTAATCGACCTGCAACGACTTTTGGGCCCGCCCCAGGAGCCAACTGCGCGCCAACCAACTGGTGCGGACATTGAAACAAAGGTGGATCGTTACTTGGGTGAGCTAAATCAGCGCCATGATCTGGATCAAACCGATCAAACCATGGCCCAACATATCATCACCACTTTTCGGAATCGGTGGTGGGGTTTATTTGTTTGTTATGATGTACCCGGTCTGCCGGCCACAAACAATGAGTTGGAAAGTTTCTTTGGCCGCTTAAAAACCAACCAGCGCCGGATTACCGGTCACAAGAGTGTCAACAGTTTTGTCTTGCGCTATGGCGCCTATGTCGCTTTTATTGATCGAACCGAGTCCAAAAGTGATTTGTTAACCCGACTCCGCCAGGTTGATCAAGCCGCTTACCAGCAAGAACGCCAACAACTCCAAGGTATCTTGGCTGAGCGACAAGATTATCACCGCTTCTGCCATAATTTGGATAAGGTTGTGCAAGAACTTGAGGCTGAATGGCGGGCTGCTGTTGAAACAGCCACCCGTTCAGCCAAATTCAAAAATTCAGCTTAACTTACCATAAAATTTTTGTGCCCGACTTTTGCTGTAACTGAATTACAATACCCAGGTGGCGGTGGAGCAGCAGAGCGTGCTGATTGTGGCCAATACCCTGTCGGCTCATGCCAACGATAAGCAGGAAGCCGTACCGACCCTGGACGCCATCCCCGCCAGGCTGGGCAAACCCGAGGCCGGGGCTTTGGACAATGGCTACTTCAGTGCGGACAATATTACCGAATTTGAAGCCCGGGGCGTGGAACCCTACCTTGCCACCGGACGCGAAGCCCATCACCGCTGTTGGCAAGA
>CAYNLK010000048.1:0-44163 GCA_964398055.1 uncultured Caldilineaceae bacterium
GCTTCGCGGTCCGTGAAAATCCGTGAGCTATTCTTATTTCCAATAAACTCTATTACTGATCACTGAAAACTATCTTATACCAGGAGAACGATGAATGGACTCAGAGGTCAAGACACCAATTGCAGACAATGAAAATGCGTCGGAAGATGAATTGGCCGGTGTCAATGGACACCAGGCTTTGATTGAGGAATTAAAAAAACAGCGGGAAACCATCAAGCAGGGCGGTGGGGCCAAACGGATTGAAGCCCAACATGCCAAAGGTAAGCTCACCGCTCGCGAGCGGATTGCCAAACTCCTCGACGAAGGCACTTTTCAAGAAATTGGGCCCTTTATCACCCATCGCCATACCGATTTTGGCATGGACAAGAACAAGCATCCGGGTGATAGCGTGGTGACTGGCTTCGGCAAGATCAACGGGCGCACGGTCTGCCTCTTTGCTCAAGATTTTACCCTACTGGGCGGCTCCTTTGGCGAGGTGCAGGGCCAGAAAGTGGCCAAAGCGATGGATTTGGCTATGGAAGCAGGTGTGCCCTTTATTGGTCTGAACGACTCTGGCGGGGCCCGCATCCAGGAAGGGGTCTACAGCCTGGGCGCCTACGCCGAGGTATTCTGGCGCAACACCCAGGCCAGCGGGGTCATTCCCCAGATCAGCGTGATTCTGGGGCCGTGTGCGGGGGGAGCCGTGTATTCGCCCGGCCTGACCGATTTCATCTTTATGGCCAATCAAACCAGCAACATGTTCATCACCGGCCCGGAGGTCATCAAAACGGTCACCGGTGAAGAGGTGGATTTTGAAACACTGGGCGGGGCGATGACCCACAGTTCCAGGAGCGGTGTGGCTCACTTTGTGGGAGCTGACGAGGCCAACACCCTGAGCTTAGTACGGACACTGCTCACCTATCTGCCCTCCAATAATGTCGAACCGCCTCCGGCAATCCAGCCTACGGACGACCCCTGGCGGATGGACCCTGAGTTGAACTCGCTTGTTCCCACCGACCCCAACGAAGCTTATGATATGCATACTGTCATCAACAAGATCTTCGATCTCGGCAGCTTTTTTGAAGTTCATCAGAACTTTGCCCAGAACGCCATTGTCGGCTTGGCCCGCTTGCATGGTCAGGTGGTCGGGGTGTCGGCTAACCAGCCGATGACCCTGGCCGGCGTCATCGATATCGACGCTTCTGACAAGATTGCCCGTTTCGTCCGTTTCTGCGATGCCTTCAACATCCCGGTCATCACCCTAGCCGATACACCCGGCTTCATGCCCGGCCTGACCCAGGAATATGGCGGCATCATCCGGCACGGGGCCAAAATCATCTACGCCTATTCCGAAGCTACCGTACCCAAGATCACGGTCAACGTGCGGAAAGGCTACGGAGGCGCCTACATTGTGATGGGCAGCAAGTTTCTACGGGCCGATCTTGTCTACGCCTGGCCTACCACCGAGATTGCCGTGATGGGGGCTGAAGGCGCGGTCAATATTCTGTACAGTAAGCAACTGAAAGGGGTGGAAGATGCCGCGGCCGAACGGGCCCGCCTGGTCAAAGAATATCGCGATAAGTTTTCAACACCCTATACTTCGGCTGCGGCCGGCTATGTTGACGACATCCTGGTGCCGGCAGAGACGCGGCCGCGTCTGATTGCCGCGTTGGAGTTATTGCGCAACAAACAGGCCAGCCTGCCTCCCAAGAAACACGGCAACAGCCCAATGTAACCCGGCTTCGGCCTGTAGATTCGTGGAGATAAGCAAGTGTCCAGTCAAATTATGCAAGGTTTGATCCTTAGTGTTGTCGGAATTAGCTTAACTTTTCTGGCCCTGGGTATTCTCATCCTGCTGATGATCTTGCTCGAGCGCCTGTTTCGAGACAAAGCAGCAACGACGGCGACTGAAACCATTCCGGCCCAAAGCCCACCGGTCAGATCAACGGAACCAAAGACTGCCGATGAAGAAATCGTTGCCGTGATCGCCGCGGCGCTGGTCTATGTACGCTCCCCGGCAATAGGTAAAGATGGGCTAGGCGCCACGCTGGCAAGCGGCCCCAGTCGCTGGTGGTTTGCCGGTAGAACCCAACAAAATTCGGCCCATGCTTTGAAAATCAACCGATGGAGAAACTAGCTATGAGCACGCGCAAGTTAAAACTAACAGTAAACGGCAAACCCTACACCGTCGAAGTCGGCAGCCTGTCTGAGAGTCCGGTCACCGTGACTGTCAACGGGCAAGCCTATCTGGTTGAAATAAGTGGTACGGAATCGGCCGGGTTCGTTCCGCCGGCTGCACCGGCCATGATGGCTCGAACAGTAACGGCCGCGCCAGTGACTACGCCGGCCGCAGCTACTCCACCGATTGGCGCGGGTTCAAATATCATCACAGCGCCTATGCCCGGCCTCATCCTCGACGTTTACGTAAAAGCCGGCGATCAAGTCTACGCCGGGCAAGAAGTTTGCTCTTTGGAAGCTATGAAGATGAAGAACGCCATCCGTGTGGCTCGCTCCGGCGTGGTGGCTTCTGTGGCGGTACAAGAAGGGCAAAAAGTGGCTTACGGCCAAACCCTGGTCATCCTTGAGTGAGGCGGCGATGGATTTTGATAATCTCCTGCAAATTCTCTCCGCCCCTACGTTCCTAACCTGGAAAATGGTGGTGATGATAATTGCCGGCGGGGTGCTTATTTACCTGGGCATCGCCAAAGATTATGAGCCGGTTTTGCTCATCCCCATCGGTTTTGGAGCCATTTTGACCAATCTACCGTTGACCCCCATCAGTAGCTCAGAAGGACTGCTTGGGATTCTGTATGAAGTGGGCGTGGTCACCGAACTATTTCCCTTGCTGATCTTTATTGGCGTGGGAGCTATGACCGATTTTGGCCCCCTCCTGGAGAATCCCAAAATGGCCCTCCTGGGCGCGGCCGGTCAATTAGGTATTTTTGCCACCCTGATGCTGGCCCTGCTCCTCGGTTTTAATCTGAATGAAGCGGCTTCTATCGGCATCATCGGGGCCATCGACGGGCCAACCTCAATCTACGTCTCATCCAAGTTAGCGCCGCACCTCTTGGGGCCAATTGCCGTGGCGGCCTACAGCTATATGTCGTTGGTCCCCATCATTCAGCCGCCAGTTATGCGCTTTATGACAACCGAGGCCGAACGTACGGTTAGAATGCCGTATTCGCAACAAGAGGTGTCCAAAACCACTCGCATTCTGTTTCCAATTGTTGTGACAATCGTAATCTCGCTCATTGCGCCGGTGGCCTCACCTCTGATTGCCACGCTGATGTTTGGCAACCTTCTGCGCGAGTCTTTGGTGGTGGATCGGCTGGCGCGAGCGGCCCAAAATGAACTGGCCAACGTCACCACTATGTTTCTGGGCTTGGCTATTGGCAGCACCATGGTTGGTGAAAAGTTTATCACCGTAGACACCATCCTGATCCTGGGCATTGGCCTGCTGGCCTTTGTATTAGACACAATGGGCGGCGTCTTTTTTGGCAAGGTGATGTACGTTTTGTCCAATAAAAAGTTCAATCCACTCATCGGCGCGGCCGGGATCAGTGCTTTTCCGATGTCGGCCCGGGTAGTGCAGCGAGTTGGCCAGGAGTTCGATCAACAGAACTTCCTGCTGATGCACGCTATGGGCGCTAACACCGCCGGCCAGCTTGGCAGTGTGGTAGCCGGCAGCGTGGTGCTGTCGCTGCTGATAGGTTCATATTAACCGCAGTTGATCACCCATCTAAGGAGGGGTTAGTGGCAGACAAAATCATAGAATTGGCCCAGGCGGCTGCCCTCGTCCCCGATGGCGCAACCGTCTCGTTTGGTGGTTTTACCACGCAGCGCCACCCAATGGCTTTTGTCTATGAACTTATCCGGCTAAGGCGACGCAACCTCTACCTGTTCGGCCATTCACCCGGCGGGGATTGGGATATTCTCATTGGCGCCGGTTGTGTCAAGCGAGTGGAGCTGGCCTATGAAGCCGACGAGACCTTCAACACGGTTGGCCCCCGCTGGCGCCTGGCCGTTGAACGGGGTGAGATCGAGTGGGAAGATTACAGCAACTTTTCAATGGTGGCCCGTTTCACAGCCGGAGCGATGGGCATTCCGTTTATGCCCACCCGCAGTTTGCTCGGCAGCGATGTGGTCAATCAGCAAGCTTTGACCGATGACCAGCGACAAGCTGACCCCCGCACTTCGCCCAAAAAGTTACACGTTATGGAGTCGCCCTTTAACCCCCAAGACCGGGTGGTATTGGTTCCGGCTATCCACACCGATTTCGCCGTGCTGCACGTTCAGAAAGCAACTCCTAATGGAGCCATCAGGATTGAGGGCCAAACTTTTGGGGATGTGCAGCAGGCCCTTTGCGCCGATACCGTTATTGTAACCGCCGAGGAGATTGTGGCGGAGGAACTGCTGCGCCAGGAACCGGAGCGAAATCCGCTGCCTTATTTTGTGGTAAACTATGTTTGCCATGTACCCTATGGAGCACATCCTTACGCCGTATTCAACTACTACGATTACGACCCGCGCCAATTAAAACTCTATCACGACAGCGCCAGAGACAAGGCAGCTTTTCAGCAGTACCTGGAAAAATTTGTGTACGGCGTCAAGAGCCACGCTGATTATCTGGAAGCAGTCGGCGGCGCCGCCAGACTCGCCAGCCTGAAAGCCGACTCGGCCTACGGTTACCGGCCAGATTTAATCCGGCGGAGCGTGGAGTAATGACCGAGCAGAATTACACCTTGACCGAGTTAATGACCGTCGCCGCGGCCCGTGAAATAAAAGACGGCGATATTGTTTTTGCCGGCACCGGTCTACCGATGCTGGGTGTAATGTTGGCCCAGCAAACCCATGCCCCCAATTGCGTCATCATTTTTCAAGCCGGTACGGTCGATAGCCAACTGGCCCACCTGCCGATGTCGGTAGGCGATCCGCGCAATATGCGCCGGGCAGCCACCGCGGCCGGGCTGAACGAAGTTTTTTCCTACATGTTGCAGGCCGGGCGGGTGGATGTGGGCTTTTTGAGTGGGGCGCAAGTTGATCGCTTTGGCAATATCAACAGCACCTCGATTGGGCTAGACCCCCGCCATCCCCAGGTGCGCTTCTCCGGCAGCGGTGGGGCCTGCGACATCGCTTGCCTGGCCCAGCGCACTATTATCATCGCCCGGCATGAAAAGCGACGTTTCCCCGAAAAGGTCGATTACATCACCAGTCCGGGCTGGCTAGACGGTGGCGACAGCCGGCAAAAAGCCGGCCTGGTTCGGGGTGGACCAGCGGTTGTGGTGACAACCAAAGGGGTGATGCGTTTCCGGCCTGATACCAAAGCGATGTACCTGGCCAGCTACCATCCTGGCCTTACGCCCCAGCAGGTGGCCGACGATACCGGCTTCCCGCTCGACATTGGCGAGGCCACTGCAACGGCTGTGCCCACTGCTGACGAACTGCACATCCTTCGCCAGGTAGTTGACCCGGAAAGAGTTTTCTTGAAATAATCCGCCTCGGGTGCGTCCCAAAATTTGGGACGCACAGGGGGGAACGGGGGGACACCCCCCGAAATCCCCCCGATCTGTCCTAAAATCTGGGGCAGACCCATCCGCCTCTTTGACAATGTCTCTGCTTCTGCTACAATGTTGCTGGGGGGAATGCTTGCACGGGAGTAGGTCGCAATGACCAACACAGCGGATCAAACCAAAAATTTATGGCAGCGGCTGAACGGACCACTCAAAGTTGGTCTGTTTTTTGCGTTGTTAGGGATTGTTTTGACCATTATCGGCATCTTTCGGGATCCCACCACCCCGGTGACGGCCTGGTCGCTGGGGGTGGGAAGTCTCATTTCCGGGCTAACCTGGGGACTGGTGAGTTGGGCTATCGCCACGGCCGCCGTCGAGGTAGAAGATGACGTTCGCCAGGCAGAAATAGCCGCGGTTGCCGCCGAACCTTCGACTACTCCGCCCGATGAGTCGGCTTAAAGTCACTGCCAGCGGTTCCATTGGCCTGATTGGGGCCGTTATTTTGACGACTCTCTGCCTCTTAATTGCTCAGTGGTGGCTGCCAATTCTGCTCAGCTCATCTCTCTTGGTGACGGCGCTATTTCTGTTTCTGATCGTCTTTTCCATAGCCGAAATTCCGGTGATGATCTTGGGTATCCGCCGGATTGCGGCCAGCGCCAATCCCAAAGCCAGGTATCTGGCCCTCCTGACAACCGCAGGTTACGTTTTCTTTGGCGCGGTCTACGCCGCCCCGTTTATTCTACTGACGGGTCGAGTGGGGTTAGGAGTAACCCTGGCCGGCTTGAGTGTCGTTCGCTTCATAACTGCCCTAATTTTTTTGCCTCGTTAGCAGCTTGTCGGGGAGAGGTTGCAATGGGTTCAAAAGAGCCGGAGTCGAGGCTTTAGCCGGTTAAAAATACAGCATTTTCCGGCTAAGGCCTCGACTCCAGAAATCTATCCTGCTGCTATCTACCTCGGGCTTGATGAGTTGGTCCAGAGATGAACTCAGCTAAACCAGATCAGCAAAAAGGAACCTGGCAGATGAAACTTGAAGAAATCAACCAGATGATTGAAGCAGCCCGGCACAAAGGCGAAACGCCGGATTTGCGGCGGCTGAACCTGGAAAAAGCAAACCTGAGTGGGGCCGATTTGAGCGGGGTCAATCTAGGTTATGCCAATCTAAGCCGGGCCACTTTGTGGGGCACTAATTTTGAAAAGAGCAACCTGACCGGAGTGGATCTGCGCAAAGCCGATTTGAAAGGGGCTTCCCTCAGAAACGCTAACCTGTTGGGCGCTAACCTGGCCAAAGCCAAGCTGGCCGGGGCAGATCTGCTGGAAGCCAGCCTGCGCAACGCCAATCTCAGCGACGCCGATTTGCGCGGGGCCAGCCTGACTGAGTCGTCAATGCGGGGAGCCGGGCTGGTAGTAGCCAACCTCCATCGAGCCGACCTGGAAGGCGCCAACCTGATTCGGGCCGATTTGCGGGGGGCGCAAGTTACCGATGAACAACTTCGCCAGGCCAAAAGCCTCAAAGGGGCAGTTATGCCAGACGGCTCAATCCATCCCTAAATAGAATCGCAAGGGGGGTAGTTTCACAACCGATGACTGCAACAACCTCTGCCGGGGCGCGTTTTCGCGCCGCGATGGCTGAAGAATCTCCCCTACAAGTTGTAGGCACCATCAACGCTTACACCGCTTTGTTAGCCCAAAAAGTCGGTTTCCGGGCTATCTACCTCTCCGGAGCCGGGGTTGCTAACGCTTCCTTCGGCCTGCCTGACCTCGGACTGACCAGCCTGAACGACGTGACCGAGGAGACGCGCCGTATCACCGCCGCCGCCAACTTGCCCCTGCTGGTAGACGCCGACACCGGCTGGGGCGCGGCTTTGATGATCGCCCGCGCCGTGCGAGAATTGACCCGCGCCGGCGCGGCCGGGCTGCACCTTGAAGACCAGGTTCAGGCCAAACGGTGCGGCCACCGGCCGGGCAAAGCCCTGGTCTCCGCAACGGAGATGGTCGATCGCCTCAAGGCCGCGGTCGATGGCCGAACGGATGACCAGTTCATCATTATGGCTCGCACCGACGCCCACGCCGTTGAGGGCCTGGCGGCCGCCATTGAGCGCGCTCAGCAGTATGTAGCCGCCGGCGCCGATATGATTTTTGCCGAAGCTCTGACCACGCTCGATGAATATAGGCAGTTTACGGCCGCCGTCGACGCGCCGGTGCTGGCCAATCTAACCGAATTCGGCCAAACGCCGTTGTTTACGGTTGAAGAGTTACGGCAGGTGGGGGTCAGATTGGTGCTCTATCCGCTGTCGGCCTTTCGGGCGATGAGCGCAGCCGCGCTCAAAGTTTACACCACCCTGCGCCGGGAGGGCACTCAAGAACCGGTCATGGGGTTAATGCAAAGCCGGGCCGAACTGTACGAAGTCCTGGGCTACCACACCTTTGAACAAAAACTCGATGAGTTATTTGCAAAAGAGGAGGAGAATAAACGATGACAAATCCCAAGAAAAGCGGCGCTGGTCTGCGGGGGCAGACTGTAGGCCAAACCGCTATTTCGACCGTTGGCAAAGAAGGGCGCGGTCTTACATACCGCGGTTACAGCATCAATGACCTGGCCGAGCAGGCCCGCTTTGAAGAAGTGGCTTATCTATTGCTGTACGGCCGGCTGCCTACCCAGGCGGAACTGACTGACTATTTAGCCAGACTCAAAAAGTTGCGGGCTATTCCGCAACCGCTTCGAAAAGTCTTGGAACAGATTCCAGCCAACGCCAACCCCATGGACGTGCTGCGGACCGGTTGCTCGATGTTGGGCGCGCTGGAGCCGGAAACTGATTTCAGCCAACAACGTGATATTGCCGACCGGCTGCTGGCCATCTTCCCCTCGATCCTGGCTTATTGGTACCGCTTCAGCCAAGATAGCCTGCGCCTCGACGTGGAAACGGATGACGACTCGATTGGGGGCCACTTTCTGCACCTGCTGCACGGCCGGCCGGCCAGCGAGCTGCACCAGTGCTGTATGAACAGCTCCCTGATCCTTTACGCCGAACACGAGTTCAACGCCTCCACTTTTGCCTGTCGCGTCTGCACCGGCACCCTGTCTGACATTTATTCGGCCGTTACCGCCGGGATCGGCACCCTGCGTGGGCCGCTGCACGGTGGGGCTAATGAAGCGGCGATGGAGTTGATTCAGCGTTTCAACTCACCGGCAGAAGTTCGCCAGGCTATTTTGGAGATGTTGGCCCGTAAAGAAAAAATTATGGGCTTTGGCCACGCCGTATATCGTGAGGCTGATCCACGCAGCGAAGTCATCAAAGTGTGGGCCAGGAGATTGGCCGCCGCGGCTGAAGACGCTCAACTCTTGGCCATTGCCGAAGCCATCGAAGAGGTCATGTGGTCTGAAAAGCGGCTCTTCCCCAACCTGGATTTCTACAGCGCCCCCACCTATCATTTTATGGGTATTCCAACAGCGCTGTTTACGCCCATCTTTGTGATGGCCCGGGTAACCGGCTGGTCGGCCCACATTATGGAACAGCGAGCGCATAACGTCCTCATCCGCCCCAACGCCGAGTATGTTGGCCCCGACGATCAAAAATGGCTTCCCATCGAAGTCCGGGCCTGAGCGGTAGAGCAAAGATGAGGCAGGCGACGATGTTACAAGAATCCGGGTACGAGGCCAAACGCCCTGAGCCGGATCAGGTCCTGGTAGATATCGCCGACTACGTGCTGGCCTACGACGTAACCCGCAGCCCGGAGGTGATGGAGACCGCCCGCTACTGCCTGATCGACAGTTTGGGTTGCGCCATGCTGGCTCTCAGCTATCCGGCCTGCACCAAGCTGCTCGGTCCCGTTGTGCCGGGGGCCACGATGCCGGGCGGGGTCAAAGTGCCGGGTACTTCTTATGAACTCGACCCGGTGCGGGCGGCTTTCAACCTGGGGACGATGATTCGCTGGCTTGATTTCAACGACACCTGGCTGGCCGCCGAGTGGGGCCATCCCTCCGATAACCTGGGCGGCATCCTGGCCACGGCCGACTATCTCAGCCGCCGGGCCATCGGCGCAGCTAAAGCGCCGCTAACCATACGCGACGTGCTGGTTGCCATGATCAAGGCCCATGAAATTCAAGGGGTCATTGCCCTGGAGAATGGGTTCAACCGGGTGGGGCTGGATCACGTGCTGCTGGTCCGAATTGCCTCAACCGCGGTGGTCACCGGTTTGCTCGGCGGCAGCCGGGCCGATATCATCAATGCGGTGTCCAATGCCTGGCTTGACGGCGGGGCGTTGCGGACCTATCGCCACGCCCCCAATACTGGCTCGCGCAAAAGTTGGGCTGCCGGCGATGCCACCAGCCGGGCAGTCTGGCTGGCCTTGAATGCGCTCCGGGGCGAAATGGGGTATCCTTCGGCCCTGTCGGCGCCGGGTTGGGGCTTTCAGGAGGTACTGTTCAAAGGGAAACCGTTGCGCTTCAGCCAGGGTTACGGCAGTTACGTGATGGCAAACATTTTGTTCAAGATTTCGTTTCCGGCTGAATTTCACGCCCAAACCGCGGTGGAAGCGGCGCTTATCCTGCATCCGCAAGTAAAGGAGCGGCTGGCGGAGATCGACAGAATTGTGATCGAAACTCAGGAGTCGGGGATGCGGATCATCAACAAAACCGGCCCGCTGGATAACCCGGCCGACCGGGATCATTGTATCCAGTATATGGTGGCTGTACCGCTGATCAAAGGTAGTCTCACCGCCGCGGACTATGAAGATGAAGCCGCCGCAGACTCCCGCATCGACACCTTACGTGCCAAGATGGAAGTGCGGGAAAACGAACGGTTCAGCCAGGATTACCTTGATCCCGACAAACGTTCCATCGGCAACGCGGTCCAGGTTTTCTTTGAGGATGGGACGGCCACCGACCGGGTCGAGGTGGAGTATCCCATTGGGCATCGCCGCCGGCGCGCGGAAGGTATGCCCCTGCTGCTGGATAAGTTCCAACGCAACATAGCCACCCGACTCTCCCCGCGCCAATGCGAGCAAATATTACGGCTCTGCGCCGACCAGGAACTGCTCGAGGCTACGCCGGTTCATGAGTTTATGGATCTGTGGGTGGTGTGATGCGGTCTTTACCTGAACTCTAATGTTGACTTAGCAACAGATTGACATATTGGGCCCGCTCGAAGGCAAAAGGATCATCGCAGTTCTTTTGGCTCATCTTGCCTCTGAAGTCAGCCAACGATTCGTACCCCTTTTCCCCCATCCAGGCCTCAAGCTCACGCAACATCGTTGAAAGATACGGAATACCGTGAATGTAGAGCACCGAAGCAACCTGAACAACCGTGGCCCCAACCAACAGGGCTCGAGCCACATCGGCGCCGGAATGGACGCCGGTATTGAGCGCCATATCAGCTTTAATGTGACCGTATATCCGGGCCACCCGGTTTAACGAGAGTCGTATCTCTTCGGGACTGCTGTAGAACATCTTACTCTGCAAAGTCTCGGTTTCGATATCGATGGTCGGCCGGACGAAGCGATTGAAGAGGACCAACGCTTCCACGCCGCGCTTGTCTAATTCCACAGCCAGATTGAGGGTGGAAGCATAATAAGGGCTCATCTTCACCGCGACGGGAATTTTTACCTCCGCCTTGACGCTGGCCACAATATCGAGTAATTCCTGCTCAAGTTCAGCGCCCGGCCGGTCGGGGTTGGTGCCCATGATGTAGACGTTCAATTCCAGGCCATCGACACCGGTCGACTCCAACTGGCGGGCATAGGCTACCCACGAACCGCGCGAGACGGCATTCAGGCTGGCAATGAGCGGCATCTTGACTGCTTTGCGGGTCTTTTCGACCCACATCAGGTGTTCGTCGGCCTGGCCATGCTCAATGGCCGGAAAAAAGGAGAGAGCCTCTGGATAACTTTCGCCTCCCACAGCCAGGTAATCGTCAAACTTCTGTTGTTCAACTTGAATCTGCTCTTCGAATAAGGAACGAATAACCAACGCTCCAGCGCCAACCCGTTCCGCCATCTGAACCCGGTCGATCATGCTGGAAATTGAGCAAGCGGACACCACGATTGGACTCTTGAGAGGAATCCCCATATAAGTTGTTGACAGGTCACTCATAGTTATCTCCTTCAGATAATGATTTGCCCAGGCATTATCCCACAAATTGGGCCATCTCTTATCTTAACCGAATCTCACCTAAAAGATAAGTGACATTTATCCATAATTTAGTGACAAATTACACTATTTTGTAAACCAACACGGTGCTATACTGGCTATAGGCATAAGCAGTGGTGGATCAAAATTGATCTTTTTAGGACGAAAGACACACGTCGAATTCAAGGGTGAGTCCAGGTGTCACATTTCGGGTTCAGACTGCGTCGATCGTCCTTTTTTGTCCGGTAATGATCAAAGGTCTGAAAAAACCTAATTTTTCTGGAGGAAATCTCTATGTCTGCTAGTACGCGCAATATGGTAACGATTGATGGCAATACCGCCGCAGCCTATGTGGCCCACGCGACCAATGAGGTAATTGCCATCTATCCTATCACCCCGTCTTCGCCGATGGGCGAACTGGCCGATGAGATGTCGGCAAATGGGGAAACCAATATCTGGGGAACCGTGCCAACGGTTATTGAGTTGCAGTCCGAAGGGGGAGCAGCCGGGGCGGTTCACGGCGCTTTAACCACCGGCGCGCTGACCACCACCTTCACCGCGTCACAGGGTTTGTTGCTAATGATCCCCAACATGTACAAGATTGCCGGTGAGTTGACTTCCACCGTCTTCCACGTAGCAGCCCGCTCTTTAGCCGCCCAGGCCCTTTCAATTTTTGGCGACCATTCGGATATCAACGCCACCCGCGGCACCGGCTTTGCCCTCTTGGCTTCAAACAACATCCAAGAAGTGATGGATTTCGCCCTTATTGCCCAGGCCGCGACCCTGGAAGCCCGGGTGCCCTTTGTTCATTTCTTTGACGGCTTCCGCACCTCACACGAGGTCCAAAAGGTCGAGGAACTTAGCCATGACGATATGCGGGGGATGATCGACGATGAGTTGGTGATGGCTCACCGGCGACGGGGCCTCTCACCGGACCGCCCGATGATGCGCGGCACGGCCCAGAACCCCGACGTTTACTTCCAGGGGCGGGAGACGGTCAACCCCTACTATCTCAAAACACCCGATCTCGTCCAAAAAGCAATGGACAAATTTGCCGGGCTAACCGGGCGGCAATATCACCTTTTTGACTACGTTGGCGCTCCGGATGCTGAACGAGTGGTTGTGGTTATGGGCTCTGGCGCTGAGACAGTGCATGAGGTGGTCGAATATCTGGTTGAGCAGGGCGAAAAAGTGGGCGTGCTCAAAGTTCGGCTATACCATCCTTTTGCCGGCGAGACCTTTGTTAAGGCCTTGCCCGATACGGTCAAAGCCATCGCCGTGCTTGACCGCACCAAAGAGGCCGGCGCGCTCGGTGAACCGTTGTATCGAGATGTCGTCACCGCGCTGAGCGAAGCAATGGCCGGCGGCCAACTGGCCCAGATGCCGGTGATTGTGGGCGGGCGCTATGGTCTCGGCTCCAAAGAGTTCAATCCGGGCATGGCCAGGGCTGTCCTGGACAATCTGAAAGCCGAAAAACCTAAGAATCGCTTTACCGTTGGCATCATCGACGACGTGACCCAGACCAGCCTGGAGTGGGACGATGATTTCTCCAGCCTGCCCAAAGGTGTCCACCAGGCTATGTTCTATGGCCTGGGCGCCGACGGCACGGTTGGGGCTAATAAAAACTCTATCAAGATCATCGGCAAAGCCACCGATAACTATGCCCAGGGCTACTTTGTCTACGACTCCAAGAAGTCCGGGGCTATGACCATCTCCCATCTCCGCTTTGGCAAAACGCCCATCCACAGCACCTATCTCATCAAAAAAGCCAACTTCCTGGCCTGCCACAACTACAGCTTCGTGGATCGTTTTAATATCCTCGACCATGTCGTTAAGGGCGGTACTTTCTTGCTCAACAGTCCGTATGGCAAAGATGAGATTTGGGACAAGTTACCGCAGCAGGTCCAGCAGCAAATCATCGACAAGCAGCTAAAATTCTACGTGATTGACGCCATCAAGCTGGCCCAGTCGATTGGGTTGGGTGGCCGGATTAACGTGATTATGCAGACCGCCTTCTTCTTGATTTCCGGCGTGCTGCCCGAAGAGGAGGCCATCGACTTCATCAAGCTGGCGGTAGAAGACACCTACGGCTCCAAAGGCAAAGTAGTGGTGGATATGAATATCCGGGCGGCGATGCTGGCCAAAGAGCGCATTGCCAGAGTTGATGTGCCGGCTAAAGTAACCAGCGACCGGGCGATGCGAACCATTATTTCCAGGGATATGCCCGATTTTGTCAAAAAGGTAACCGCCCGGATCATCGCCGGTGAAGGGGATAAACTGCCGGTTTCGGCCATGCCGGAAGACGGCACGTTTCCGATTGGCACGACCAAATATGAAAAACGCTCGATTGCCATCGAGATCCCGGTTTGGGAGCCGGAAATCTGTATCCAGTGTAATCAGTGCTCCTTTATTTGCCCTCACGCCACCATTCGCACCAAGATATACGCGGCGGACTATGCTAACGGTAATTCGCCTGAGACCTTTAAAGCGATTGCAGCTACGGGCAAAGCGTTTGGCGATATGAAATATACCGTCCAGGTGGCCCCGGAAGACTGCACCGGCTGCGGGCTGTGCGTTGAAATTTGCCCGGCGCAGGCCAAAGATGCCGCCGGTAATAAAACAGACAAAAAGGCTATCAATATGGTGCCGCTCAGTGAAGAGTTGCGGCTACAGGAAGCTAAGAATTTTGATTACTTCCTGGCTATCCCTGATACTGATCCCAGCCTGTTCAACCGCTTCACTGTGAAAGGTTCACAGTTGCTGCCGCCAATGTTTGAATTTTCCGGGGCCTGCGCCGGCTGCGGTGAAACGCCTTACCTTAAATTACTGACCCAACTCTATGGCGACCGGGCGATCATGGCCAATGCCACCGGCTGCTCTTCAATCTATGGTGGCAACCTGCCCACTACGCCTTACACCACCCGCGCCGATGGCCGCGGTCCCACCTGGTCCAACTCCCTCTTTGAAGATGCGGCGGAATTTGGCCTGGGCATGCGTCTGACCGTCGACAAAATGGCCGAGTTTGCTTACGAGCAGTTAGAGCTAGTAGCTGCCGGGTTGAACGGCCATCAGTCGCTAGTAGAAGAGATCAGGTCCAGTGCTATGGACAGCCAGGAGGAGATCGAAGCGCAGCGCCAGCGGGTTGAGCAACTCAAGGAACTGCTGAGCAAGAATGACAGTAAAAATGCCAAACAGTTGCTATCTGTAGCCGATTTTCTGGTCAGCAAGTCGGTCTGGATTATTGGCGGCGACGGCTGGGCCTACGACATCGGCTACGGCGGCCTGGACCACGTGCTGGCCTCGGGCCGGAATGTGAATGTTTTAGTGCTGGATACTGGCGTCTATTCCAATACCGGCGGGCAGATGTCAAAAGCAACCCCGCGGGGCGCAGTGGCCAAATTTGCCGCCGCCGGCAAGAGCCAACCCAAGAAAGACCTGGGCTTAATGGCGATGATGTATGGCAATGTATACGTGGCTCAGGTGGCTATGGCCGCCAATATGACCCAAACGCTCAAGGCCTTTCAGGAAGCGGAAGCCTACAATGGGCCGTCGATTATCATTGCCTACAGTCCTTGCATTGCCCACGGTTTCGACCTGACCAAATCTGCCGACGTGGTCAAGAATGCGGTCGACAGTGGTTTCTGGCCACTCTACCGCTACAATCCGCTGAACGTCGCCGAGGGTAAGCACCCCCTCAACCTGGACTCCCGCGCCCCTAAAGTAGATGTAGCCGACTTTATGTATAAGCAAAATCGGTTCAGGATGCTCCGCCAGGCTGATCCCAAGCGAGCCGAAATGCTGCTGGAACAGGTGCGCGAAGAAATCAATAATCGCTGGCGTGTCTACGAGGAACTGGCCAAGGTATAAAACAGCGCCACTCGAGAGTTGTCTGAAATGATGACAGGCCGGAGGTAAACCTCCGGCCTGTATTTTTGTTCTGAGTCAATACAATTTTCGAATAACGAAGTCCCTGGAGAATCGGCTACTCAAGGGCCAGAATCTCCTGATTGAGCGGTATCTTGTCCAAAAAATTCTGGCGCTGCTGCGGGTCGGCAATTAAATTAGCGGTCCGCATCAGTTCGTCATAGGCTGTTTGCCAGTAAGTCCGGGCCGGCTCAACCTGGCCCAGGGCAGCCAGAATTTGGCTGTGGCGGAAATAGATTTCGGCCACGGAAATCTGGGGTGAGTGGAGGTACGTGCATTGCTCAAGACGCTGCACGGCCAGCTCTGAACTTCTGAGGGCGGCCGGCCAGTCCTCTAACGCCAAAAAGCCCATCGCCCGCAGATGGTAGCCCAGGATTTCGTGCTCAAAGTGACCCCCTTCCGCGGCTAATTTGATCAGGCGATTGCTCAGCCGGATGGCATTGGTCAGATTTTCTTCCCCCCCCAGTAAGCGATAGTTGGCCGACATGGCCTGATAACTTCTGAACATCAAGGTTAAATCATTCTGCTCTTCAGCCTGGCGCAACCCCTGTTCAAGGTAGATGGCCGCCTCTTCCAACTGGCCGCGCTCCATAAAAACCAGCCCCTGAGAGATAAGGGTGTAAATCTTGCCGCGCAGGTGCTGGGCCGCGTTGAAGATCAGTTGGGCCTGCTCGTAATAGCGCTGGGCCTGCTCCAGCTCGCCCAGGTTGTACCAGGCGTCGCCCATCCGGTACAGATCCCAGCCCACCTGCAGCGAAGCGCCGATGGCGTTGGCAATCTCGCGGGCTTCACTATAACGCTGGATGGCGCCGCTGTAATCGTTGATCAACAGAGCCAGCCCACCCAGACCCCACAACACCCAGGCTTCTTCAATAGGACTGCCGACTTCGCGGATGATCTTCAAGGCTTCACCCAAATAAATCGTGGCTCGTTCAGCATCGTGCAAGGTATCGGTATAAATTTGCCCGATGAGTTCGGTCAAACGACCCTCAGAACGCCGGTCACCCAGCTCCTGGGCAATGACCAGGGCCTCACTGGCATAGACCATACTCTCCGAGTCCCGGCGCGTCCACAGCACCCGGGCAATTTGCTCCAAACTGTGCGACTCGCCTCGCCGGTCGTGATGCTGCCGGGCCACCTCGAGGGCCTGGCGGGCCAGTTTTTCGGCCCGCTTCAACTGGCCAATTTGCCAAAAATGAGTGGCCAACCGCGACATCGCTTCGACCCAACGCTGCTTATCTTGCAGACAGTCGGCCACGCTGAGCATACCCTGCAAGGCGGCCAGTTGACCGGCCCGGTCACCGATGAGGTTGCAGATGTGTCGCTCCCGGTTCAACAATTCGTATTGCTCGGTTAAATTAGCTAACAGCGCCTCACCACTTAAATCTGGGGCAATATCCTCCAGAATTTCGCGGGCCTGCCGCTTGAAACGGACCGCTTCAGCATGGGCATAAACCTGGTAGGCCGCCTGGCCAGCCTGGCGCAGATAGGGCACCGCCCGCTCTTCCTGGGTTCCGGCAATGAAATGATGAGCGACTACGGCCGGGGATAGGACGATAATCCGGTCAATCGCCAGTTTTTCCATCGCCGCCGCCACTTTTTGGTGCAGTCGCCGCCGTCGCAGCGGGCGCAACTCTTCATACAGATTTTCGCGAATGAGGGCGTGCTGAAATTGATAATGAATGTTGATGACGCCCTCGGCAGACTGGGCCGGCAAATCTTCAATCCGGCTGACCTCGATCAATTGGTAGCGTAAGGCTTCCTCGATGGCCCACTGAATCTGCTCGTCGCCCTGCCGGCTGACTTCAGTCAACAGTTCCAGGGTAAAGTTCCGGCCGATGACGGCGGCCATCTGCAACAAGGCCAGGGTTGAGCGCCTGGTCCGCTTCAACCGCCCGGCCAGCACCGATTTGATCGTGCCCGGCAAGAACAACCGGTCGGTATCCCGTTGTTCCCAGCGGCCATCGCGCAGCACAATCTGGCCGTCGGTGGCCAGGCCTTTGATAAGCTCCTCCACAAAAAGCGGATTGCCCTCAGTGGCCTGGTAGATGGAGCTTAAAAAGTCGGCGCTGACCGTATTGCCCAGGAGGGCTTCCAGCATTTGCCCGACCATGGCCTCAGACAAACGGGGCAACGGCAGCGTGGTGGTCAAGTTAGCCGCGTTGAGTGACGCAACCAGACGGTTGAGCGGGTTGATTCGTTCCAGAGCCACGTCCTGATACGCGCCCACCACCAACAAAGCGGTTCCGGCTGAACGCAAAATCAGCGTCTCTAAAAGGTCAAGACTACCGGGATCGGCCAGGTGCAGGTCGTCAAGCAGCAGCAGGGTGGGCTGCTCCAAAGCCATATTCAACAAAAAGGCGCTGATCTGCTCCAGCAAACGAGCTCGCTCGGCGGCCGGCTCCAGCGGCGGATTCGGGGAGATATAGCCGATCTTGTCGGCCAACTGGGGCGCCAGTTTGACCACCTCACCGGCCACAAAGCCGGGAGCTTGCCGGCGCAATAGTTCCGCCGGCTGGTCGCGCACATAATTGCGCAAAACATTGGCAAAAATGGCATAGGGACTGCCGCCGGTCTGCTGTTGAGCTGCGCCGTGCAACACGTAGCCGTCTCGCAGACCGGCGTAAACCTGTACTTCCCGCAGCAACCGGGTTTTACCGATGCCGGCCTCACCAGTCAGCAGGAGCAACGGTTCCATATCCGGCTCACCAAAGCGGGCCAGGTCCCAGCGGCGTTTGAGTTCAGCCAGCTCCGCTTCCCGGCCGATGAGTTTGCCGCGGGCAATCCGATCCAACAGGGCCTGGTGAGTGGCGGTAGACTCCAGGCCAGGCGTCTGCTTCTCCACCCCCGCCGTGACTGTTTGCCCTCCATTTTTGACCCACTCCAGGATTGGAAGCAATTCCTGCCGCACCTCGGTCGCCGTGGCATACCGCTCATCCGGCTGCTTGGCCATCAGTTTGAGGATGATCGCCTGCAAGTCGTCGGGGATGTAGGGATTATAACGTTGGGGCGGCACCACCGGCGCGTGAATGTGCTGGGAAATGATGGTCAGGGGGTCGTCGCCGGAAAAGGGTCGGCGGCCGGTGAGTAGTTCATACATCATCACGCCAAGAGCATACAGGTCAACCCGGTGATCGCCGGCCTCGCCCAGAGCTAACTCCGGGGCCAGGTAAGAGGCTGTGCCGGCTACCAAGCCTTCCTGGGTTAGCCGCGACTGGCCCTGGATACGAGCCAGGCCAAAATCCATCACCTTGATCTGCTGTTCAGGGGTGATCATTACGTTTTCCGGCTTAAGATCACGGTGAATAACGCCGTGCTGGTGCGAATATTCCAACGCAGCCAGGATGCCGTCGATGATCGGTAGCGACACGTCCAAAGGCATCAGTTCCGGACTATAACTGTTATCCAGCGCCCACAAATCTTCGCCCGGAATGAACTCCATCACCAGAAAGGGCCAGCCGCCGGCTTCGGCAAAATCGTACAGGGTGATGATATTGGGATGGTTCAAGCGCGCCACCGAGCGGGCCTCACTCCAAAAGCGGTCCATCTCATCAGCGGCCATGCCGCCGCCGGCCGTAAATAACTTGATGGCGACGATCCGCTGCAATTGCTCGTCTTCGGCCTGAAAAATCACCCCGGCTCCGCCCTGGCCGAGTTGCGCCAACAGTCGATAACGATTATTGAGCCTGGCGCCAACCGTCGGGTAAGACGGTTCAGCCTGATGTCGTCTAAACATGTACGCTCCCTGCCATTGGTGATGATTGATTCCGGTGGGCAATGATTTTACCTTACGTTACGACCGGATACAAGTTAGATGCTTCCCCCATCGCAATATCTGCAAATCGCAAATTACAGATTGCAGATTGCAAATTGCAAATTGGCAATCTGAAACCGTTAATATCTGTTTAACCAAAATCTACCATATTTCTAATACAACCGGGTTATACTGATGACAAATAAGCTTAAAGTAGCTCATTTGACTTTGGGAGGAAAACAATGGGTTGGTCAATCAAATTAGGTCGAGTTTTTGGTATTGACGTCAAGATGCACTTCACCTTCGTGCTCATCCTGGTGTGGGGCGCCTTTGCCTATGGCGGCGACGCCGGCCCACTGTATGGGGTCATGGTTACTCTCGGCCTGTTCACCCTGGTCTTTTTGCATGAGTTGGGCCACAGCCTGGCGGCAATGCTGTACGGCATTGGGGTAAAAGATATCACCCTGCTGCCAATTGGCGGGGTGGCTCGCCTGGAACGGATGCCGGAGAAACCGCTCCAGGAACTTGTTGTGGCCTTGGCCGGTCCGGCCGTCAACGTTATTTTGGCGATGATATTACTGCCGGTGATTGTGGCGCTGAGTCTGGTTCAAGGCGTACCACTGACATTGTATACCTTTACCCAACCTGGCCTGGTCGGTTTTCTGCTCTTTTTGTTGAGCGCCAACGTCTCGCTGGCCATATTCAATATGATTCCGGCCTTTCCCCTGGATGGAGGACGGGTCTTCCGGGCGAGTTTGGGTTTTTTCACCTCTTACCAGCAGGCTACCCAAGTTGCCGCGCTGGTGGGACGGGTACTGGCCATCGGCTTGGGGCTGGTCGCCATCTTTAGCGGCCAAATCTGGCTGGCGCTGATTGCCCTGTTCATCTTCCTGGTGGGAGGCCAGGAAGCCCAGGCAGTGGCGGCCCGGAGCGTGTTGCGACAGGCTCGGGCCGGGCAGTTGGTAGCCCAAAACACAGTGGCGCTGCCCCCGCAGGTCACCGTTGGTCAGGTCGCCTCAATGTTATTCAGTACCCGGCAAGATGATTTTGTGGTAATGAACCCGGTGAACGGCGAGTTGATGGGGGTGTTGCCCAGCGGCGCGTTGAAGCAGGCCCTCCAACAGGGTCAATGGGACCGCCGGGTGTCTGAGATCATGCAACCGGCCAGGCATATCCCAACGGTGGCCAGTACCGACCCCCTGGATGAAGTTCAGGACAGGTTGAGCCAAACCTCCAGCCGGGTCGCCGCCGTGTACGACGGGTTGCACTTTAGAGGCTTAATTTCCCTGGACGATATTTACCGGACCTTCCGGCTACTATCCCAACAGGCCGGCAGCGGTCGGCGAGTCGGCTGGCAGACGACAGGGTAGTCGATGAACTCAGAAAAATGGCGGGGTAGGTGGAAGTCTGGCCTACCCCGTTTATATTTAAGCGCCGGTCACCTTACGCCTCCCCCTGAAACTATTTCTTGACAAATAATTGAACCTCAATATAATTTCGTCCGCTAAATATTTATTCCTCGAAATTTTAGGAAAGGATCTTTACCCCTAATACATGACTGTTGCAATAACTCAAGCTCGAGCCGACAGGATCAAAATCCTTAGGAACTCTTTTCAGGCCTTAATGTGGATTGCCCATCGCCAATTCTCCCAGCGTTTGCAATCTTTCGGTTTAACGATACCGCAGTTCATCACGTTGGCTTCACTGGCGGCTCACAAGCGGGCCTGTACCATGAGTGACTTAACGAACGTGACTATGCACGACCCCCCCACTATGACCGGTATTGTCGACCGGCTGGTCCGGATGAAACTGGTTGAACGCACCCGCAGCGAAACCGACCGCCGGGTCGTCTTGGTCCGGGCCACCGAAACAGGCGTCAGTTTGGTGCATCAAATCAAGGACGAGATGATGGAGGAAGAGTTCAACATGTACTCAGCCCTGACCGATGACGACCTGACCGCAGTGGAACGATTGCTCAAACAAAAGCTACGGCTATATGTCGGCCAATACCGCTCCTTACCGGATGAAGCGATGGACACCGAGCTGGAAAGATTGCAGCAACTCATTAATGACCCAATCCAATATAGCAAACTGGAAAACGAAGTCAAAGCTTGACCGTAAAGCCAGTTTCGCCGCCAAAACCACATTATTCCAAAAGAAATCATCGGAAAACTAAATTAGACCGGAGATAACCTACCATGAGAAAACTTTCAATCATTATGTTTGTTTTGTTAGTGGGAGCAACCTTGTTCATCACCGCCTGCGGCTCACAACCGGTGGAAAAAGCAGTAGCCCAGGCCGCGCCTCAAGAAAATACACCGGAGGCAGTTACACCGGTTGAAGTTGCCACCGTTGAAACAGGCGATATTGCCCTGATCTACGCCTATGCCGGTAACCTCCAATCCAAAGATGAGGTAAACATTATGCCCGCGGCCTCTGGCCGGGTTGAGTCCGTCCTGGTGGAAGTGGGGGATGAGGTTAAAAGCGGCGACCCTATCGCCACCATCGAACGAGACCGCTACATCGAGCAAGTCAGGCAGGCTCAAGCAGCCCTGACCACAGCCAAGTTGAACCTGGCGAAAATGGAATTAGGCTCTCGACCGGAAGAGATTGCCGCGGCGCAGGCTGCGGTTCAACTGGCCAAAGCAGCCTTGAATGATGTCGCCAACATCAATGATAACGAGCGGACCGCAGCCTCGGCCGCCTTAGCTCAGGCCCAGATTGCTTTACGCAAAGCCCAGAGCGATTATGACAAGATTGCCTGGGCGGGTGATGTCGGTCAAACGCGGGAGGCGCAAGCCCTGGAACAGGCCACCGTCAATTATGAAAACGCCCTGGCGGCCTACAACCTGCAAACCAATCCCAGCGACTCGCAATTAGCCCCTTTAATGGCTCAACTGACCCAGGCTGAATTGGCTCTGGCCCTCAGGCTGCAACCCTTCCGGGCGATTGATTTTGAAATTGCCAAAACCGCCATCGAACAGGCCGAGTCCGGCCTGGCCATGGCCAATCTTCAACTGGACGAAACAACCGTCAAAGCGCCCTTTGATGGCGTGATTGCGGAACTGTACATCACCGAAGGCAGCACCGTTGGGCCGCAAGGGCCAATCGCCCGGCAGGTATCTAACCAGGTCGAAGCCTCAATTGAAGTGGAGGAGAGCCGCATCAGCCAGATTTTTGATGGACAGAGCGCCTCGCTGCAAGTCACCGCTTACCCGGATCAAGAGTTCCCGGCGGCAGTCACCAGCGTCGCGCCCGTGGCCGACAAAGATACCCGAACTTTTACCGTTAAAATTACCCCAGTCGATGCCGAAGGGCGTCTCCGCAGCGGGATGTACGCCAATGCCCGGCTGCTGATTGATGAAAAGAAAGGTACCCTGCTGGTGCCGCGCGATGCCATCACCTTGATTGACAACCAGCCAACGGTTTACGTTGTCAACGGTGACCGGGTTGAGCAACGCAATGTTACAACCGGGCTGGCCAACAACGGCCAGATAGAAATTCTGTCAGGTCTGCAGCCCGGCGACACGGTCGTGATTGCGGGCCAACCCAATCTCGTCGATGGGGCCAAGATTGAGGTTGTCAATCGGTTGTAAAAGGGGCAAGTAGCAGGTTGCAAAGTCGCAAGGTCGCAAGGCCGCAAGTTTCAGGTAGCAAATGCCACCTGTAACCTGTTACCTGCGACCTGCCACCTGTGACCTGCGACTTGTAACCTGCAACATTTTGAAAGGATACATTATCTTATGGGATTAACCAGATTAGCGCTGCGCAGACCCCTCACGATGCTCATGATCATTCTGGCCCTGGTAGTGATGGGGTACCGCGCCTACACCTTTCTTCAATTAGACCGCTTTCCGGCGGTAAACTTTCCCTTTGTGGCAGTTGTAACCGTGTTTCCGGGAGCGTCACCGGAAGACGTGGAAAAACTGGTCGTCAAACCCATCGAAGATGCGGTCTCGACCATTTCCGGGATCGATGAGATCACCTCCCAGGCCACCGAAGGGGTCGGCACCGTTACGATTGCCTTTGTTGAAGGCACCGATGGCAATGCCGCCGCCATCGATGTGGAACGCCAGGTATCCGGCGTTAAGGGCGAACTGCCCAGCGAAGCGCAAGAACCCACCATCATCAAGGCAGACCTCAACGCCATTCCGGTGCTGGTAATGACCTTGAGTGGTCCGCAAAGCCAAGATGCGCTCTTTGACCTGGCCGAAAATACGCTGAAGGCTCGTTTCCAGGCGGTGCCCGGCGTGGCCTCGGTCAGCGTTTCCGGCGGTCGCGAACGAGAGGTCCAGATCAACGTCGATCCGGCCAAACTGACCGCCTATGGCATCTCGTTTGCGACGGTGCAACAGGTCCTGGCCGCCAACAACATCACCTTTCCAGCCGGCTCTATCGAAGCAGGGCGACAGAAACTCTCGGTCCGCTCGGTGGGCGAGTTTTCCAACCTCAGAGAGATTGAGGATATCGTCGTTATTAGTCGAGACAAGGATTCGGCTCAGCCCGGTCAGGATCGGGGCGGCTATGTTTATCTGCGCGATATCGCTACGGTCAGTTACGGCTTGAAAGACCAGGATAGCAAATTGCGCTACAACGGCCAGGAAGCCGTTAGTATCAGCACCATCAAATCTAGCGATGCCAACACAGTTGAGGTAGTTGATAACTTAAACAAGGTTATTGAGGAAATCAACCAGGAGTTACCGACCGGGGCCAAATTGATCATCGTCAATGATAACGCTTCTTTTATCAAAGAGGCAGTAGCCGCCGTATTGGAAGATCTGGTCCTGGCCATTCTCATCTGCGGGTTGGTGATGCTGGTCTTTCTGCATACCATCCGCAGCACCTTCATTGTTTTGCTGGCCATCCCGACTTCCATCATCTTCACCTTCCTGGTGATGTGGATGCTCGGTTTCAGCCTGAACCAGTTGACCTTACTGGCCTTGACCCTGGTGATCGGTATTCTGGTAGACGACTCGATTGTAGTGATCGAGAATATCGAGCGCCACCTCAAAATGAAGAAACCACCCAAGCAGGCTGCCCTCGATGGTCGCCGGGAGATTGGCCTGGCGGCTATTACCATTACCCTGGTCGACGTAGTCGTTTACCTGCCGGTGGCCTTTATGTCCGGCATTGTCGGTCAATTCTTCTACTCGTACGGGGTGACCATCGCCGCGGCAGCGCTGGCCTCGCTCTTCATCGCCTTCACCCTCACCCCGATGCTGGCCGGCTTCTGGATGAAAGATGAGAGCCAGCCGGAAATCCCGCCCCGGGGGGTGCGAAAGTTTCTTGGCTACCCCTTCCGCCCGATTATCTGGCTGTGGAACGGCTTTATCTACCTCTGGGAAAAGGGCTTTAATTTACTGGCTCGATTCTATGGTCTGACCCTGCGTTTTTTTCTGTGGAATTTCTTTACCCAAAGCGTGGCCGTTGTTCTGGCCATTTTAGCCCTGGCCGGCGGTTTCTACCTGGTCGCTGGCGGATTTGTGGGCAGTGAATTCTTCCCCCAGGAAGATGACGGCCAGATTCGGATCAATGTGGAAATGCCTCCCAGTACCAACCTTGACACCACCGATATCGTCGCTCATCAGATCGAGCAAATCATCCTGAACAATGTCCCTGAAGCCACCGGTATCCTGACTCGCGTCGGCGGCAGCAGCGGCGGCGGCTTTGGGATAGGCGGCCGGGCCTCTAATCTGGCCACCGTCAACCTCACCCTGGTCGATAAAGCCGATCGAGAGCGGAGTACGACCGATGTTGTTGAAGATTTGCGGCCCCGCTTCCAGAACATTCCCGAAGCCCTGATTACCGTTGCGTTAATGTCGGCTATGGATGGCGGCGGGGGCAGCGAGATTCAGGTGCGAATTTTCGGCGATAATCCCGATACCCTGATCGACCTGGCCAACCAGGTCGAGGCGGTGATGAAAACAGTGCCGGGTGTGGTCGACATAAAAAATACCGACGCCCTGCGTGCGCCCGAAACCGAACTGGTGGTGAACCGCGATCAGGCGCTGGACCTGGGGCTGGCCCCGGCCCAGGTAGCCACGACCCTGCGCACGGCCCTGAGCGGCAGCCAGGTCGGCAAGTTCAGCCCGCCGGATGGCGGCTCAGAAATGGACATTACTCTGCGCCTGAACGAAGCGGCCCGCAGCGATATCAATCAGCTGATGCAAACACCCTTGAGTTACATTAAGAGCCACCCCATTACCCTCGACCGGGTGGTCAACCAGCAGCTCACCGAGGCCCCGGCCCGCATCACCCGGAGCGACCGCCAGCGCGCCCTGACCGTAGGCAGCGGCGTCAGCGGCCGGGCCGCCGGCGACGTTACCGACGACATCGAAGCGGCCATCAACCAGCAAGTCCAGTTCCCAGTAGGCTATGGCTTTAAGTTTGTCGGCATGTCAGAAGCCCAGCGTGAATCTTTTACCCAACTTTTCGAGGCTATTCTGCTGGCCATTGCTCTGGTCTATATGCTGCTGGTAGCCCTATACCAGAGCTGGTTACAGCCGCTGGCTATCATGTTCTCGCTGCCTGTAACACTGGTGGGCGCTTTTGGCGGTCTGTGGTTGACCGGCAACACTCTCAACCTCATCTCCCTGCTCGGTATCGTCCTCTTGACCGGCGTGGTCACCAAGAACGCCATCCTGATTGTTGACTTCACCAATAATCTACGGCAGGAGGAAGGGTATGCCCGCAAAGAGGCCCTGATTCAGGCCGGCCGGCTGCGCTTGCGAGCCGTGTTGATGACCACCTTCACCCTTGTTTTTGCCCTGACGCCGTTGCTGCTGGGCACAGGCGCCGGGGCCGAAACGCGGGCGCCTCTGGCCGCGGTGGTGATTGGCGGTTCCATCTCATCGACCCTGCTCACGCTCATCCTGGTGCCGGTAGTCTACAACTTCTTTGACTGGGGCGGCGGTCTGGCCACCCGAACCTTCAGCACCATTCTGGGCGCCGGTGCACCGCGGCCAGGGCCAGAATTGGACCAGGGTCGGGCAGAAGAAGAGAAAGAAAAAGGCGCACCTGAGCGTGGACGTGAATCGACTCCCCCTCGTCAGGCCCCGCAGCCGGGGTCAGCAATATCGCTCAACCGGCCAACCCAAAATCCTGATCCTGATGTGGCATAGGCCAGGCAAGTTCAAGATGCAAAGGATTGCCATTCAAGCTATGAAAAAACAGCTCTGGTTATCGATCACAACCTTCTTCGTCCTGATAATGCTGCTGACAGGCTGCGGCGGTATAGGATTTGAAGAGGAAAAAGTAGTCAAAGAACCGATCAATCGGGCCGAGTGGCCCACCCCGGTTCCGGCCAAGCCAACCGCTTCGCCAACTCCCTTCCCCAAAATCGAGTTACCAAACCCGGCCAGCCCCACCTCTCGGCTGGCGATTGAGGCTGAGCAGCCCGCCTCAATTTCACCAACCCCCATACCCAATGCCGCGGCTGTGACCAGCATGAGCGGTCTCATCGACACCGTTGCCGCCCAGGTTAGCCCTCTGGCCGGTCTATCGCCGGTGGCGGTTGGCTTCATCCTCAATGATAACACCCCGCTCCGGTCAGGACCGGCTGGCTCGTATGGCGCAACCGGAACCGGTACGTCTGCGGAAATGGCCGCCGTGCTCGGCCAGAATCCGGGCGGGGATTGGCTCTACGTCATTACCATCACCGCCAAGCAGGGCTGGCTGCCGCTTGAGGCCATACGGCTCACCGGCAGTTTAGCTGAGGCGCCGGTGCTGCCGGCCAACCCCATCGAAGCCGCCATCGCCCGAGCCGTTTCAGCCGCCGGCGCACCGAGCGGTCCGGTTCAGCCCCAGCTCGACATCGGCCAGCTCAAGCCGGTGGCTACGGCCAGGGTCAGCAGCGCCGGCCTGAACATGCGCCAGCGGCCCGGCGCCGACTACCCTCGGCTGGAGACGCTTCCTCAAGGCCAGGAACTGCAAGTGCTGGCCCTCAATCAAGACCGGCAATGGGCCTTAGTAGTCACCCCGGCTCAAAAATATGGCTGGGTATCGGCCGCTTTCCTGGAGGTTGATGGTTCCCTGGACAACGCCCCCCAGGTACGGACGCTCGCGCCGGCCCCCGCAGGGGATGACTCGCCGGAACAGCTAGCCCCGCTGGCCCTGCTGACGGCCGCTGCCCCGGCCGCAGTGGCAGCCGACGGCGCGCCGGTCGCGCCGGTCGCGGCCCAGGTTCGCGCCCCACTCTTACCGGAGCAAACGCTGGTTCCGGTGACTACGGGCAAAGTCAATATCAAAACAGACCTGCGGCGGGGACCGGGGCAGAGCTTTGGCGCAGTCGATACGCTGATGGTCGATGAGCCGGTTACGATTCTGGCGTTAGATCAAAGCGGCGACTGGGCGGTAGTTCAGGCCACCCGTTCGCGCCTGGGTTGGCTGCCCCTGAATTCGCTCGATCTGGAAGGTTCCGTGGCCGGCGCCGGCCAGGCCGTAACCGGCTGGGTCAGCAGCAATGAAGTGGAGGTAAGGCAAGGCCCCGGCATTTACTACCCGGCTGCCGGTAAATTAGCCATCAACGATCTGGTTGCCGTGCTGGGCTTGAATCCTGGGCGAAACTGGGCCTTGATTGAAACTTTGGCCGGCGGGCGAGGCTGGATCTCGCCTCGATTCTTGACCAACTATGCGACCTCGCTAAGTAATCTACCGGAACTGGAATTTACCCCGCCGGCAGCCGCTGAGCCGGCCCCACCGCCTCAGCCGGCCGTGACCCTGACCGATAAAGGGCCGGGCAAATTGGTAATCCAGCGTTCCAGCGGCGGCGACATATTGGTGATTAACCCAGATGGCGCCGGCCTGCGCCAACTGACCAGCGGCATCGACCCGGTGCTGTCGCCCGACGGCCAAACGGTCGCCTTTACCCGCTGGCAGGGTGACATCGGCTCGCTCTGGCTGATCGATTTGGCTGGCAGCAATGAGCGCAAAATCCTTGATTTCACCAAGCAGGCCAAAGGCCCCACCTGGTCGCCTGATGGCTCTCAGGTGGTTATCAACTACCAGCAGGGCGGCCGGCTGGATGAGAAGGAGATTTGTCAGAATTTGTCGGGCGGCAGCTTCCCGGCGATTCCCCGTAACGCCACCGACATTAAGGTCAAGGTCAGGCAAAACTCTGATGGCGAATTTGAACCCCATTTGTGCTGGCTGGTTCCGCCGGACCGGTATTGGAATTTACGGTTGGTCAATGTAGCCGATGGCTCTTTTGAAGATCTGGATGGCGGTACCTACGCATTTCGCCCCACCTGGGATCCGGCCAACCCGTGGCGAGTTGTGTCTGCCGGTGGGCGAGGTCTGGTTGAAGTTGACGTTACCCGAAAGTACCAACAGGCCATCACCGATCAAATTGGCGACGGCTCACCGGTCTTTTCGCCGGATGGGCGCTATCTGGCCGTTACAGTTGGGCATCCCGGCGGTGGGCAGGGCTATGATATCTACCGCTTGAATGCGGACGGCAGCGGCCGGGTCCGGCTGACCCAAACCCCGCTGTGGGAAACCGCCCAGCCGGAAGAGAAGAAACCGTGGGACAACGTTGCCCCGGCCTGGTCGCCGGATGGGACTCAAATCGCCTTCCTGACCGATCGCACCGGTCGTTGGGAAATCTGGGTGATGAATGTGGACGGCTCTAATCAGCGACCGCTCTTTTCAGACGAGATCAACGACCAGCTTGATTTGACCTACAATTTTGTCGATGAGCGGATGATAAGCTGGCAGTAACAACCTATGAGTACAAGTGACCGGCACTTTAAAAGCGCCGGTCACTTTTGCCCTTGTTCTGGACATAAGCCATGCGGGTCATTGCCGGTGCGGCCAAAGGTAGAAGGTTGAAAACGGTGCCGGGCGAGACCACTCGCCCCATCACCGACCGCACTAAAGAGGCTCTCTTTAGCATTCTGGGCAACTGGATTGTCGACGCCAGAGTTCTGGATTTGTTTGGCGGCAGCGGCGCGGTTGGCATCGAGGCGTTGAGCCGGGGCGCGGCCCACGTGACCTTTGTAGAGCAGGCTCAGGCCGCCACCCGCGCCATCGGTGAAAACCTGCGGATAACCAACCTGGCCGATCGGGCGCTGGTGAAGCGGGCCGATGCCTTCAAGTTTTTGGCCCAAAGCCCGCCTGAACCGTTTGATTTGATTTACATTGCTCCACCCCAATACAAACAACTGTGGATCAACGCGGTGCAGACCATCGATGAGCACCTGGGCGAGTGGCTGCTGCCGGATGGCGCGGTCATTGCCCAGATTCATCCCAAGGAGTACCAGGAACTGGCCCTGCAAAATCTGGTCTTGTATGATCAGCGGAGATATGGCAGCACCTTGCTCTGCTTCTATGAGTGGAGGGGTAGTTAGTTAGTTAGTTGGTTGGTTGAAAGTTAACAAGTTTCGGGGGGCAATATGGAGATCGAGGAGGCCGTTGCGGCTGCTGACACTGAAAAAACCGGGACGGCCCATCAAAATTCTTTTTGGGACGTTAAGAGAATAATTTTGGGGCTGGCCCTCCTCGGCATCGTGACCCTGGCCTGTTTGGGCGGGGTGGCCTACCTGACGCTTGGCCCATTTTGGGCCGATTTCAAAGCGACCACCGCGGCGACGATACCTGTTTTTGCCAGCCGGCCGGTTTACAACCGCATTGCTTTTGTGGGCAATGACGGCAACCTGTGGCTGGTCTCGCCGGATGGGCAGGAGCTGCGCCAGCTTACTGATAACGGCAAGGGTTACCGTTTTCCAACCTGGGCTCCCGACGGCAGTTACCTGGCCTACATTGGGCCAGATCAGGCTAACAATTCGGCCCTGTACGTGACCCCCACCAGCCGCTCTGAGCCAACTATCCTCTTCAACGAGCCGGAATCGGCCCCCTTTTATCTCTACTGGTCTCCCGACAGCCATTTAGTGACCTTCCTGACTCAGGAAAAATCCAGCCTGGCCATGCGCCAGGCCAATGCCAAAGTTGGCGACAGCCGCATTTTGAGCCAGGGCAACCCTTTTTACTGGGTCTGGTCGCCGGCCGGTGACAAGCTGTTGATGCACGTCGGCGGCGCCCGGGCCGTGTCGGAAAAGGCGCACCTGTCTATCTTGGAGAACCGTGCCGACGCCGAGCGCATCCAGCTCGATCTGGCGCCGGGCCGCTTCCAGGCCCCCGACTGGTCCGCCGACGGCCGTTACTTCTATTACATTGCCGCCGACGAGCAAGGTCGCGAGGCTATTTACAAAACCAATGCCCAAACCCTGGAACAGACCGCCGTGACCGAACTGACCGGCTTCACCTATATGGTTTTATCGCCCAATGGCCGGCATATCGCTTTTGTCCAAATTGAAGCGGGCGATCGGCCGCCGCTAGGCCACGCTTACCTGATTGACAGCGACGGGCAGAATCGCCGCCGCCTGACCGATAACCCGGTCGCCTCGCTGTACTGGGCCCCGAATGGCCGCAAGCTGGCCTTGCTGACTCTGGCCACTCGCGGCGACGGCTCGACAGCCAAAGCGGGAGGGCTGGCCGCGCCGCTGCCCCAAGAGGTTATGTTCCGCTGGCTAATTTATGACATGGAAACAGAGGTCGTTGAAATCCTGACCAGCTTCAGTCCCACGCGGGATTTTCTGCAGACCGTGCCTTATTTTGACCAGTATCACCGCTCGCTAACCTTCTGGTCACCCGACAGCCGCTATTTTGTGCTGACCAAAGAGAAAAGGAACCGCTTTGAGGGTACGGTATGGGTTCACGACGTGACCGGCCAGGCGGAACCGCGCCAGGTTGGGGAGGGCACATTGGCCGTGTGGTCATGGCGGTAAACCCAAAAAACAAGTGACCGGCGCTTTAGAAGCGCCGGTCACTTTATTAAAAGTAACCCGCCCCCCAACTGGGCGGCAGTTTGACAGTGACGGTGGTGCCTTCGCCAATCCTGGAAGCAATATCGATCTGGCCGTTCAACTGCTGCACGTACATCTTCACATTATATAACCCGGCCCCGCGCCCGCTGCCTTTGGTGGTAACATGCGGATCAAACACGTGGGGCAGTAGCTCCCAGGCAATTCCCCGGCCCGTATCGATCACCTCAACCGTATAATAGTCGTCTGAGCTAATTCTAAAGGTCAAAGTGCCCCGCTCCGGCATGGCTTCCAGGGCATTGAGCGCCAGACTCACAAAAATTTGCAGCAGCCGGGTCTGGTCGGAATTCACCACCGGCCGGTCGGCGTCGGACACGATCACAATCCGGTGATCGATCAGCCGGTGGGCCACCAACGGCTTAACGCTCTCCAACAATGATTTCAGATTGACCGGGGCCGGGATCAAGGGCCGATTGCGCCGCAACTCCAGGGCCAGCATCCGAAAGAAGCGCAGGTTATGCAAAATGGCCGACCAGGGATAAACCTGCGGCTCGATTTCGGCGGTTGAATTTACAAGCGACTGCATCGCCTCGATCTCGACCAATAGATCGGCGGCCAGCGGGTCGATCAAGTCGGCGGCTTCATCAAACAACTCGGCCGGTTTGGCCAGGCGCTTATGCTGATCCAAAAAGATGCGATATTCGCGGGTCTTGGCCCGTAACTCTTTTAACTCAGGGGAGGGGTCTGCAGCGGCCTGATTAGCCGCAATAACCGGTAAGCCGACCTGCAGGCGACCATCCGCCAGGGTCATTTGCCCTCCATATCGGGCTAGAATTTTCTGGGCCAGGTAACCGTACAGGGTTCCGGCTTGATTTTGTTTAAGGTCACTCAGCAAGGTCGACGGATCGAGTTGCTCCGGCCGCGGCTCCGGCAGCTCAAAGCCAAGTTCCACGCCGGCGGCGCCCGCGGTTAGCGACACCCCGAGCTGCGGAACCGACCGCTCATAGCGCAGCCAACGGCAAATATTGTAGATCAGTTGTTGCAGTTTCAGCTCGGGCACAGCGACCCTCAAATCACCGGCAGCCGCAGGAGGGGGGGTAACGTTCAACCGGAAATCGGGCCACAGATTGGCTGTGCGAGCCAGCGTGTCCAACAAGGCGGCCGGTTCAAATTCCTGGTAACGGCGAATTTTGCAGAGCAGCTCCTCAATATTTTCGCCGGCCAGGTAACAAAGCTGCTGCTGGCGGCGCAGGTTGTCTAACGTTTCCGGCGGCAGTTGCTCAGGCTCAACCAAATCAAGCAGTATTTTCAGCCGATTGACCTCAGGAACTTTGGCCATGACCAACCGTTCCGCTTCCAGCAAAGCCTGGGCTAAATTTGGGGCGGCCTGCCACAGCGCCACTTGATCGGCCAGTTGGTAATAATAGTTCAGGTCGCTGGCCTGGCTTTGGGCGCCGTAGAATTGAGCGGGACATTCGGCCAGTTGCGACCGACTCAGTCGATGCTCGGCCAGCCTTCGGGCAATTTCCCGGATATCGGTAAAAGGGCCATCATAACTGGAAACGGCATTGACCTCCAGTTTGAGCAGGCCGGTTGATTGGGCCACCGTCAGCTCCTCCGCCCGAAAGCGTTCGGTTACAGTTACGCAGATCGAGCCGGCGGTTTCCGGGATGGTAACGATCACAAAGCCATCGTCGGCCACGTGGCCGATAAAATCATAGGGCGTTCCAAACTGATCAACGCTGGCCCGCAAAACATCGGCCAAAGAGAGCAAAAACCCATTCACCTGGCTGGAGTCGCTAACGGCTTTGAAGACGCCCAGATTATGGATATTGAAATAGAGCAACACCCAGGGCTCCGGCGATTCCTTGATTGTCTTGAGTTGGTCAGTCACCAGTTCACCGGCCGGCAGATTGGTAACCGGGTGCATGGACGAACCGCGGCGGGAGTAGCGGATAGCGCCTTCAATTCGTAGATTCAGTTCTTCAAGATCAAAAGGCTTGACCACATAGTCGTCCCCCCCTGCCTCAAACGCAGCGATGATTTCGCTGCGTTTGTTCTTATAACTCAAAAAAAGAACGGGGACGTGGCTGGTGTGGCGCTGGCGCCGCAGGCCGCGGCAGACCTCATAGCCGTTCAGGTCGGGTAGCACAATGTCCAGAATAACGGCATTGGGCAACTTCAACCGGCAAAGCTCAAGGGCTTCCGTCCCCAGATTGGTTGTAATAACCTCATAACCTTGCCACTCAAAATAGGATCTCAGGGAGGCCGCAGTTTCAAGATCGTCTTCGACGACCAATATCCGGTTCTTACTCATGGCAGCTTCTCCTCAGCTTACCCTGACAGGTTGCCAACCGTTTCAGACCTAAGGTATAATCTCAGCCTATGACACAAGCGGCGGCTGAAACTCAACTCAATAGCACTGCCTACACCGTCGAGTTGCCGGTCTTCCAGGGTCCTTTGGATTTACTATTGAGTCTGATCGAGCAGGAAGAACTGGACATCACCAAAGTTTCCCTGGCCCAGGTAACCGATCAGTATCTGGCTTACCTGGATGTTATCCAGGAGACCGACCCGGACGAACTGACCGATTTTCTGGTGATTGCGGCCAAATTAATCTTGATCAAGTCGGCAGTGCTGCTCCCCCGTCCACCCGCCAGTGTGGTTGAGGATGATGAGGAGGATGTGGGTGATGAGCTGGCTCGCCAATTGAGACTCTACAAGCGATTCAAGGAAATGGCCGCCCAACTCCAAGAAATCGAAGCCCAGGGTCAATACAGCTTTATCCGGCTGGTACCGCCGCCCAAGATTGAACCCAAACTCATTCCTGGTGAAGTCCCTTTGACGGCTCTGTTAGCCGCGGCCCGCCACGCTCTGGCCATCAAACCGCCCGAATCCGACGTCAACGACGTGGTTGCCCCGCAGCTCGTTACCATCGGCCAACAGATGGCCCATATCCGGCAAAAAATCTTAACCCACCGGCATGTTAACTTCAATGAACTTTTGAGTCAACATCGTAGCCGGTTAGAATTGATCGTGACCCTCCTGGCCGTCCTGGAACTGATCAAACGGCACGTGATTATTGTGGAACAGGTCGAGCAGTTCGGAGAGATTTTGATCCGTCAAAATGAAACTGCTCCTGAACTAACCGAGGCTGATTGGGAAGAGTTGACCGGGTTGACTGATGTATCTTAGCCCCCCTCGATCAACCACTGTAGAACCGACATCCCTCCCACCCCCAGCATTACACAAACAATCAGCAGTACAATCAAGCAACTGGCCACCACGTGAAATTGAAAAAATTGAGTAAAGCGCCGGCCCGGTTTGGCAACCGGTCGGGCTTGAACCGGCAACTCACCCGGAGCCGCCGGAGCTACTGCCGCTCCTTCAGCGGGGGTTGCCGGGGGCAGAGTAGCTGCGCCGTAGGGCAAAGCCGCGCCCTGAGCAATCGACCGGGTCCGCCGCCCGGCTCGTTCGGCTGCAACTTCCACCCTCAAGCGGTCGAGGTTGGGATAGAATGGCTCAATCGTTTCCAGCCGGCTCAAATATTTCCGGGCCATAAAATACTTCTCTTTGACCAGAGCCTGGGCAATTTTCTGGCATAACTCATCGGCAATCGGCTCGCCGGCCAGACCTTGAGCCAACTCATTTTGGAGATGTTCGATATGAGCCTGCATCTCATCGATCTGCTTTTCCAGGTTGATGCGAACCTCCGGCCGGTTTTCAGCCCGGAACTTACTTTCAAGCAGCGGCAGATTGATCAACAACTGATTTAAGGTTTTCTCTTTGTACTCTATCTGTTCAGGAGTCAAAGGTATCATTGCTCAATCCCTGGGTTTTATAGGTTGTTATTTTACTTGAATGGGGTAATTCTTGTCTACCTGGGCTGAAGAAATGGCCGCAAATGGGCAAAGGTGCAGCCAGCGCAGCCGGCGAATCAACAAGATCATCGCCAGCGCGCCGGCGGCGTCAAAGAGGACGTCGGCCAGTTGGCCGTGCCGGCCGGGCACAAAGCGCTGGTGGATTTCATCGGAAATGGCGTAGAGGACTGTAAACAGCCAGGCCAGCAGCAGCACCGGCCAGGTGATCTGGCGCTCAGGGCTGATCGCTCGCCACCACAACCAGGCCAAAACGGCGTAAACGAGCATATGGGCGCCTTTGTAAAACAGCTTCTCCGCCGCCTCATGCTCAATCACCACCAGGGTTGAGCGGGCTGAGACGGCAAAGATAAGCGCCAGCCAAAATATCAGGGGCACAAAATCGACCAACCAGCGTGACCAACTCAACTTCTGCCAGGATTTAAGCATAAGCCTTTTCAACGGTTTCCACCAGGCTAGACCAGGCAAATCTCTGGCGCATCGACCGGGCGGCTGCCTGGCCCAGTTTCTCACGCAGTTCCGGCGATTGGAGCAGGGTGAGTACTGCTCCGGCCAGGGCTTCGTCATCTTCAGCCGGCATTAATAGACCGGTTTCGCCGGGTTGGATATATTCACAGTTTTGACCCACCGCATCGGCCGCCACCGGCAGGCCGGCCGCCAACATATCGATCAGCTTGACCGAGCATTTGGTGCGATTGAGCAACGTATTATCATAGGGATAGATAGCCACATCGGCGGCAGCAAAATAGGCCGGAACTTGCTCCGGGGGCAGCCACTCGGCCACAAGGTGGACCAGCGCGCTTAGTCCAGCCTCGCTGATCAGGGCGGCTAGCCGCTGCTCTTCACTTTGAAACCCCCGCCCCACAATGAGCCAGCGCGCCTGCGGCATCTGAGCAGCCACTAACTTGATGAGTGTGACAATCCGCTCCAGTCTAAATTCGGCAAATCGGGAAAAGAGCAAGACTGTCGGGTGACTGTTGCGAGAGAAGGGCAGGGCCATTACAAGGGTGGGGGGATTCCCAAGAAGCGGATGGTCGCTGGATAGCCCATTAGTCACAATTCCGTTGGGGACGTAAAAAACCCTGGCCACCTGGACCCCAACCTGATTTACCACCAACTCAGCCAACGCCCGGCTGGCCACAGTCACGGCATCGGCATGGCCCAGGCCCCATTTTTCTTGCCAGGCAAAGAACTTTTGTTGCACAGGTGAGTACGGTAGCAACTCATTCCAGGCTTGTTCCCAATCATCGGCATCAACCACCAGCCGCAGCGACAGCCCCCGCCATTTACGCAGCCACCACAAGGCCAGGTGGGCCAAACCGGCATAGGCTTTGGGCTTAAAGAGGTGGATGACCTCCGGCTGTTGCGCTAACGCCTGCCTCACCAGAGTCCGGGTTAGCCCAAGCTGGAACAGTCCCGGCCAACGACTGAAACCCGCCTGGGCCAACTCGACATTGACCACCGTCACCCCCTCGTCTGTCCAGCTTTGACCTGATCGCTCCGGATCATCCCAGGGCGGGATCAACATGGTCACCCGGTGACCTCGCGCTGCCAATGCTTTGGCCAGCGGCAGCGCCCGCACACTCATGGTCCCTTTCGGCTGCAAGCCAAACGGCCCAATAAAGACAATTTGCATCATTTCATTCTAGCGAGAGGGGGGAAGTCGGGCAAATCGGGTGGGGCTATCCATTATTCTTCGTTTTACACAATTTCCCCATCAATTTGAAATTTCAACCAGATTACGCTATTCTAACCAATGATCAAAGACAATTTACCAAATCCAAAAACTGTTTTCCGTAAAGGTTGTCACTATGCCAGAACTCGCTCGCTTCTACGGCATCATCATTAGAATGTACTTTGAAGCAAACGCTCCACATCATCAACCACATTTTCATGCATATTATCAAGATCAAGTGGCAATTTACACCATCGATGAGATAGAGTTAATTTCAGGATCTTTGCCCCTTCGTCAGAGGCGGTTAGTAGAAGCTTGGGCAGAATTGCATCAACAAGAATTGGTGTCAAACTGGGAGCGATTACAGAGTGGGCAAAGTCCGAGGCCGATTTCTCCCTTGAAGTAGTGAAGGAGTAAAAAGATGTTACATCCAATTTATCGGGTAAAATCGTTTAAGATAGTTGATGATTATGTTTTAGAAGTTAAGTTTGATGATGGTATTTCCCAACGGATAGATTTTAGGCCGGTTTTATCAGGGGAATTATATGGGCCATTACAGGATTTATCGTTGTTCAATCAAGTTAAAGTTGATGCGGAGGTTCACACCTTGGTTTGGCCTAATGGAGCAGATTTTGACCCGGCGACCTTACACAACTGGCCAGAATATGCAGTAGAGTTGGCAACCCAGGCTCAGAAATGGGCGCCGACCCCCGCTTGATACGTTATTGCCCGGCATCGCCTGATGGGCGAGCGTTATCCAAAACTTGTGGCGATCACAGTCACAATCAATAATGCTACTTCAGTAACTTCACAAATAGCCCCGTAGACATCACCGGTCAAGCCGCCGAGGCGAGCCATCGCCAGCCGGGCGATCAGGGTCGCGGTGAGCCAGGTGACGACCAGCAGCAACACGCCCAACCAATTCATCAAGAGCAGGGCAACTATCACTGCCACCGCCGAGGCCAGGCCCACCTGCGGCCAGCCCAACCCGGCAGTAAAGGCTACACCCATCCCTTCGGCCCGGGCCAGGGGATAGCGGGCCATCACCCAGGTCATAGCCCAGCGGGCCAGCGCCGGCGCCGTTACCAACGCTGTCAGCCGGTAACCCGGCGGCAGCGCTGTCAAGGCATTGAATTTCAGCAGCAGTAACAGCACAACCGCCGCCACCCCAAAGGCCCCCACCCGGCTGTCCTTCATAATCTCCAGCCGGCGCGCTCGTGCCCGGGGCGGCAGCAGGCCATCGCAGCTATCCATAAAACCGTCCAGGTGGAGCATCCCGGTCAAACCGACCCAAAACACCAATAAAATCGTGGCGGCCAGACCGGGCGGCAGGAAGGTGTAGAGCACCCAGCCCGCCCCGGCCAGAATTCCGCCCAGAATCAACCCTACTAACGGGTAGTAAGCCGCCGAGCGGCCCAACGAACCGATGGTATCCTGCGAAAAAAAAGGCCAGGGTATAACGGTCAGCAAGCTCCAGGCCAGGCCGAAGTTGGTTAGTTGGTTAGTTACGACCGAAGGGAGGTTGGTTGGTTGCGACCGAAGGGAGGTTGGTTCAGTTTCGGGTGGTGGATTATTGGGTTGCACGGGATCACGCCAGAATACTGTAGCCGCCATCCACCAGTAGCGTCTGGCCGATGATCATGGCGGCGGCGTCGGAGCAGAGGAAGGCGACCAGGCCGGCTACATCCTCCGGGGTGACGAGCCGGCCGGCCGGGGTACGGCTAACGGCAAAGTCAAAGGTCTCCTGCAAGTCAACCGGAAAAGCGGCCACCGCATCGGTCCGCACCAGGCCGGGCGATACGGCATTGACGGTGATCCCCCTGGGAGCCAGGTCAACCGCCAGATAACGGGTCAGCGACTCGATGACAGCTTTGGACAGGCCGATGGCCCCGTAATGGGGCAGCACCCGGCTGCTGCCCGGACTGGTAATATTGACCACCCGGCCCCAACCTTGTTGTTCCATCAGCGGCGCAGCCCTCTGGACGCAGCGCAAAATCGAGCGGGCGTTGACATCCATGGTCCAGTCCCAATGCTTGTCGGTCACGTCGAGGATGTCGCGAGGCGTGCCGCTGGCCGCGTTGCCGACAAAGATGTCGCAACAGCCAAAAGCGGCCTCGATCTGGTCGAACATGGCCGCGATGGCGCCGGCCTCGGCCAGGTTAGCCCGAATAGTGATGGCCCTTTGCCCCAGACTCTCCACCGCGGCCACCACCTCGACCGCGGCGCTGTGCTTGCGCAGGAAATGCACCACAATATCGGCCCCACGGCGGGCCAGTTCCAGGGCAATGGCCCGGCCAATCCCCCGCGACGAACCGGTGATGAGGGCGGTTTTGCCGGTGAGGTAGGGTTCAGAATGTAGTTGATTCATCTGTGTAAATTGTGCCAAACGCCGATGAAACGTGATGAGCGAAACCTGAAAGGATTTACGCATCACGTTTCACTTTTCACTTTTCACGTTTCACTTTTCAGCCCGGATGATGTCGATGATCTGATCCCGCTTCTCTGCCATCAGCGCTTTAGATTTGGCCTCCAGGTTGAGCCGTAGCAGCGGCTCGGTATTGGACGGGCGCAGGTTGAAGTGCCAATCCGCATAGGTCACCGAGAGACCATCCAGCCACTCCACCTGACCATCCTTGAAAATCCCGGCCAGCTCCTGCATCTTGGCCTGGGGATCGCCGGAGATGCGGGTGTTGATCTCGCCGGAGATGAAATATTTAGCCTCCAGCGGTTTGAGCAGTTCCGACAGTTTGGCCTTCTTTTTGGACAGCATCTCCATAATGATCAGCGAGGGCACGATGCCGGAGTCGGCAAAAAAGAAATCCTTAAAGTAGTAATGACCGGTCACCTCGCCGGCAAAGACCGCGCCCTCTTTGGCCATGCGGGCCTTGATAAAGGCGTGACCCACCCGTTCCATCAAGGGAATACCGCCGGCCGCGGTGATCAGATCGGGTACGGCCCACGAGGCCCGCACGTCGTACAATATTTTGGCGCCCGGATATTTCTCCAACAGGTATTGGCCCATCAAGGCGGTCATAAAATCGCCGGCCACAAACTGGCCCCGGTCGTCGATGGTGAAGAAGCGGTCACCGTCGCCGTCGAAGGCAAAGCCGATGTCGGCCCCGTCGTCGACCACCCGCTGTTGCAACTCGGCCCGGTTCTCCGGCTGGAGCGGGTCGAGGCCGTGGTTCGGCAGGCTGCCGTCGGGCTCGAGGTACATGCCGGTCAGATCTATCGAGGGCAGGCGCTCGTAGACCCGCTTGAGAATGGGACCGACCATCCCGTTGCCGGTATCGGCAATCACTTTGAGCGGCGCCAGCGCCTCAACGTCAACCAAGCCCAACACGTAATTAACAAAATCCTGGCTCAGGTCCCGGCTTGACATGCTGCCCCGGCGGGCCGGCGTGGCATAGCTGTCGCTCTCGACAATCCGCCGCAAATCCTGAATGCCCGCGTCGCCACTCAAAAGCTGGGGCATCTTTTTGACCATCTTCAGGCCGCTGTACTGGGCCGGATTGTGGGACGCAGTGACCATAATCCCGGCCTGATCCAACGTGGCGCAGGCGTAATAATATTGATCGGTGCTGACCATGCCGATATTGATCACGTCGGCGCCCTGGTCCATCAGACCGCGGGTAACGGCATCGAACATTTGCGGGCCGGACAGGCGCATATCCCGGCCCACAATCACCGTGTCAACCTTAAGAAAAGTTGCAAACGCCCGGCCGATGGCATAGCCAACCTCTTCGTTTAGATCGGTTGGATAGATGCCGCGAATATCGTAGGCTTTGAAAATGCCCGGATTGACTTGCATCGATCTGCCTCCTTTTGGTTGTTTTTTGGTTACCACTCAGCCCCAAGTCATAATGACATCACCTCCATCTTAACCCAAAGCAGGTGGTAAGTCAAAGCAGATAAGGTGACGGGTGCGTCCAGAATTTTAGGTGGATAAGGTGACCGGCACTTCCACTACGATTTTGGGGCAAAAATTAAGGCGATTTGACAGCAATTCCAAGCCAAGATGAGTTGGAAGTGCCGGTCACCTAAAAAATTGGGCAACCCTACCCTCCAACCATGCCCCTAATTTTGACAAAGGCGGCCTTCGTTGGTACAAAGAACGCAAAATCTCAGCCTGCCGGCAAAGGAATAAGCTATGAACTCCTACCAACGATTTACCAACCGGCTGCAGGGCCAGCCCGTTGACCGTCCCCCCAATTTTGATATTATGATGACGTTTGCCGCCCACTACATCAACCAGCCCCTTTCCCGCTACTACCACGATTACCGGGTTTTGAGTGAGGCCAATTTGGCCGTGCTGCAAGATTTTGAGCTGGACATCGTCCAGGCCATCTCCGACCCCTACCGGGAAACAGCCGACTTTGGCGCAGAGATCGAGTTCCCCTACGATAATCTACCCCTCTGCCGCCGACCCCTTCTGGCCGAGCCGGCCGACCTGGCCAAACTCAAAGCAGCCGACCCGTACACCGGGCCACGCATGAGCGACCGGCTGGAGGCGGTGCGACTGCTGCGTGAGCAGGTTGGCGGCGCGGTGCCGGTGATGGGCTGGGTGGAAGGCGCTCTGGCCGAGGCGGCCGACCTGCGCGGGGTCAGCAATCTGCTGCTGGATTTGTACATGGATCCGGACTGGGTGGAGGAGCTGCTGGCCATCTGCGGGGAGACCGCCGTCGCCTTTGCGCAGGCCCAGGTGCAAGCCGGGGCGGATATCATCGGCATAGGCGACGCCATTGCCTCGCAGATTTCGCCGGAAATGTACCGGCGCTTCGCCCTGCCGTATGAAAAACGGGTTTTCGAGGCGGTCCACGAGTTGGGTGGGCTGGGTCGCCTGCACATCTGCGGCAATACCACCCATCTACTGACTTTGATGCCCGAATCCGGCGCCGACATCATCGACCTGGACTGGATGGTCGATTGGACCAGGGCCGGGGCGCTGCTGGGCGACGACGTGCCGCTGTGCGGCAACTTCCACCCGGTGGCGGTGATGCTGCAAGGCACGCCGGAGGACGTTTACCGGGCCACCCTCGCCTGCCTGCACACCGGCGGCAAGCTCAACATCAGCGGGGCCGGCTGCGAGATTCCCGACGGCACACCCCACGAGAATTTACGCGCTCAAGCGCAAGCCCTGCGTGATTTTGGCGTCTCCTAACCTGAACAAGTTTCCTAACCTGAACAAGCCACCTTTGGCCAAAAGGCATAATTGAACCGCAAAGGCCGCCAAGAACCAATACTTTTCAAATAAGGACGCGGTTGAAACCGCACCTGGGGGGCTACGCCGTGATGTCCGCCTGCGCGGACAAAAAGTCCCGTCCACGCAGGTGGACGGCTGGCTTTAGCCCTGAAGGAGCGATTTCAATCGCTTATTTGAAAAGTATTGCGCCAAGAACGCCAAAAAAAATTAAAAAATCTTTGCGGCAAATTTTTGGCTCATGTTCAGAACAAGTGCTTATTATATAGGGGCGCAAGGCCTTGCGCCCCTACCATGCACTTGTATTTAACCTGAGCGAAATTTTTTACCCCCTCAAAATTCCACTTCTTAAGGTTCTAATCCCAATCCACCGGCGACTTCAACTGCCCCAAAACCGCCCGGCGGAGCCAATCCAGCCCCTGAATGACCAGCCAGCGGCGGTTGTAGTCGGCTTCGCGGCGGAAAATGCGGCCAAATTTGACCAGCTCGAAATCGCCGGGGCCGTGCAGCCCGATATAGGTGGCGCCGTCGGCAAAAGGACCGAGCAGGGCCAGGCCAATCCCTGCCGCCGGGGCAGCCGCCCGGGCCACAGCCGCCGTCAGCGCGGCTCCATCGGCCTGCTGCAAATCAGTCATCGCGGTCAAACCAACCGCCTGAGCGGCCTCATTCAAATTGGCCGGTTGAAGCTTATTCACGAACAGCCCATTATAACCGGCTTCGGCTAACTCTTGCGCCAGTTGCCCATCGGTCACGGTATCGACGACGGCCAACCGGAGGCCCCGCTCGGCGAGCAAGCGCCCCACCACCCCCGGCACCGTCTCCTTGTCCACCCCATAAATTGCCACGCCCAATCGCTCCCGGAGTTTGGCTTCTATTGGCCCAAGCAGGGCTTCGGCCTTGACCTCGCTGGCGGCTTTGGCGGTGATCCGCACATCCGTTTGGCCGGCGTGGGCCGACAGGCCGACCGTTGGATTCGGCGCCGTCATTAAATCGCCAATCAGCCGGTCGATGTTGCTCTCGCCGACGGCGCAGGTGCGTAAGAGACGGACCTTGATCACCCGGCGGCCGCCCATCCGCTCGATCAAAATAGGGATAACGGTGTGGGTCATCATATACTCTAGTTCCCGCGGCACCCCCGGCAGCGAGATAATAAAGCCGCGACCCCGCCCGTCTTCGCTCAAAAAGCAGGGCGCGGTGCCAACCGGGTTGGGGAGGGGGATGGCCCCGGCGGGAATGTAAGCCTGCCGCTTGTTATTCTCGCCCATCTCCCGGCCAAAACTGCGAAAGCGGGCGGCAATTTGCTCCTCCAACTCCTGGCTGTAAACCAATTCACGGCCGGTGGCGTTAGCCACCGCCTGGCGGGTCACATCATCGACCGTTGGCCCCAACCCGCCGGAAGTGATGACCACCCCGGAGCGATCCAGAGCCAGGTTGAGCACATCGGTAATGCGGGCCTCATTGTCGCCCACGGTAGTTTTGTAATATAGGTCCAGCCCAATGTCCCGCAGCATGCGGGCCAGCGTGGTTGCATTGGTATCGACGATTTCACCGAGCAGCAGTTCGGTGCCGATCATGACGATTTCTGCGCGCATAGTTACAGTTATTTTCAGGTCAGGTTAGTTACAATAGTTACCAACTGCCGGATAATATCCGACACATGTTGAGTCTCTATCGCCAGATGTTGTTCCGGCGACTCAAAAGGATGCAAATGCCATCCCCGCATGTTATCAAAATCAATGCCCCAAATCCGCCGATTATCTTTAACCAGAGCAAAAGCTTGAGTTCCGGTTTTCTCATTAAACTAAAAGGCCAGGAACATCTCTTGAATAAAAGACACCCGGCCACTAACCGTTGGTCCTTCGGCTTCAAACGTTATCAGGTTTGAAACCTCGAATTGGATCAACGCAGCCAGCAGATCGGAGACAAATTCGGCAACAGTCATGATTTCAGAGCCTGGTAATGTTCAAGCAAGGTAACCGCTTGTTCCCATTGGCAAAAATCTTGTTCAACTTCCCAGGAATAAATATCTTTAGCCAATTTACCTGCGGCAGAACGCCGGGCAAACTCGTCAAACGACATACCCCATTTTTCTTCAAATCGAGCAATAGCCTGGTTTAAATGCTCAGTTTTTAGCTCAATATATTCCGACAGAACTTTCCAGAGGGCTGTCTCCAGATCCGGGGTTTGGGTGGCCCGAGTCAGCAATTGGCTCAGTTTTGGTGAAATTGCCAGCATAATGACCTTACTCCTCTGAAAATAAACTTCAAGCAGCGACCGGTAGTGGATCAAGTTGGACGGCA
>CAYNLK010000049.1:0-43455 GCA_964398055.1 uncultured Caldilineaceae bacterium
ATCTTGGCCCGGTTACCGGGATTGAAGGTGTCGACCGGGGCGATTGAGAGCAATAGACTTTATACCGATTTAAATGAGATGGTTTCATAATGCCAGGGTCTAAAACGCAACCTGAAATTGTGTAAGCCGCAGCACGTTTGTCAAACGACAATTAGATTTAATGATTTTGCCTAAGAAAACCGTTACGTTTCATGCTTCACGTTTCACGTATTTTAGCGGCCGGTTGTCAACTGAGTTGAAACACGCCCCTATTCGATGGTCAATATTATCTTACCGAATTGACTGTGCTGCTCCAGCCGGCGATGAGCCTCGCTGGCCTCGGCCAGCGGAAAGGCGCGGTCGATCACCGGCTTGATCCGGCCGGCATTGACCGCGGCCAACATTTCCACAAATTCTCGGGGGCTGCCCATCGTCGTGCCAATCAAACTGATCTGCTTGTGATAAAACTGCCTGATCTCCAAAGCCGTACTGGAGCTGCTGGTCGTGCCAAAGGTGACCAAACGGCCGCCGGGAACCAGCAGCTCGAGGTTGTGGCTGAAGGTGGCCGCGCCGACGCTATCGAGGATGACTTCAACCCCACCCCCACTCAATTCCTTAACCTGAGCCGGCCAATCGGCCTGAGTGTAGTTGACGCCCCCATCGGCGCCCAGAGCCATTGCCCGCGCGAGCTTCTCATCGCTGTGGGAGGTCACATAAACGCTGGCCCCGGCCAGTTTGGCCATTTGCAGGGCCAGGGTAGCCACTCCGCTGCCCGCGCCCGGAATCAAGAGCCGTTCACCCGGCCTGATCTGGGCTTTGCTGATAAGCGCCCGCCAGGCGGTCAACCCGGCCAACGGAAAAGCGGCGGCTTCTTCAAAGGAAAGATGGGCCGGCATGGGAAAGACGTTATCGGCCGGCAGGCGGATGAACTGGGCATAAGTGCCGTCAGTCGGACCGCCGAGAATCTCAAACTCGGGGGAGGGATGGCTCTCCAGGATACCCCAGCGCAACGACGGATAGATAACCACCGGCTCACCCGCTTTGACCCGTTGCACCCCGGCCCCGACTTCAGCCACCACCCCCGCTCCATCCGAGCCAGGCACAAAAGGCATCATGGCCGCCATTTGCGGCCGGGAGCGCATCAGCAGATCACGCCGATTCAGCGCCGCGGCCCGTAAGGCGACCACGACCTCGGCCGGCCCCGGTTCGGGAGTTGGCCACTCTACCAAACGAAGCTGATCTGGTCCACCTGGCTCGTAGACGCCGATGGCTTGCATGTTTCTCTCCTCAGGCCGCTTTCCCGGCACTGCCGAACAGCCGCATCCGGCCGGCAACGACTTCCCTGGCCGCCACTCGGCCCGCTTCAAGAATATCGTGCAAGGGGTAGGAACGGTCCGGGACGGTGAGTTTGGCTTGAATCCCACCCATATAGGCCAGGGCGATATCGGTCCAGACATTGATCTTGTCGATACCCAGCTCGATCAGACGGCGGAGATCCTCATCCGGGTTGCCTGAGCCGCCGTGCAAAACGAGCGGCAGATCGAGACTGGCCCGCAACTGTTTCAGCCGTTCAAAGTCCAGCTCCGGTTTCTTGATATACGGCCCATGAGCCGTGCCAATCGACACGGCCAGGGCATCGACGCCGGTTTCGGCCACAAAGCGGCCGGCCTCTTCCACCCGGGTCAGCACGGAGCCGAGCGAGACGCCGGCGCCCGACTCATCACCGCCGCCGACGTGGCCCAACTCGGCCTCCACGGAGACGCCGGCAGCGTGGGCAATTTCGACCACCTGGCGGGTGCGGGCGATGTTCTCTGCCAGCGGATAGCCGGAGGCGTCGAACATAATCGCCGAGCAGCCCAGGCGAATGCCGGTCATCACCTGCGGCAAATTGGTGGCATGGTCCAGCAGCAGGCAGACCGGCACACTCACTTTTTTGGCTTCGGTTTCAATGGCCGCAATCAAGGCCGGCAAATCCTCAAGATGGGTATGGCCGGGTAACAACATCACGATAACCGGCGACCGCTCGGCCTCAGCGGCCTCCAAAATGGCCTGGGTGATCTCCAAATTGACCGTGTCAAAGCCGCCGACAGCCCAATCGGCGCCCACGGTTCCCTGCAATATTTCCGCTAAACCTACGAATGGCATAGTTGAATTCTCCCGGGGTAATTGTGAATTATGAATTGGGAATAGTGAATTGGGAATGATAAGTAGTACCTGCAACCGTCACGTTTGTGGCGACGACTTCATTTTTTGAATGACTTCGGGGTTGACAACCCACTCATAGCTGGCGCCGTTGAGACAATCGAGCGCGGCCTGGCTGACCATTTTGACCGATTTAATAAAAGCGTCCCGAGTGGTTCCGGCCAGGTGGGAGGCAAACGTGACATTGTCGAGTTTTAGCCAGGGGCTATTGGCCGGGACCGGCTCCTGCCAAAAAACGTCAAGGGCCGCGCCGGCGATTTGTTGCTGCTGAAGCGCGGCCAGCAGGGCCTGCTCGTCGACCAGGCCGGCCCGGGCGGTGTTGATGAAATAGGCCGTCGGCTTCATCAAGGCAAATTGGGTCCGGCCCATCAGCCCGGCATTGTCCGGGGTCAGCCGGGCGTGCAGCGAGACAATGTCAGCTTTTTGCAACAGCTCGTCAAGAGCAACCAGTTCGCCGCCGGCAGCGCGGACCGTTTCGGCGTCTACAAACGGATCATACACCAACAAGCGCGGCTCAAAGCCGGTCAGCCGCCGGGCCAAAATCCGGCCGATCGAGCCAAAACCAATCAAGCCGATGGTTTTGTGACCCAGCTCAAAACAGCTCAGGGGGTCGGTGATTTCGAACCACTCCCCCCGGCTGATGGCACAATGCGCCCGGGCGATGTGGCGCATTTCAGCCAGCATCAGCCCCAGCGCAAACTCAGCGACCGTGGTGTCATTGCGGCCCACGATGTGCAAGGCGGCGACGCCGTGGTCGGTGGCAGCGGCGACGTCGATGTTTTCATAACCGGCCCGAGCTACACCAATAACCTTCAGCCGCCGGCCAGCCTCGATCAAGGGGCGCGGCACCGGACAAAAATGGACGATCAAGATATCGGCCTCAGCCACCGCCTCATAGGCGCCGGCGGCCGGCGCTTCGGCTTCCGGACCATTTAACTCCACGTTGAGGCGGCGCTGGTCGACTTCGTCCTTGGTTTTGGTGCCCCAATCCAGGGTTGTAATGTCAACCCCGGCCGCCCGAAACGGGTCACACGCCTTGAGCATCAGCTCGGGCGGGATCAAATAATCGCCAATCATGAGCGCTTTCATCGAGAAGGCTCCCCTGAGAATTGTGAATGGTGAATGGTGAATGACTCCACAAGAATCTGTTTCAAACAAATCACCAATTAACTTTGCTGTCAAACGTGAAGCGTAAAACGTGATGATTCTACCTGAGAAACCTCACGCTTCACACTTCACGTTTACAATTGCACTTGCCAGGCGTCCAGCAAGGCGGCAAGGTCGTTAAAGATAAAATCCGGCGCGTAAGGCTCAGCTTCAGCCCGCTTGTTCGAACCGGACAGAACGAATATGGTCTTCAAGCCGGCCCGCTGCGCGCCGAGGATATCGGTGTCCAGCCGGTCGCCGATCATAGCCGTAGTGGCCGGCTGGGCACCCATCAGTTCCATCGCCAACTCAAACATGGCCGCCTCCGGCTTGCCGATGGCCGTGGGGGTGACGCCGCTGGCGGTTTGCAGCGCGGCAATCATCGAGCCGGTGCCGGGGGCCAGGCCGTCTTCAGTCGGTACGGTCGGGTCAAGATTGGTGGCGATAAAGCGCGCCCCGCCGCGAATGAGCTGGGTCGCTCGTTTGAGTTTCTCATAGGTGATTTCCCGGTCGATGCTGGCCACTACAACGGCCACATCGTCATCGGCCAACACAAAGCCGGCTTCGGTCAGGACATGTTTGAGTGAAGCCATGCCAAAGACATGCACCCGGGTGCCCGGCGGATATTGCCGGGCCAGGAAACGGGCCGTGGCCTGGCCGGAGGTCAATATTTCTTGCGGAAAAACCTCGACCCCCATGCGGGCCAACTTATCCACATATTGTTGGGGCGTGCGGCTGGAGTTGTTAGTAGCCAGGATAAAAGGGATAGCCTGCCGGCGCAAAAAGGCCACAAACTCTTGCAGCCGGGGCATTGGCTCATCGCCCAGGTAGAGCACCCCGTCCATATCGCTGATCAAATGAGTGATGTCGGTTAGCTTGGTCACTTACTTCGTTCTCCTCAAAAGAAAATTTGCGCCATTTTGGTTCAATGGCTGAGTTTGCTGAGATGATCCCACGGTTCCTGCATCGCCGCCAAGAGTCGCTGGTACTCGGCATAGCGGGCCAGGTAAAAAGGGGTCGCTTCCGGGTTGGGTTCCTGCCGCCGGGCCAGCTTGACGGCCTGAGCCACCGCGTCGGCGTGATCGCGGTAGGCCCCGGCGCCAATGCCGGCGCTCATGGCCGCGCCGCGGGCGCCCAGTTCGGTGCCATCCGTCACCTCCATCGGCAGTTGCAACGTGTCGGCAAAAATCTGGGTCCAGACCGGGCTGCGCGAGCCGCCGCCGGTCAAGCGGACCACGTCCATCTCAGCCCCGGCCGCCCGTAACTTCTCAATGTGGCTCAAATGGCCGTAGACAATGCCTTCGTACAAAGCCCGGAGCAGGTGGGCTTTGGTATGCCAGCCGGCCACGCCATAAAAACCGGCCCGAGCTGTGGCCTGGACGTTAGAGCCGAACAAGAAGGGGTGAAAGATAACATCGGTGCCGCCCGGCGGCAGGCTGGCCACCATTTCATTGCAGACTTCATACACCGAGATGCCGCGCTCTTTGGCCTGCAACCTTTCTTCAGCGCAGAAGGTCTTCACAAACCATTCCAGGTTGGTGGCCGAGGTGGCGCTGGCTTCCATAGCCACCCAGCGGCCGGGCACGGTATAAACATTAGTCATAAAGAGATTGGGATCAGCCAGCGGTTCGGCGGTGACAATTTCGTTGATGCTCCAGGTGCCGGCCACAATGCAGACCTGTCCGGGTTGAAAAACGCCAGCGCCCAGAGCCGAGCCCTGCACGTCAAAAACGCCGCCCACCACCGGCGTACCGGCCAAGAGACCCGTGGCTGCCGCCGCCTCCGGCGTAACCTGGCCAGCGATTTCAAAACTCTCCAACGGCTTTGGCAGGGCCTCATATACTTCGGGGATGCCGAACAACTCCAATAACTCTTTGGAATAACTTTTCCGGGGAATATCCAACAGACTGGTGCCGCCGAAATCCGCATAATCGGTGGAAATTTCACCGGTCAGGCAATATTTGATGTAATCTTTGATCATCAAGACTGAGGCGATGCGCCCATAGACCTCCGGCCGGTGTTTTTTGAACCAGGCCAGCAGGGCATTGGGTTGGCCCGGCCAGAACGACTGCAAGGTGTAGGCAAAAGCCTGTGGATGCAGCCCACGGACGTACCACTCGTCGACAATGTCGGCGGCCCGGGTATCCATCGAGGCAATGCCCGGCCAGACCGGCTGGCCCTGTTTGTCGAGCAAATAGATACCGTTGCCGTGGCCGGTAGTGCCGATCCCAATGATCTGTTTGGGATCGATGCCCGATTTTTCAATGGCCTCGCGGATGGCCGCGGCGGTGTTGGGCCAAAGGGTGGCCATATCCCGTTCGGTCCAGCCGGGATGGGGATAACTTAGCTCGTTCGTCCGGCTGGTCACCTGAATCTCATTGCCTTGTAAATCGAAAATGGCGGCTTTAGAAACGGTGCTGCCGTTATCTACTCCCAGAAGATAGTCGGCCATAGTATGCTCCTTCACAAATACCCCCTCCCCAACCCCTCCCCCGAATCGGGGGAAGGGCTAGGGGAGGAGTAAAATTTTCATTATCACTGGTGAACCGTTGGCTCCAATTAGCCGGCCAGTTCCCGGCGCTCGTGGCCCAGGGCATCGGCGGCAATCAAGGCGCCATACATATCATACGGGGTAACGGTGAAGACGTGGTTATGGGTGATCGACCCTTCCCCACAGAACGCCTCAGCCAACTGCATCACTTGCTTGTCGGAAATATCAGCCAGGCCCAGCTCCTCAAACGTAACCGGCAAACCAAGAGCGACCATGAAGTCGATCACATCGAGCCGCTCCTCATCACCGATATCTTCGTCCAGGCACAATTGGGTGGCGATGCCAAAGGCCACCTTTTCCCCGTGGGAGTAAGGCTTGGTGGCCTCCATCATCGTTAAACCGTTGGCCACGGCGTGGGCCGAAGCCACCCCACCACTCTCAAAGCCCAGGCCGGAGTGGAGCGTGTTGGCCTCGATGACCTTCTCTACCGCCGGGGTGACCACATGCTTCTCACAGTCTAGCTTGGCCGTCAGGGCGAACTCCAACAATGTGTCATAACAGAGACGGGCCAGGTTCATGGCGGCCAGGGTGGCGACGCCATGACCATACCGGGCGTTGGCCAGGTTGGGGGCCCGTTTTTTAAAGGAAGCCTCGGCTTCTAACCAGGTGGCCAGCCCGTCGGCCACGCCGGACATCAACCAGCGCGCCGGGGCATTGACCACAATCTGGCTGTCGACCAGCACCAGGTCGGGATTGAAGGGCCAGAGATCCCAGCCATCCATAATTCCGTCTTCGGTGTAGTAAACGGTGGCTGCGCTGGTAGGCGCATCGTTGCTGGCGATGGTCGGCAAGGAAACCATTCTGGCCTCCACGTCAGCGTTAAAGGCAACGGCCTTGGCCAGGTCAATCGCTTTGCCGCCACCCACGCCAATGACCACATCGCACTTCTCGGCAACCGCTTTTTTAACTCCCAGGCCGATTTGGCCCCGGTCACACTCGCCTGAGAAAACAAACGGAACCATCTCGATGTTGGCTTCTTTGAGGGCTTGCGCCACCGGCTCAGCAAACAGGCCGCTGACATTTGGCCCCATTGCGGCCAAAGCTCGTTTACCCAGGGGGGCAACATATTTACCAAGCTGCGCCAGGGCGCCCGCGCCCTGCACATACCGTCGTGGGGCTACCAGAACTTTTAACATTTTTAGCCTCCTGTGGCTACTACTATACTACGCCTGCATCTGCCGCAGCAAATCGCCGCTGTCAAAGATTTCCCAGCCTTCGGCCAATTTACCGCCCTCGACCCGGAAGGTGCTGACGGCCGGACAGAAGATTGCGTTGCCTTTGGCCGGAATGCCGGCAAAATCGCCGGTATGCTTGGCCCGCAAGGCAAAATAGCAGGCCACTTTATCCCCGTCAGCCAGCATGAAATCATGCTCGATTTTCATATCGCTGAAAACGCTGCCCTATTTTTTGGCTCACCTCACCTCCTTTGGAGCTACGTAAGCGCTCGACGACTGCCCATTTTTAGTTTGCCTCATAATTTTTTATTGATCAGCCATAGCGCAGCGGAAGCCGTTGGTGGGATCAAAGAGGATAAAATCGCCAGGGAAAGGCGGCAAACGATAGGCAACCCTGGCCCGGTCCCGCTCGTTGATCCATGAACCGCCCCGCAGAGCCCGGGTGCCCTGGGCCTCCATATCTTCGCGGCCGTCGTCGGCGCGATAGGGATAAGGACTGAAAATAGTGTTGACCCATTCCCAGGCATTGCCCACCATATCGCAGGCGCCGACCGGGCTGGCTGCTTCCGGGCAGTAGCGGCCCACCGGTGTGGTCGTCCCCAGGGCCGACTCGACCGTATTCACCCTGGTCGGCTGCCACTCATTACCCCAGGGATAGACATATTTCTCTTGTTTGGCGGCATCCCAACCGGCCGCCCGTTCCCACTCCGCCTCGGTCGGCAGCCGGGCGCCGGTCCAGCGGCAATAGGCCGCCGCCTCAAACCAGACCACCCCAACCACCGGGTAGTTGGATTGATTCCAGCGCTCATCCGACCAAAATTTTGGATGGGTCCGCTCGGTTATGCTCTTCCACTGCCAACCCTCTTGGGTCCAAAGCTCACGTTGATCGTACCCACCGGCGTCAATAAAGCCGGCGAATTGCCGGTTGGTTACTTCATATTTATCGATCCAATAAGCGTCCAGCAATACGGTGTGCTGCGGCATTTCGTCATCAAACCAGTCGGCCGGGCATTGGGGGCAATCGGCTTTAGCCAGTTCGATCTCGGCCTCACTACTCCCCATTGGAAACTCACCGGCCGGGACAAAGACTATCTCGGCCCCATCGGTGGGACGAATTTCGGTTCGGATTGGCGACGGATTGGACTGAACGGCTGTTGCTAAGGTAAGTTCTGATGATATTGCCGGCGTTTGGATTGAAGAAGTACCACAAGCCACCACGAATGACAATGTCGCCATCCATAGAGCTAACCTGATTTGCAGTTTAGGCGACATATCAGCCAACCCGTTTTGGCTTCGTCGAGCATAGCCGGGTAGTTATCCAGAGGGATGATGTGGCAAACTCAGTCCCAAACCGCATAAAATCTCACCTGCTTTTTGTGGCGTTACCACCGCTCTTCCCTTATCTTAATAGCGTATACCCTCTCGAATTGACCGGGTTTGTGGCGCTCATGTGCATCGCTGAGGCCGCTGAGTTTACCGAAAGCGCTGAGAAAAGGGAGAAATTCAGCGGTTTCAGCCTTTGCAGCGTTTCAGCGGTTCATCCTGTCAGCGGCGTTATTTTATCAAATTGGCAGGGTATACGCTACTGAGTTCCCCCTTACTCTCGAATAGCTCCATAACTCATGCCGCGCACAATATATTTCTGCATATAAAAGGCGAGCAATATAATCGGCATAACCACCATCATACCCATCGCCATCACTGCACCCCAGTGCGGCTCAAAGACGCCCACGGTCATACCGGGGACGGCCTTGGGAAAGGGCTGGATAAAACGACCAGTCAGCAGGGTGGCAAATAGAAACTCGTTCCAGGTGAAGATCCAGACAAACAAGGAGACAGCCACCAGACCGGGCGCAGCCAGAGGCATTACGTGGTCTATGATCACCCGGTACCAGGGGGCTCCGTCGACCTGCGCCGCTTCCTCGATGGCATAAGGAATCTCTTCAATAAAGCCCTTCATAATCCAGACCACAAAAGGAATACTGGCCATACTGTTCACCAGCATCAGCACCCAATAGGTGTCGAAAATGCCAATATTGGTGGCCAGCACCCAAAAAGCCACCGTCGGGGCGATGGGCGGCATAAAGCGAAAGGACAAAATCACAAAAGGCAATTCAGTGCCGCCGGTCTTGAAACGGGCAACAGCATAGGCTGCCGGCACACCTAAAACTACCGAGATGATCAGGGTACCCGCAGCTACAATCGCACTATCCTTGAGGCCACGAGAGCCGCCGTGGGTCCAGGCTTCAATAAATCCTTCCCAACTAATATTGTGGGGGAAAAAAGTAGGTGTTCTGGCAAATACTTCACTGGTCGGCTTGACCGAGGTAATAATCATCCAGTAGAGCGGCAGCAGCGTCCATAGGAGTCCCAGGAAAAGGATGATATAAGCAGCCCAGCGGAATTTGTTTTTTGTCTTCATAAACTCTCTCCAATAAGGCTCATAAATCTAGGGGGCAGAAGGGGCTGACCGGGTTGTCTCTTCAACCCGTGACAACTGGGACAGCAAGAGCTTGCCGGCAATGATAATGATGATCAATTGCAGTACGCTCATCGCCGCGGCCATCCCTAAATCAAAATATTTGAAGCCGATGACGTAAGTAAAATAGGAGATGCTTTCAGTAACGTCGCCCGGTCCACCGCGAGTGATGACGAAAACAAGGTCGAACAGCTTAAAAGCATCAATGAAACGGAGAAAGACGGCTAGAAAAATAAACGGTTTCATCTGCGGCAGGGTCATATCTCTGAAAGCCTGCCATTGGGTGGCCCCGTCGACGTAAGCGGCCTCGTAGATTTCCTGGGAGAGACTCTGCAGGCCGGCCAGGAGCAGGATGGTCATGAAGGGGGTCCACTGCCAGATATCGGCCACTACCAGGGCGGCCAGGGCGTAGTCGGAAGTGACCCAGGCCGGCCCCTGGATGCCGAACCAGGCCAGGGTGGCGTTCAATGGCCCAACCGTAGGATGGTAGACCAGTCGCCAGAGGACGGCCACCACGGCTGGCGTAATCATAAAGGGAATCAAAAACAGGGTAGTAATCAACTTACGCGGCCGTGGCCCAATTGCCTGCAAAGACAGAGCCAGCACAAAACCGATGAGCAACTGCACACAGACGCCGAAAACAGCAAACCAGGCCGTTACCGTTAACCCGTGCCAGAAACGAGGCGAGGCCAGAGCCCGAGCATAGTTATCTAAACCGATAAAGTGCATCCCTTCGCCTGGAACAAACTTACTAAAACTGAGGGCAAAAACGTAAATGGTCGGATAGAGACCAACCAGCAATAAGAAGAGTAGACAGGGTGCGATCAAGGTCCAGCCAAAAACACGCTTGTTGTGAAAGCCAACCCACCGTTCCAGAATACCTGTTTGAACCGTTGTTATGTTTGCTTCCGCCGTCGCCATGCATGCATCTCCTTTCAACTTCTAAATTGACCGAACAATTGATGGTTGACCGATTTGAGGGTTGGGTAGAGTTCCCGGTAGATGTTGAACCAGTCGGCATACTGGGGCGCTAATTGTGGGTTTGGCTCATAAGTTTGGCCGGGTTTGTAGACATGATCGAAAGCATCCTGCTCATCTTTGTACAGCCCTACCCCAATGCCGGCCAGAATGGCCGCACCCAATGGTGTGGCTTCTTCAACCTCCGGCACCTCAATCGGCCGGCCCACCACATCGGCCTTGTTTTGCATCCAGAATTTGTTGCGCACGGCGCCGCCAACGGCCACAAAGCGGTCGGGATCAACTCCCAACCCGGTTTGCATCGCTTTGACGATATCCAGGAATTGGTAATCCAGCCCCTCGATGATCGCCCGGAGCATATCGCCCTGAGTCACAAAATTGCTCAGGCCCACAAAGCTACCCAGCGAGCGAGGATCAACCACCGGGCAACCGGCCCCGGACATATGAGGCAGGAACATCACCCCGCGAGCGCCGGCGGGCGCCTCGGCTGCGCTCGCCATCAGGTAGTCCCAATCCACGCCGCCGGCCGTCTCGGCCTGATGTTTGGCTGCAAAACCGTACTCCTTGCGATACCATTCCAACATCTCTGAGGCGACCGCGCCGCCCCAGCCGGCATACATCCCTCGGGCTACGTGAGATTCGACCGTCATACCCATCTGCTGCGCCTGGGTGGTCAGGATTGGCTCAGGGATGGCAGTCAGCACGATCTCCCAGGTGCCGGTCACGTCGAGCACAACGCCGGGCTTGAACGCGCCCACCGGCAAAGCCCCGCACAGAAAGTCGTGCCCACCCAACACCACCGGCGTCCCTGCGGCCAGGCCGGTCGCTTCGGCCGCAGCCGGGCTAACTTCGCCCAAAACCGTACTGCTGGGATAGCAGTTGCACAGCAACCGTCGCTCGATATTTGCCATCCCTAAGATCTCATCCGACCAGTCAAGCTTGCGCTGGTCGAACATGAGGGTGCAAGAGGCCATGGTGTAGTCTGTAGCCTGGCGGCCACAGAGCATATAGTTCAAGAAATCTTCAATGAGCAGCCATTTGGCGGTGCGAGCGTGGATGTCCGGCTCATGCTCGGCCATCCACAAGATGCGCAGGGCCGTATTGAAGCCCCAGATGGCCCAGCCGGTAATGGAGAACGTTTTATCGGGGCCAATGTGATCGATCCACCATTGCTGCTGGGGGGCAGTGCGGGGGTCGTGCCAACTGATGAAGGGGTAGAGCCACTGCCCCTGCTCGTCGACGGGGACAGCGTCCATGCCCATCCCGGTCACCGCCACACCCTTGATACTTTTGGGGTCGGCCACCTGGGAAACGGCGGTTTTGATGGCCGCAGCGGTACCGCCCCAGATTTGCTCGGGCTGCCACACTGTCCATTCGGGGTGAGCGGGGTTGGGATTGTATTTTCTGGTTGGGCTGCTGCCGCTGGCGACGGCATTGCCGTCACGATCATAGATGATGGCCTTGAGACTGGTTGAGCCTAAATCAATGCCGATGAGATAGTCCATTGGGTCACCTCCTTTGGTTCCATTGAATGCACTGGTCGTTCAGCGCAGTGAAGAACTTTAGGCTTTTAGAAGCCCTAAAGGTCTGGCATATTTACAGGGACATCGGATAATGCCCGTATTCTTTGAGGGTATCCATCATCGCTTGATAGTTTTCCGGTTTGACCGAAGCATGAATACTGTTGCTGGAGGAGAGAATGTAGCCGCCGCCGGGCATGCCCTGGCGGAGCGCCTTTTTGGTCGCCTCGACGACTGCCTCAGGCTCGTCAAAACTTAACAGATGGGTGCAGTCAACATTGCCTTTGAGGGCCAGCCGGTGGCCAACCTTCTCTTTGACCTCACCCAAGTCCATGCCGGCCAACGGGTCGATCGGGTCCAGGCAATCGATGCCGGATTCGACCAACAGGTCCATGATTTTCCAGAGATTGCCGTCGGTATGCTTAATTACCATAAAGCCCAGCTCTTTGAAGCCGCCCATCACCCGCCGGAAACCGGGGTAGAACAACTCCTCGAAATGTTGCCGGGACATGAATAACCCCTTGTTGTAAGCAATATCATCCCCGGTGTGCACAAAATCGACCCCCATTTTGGCAATCCGGCGGGCCATAGCCAGGTTGTACTCCACCGACATATCGACCATCGCTTTGACCAACTCCGGCTCCAGTACAATGGCCATAAGCAGAGTTTTCATGCCCATCAGGTAGCGGGGCAAAGAGAAAACATCATTCAGATGGACCCCAATGGCTTTGTTACCCTTGAACTCGCGCACGGCCCACTCGATCTCATCATAGCGGCCGGGCGCATCCAGATCGGGTGGAGTGAAGTTCTTGAAGTCGGCCATCGTTTTAATCGGGCACTCGGCCTCAATTTCAACGCCATGCTCCTCCATACCGTATTCAAAGGTAAAACCCCACTCACTCAGGAATTTATCCGGGCCGAGCTGTTCTTTTTTGAAATGAGGGCCAACCAGAATAGCATCGTGACCCATTTTCACCGCAAATTCGTGATGGGTTTTGCAGCCCGGCAGCAAAGCCTGGCGCACCCGGGGATTGACCAACCATTCAAAATGAGGCACCCGGTCCGGCTCCTGCCGCTTCAGGGCCAACATCACCCGTTCGGTCGAGGTCAATTTAGCCATAGATTCTTACCTCAGCGTTCGAGATGATATGAGGCTGACGACCAACCCCTTGACAATCACCGGTTAGATCAAGCACCGTGGTGGCCGTAATGGTGTCGGTGATCAAAATGTCCAGGTAGCCCCCGCGCAGGGCCGCTCGAATGGCCGGCGCTTTTTTGATCCCGCCCGCCACCGCCACCACTGCCGGGATCGACCGCAAGGCCGCCATATCTTGAAAACCAATCACCCGCCGGTTGATCGAAATATCCAGCGGCTGCCCAGTCTGATCAATAAAAATACCCAAAATGCTGCCAACCGCCCCGGCTTTGCGAACAGCGGCCAGATCAGCTCTTTTGACATACCCGGTCGCTTCCAAATAGGAAAAATAGTCGTCTGAGGTACCGATCCCCAGCAAGGCCACGTCAACCTGGCGGACCTGCTCCAGCACTTCGGCGATGGCCGGCTGTTGCCGGAATGACTGGGCCACGGCTTCATCTTCGACAATGATCGGCGCGGGTAAGTAACAATAACTGGCATTGAGTTTGTGGGCCAGGGAACGGGCCAGTTCCGGCCCATCCACCAGATGGTTGCCGCGGCCCACCGTTCCGATCATCTGGATCACCATCGAACCGGTCAGCGCCCGGCTGGGCATCGCCCAGACGACTTCGTAGATGGTGGTGCCCCACATCAAACCCAATTTTAGATTGTCACGGAGCTGCTGGCAAAGGACGTGCGCCCCCAATTCCCCCAAACGCCGGATCAGGAGCGGATAATCAACCGGCGGGTCGGCCAGCACAAAAGCCTTTGCCAGACCAAAAGTTTCACTCAACCGATTTTCAAGCTCGGCGGCCGTTTTGAGGAACGGGCTGCGAATTTGAATCTGCACAATACCCGCGTCCCGGGCCTCTTGCAACAGCCGGGAAACCATAGAACGAGAGCGGCCAATTCGCCGGGCGATATCCGCCTGACAGAGCCGCTCCTCATAATACCAGTTGGCCACCTGCATCAGCAGTTCAACGTGTTCGTGGTTCATTCTTCACAAATGTGAATAGGGTTGACAAATTTTCAACTCATATCATAGTACATTTTTTCACGTTTGTCAATAAAAATTCACATACGTGCATTATTCAGGTGACTGGCACTTTAGCTTCAATAAAGTGCATTACTGGCGAAAAATCAAGCCTCATTTGTCTAACTCAAGTGCCAGTCACCTCGTAGAATGAATAGTTACTTGTAGCTCAGGCCAGGGCTCGCTCAATCCCGGCCATGATTTCAGGCCGGCCCACGGTGGCCGCTTGCAGCAGGCTGGCATTGTGCGGTTGGGGTACATCGGGCAGAGCCACCCGGATAATCGGGCCATCCAGGTACTCGATGATATTTTCGGCAATCAGGGCGGCGATCTCAGCCCCCACTCCCCCGGTTTTGTAACCTTCATACGCCACCACAACCCGGCCGGTTCGCCTGACCGAGTCCAGAATCGTCTCGATATCGAGCGGTTTCAACGTCCGTAAATCGACCACCTCAACCTCGACCCCCTGTTGGGCCAACTCAGCCGCCGCCTGAAGGGCGTCATCCACCAGCACCCCATAGGTGATCACCGACACATCCCGGCCGCGGCGTTTGATGGCGGCCTGGCCGAGCGGCAACACGTAATCGGTTACAGGTACCGGGCCTTCCTTAAAATAAAGGGCCGAATGTTCCACAAAGATTACCGGATCGCCGTCGCGAATGCTGGCCTTGAGCAACCCTTTGGCGTCGGCAGCGCAGGAGGGGGCCACCACCTTCAGCCCCGGCGAATGGAGCAGCCAGGCATCCAGCACACCGCAGTGATGGGGGCCGGAGACCATGCGCATCCACGACGAGGTCCGAATGACCGCCGGGACCTGCATCTGCCCACCGCTGGCATAAAAGAATTTGCCAGCCTGGTTGTGCAGTTCGTCGCCGCAGAGGGCCAGCAGGTTGTTGAACATAATTTCCGCCACCGGTCGCCGGCCAAAGATGGCTGCCCCGACGGCCCCGCCGGCAATGGCCGCTTCCGACAGAGGCGTATCCATCACCCGCTCCGGGCCAAACTCCTGCTGCAACCCTTTGGTCACCTTGAAAACCCCCTGCTGCCCGCCGCCGAGTCCCTCGCCCAGTAAGAAAACCCGCTGATCCCGGGCCATTTCTTCGCGCAGCGCCTCCCGGATGGCCTCGACATACTGCATCTGCTTCGTCGCCGTGGCCGGCAGATCACCGTCTGCCTCGGATGACAGCGGCAGACTGTAAACCTCGTCCAGTCCCTCGGTTGGAGCCGGCGCCTCAGACTGGCGGCCAAAGGCAATCGCCGCGTCCACCTTCTCATTGACCCTGGCGCTGATCTCTTCGGCCAGGGCGTCGGTCAAGACTCCCAACTCCTGCAGCTTGCGCCGGTACAATTTGACCGGATCGCACTGCGACTGCCAGTAGTCCACCTTTCCCTTGGGCAGGCGCAGGTTGCTGCCGCTATCGGTCCATTTGAAGGTTTTGCACTCCAGCAACGCCGGGCCATGGCCGGTCCTGGCCCTGGTCGCCAACTCCACCGCAGCCTCATAAACCGCCAGCGGATCATTGCCATCCACCGTGAGGCCGGGGATACCATAGCCGGCAGCCCGGTCGGCCACGTTCTCTACCGACAGGATTTGGGAGGCTTCATCCCAGAGCTGGTAGCCGTTGAACTCGCAAACAAAGATAACCGGCAATTTCTTGACGGCGGCAAAGTTCAAACCTTCATGAAACGTGCCCCGATTGGTGGAACCCTCGCCGCCAAAACAGGCCACAATGGCCCCCGCCCCGGCCAGTTTAGCGGCCAGACCGGCCCCAACGCCCAGCACCCATTGAGCGCCAACAATGGCATTGCCGGCAATGGTATTGACTCGCATATCCACCAGGTGCATATGGCCGCCCCGACCCTTCATAATGCCGGTGCGCTTGCCGTACAGCTCGGCCCACAAGCCCGGCAAATCCCCGCCCCGGGCCAGGTAATGGCCGGCCCCGCGATGGCCGGTGATAACATAGTCGGTGGATTGCAACACCTGGCCAAAGGCAGCGGGAATCGCTTCCTGGCCCAAACAGGGCAACACGTGGCCGTGCGGCAACTCACCCGCTTTGAACAGGGCCACCGTCTTGAGTTCGGACTCCCGGATCAGGAGCATCGTTTCATAGATTTCAAGCAATTCGGTGTGAGTGAGTGACATAATCCTCCTCGGCTTAGCCGGACAGAACTATTCCAGAAATAATTCTTCCAGTGTCCGTATGCGTGGTGCGTATTTCGTATCAAGACCCTCACGTATCACGTAACACACAATATGTTTGGGAAGATATAAATTCTGGAACATTCTAAGCCAACCCCGGCCACTTTATACTGCCTTAGCTACACTTCATAAGTTTGCCATATGCCCAAACAACCGTGACCCCGGCGCACGTGGAACAGCCCTTTGGTGGGTTCGGCGATGTAGCCGGAAATGGAGTGCCAGCCGGCAGCGCCATGCCGGCAGATGCCGCCGGGATCGCCGGCGTGGTCAGCCAAAATAGTCTTCATCGTCTCGACGGTGATTGCGCCCCAATTTTCCTTGATGAGCGCCCGCAAGCGGGCCAGGCGGGCCGTTGAATCCGGTAGGGAATTTGACTCGTACCGGGCAAACTCGTCCGTGAGGTAGTGATTGGTGTGCAGGCAGTAGTCCGGATGGTCATCCTGATACAAAGCAATGGCTTCGGGGCGAATTTCGACATCGGCCAGGTGGCCTTGGGCATCGGCTAACAGAAGATTACCGGCGGAGCAGGCGCGATGCTGCCTGAGCAGGTCAAGACAACCTTCAAGGGCAACCTGTTCCAGGAGCAATCGTTTGAGCGGTTGGCGGGGCAGGCCCAACCGCCACTGGTAGTCAAACAAGATGTTATTGAACATGGCCAGACCGGCCTGGTTCATCCCGGCGTAGCCCAGTTGGCCGGCAAAGGTGAACATCAAGGTCCGGGGACGGCCGTCGTTGGGCTTGACCCGCAGCAAAATCGCCACGTCGGCAAATTCCGGCTCCAGATCCTGGTTTTGACCGGCCAGCGGTTGGCCATCGGCCGTCGCCGAGCCGGTCAGGGCAAAGGCAGTACAGCCCTCCGCCTGAATCCGGGCCGCCTCGCCTCTTACCTGGCAAAGCAGCGCCTCCTCAAAGCTAATGCCGGCGCCTGCGGCCAGGCCACGCACTTCCGCCACAAAGGCCGGGCTCAAGGCTTCGAGAGCCGGCAGAAAAGCCAGAGATTGGGGGGCCAGGACATCTCTGGGCTGGCCGGTTAATTTCTCTATCCAGCGCAAATAGCGTTCAATCAACTCGGCCGCCTGGGCCCCGTGCTGAAAGCCTAACTCATAGGCGCTGCCGGCTACCTCGATCAAGGGAAATGTTGGGACAATCATCGTCCGGTCCTTTGCTTGGACCGCCGACAGCGGACCGCAGACCTCCGACAAGATCATCGGCTTAAAATTGGCGGCGGTCATCGGTCGGCTGTCGGCGGTCACAAGGTTTAGAGGGCGCAGCTACGTCAAATCAACAAATATGGATTTTCCAGAGTGCGCTTCAACTCGGCCAGGAACTGGGCTGCGGCGGCCCCGTCCACCACCCGATGGTCGGCGGCCAGGGTCACATTCATCAGCGGCCGCAATTCAAGCTTGCCCTCAACCCCCACCGGCATATCAACAATGGCTCCAACCGCCAGAATGGCTGTTTCAGGTGGGTTGATGATGGCGGTAAAAGACTCGATGCCGTACATGCCCAGGTTAGAGATGGTGAAGGTGCTGCCGCTCATCTCGGCCGGCGGCAGGCGTTTGGCCCTGGCCCGCTCGATCAAATCCGCCATCTCGGCGACGATCTGCTCCAGATTTTTGCGCTCGGCTGCTTTGATGACCGGCACAATCAGATAATCCTCCAGGCTGGTAGCAATACCCAAATTCACCTCGGCCCAAACGATAATCTCCTGGCCGTGCAGCGAGGCATTCAAATAGGGATGTCGCGGCAAAATAGCCGCCACCGCCCGGGCAATGATGGCCGTAAAGGAAGGTTTGCGGCCGGTCTTTTGCTCGATCAGCGGGCTGACCCGCTGGCGCAGCCGGGCGGCTTCGGTCATATCGACCCGCAGCGACAGGGTGATGTGCGGCGCGGTAAAGGCGCTATAAGTGAGCCGGTCAGCAATGATCTTGCGCGGTCCGGCCAGGGGAATCACTTCCCGACGCGGGATATTGGGCAAAGGCACCTCCACAGCCGGGACAACAGCGCCGGGTGAGGGTACGGCAGCCGGCCCGGCCGGCGGTTCGACCTCCACCCTGGCCGCCGGCTGCTGCTCGGCAAAAGCCAGCACGTTGGCCTTGTGCACGCGTCCCTGCGGCCCGCTGCCGGGCACACAGGCCAGATCGATCCCCAACTCCGCGGCCAGGTGGCGCGCCGCCGGCGTGGCCCGCACTTTGCCGGAGTCGGTTGGCACGGGCGGCGGGGCCGTTTGGACGGCGGCCGGCTCGGCGGGCGAAACATGTTCGGCAACCGGGGCGGGTTTGGTGGTGTCCCCAACTGGCAGGGCCTCGCCCGGCTCAAGGATGTAGGCGATGACCGTGGTCACCGGAATCACATCGTCGGGTTTGGCGCTCAGTCCGGCCAGAATACCGCTGGCCGGCGACTCGACTTCAATGTTGGCTTTATCGGTTAACACGACAAAGAGGGGATCGCCTTTCTTGACCTGGTCGCCTTCTTGCTTCAACCATTCAACAAAGGTGCCGTTGTCCATCACCATATCCACTTTGGGCATAATCACTTCGGTAGCCATGGGGCTATCTCCCTTCCCGAGCTAAGGTTCTGGCCGCGGCCACGATATCTTCAACTTGCGGCACGGTGGCCCGTTCCAAAGTACGGTTGTACGGGATGGGAATATCCCGGCCGGCCAGCCGTCGAATCGGCGCATCCAGAAAGTCGAAGGCCTCGCTTTCGGTCACTACGGCGGCCAACTCGCCGCCAAAGCCGCCGGTGATGGGCGCTTCGTGGACAATCAGCACCCGGCCCGTTTTGGAAACCGAGGCCACGATAGTGGCTTTATCCAGCGGCTTGAGGCTGCGCAGATCGACTACCTCCAGTTCAATACCCTCAGCGGCCAGTTGTTCGGCGGCTTCCAGGGCCCGGGGGACCATAATCGAGTAGGCCAGCACTGTTAGATCGCGGCCCACCCGTTTAACCTCGGCCAGCCCCAGTGGAATATCATACAATGCTTCCGGCACCTCACCTTTGATGCGGTAGAGCAACTTATGCTCCATGAAAAGAACCGGATTGTTGTCACGGATGGCCGTAATCAGCAGTCCTTTGGCGTCGTACGGGGTGGCCGGGGCGACCACCTTGATACCGGGGGTATGCACAAACCAGTTTTCCAGGCTTTGGGAGTGCTGGGCAGCGGCGCCGGTACCGGAGCCGGCCGGCGCCCGGATCACCATTGGAATGCTGGCCTTGCCGCCGAACATAAAGCGCATCTTGGCGGCCTGGTTCACCAACTGGTTCATCGAGATGGTCAGAAAATCCATAAACATAATTTCCATCACCGGGCGCATGCCCATCAAAGCTGCGCCGGCCGAGGCCCCGGCAATCACGGCCTCAGAGATGGGGGTATCGCGGACCCGTTCCGGGCCAAACTCCTCCAACAGGCCGCGGGTGACCCCAAAGGCGCCGCCATAAACGCCGATATCTTCACCCATCAGGAAAACTTCGGGATTTTGGCGCATCTCCAGCAGCAGGGCTTCCCGAACAGCCTCCAGATAGGTTAACTCACGCTTGCCGTTCTGTGTCATGGTGCATATACCTCGTCTTCCATATTTTCAGGGGATGGCTCGGGCATGGTGATGGCCTCCTCGGCGGCCCGGTCGATGGTAGCTTTGGCCTGCCGGTCAATCGCTTCCACCTCGGCGGCGGTCATCACGTTGGCCTCAACCAACACCCGCTTGAACCGTTCGATGGGACAGCGCTGTTTCCACTCCTCGATCTCTTCCGGGGTGCGGTAGAGATTGCGGTCGCTCTTGGAGTGGCCCCGCCAGCGATAGGTGAGATTTTCGATGAATGACGGCCCCTCGCCGGCCCTGGCCCGGTTGATGCCGGCTTCGACGGCCTGGTAGACGGCCAGCACATCGTTGCCATCGACGGTGACGCCGGGGATACCGTACGAGGTCGCCCGAATGGAGAGGCGATCAATATTGGTGACTTTGTTAATAGCCGCCGACATGCCGTACTGGTTGTTGTCACAGATGAAGACGACCGGTAATTTCCAGACCGAAGCCATATTCAGCGACTCGTGAAATTCGCCCAGGTTGGTGGCGCCGTCGCCAAAGAAGGAGAGCAACACTTTGTCGGATCGACGCATTTGCAGGGCCAGGGCAATACCCACGGCGGTGGGGATACCGCTGGCGACCACGCCGGTAGCGCCTAAATTGCCGCCCGGAATATCGGCAATGTGCATCGAACCGCCCCGGCCGCGGCAATAGCCCGGCTCTTTGCCCAAAAACTCGGCCATCATCAGGGTGATGTTGGCCCCTTTGGCAATGGTGTGGCCATGGCCGCGGTGGTGGTGGATGATCAGATCATCGGGCCGCAGCGCGGCGATGGAGCCAACCGGCGAGGCTTCCATGCCAATCGACAGATGCATGGTACCGTGAACCAGCCCTCGAATGTATAAATCCTCGGCTTTTTCTTCAAAATAGCGAGTTTCACACATCTTCTCTAACATCCAGGCCAATTTGTCGCGGGGCAACTCTTTGACCAGGTTAGCACTATTAGTGGTTATCAGTGGATTTTCTATTTCAAGTTCAACAGGGGAAATCGTCATGATCAATCCTCCAAAAAAATGTCTGTCCGATGCCCGGCGCAATCGGGTTTCAGGGACTATCCTCGGTATCCTCGGCTTTGGCCATAATTGTGGGCATACAGCTCGGCCACTTCAGCCACCTGTTCGGCGGTCAGGATAATGGGCTGGCCCCGCAGCAGCGCCAGATGGGTAATCTTGGCGATGTCTTCGACTTCTACGGCCATTTTGGTGGCCTGCCTGGCCGACTTACCAATGGTAAAAACGCCGTGATTCTGCATAATAATGGCCAATGATTGGCCGATATTGGCCAGGATCTCCCGGCCGATATCCTCCCCGCCGATGGGGGCATACCCCCCGATGGGAATCTGGCCGCCTAACATCGCCGTGGTGGTAAGACAGGCCGGGATCGGCTGACCCAGCGCGGCAAAGCTGGTGGCATAGGGGGAATGGGTATGGGCCATGCCAAACACATCAGGCCGGTGATTGTAGATGTACAGGTGAGTATCCGTATCGACGGAGGGGATCAAATCACCTTCTACCACATCGCCTGCCATATTGACCACGACCATATGGGCCGGGGTCATCTCCTCGTAGCTAACGCCGCTTGGCTTGATGACCACCAGATTGGTTTCCGGGTCTCGACCGCTGACGTTGCCGCTGGTCATTTTGACCAGGCCATTCTTGGGCAACTCCAGATTACATATCCAGACTTCTTCGCGTAATTTTTCTAATAACATAGCACTCCTCCGTCATTTTGGCCGTCTACTGGCGCATCTCTATGGGTCAGCTACGCAAATTGTAGCTACTCAACCATGTCATCCACCGGCTGAGTGGTTGAAACCCAAACGGTAGTAATCAAGTGCTCCACAAAGTTGCGGGCCGCAACGGCGGTTTTAACCGGGTCGCCAGTTGGGTCCATATCGGCCCACATTTCTACTACCAGGGGACCGCTAAAGCTAATGTCAGCGAGGGCCTGAAAAGTTTCCCGGAAAGGGACGATGCCCTCGCCAAAAGGCACTCCCCGGATAACGCCAGGCCGGGCATCCTTAACGTGAACCGCCACCAGATGTCCGGCGGCCAACCTTAGCTGGTCAGGGGGGTGGTAACCGGCCCCAGCCAGATTAGCCATGTCGGAATAGAGTTGAAACCAGGGTGAATTCAGTTCACGGACCAACCCTAAACCCTTCTCAATCGATTCCAGGTAAGGCGTATCGACATTCTCCAGCCCCAGCATCACTGCGGCCCGGCTGGCCCATTGCACCCCTTGCTGCAAACTCTGCACAAACCTGGCCCTGGTTTCAGCATCACTGGTCTCGTAGAACACATCGTAGCCCATCACCTGGATAATGCGAATGCCAAGATCGGCGGCAAAATCGATGGCCTTACGCATGATATCCAGGCCCTGCCGGTGAACCTGCGTTGAGTGGCTGCCCATTGGATATTTGCGATGCCCACTCAAACACATCGTTAAAATAGGTGTTCCGGTATTGGCAATAGCCTGGCGGAGGAAGGCCCGTTCAGAACCTGACCAGTCCAGCCGGGCCAAACGCATGTCGCTCTCGTCGATGGAAATGTCGATAAAGTCATAACCAGCTTCGGCGGCTGCGGTCAGCCGCTGCTCCCAGGGCCAGGCCGCGGGCAGCGCCTTCTCATAGAGACCTACCGGGGTTACGGCACACGATTTCATAACTCACCCGCTTCCTATGGCGGCTAAATGATTCGTTTTTCTGTCTCCGTATCGAACAGGAAGAAACGATCGGGCGGAATTTCCAGGGTGACCGGTTCATCCAAATCTACGGTAACATCATCGCCGGTGAGCACCTGGACCAGTTCCTTGCCGACCCGTACCCGGACCAGCACTTCCGTGCCCAGCGGCTCCGACACGTAAACCGTCCCTGAGACCATGTTACGACCGTTACCGTTTGTTTGACCACGAAGGAGGTTGAGGTGCTGCGGCCGGATACCCAACAACACATTCTGACTGGTAGCTCGCTCGTGCACTTTTTGGCGAAGTTCTGCCGGGATGTCCAGCTTGATGCCCTCACCGATCAGGTGAGTTACGTCTGCTTCATCCTGCATCTGACAAGCCAGCAGATTCATCGATGGCTCGCCGATAAACTTGGCCACAAAGACGTTGGCCGGCTGCTGGTACAACTGTTGCGGCGTACCGTGCTGTTGCAGCAGCCCAAAGTTCATCACGGCCACCCGATCGGCCATGGTCATCGCTTCCAACTGGTCGTGGGTCACAAAGACGGTAGTAATGCCCAGGTCTTTCTGCAGCCGCTTCAATTCGGCCCGCATGTAAGCCCGCAATTTGGCATCCAGGTGAGACAACGGCTCGTCCATAGCAAAGGCGGCCGGCTCCCGCACCATAGCCCGGGCAATGCCGACCCGCTGCTTCTGACCACCGCTGATCTCTTTGGGGGTGCGGTTCAGCAGCATATCGATCTCCAGCATCTTGGCGGCCCGCTTCACTCTTTCATCGATTTCTGCCGCCGACATCTTGCGCAGTTCCAGCGGATAGGCAATATTCTTGTAGACTGTTTTATGGGGGTACAGCGCATAATTCTCAAAGACCATGGCGATGTTGCGCTCGCGCGGCGTCAGTTGGCTAATGGGCTTATCATCAAAGTAGATCTCACCCGATGTCTGCGTTTCCAGGCCGGCTGTCATCCGCAGGGTGGTAGTTTTGCCGCACCCCGACGGGCCGAGGAGGCAGAGAAACTCGCCGTCTTTACATTCTAAATTTAGGTTGTTTACTGCGATCACTTCGCCAAAATCTTTGGTGAGATTCTCCCATCGAATACCTGCCATTTTTGATTCTCCTTAACAGTTGATTTTTAGATTCTGACTGTTGCTTGCTGATTATTCTTTTTTACGATTGGGTTCTACCATTACCAGCGGGCCGGCCCACAGTTTTACTCCCGGATGGCGCCGTAGCTCATGCCGCGCACGATATATTTCTGCATATACCAGCTCAAAATGATAATCGGCACAATCACAATCAAACCCAGGGCGGCAATACCACCCCAGTGCGGTTCCACATGACCGATGTTGATGCCGGGAATGATCTTGGTGAAGGGGGTCAGGTTCCGGCCGGTCAGAATGGTGGCAAAAAGTAGCTCATTCCAGGCAAAGATGAAGCAGAAAAACGATGTCGCCACCAGGCCCGGGGCAGATAGGGGCAGAATGTGGTCCCACATCACCCGTGGCCACGAGGCGCCATCTACCTGGGCGGCCTCCTCGATCTGGTAGGGGATCTCTTCAAAGAAACCTTTCATAATCCAAACCACAAACGGGATATTGGCCAGACTATTGACCAGAATCAGCAGCGTGTAGGTATCCAGCAATTTCAGCCGGGCGGCAATCAAGAAGAAAGCCACGGCCGGCACAATGGGCGGCATAAAGCGCATCGACAGGATGGTGAAAGAAAGATCATTCCCGCCGGTTTTGTAGCGGGCAATGCTGTAGGCCGCCGGCACGCCAATACCCATCGATAGCAAGAAGGTGCCAATCGCGATTACGGCACTGTCATAAATGGCCGGTAAGCCCTTTTGCCGCACCAACGCCTCGGTAAAGTTGTCCAGCGTCCATTCGGTGGGCCAGAAGGTGGGCGGATAAGCCATAAACTCGGCCAGGGGTTTGAAGGCGGTAATCACCATCCAGTAGAGCGGGAAGATCGTCCAGATCAACATGAGAATGACAATAGTGTAGGCGGTAATGCCGGCCAGATCTAGTTTGCTTGCAGTTTTCATTTCTTAATCCCTTTCTACCGCTTGGTTTCCGCTTCAACTCTGCTCAGTTGGGTCAACAGCGCCTTACCCAGAAAGATAATAATCAAAAGTTGAATAAAACTCAACGCGGCGGCATAACCCTGCTCAAAGTAGGTAAAACCCACTTTATAGGTAAACCAGGCGATACTTTCGGTAAAATCACCAGGCCCCCCGCGAGTGATGCCAAAGATCAGGTCAAACGTCTTAAACGCATCGATCATTCGTAAAAATACGGCCAGAAAGATGAAAGGTTTCATCAAGGGGACGGTCATATTCTTAAAGACTTGCCAGGCCGTGGAACCATCCACATAAGCGGCTTCGTAGATTTCGCGCGAGAGACTCTGTAACCCGGCAAAGAGTAAGATGGTGATAAAGGGTGTCCATTCCCAAATATCGGCGATCAGCAGCCCGGCCAGGGCGGCGCCCTTGTCGGCTAACCAGTCCGGCCCCTGGATACCGAAACCGACCTCCAGAAAATAGTTCAGCGCGCCGTATCTGGCTTTGAAGATCATCTTCCACAGCACCCCGACCACCGTGGGGGCGATCATCATCGGCACCAGCATAAAAGTCATCGAAATCTGACGAAATCGGTGATTGACTCGCTGCAAGGCCAGGGCGGTGATAAAGCCCAAGACCAACTGCACCCCGATGCTAAAGAAGACGAACCAGGCGGTAATATACAGGCCGTGCCAGAAACGGGCATCCTGAAAAGCCCGGGCGAAATTGCTGAGCCCAACAAACTGCAACGGTTGGCCTACAGTATACTTGGAGAATGACAGGATCACCACGTAAAGGACCGGCCCCAGAGCAATCAATATCAATAAAATGGTCGCCGGCAGTACCAAGGCCCAGGAAAAGAATTTTTTGCTTCGCAACAGTTCTCGCATCCGAGACGTCTCAGGATGGGATGTCGCTTCTATGGCTACTGAAGATGACATCGCGTCACTTCCTCCAATTCTATACTTTTAAGAGAGTGATCCATTGCTCAGGCCAGAGCCTGGGCCCGTTTAGCCAGCAACGCCTCAATCTCGGCTATGTCTTCCGGCGACAAAACCCAGTCACCGGCCGCCACGGTCTCTTCAATATGAGCCGGACGGCGGGCGCCGACAATCGCCGAGGTCAATTCCGGTCGCCGTAATACCCAGGCAATGGCCAGTTGGGCCACCGTTTTGCCGTTACGTTCAGCAATCGGACGCAGCCCGTCAATCAGTTTGAGGTTGGTGCTCAGAGCCGGCTCCTTGAAATGGGGGCTGAATTCCTTGCGCCAGTCATCTGCCGGGAGTTGCTCGATCCGTTCCCGGGTATATTTGCCGGTCAGCATGCCGGTTTGCATGGGGCTGTAAACCACCACACCGATGTTGTTAGCCGCGCAGAAGGGCAGCAATTCAGCCTCAACGCTGCGCTCCAGCATACTGTAGGGCGGCTGTAACGAGGCCACCGGATGAATTGCCTGCACCCATTTCATTTGCTCGATGGTAAAGTTGGAGACGCCAGCATAGCGGATCTTGCCTGCCTTGACCAAATCGGCAATGGCTCTCCAGCCTTCTTCCAGGTGTTCGGCGTCGTGCGGCCAGTGAATCTGGTAGAGATCGATAACCTCGACGCCAAGCCGTTTCAGGCTGGCCTCACACTCAGCCCGCACACTGGCCGCGGTCAAGCGTCCGTAAACTTCGGAACTACCCTCATCCCAAACCAGGCCACACTTGGTGGCGATGATAACCTCATCGCGGCGGCCCTTGATGGCCTGGCCAACCACCTCTTCGGCATGGCCCAGGCCATAGGCCGCAGCCGTGTCGATCCAGTTGATCCCCAGGTCAAGTCCACGCCGGATGGCGGCGATAGAGTCCGCATCATCCTGCGGTCCCCAGGCCCACTGCCAGCCGGCCCCGCCGGTAGCCCAGGTGCCAAACCCAACTGTTGTAAGATTTAAGTCGGTAAAGCCAAGTTTTCTTGTTTGCATTTTTTTACTCCAATTTAGCTTGACATAGTTGAGTTAATTTAAGGGATAACGCCCATATTGTTGCGCGGCCCAGCACATTGTCGTCAGATTGGCCGGAGGGACATCAGCCTGAACGTAATGAGCCGGGGCCAAAATGTAGCCGCCGCCCGGCCCAAAGGCCCGCAGGCATCGCCGCACCTCTGCCACAACTTCTTCTTCAGTACCAAAGGGGAGGACATGCTGCTCGTCCACGCCACCGTGAAACGTAAGCCGGTCGCCAAAATCACGTTTCAAGGCCGCGGCGTCCATGCCGGCGGCCAGAGGCTGAACTGGATCAAGCACCTGAAGACCGATGTCAATCAGGTCCGGGATAAAAGGGCGGATCCCGCCATCACTGTGAAACATGAGCTTGACTGACGGATTGATCTCATCCAGATAGGCCCGCGCCGCCTGCCAGCGCCGGCGGAAACGGGGTAAAAAGAGCGTCCGAAAAGTTTCGGGCGAGTATAGCGGCCCGGTCTGCATCCCCAAGTCATCACCGCTGATCTTGTAGATATGCAAATATTTGGCAGTGGCTTCGAGCCCAATCCGGTCCAGGGCCATCTGGATGTCGGTAATCTTGTCGAGCAGGACGCCGGCAAATTCCGGATCGGTGAGGGTGCACATCAACCACTTTTCAAAACCCATCAGATGAAACGCCATCTCCAAGAGCGTGCCGCCAAAGCGCCCCATCAGGGCCAGGTCGGTATCTTCGTAAAGTTGTTTGGCCTCGGCCTCAGCCCCTTCACCTCGGCCTGGCGCGTCGGGGACCGGCCAGGGGTATTTTTCCAGATCTGCAAGGGTGGCCTCGGCCAGAGGGTGGTAGACCGTCTCCAGGTAGCTGCCCCCGCCCGGCTGGTAGATGCGCCGCCGACCCACGCCCCACTCATCGAAGATCAAGTCGCCCTCGCGCCGCGGTTGGCGACCTTTGGGAGAGCCTAACTTCACCGAAATAATATCCACTCCCAGCGCGGCCAGCACCTGGGGATGGGGAATCACCTCCATCAAGGAATTAGCTTTTATCTCTTCCTCGATTTCCAGCCCCAAATAGGTCTTTAACTTTACATAAAAATCCAGAACGGGATTCATATCCAGCGGCACCCGGTCCGGTTCACGATGTTCGAGAGTAGCAATCACTCGTTCTCGTGAGGTCCACCCCATTTGTCCACCTCCCCGCAGGAGTAAATCCAATAACGTTTCGGTAAGGGGCTCCCAGATAACAGGGAGCCCCAAACACAGAAGAAACAACCAGTCTATGGGTAAAGGCCGAGTGGTTTTAACACGTCATCAACATAACGCTGATACTCTTTGATCTGATAATCGCGGCCTATTCCATCGGTAATTTGGTCGAACTCACTCTTCATCCCACTGCAAGCCTCCTCAGCCGTGGACTGTCCGGCGAAGGCTTTCTTGGTCCAGCGCTCTTGTACCTCGTAGTAGCGACCCACACCCGGAATCTGGAGGCCAGGATAGCCGTGGGCGGTGGACTTATCAATCACATCCACATAAAGCTCACAGTTCCACTCGCAACCCTCGCATAAGTGGGCGTACAACTTGGGATCCATATGTGTTTTGCGCCAGGGGTCCAGCCAGGTGTCGTTGTTACCAACCAGTTGGGCGGTACGATCCTTGTCGCTGAAGAAGGCCAGAACTTTGTAGGCCGCTTCCTTGACGTTTGAGGCCTGATTGATCGCCAAAACACGCCCGCCATTCATTTCATTGCGATGAACGACCTGACCATCCTTCTCGAAACCAGGCATCTCAGCTATGGCGACCTTGCATACTGCATTGGACAGTTCAGGGTCGCCGGCCCACTTCCAAACATCGGGCCACTGAGGCACAAACATAACCCGGTTGTGCACGATGATCTGGTTGCGGGCATCCTCAAACTCGAACGAGCGAGCTTCAGGCGGCGCAGCGGTGCTGAACGTGTCAATACCATTCTGCATCGCTTTGACGCATATATCCATGTCGGGGAAGGCCTCCATTTCATCATAGCTAAAGTAATGCCCTCCCATCCCAACGAAGCGATCCCTGAAAAACCAGCCGGCCAGGAATCCGGCAATCTCACCCGCGCCGTAAAAGTCTTCATCGGGCCGGGTGAAGAATCTGGCCACGTCAAGGAATTGATCCCAGGTCAGGTTGTTGATGTCGAAGTCGTAGCCGTACTCTGCTTTAAACGCTTTTTGCTCTTCCGGATCATTGGCCAGATCGTAGCGGTAGTGCAGCAGTTTCACATCGCCGTCGTATTGGGTGGCATACAACTCACCCTTATACTCGTAACCCCACAGGTAGGCAGGGTGCACATCGTCCATTTGCAGGTCTTGCCAGACTTGATCTCTACCACCAGGGGCGATATTCTTCAACGGCTCCAGAAAGGGCGCAAAATCGCCAAAGTAGATAGGCCAAAAGGAAATGACATCGAACTGGCCTGCGCCAGAGGAGAGGTCCAGATATTGAATCTCGAACTGCTCCGAAAATGGATGGGCCACAACCTGGAGGTCGATGTTCAGCTTTTCCAGGATTTCATCGTGAAAGGAGTCCAGGGTCTTTTCCTGAGCGCCAGACTCCACCGAGAGCACGACGGTAGTCGTCTCTGCCATCGGCTGGAAGGCCCAGTTCTCGAGATCAACTGCTTTTTCAACCTCAACCTCTTTAACGACCTCTTTTTCCACCACCACGGTTTCGACCACAGTGACGGTTTCACCTTGAACCTCTTTTTCGACCACAACGGTTTCAACCACGGTGATCGTTTGGGGCGTTGGAGCCGCGCCGCAGGCTACCGCAATGAGGGCCAGCATTACACCCAGGGCCAATAACAGCAATATCTTATACTTCATTGGGGAATCCTCCTTGAATTCGAATTCAAATCTACACTGATTGGAACGAACTACTGCTTAATTAACTTAACGAATTGATATTGGATTGTCAGGCGAATATTTCCTGTTGTTCTCCCTCCTTTCATCTGGGGCTTCCTTAGAGAGAGTCGGCGTCCCTCTCAGCGGTAAAGCCCATTATGCCTTTACCTTTTCTCGTACCAGAAGATGGTTGAGAGCGACGGCGATGATAAGCACACTGCCCAAGACCAGGGTCTGCCAGTATGCCGGAATCACGGTCAGCATACCGACAGTGATACAGATGATGATGATGGCGCCAACGATGGTCTTCTCGACCGACCCTTCGCCGCCTGCAAACCTCGTCCCGCCCAGCAAAACAGCGATGATACAGGATAGCTCCATAGTATCGCCCGAGAGCGGATCTCCCAGGGACATATAGCTGGCCCGGGCCACGCCGGCCAAAGCGGCGCAAAAGCCCACGATGATGTAGAGCAGCCATACCACCAAGACCGCATTGATGCCGGACAGCGCCGCCGCAGTAGGATTGCCGCCGATCGCCGCCGTATATTTGCCAAGCAGCGTCTTTCTTTGGGCGATGACTAGCGCGGCGATCACGAGCAGAGCGACGAAGAACGCCATCGGCAGCCCAAACAGGACATCCTGGCGGGCGTAATTATTGATCCAGGCCGGCATCGGTTTATCGGCGCTGCCCTTGATGGCCGACAGCCCATCCGGCACAATCAGCAAGGCAATACCCTTATAGAGGCTCAGCGTGACCAGCGTCGCGATCACAGGCGTGATTGTTAGCTTCATGACCAGGAAGCCGTTGAGGGTGCCCATCAAGATGCCGACGATCAGCGTGATGACGAGCGCGGGCAGGAAGGCGAACCCATTCAGGATCATCAGGGCAAAGACTACGGCGCTCAGGCTCATGGCGCTGCCGACGGACAGGTCGATGTATTGGGCAATCATCAGGAACGTGAATGCGCCGCTCAGGGTCATGATGGGCACGGCAATACGCAACAGGTTGATGATGTTATCCGGACTGAGGAAGTGCCCCCGCTCAAAGAAGGCGACCTCGTCTAGCCTGGCCACGCTAAAGACGACCACAACCAGCGCCAGCACAAAGTAGATGTAGAACCGTTTGATATTTGTTCGCACCACGGCCGACCGATCCTGATGCAGGGCAAGTGACTTTTTCTCCATGCCAATATGCTCCTTCAAAAACAGTGATCAGTGGTCAGTGATCAGTGGTCAGTGATCAGTTAAACTGAAAACTGATAACTAATCACTATTCACTGATTAATCAGCCCTTCCTTCTTCTAAGGAAATAACTCTGCGCCAGAATGGCGATGAAAACGGCGATCGCCTTAAGGGTAAACTGCCAGTCCGGCGACAGCAGCAGCCCGGTGGCCGCTGTTGTCACCACGGACAGGATAAGGGCGCCGACGAACATCCCCAGCACCGAGCCAAACCCGCCGGCGATGCTGACCCCACCCAAGAGCGAGACGACCAGGGCGTCGAACTCGTAACCTAGCGCCCGGCTCGAGACCCCGGCCTTGAACTCCGACGCCAGGAGGAGCCCGGTAATGCCGGCCAAGAAGGAACTGAGAATGAAGAGCGCGGTGAGGTGCCGGCTTACGTTGATGCCCGACAGCCGGGCCGCTTCGGCATTCGCGCCGATGAGGTAGGTGCGCCTGCCCCACACTGTCTTCCGCTCAAAGATGTAGGCGACAATGACCAGAACGATCATAATCAGTACTGAGACCTTGATGGTTGTACCTGGCAGGGCCATGTTGCCCACCACGCCGAACACATCCGGCAGGCTGGTATTTCGCTGGGCGCCCTGCGTGATGACCTGGGCGATGCCGCGAGCGACCATCATCGTGCCCAGCGTGACGATGATAGAGGGCACTTTCAGCCGCACGACGAAGAAGGCGTTGATCGCCCCGATGCTCATCGCGCCGAGCAGAGCCAGGATGACCGCAACGCCGTAAGGCAGCCCCAGCCCGTTGGCCAGCACATTCTGGGATACATTGGCCGCCTGGCTGAAATAGACGGACAGCACGCCGGTCAGGGCAATAACGCCGCCCACCGACAGGTCAAAGTTGCCGGTGATCAGCAGGAACGTGACCCCGATACCAAGAATGATGATATACCAGTTGTTTGTGATCAGGTTCAACATGTTCTGGGGCAAATAGAAATTTGGCACGAACACGGCGGCGATGCTGAACAGCAAAACGAGCACGCCGGCCATCAACAGGGTAATGAACGACTCGTTACTCATCTTGCCGCCAATCGACGGCCTCGGCGCTACCTGCTTGGTTTCCATGTCTACACTCCGTGTCCACCTGTGACGATATGGAGGATTTGCTCGCTGTCAACGTCGTCGCCATTGCGCATGGAAGCCTTCAAACTCCCGTCGTACAAGAGATAGATGCTGTCGCAGATATTCATAATCTCCGGCAACTCCGAAGAGAAGATCATAATAGATTTCCCCTCTTCGGAGAGTCGACGGACGATGCCGTAGATCTCGCTCTTTGCGCCCACGTCGACGCCGCGCGTCGGCTCGTCGAGCATGAGCAGGTCAGCGTCGGCAAACAAACACTTTGATAAGACCACCTTCTGCTGGTTGCCCCCGGAGAGCTTGGCGGCTTCCTTTTCGGTGCTGTCGGTGGCGATCTTGAGCTTATCGATGTATTCGACCGTGACGTTGCGTTCCGCTGACGAATTGATGAACCCGTAACGGGATATCTTTTTCATGTTCATGACGGGTACATTGCCCCGGATGGTCAGAATGGTGAACAGCCCCTGGGACCTTCTTTCTTCGGGCACCAGGGCAATGCCCGCCGCTATAGCCTTGTCGGGAGCGGGCTGGAGTTTACTACCCTTGAAGAGGATCTCGCCTTCGTAATGGTCGACGCCGTAGATGGCGCGAGCCAGTTCAGTCTTACCGGCCCCCACCAGACCGTAGAAACCAACAATCTCCCCGGCGTGGACGTCGAATGAAATGTCCCTCAGCTTATGGTTGGAAAGGTTGCGCACCTGCAGGATAACGTCCTTGTCGGCGTCCTCTTTGGGCGTGTACTGCTCAAAGACCGTCTTACCGATCATCATCTTGATCAGCTCGGCCCGGCCCTTGACCTCCGAGATGGGCTTCGTGTCGATGTGCCGGCCATCCCGCAGGACCGTCACATAGTCTCCAATCTCAAAGATCTCGTCGAGCCGGTGGGAGATGTAGATAACAGTGACGTTCTTCTCATGCAAGCTCTGGATGATGCTGAACAGTCGCTCAATTTCATACTCGGAGAGCGCAGCCGTCGGCTCATCCATGATGATGACGTCCGACTCGGTGGCGACCGCCTTGGCGATCTCCACGATCTGCTTCTGCGCCACGCTCAGGGTCGAGACATGCTGTCGCGGGTGGATGGATGGCTCGATGCTGTTCATCACCCTGACCATCTTGTTGATCTTGTCCGTCTTTCTCAGGAACCAGAACGTCGTATCTTCCAGCCCCAGGGTGAGATTGTCCGCGACGGTGAGCTGGTCGACCACGTTGAGTTCCTGGAACAGGGTGCTGATTCCCTTCTGCCTGGCGTCCCGGGGATTGTGCGGGCTGTACTCTTTACCGTTCAGCAGGATCCTGCCGCTGGTACGCGCGTACGCGCCGGTCAGGATCTTGATCAGGGTGGATTTGCCCGCGCCGTTTTCCCCGACCAGGCAGTGGATGGTGTTCCGCTTGATGTCGAAACTGACATTGTTGACCGCCCGCACGCCGGGGAAATCTTTCACCAGATCCCTGATTTCCAACACATTCTCGGTTTGTGTCATGCATCCGCTCCCTGGTCCTGCCGGGGAGGGGGGCGTAGCCCCCCTCCCTCGAGGATGCTACGTTTCGCTTCGCCTACGGTTTCTACCAGCTTACTCGATGTTGGTCCCAAACTGGGTATTCAGCCAATTGACCGCGTCAGCCTGCGGCATCGTCCAGTAGGAGATGTTGTAGGCCTTATAGAAATGTTCCTTCGCCGGCTGCGAGATCTGGGGCTCCTTGCCGGAGGCCACGTCCATGATCAGGTCAATCCGGCCCTGGGCGGTCTCAACCGGCGGCAGCCCCATCGACAACTTCAGCGAGCTGTTCGGATCGTAGACCTGCTTCATCTCGACTTCGTCGAAGTCGACGCTGCAGACAATCTCGGTCAGCGGCTTGCCGTTGTCCATCTTACCGCGGCCGGCCTGGATCAGGCCCGCCATCGTCCCGACGGTCAGGTTGGAGGCTTCCGAGTAGATCAGGTTGACCTCCGGGTGCTGGGTCACCAGGTCCAGGATGATCTGCTTGGCCGCATCAGGGCCCTTGCTGGCATCCAGGCAGCCCAGGTCGGTGGCGGTCGGATCGACCGACAGGACGCCCTGCACGAACGGATCGGTCCGGCCCGATTTCACTTCGGTGTGGTTCGGCCAGCCCAATTGGACCATCACAATCGGCTTGTCAGGGTGGGCCGCTTTCCACTGCGTGGCCATCTCCGCGCCCATCGCAAAGGACACGCCGGCCTCGTCGCTGCGGGCCACCGGAATGCCGGTGTCGGCCAGCGGGCTGAAGAACGAGGTCATGATGATGCCCTTGTCAACGGCCTCAAGCACACCCGGTTTGGCCGCTTCGGCGTCCCAGATGTGCAACGTGGCTGCATCCATACCCTGGGCCACCACTTGATCGACGTTCTGGGTCATCACCGCCGAGTCGGATTTGCCGTCGAACGCGAACACCTCAGCGCCGTACTTCTCTTTGGCGTACTTCTTGGCTTCGGTGAACTGCGCCTGGTGGAACACGTTCGACAGGTCTGATACAAAGAAGGCAATCTTCAGAGGTTTTCCCGCGACCGCAGCCGGCGCTTCAGCCGCCGGCGCCGGGATGTTGGTCCCGAACTGGCTGTTCAGCCAATTGACCGCCTCGGCTTCCGGCATCGTCCAGTAGGAGATGTTGTAGGCTTTGTAGAAGTGCTCCTTGGCCGGCTGCGAAATCTGGGGCTCCTTGCCAGACTTGACGTCCATAATCAGGTCAATCCGGCCCTGGGCGGTCTCAACCGGCGGCAGCCCCATCGACAACTTCAGCGAGCTGTTCGGATCGTAGACCTGCTTCATCTCGACTTCGTCGAAGTCGACGCTGCAGACAATCTCGGTCAGCGGCTTGCCGTTGTCCATCTTACCGCGGCCGGCCTGGATCAGGCCCGCCATCGTCCCGACGGTCAGGTTGGAGGCTTCCGAGTAGATCAGGTTGACCTCCGGGTGCTGGGTCACCAGGTCCAGGATGATCTGCTTGGCCGCATCAGGGCCCTTGCTGGCATCCAGGCAGCCCAGGTCGGTGGCGGTCGGATCGACCGACAGGACGCCCTGCACGAACGGATCGGTCCGGCCCGATTTCACTTCGGTGTGGTTCGGCCAGCCCAATTGGACCATCACAATCGGCTTGTCAGGGTGGGCCGCTTTCCACTGCGTGGCCATCTCCGCGCCCATCGCAAAGGACACGCCGGCCTCGTCGCTGCGGGCCACCGGAATGCCGGTGTCGGCCAGCGGGCTGAAGAACGAGGTCATGATGATGCCCTTGTCAACGGCCTCAAGCACACCCGGTTTGGCCGCTTCGGCGTCCCAGATGTGCAACGTGGCTGCATCCATACCCTGGGCCACCACTTGATCGACGTTCTGGGTCATCACCGCCGAGTCGGATTTGCCGTCGAACGCGAACACCTCAGCGCCGTACTTCTCTTTGGCGTACTTCTTGGCTTCGGTGAACTGCGCCTGGTGGAACACGTTCGACAGGTCTGATACAAAGAAGGCAATCTTCATCGGCTTTTCTGCAGCCGGCGCTTCGGCTGCCGGAGCCTCGGCGGCTGGCGCTTCGGCCGGGGCGGGCTGAGATGGCGCAACCGGGGCGCAGGCAAAGAAAACCAGACTGGTGAGCGCCAGCACCGCCAATAGAACGAACAAATTCTTTTTCATCTTAGTTTCTCCTTTTTAGAACTGTCTTGTTATCTATTCTTCGACTGGACAAAGTTCAATGCCCATCTGAGCAGTTACCGTAGTTGATTATCTCTTCCGATCTATACAGCCTCCTTTCGTCTGGAGCTTCCTTAAAAAGAGAGCCGACGTTCCTCTCAGCGGTAAACCCCAATTCAATTGCTGATGCTCCTATCCACGACTACCCTAGCCGGGCTTAACCAATAAATTTCGGCTCAACCAGACCTTTGACATCGACTTGAATACAGAATAGGTCGCCGGCCAAAGGCTGGTTCTGGCGATCTGCCTCACTGAGACCGTACCAGGCAGAATTGATAAAAAGCACGTCCAACTGCTCACCGCCAAAGGCGCAGCGAGTCACGTTCTGAACCGGTAGGTGGATTTCACGCTCGATTCTGCCGGTGGGGTCGTAGCGGGTGACTTTCCAGCCACCCCAGTGGGCATTCCAAACAAAACCGTCACTATCAATGGTGATCCCATCGGGATAACCGGCTTCCTCCGGCACCAACGCAAAAATCCGGCGATTTTCAACTGCTCCGGTCGCCGGATCGTGGTCGTAGGCTAAAATCTTGCTATGGAACATGTCAACAAAATAGAGAGTTTTACCATCGGGACTTAAACCCAGCCCATTTGAGGTGGCAAAGCCGGTATCGAGCTGGTGGACCGAACCGTCCGGGTCCAGGCGGAAGAGGGAGCTGTCGGGGGCGTTTAGATCGGCGTCGTTGACGGTGCCGGCCCAAAAACGGCCCTGGCGATCAACCACGCCGTCGTTAAAACGGATGTTGGGCCGGTCGGCGACCGGATCGGTGATGAATTCATAAGCGCCCGTATGCCAATCCCAAAAAGCCAATCCGTTCTTGGCCGCGGTCACCCAGCCGCCGCTCGCTCTGAAACCAAAAGCAGTCATGGGGAAACCGGGGTGGCGAATTTCGTGTTGGCCGGTGGCCGGCTCATAACGATGAACGCGATTGCCCTCGATGTCAACCCAATACAGGGCTTGCTCGGCGGGGTCCCACAGGGGACATTCGCCTAATTCATCCTGTGCAGTCAAAATGTGCTCTACGTTGCTCACGGGGTGATCTCCTTTGTTCACTGTCCCCACTCCTGGTGGCAGGTTACAGGTGGCAAGTTGCAGCCAACCACCCAGCCAACTGACTAACCCACCCAAAGAGAAGGAGTAGGAGTAAGGGTTAAACTTTGAGTTGGCTCACCAATTTGTGGAGTTCGGACTCCTCGATTGGATAACTATGCTCCGGTGTGGGATAGGCGCCACTTTCAACCTCTTGTCGAAAATCGGTCAGGGCCGTAATAATCGCCTGGGCAATGTCGGCGTAGACTTTGAGGAAACGGGGGGAAACACCTTTGAACAGCCCTAACATATCCTGGGTCACCAGGGCCTGGCCATCACAGTCAATGCCGGAGCCAATGCTGATCGTGGGGATATCCAGACTGCGGGTAATGATCTCAGCCAGACGGGCCGGCAGACATTCCAGCACCAGGGCAAAAACGCCGCTGTTAGCCATTTCTACGGCATCGTTGATCAGCTCGCGAGCCGAGTCGGCCTCACGGCCGGGCAGCTTGAAGATACCCGATTGGATGATCTTTTGCTTGGTAATGCCGATGTGACCCAGTACCGGGATACCGGCGCCGACCATGGCCCGAATCAGCACCCCGGCCTGCCGCGTCCCTTCCACATGGACGCCATCGGCGCCGCCTTCCTTCATCAGCCGGGTGGCATTGTGGACGGCTTCGTCCAGGCCATTGTAAGAGCCAAAGGGCAACGTGGTCACCACCAAACAGTGCGGCGTCCCGTTGCGGACAGCGCGGGTATGGTAAATCATCTCATCCATAGTGACGGAGACAGCCTCAGGCCGGCCGTTGCCAACGGTGCCGACGGCATCGCTGACCAGGACGATATCGACCCCGGCTTGCTCAATAAACGAAGCCATCGGCGCGTCGTAAGCCGTCAACATGGTGATCTTCTGCCCCTGCTGCTTTTTTCTGAGCAGGGCAGTGGTAGTGACTTTACGCCGATTACTCACGGACATAACCCTACTCGACCGCAGCCGGAATGATCTGTTCGATGTTGAGATGGGGACTGGGCAAAATCCGCACCGAGATCACTTCCCCTATCCGCTGGGCAGCCTTGGCCCCGGCCTCGAGTGCCGTGCGCACTGCGCCCACATCTCCCCGCACCATCACTGTCATGTAACCCGCCCCAATGGCGCGACGGTGCAGCAGGGTGACGTTAGCCGCTTTGGCCATGGCATCGGCCGCCAGAATACAAGCCACCAGCCCCTTGGTCTCGATCATACCCAGAGCTCGCAGCGCCGGATCCAGCTCGCCCATTTCTGGGGTCACCGGTTGGTTATTGGTCACATCTGCCATAACTTATTCCTTTCTAAACTCAGTAGCTTCTTGAACTTGCAGCGAGTCTAAAATACCAACAATGGCGGCATCGACCGGGGAGGAATTATGGCCGGTCGCCAGCCGGGCCGAGCTACCCTGGCTGACAATGACCAGCTCACCCGCGCCGGCGTCCACCAGATCAACCGCCAGAAACGGCTCACCAAGACAGTTGCCCTGGGGGTCGGCCTGGCAGACCAGCAGCAATTTGGTTGTTTTCAACAGATCGTGCTTCAGAGTGGCCACAGCCGAGCCTACCACTTTGGCGATAATCATAGCCTACCTCTCCTTAACTTGAAGTGCCTTTGCCGCCCAGCCGCTTGACCAGGCCGACCAGTTGGTCTACCACCGGGTTGGCGTTGGGGGCAGCCGGATTCGAATTTGAAACGGCGCCAACCGGTTGAGATTGCGGCCCACTTAACGGGGCGTGTTGGCAGCCTTTCGGCTTACCTCTCAACCTAATCGGCGGCGTCGGGGCTGAAATTGGTCGGGAGACGGGCGTCGCCGGTGGTGGTGTTGGCGCTAATTGAGTCGACGCCCCGACGGCACTGTGGGAACGGTTGATGATTGAAATACCCAACTGGTCGGCCAAGTGCCTGGCCAGATCGGTGAGCACAATATTATCGTTGATTACCAGCTCAGTTTTGCCCTGAGCGGCCAGATTCTCGATATCCTGGGCAGTCCAGAAATTTTTCACGCCGCTGCTCCTCCTCGGCCGTTAAAGTTCAGCGGCCGCTCAAACTTTCAATCGCCTGAATGGCCGCATCACACCCCACTCTAACCTCAGATTCGGTTCCGGCGATGTACAACCGGCCAAAGCGTCCGGCCGGCTGGTAATGCACCAGGGTGATGTGAGCCGCTTTCTCGGCCTCATTGGCCGCCAGCATTACATAAGCCGCCGGCACCACCTCGAGGACGCACAGGGTTTGCCCCCGTAACAGCAAGCCGCCGCGACTGGCCTGGTTGACCAATTGGGCCTCGTAGGCGTCAACATCGGTCACCATCTTGACCGCCACCACCTCGGGTTTGATGCGGTCGGCTTCGGTCAGGCCAAAGCGAGCCAGGGCCTCTCGACCGGCCACCTGGACCGCTTCCTGAAAGAAACCGTGAATTTCCAGTGTGCCGTACTCCCGTTCCACCCGCAACAAGCCCGGGCGGACCTCGGTAGTTTTGAGGGCCGCATCCAGGACCTCATACACATCGCTGGCCGGGGCCAGTTCCATAAAGATCTCGGCCATGCCCTCCACGGGCACGTCACCTTGCAGCAAGATGCCGGTCAGCGCTGCATACTGAGGCTGCATCGAGTCGATCAGAATATAGGTTCGTAGTTCCATAAGGCTCGTCCCTTCAAATCGCCTGTTTAGTCAGCCAGGGCGCGGACGACCGCGGGCGGCCCCTGGTACAGTAGTTTTTCCACCGACCGGTGCGGGCGAGCGATCACGTAGGCGGTAACCAACTCACCGGCTCGTTTGGCCGCAGCCACGCCGGCATCCACCGCCGACTGGACCGCCCCAACTTCGCCCCGGACCATAATGGTGACATACCCCCCTCCAATTTCCTCCTGGCAGAGAAGTTGCACATAAGCCACCTTGCTCATAGCATCGGCCGCCTCGATTGAGGCGACCAGGCCCCTGGTTTCAACCATACCTAATGCAGTTGTCTGTAATTGAACTGTTGCCATGAAGGTCAATTCCTCCGTATCTATTTACCTAGCTGGCGCCCAATATTTGATTGGCCGCGCCCACTCCACTGTTGATATCGACCCAACCGCCGAGCTGGCGTAAGGCGTTGCCGGTTGCAAGCAAAAGATCGATGACCCGGCCGGGCGATAAATCGGCTAATTGGGCCGGATCGAGATAGAATGTACTGGCGGACATTGGCCCAAAGGCATGGCTCTGACCAAAGATTTGGGCCATACTTTGCATCAGGTCATTCGCCTGAATCCCGTCGGGGCAGTGGATGGTGGTGATGGTGCCCTGGCAGAATCGCTGCGGCGAGTCACAGCCGGGGCACTCCCGGCCGTCCACGGTCAATAGGAGGCCCATCTCACTTACGCCCCAACGAATCGCCGTAGCGGCAGTCTGGGCCAGGACGAAGCCGCCAGGCCTGTAACCGGCGACCGGCGCCCCACCCCACAGGCGGGCGATGGTCGACCGGAATTCATTGGCGGCAGCGGCCGGATCCGGCGACTGATGGATGGCGCGTCCGGCGATGAGGATTGAAACCGGCAAATCCTGGAAGAAAGGTAACTTATCCAGGGTAATACCGCCCGTGACCGTAATTTTGAAGCCCATGTCGATCAGTTGGCGGATCACCACCTTGTCGGCCTCTTCCCACTCCCGGGCAAAGGTTTGCTCGTCCCAGCCGCGGTGATAGACCATCCGCTCCACGCCAACCTGTTTCCACTCCTGCGCCCGGGCCAGGATGTCACGGACGCCGGTCAACTCCATCAACATCTCTTTGCCCATCTGGCGGGCCATCTTAACCGCCAACTCGACCGTGGCCAGGGCCGCCCCGCCGATGACCGTCATCATATCGGCGCCGGCCTCAAAGGCCATCTTGGCCTCCAGATCGCCGACGTCGGGTGTTTTGAGATCGGCCAGAATCAGCTTATCGGGGCAAACTTCGCGGACAGCGCGGACGGCCTCCATCCCGGCAGCCTTACACAGCGGCGTACCAATTTCGATCACATCGACATAAGGGGCCACCTTGACCGCCATGGCGATAGCCGGCGGGAGCGAAAAATAATCCAGGGCTATCTGTAACAAGGGTACTGACTGATTTAAACCTTTTGAGTCTCGCGTTACCATTTTATCGATCTACGAGTCCCTTCAGCTTAGAGAGGTTAATGACCTAGAGAGGAAAGTACCGGTTCGACAAGTTGTTACTTGTCCGAGAAAGCGTGTTCACAATTGTGAATTATAATCACATATGTAATTAAAGCAAATCCATAATACAGCCTTGATTTAGCAAATGGTAGTGACAAATGTCACCTGAAATTACGACAAATGTCACATTATCTTGGTTTTTTAATCGATTTGAAGGGTTGCCTATTGACACGATCACAAAATAGGTTTATACTAGCAATGTAAATGATTTCACATATGTGAAATCATTTCACAAAAATTAGTACCCGTTAGAATTAGTTCGGTCAGGCTCGGTTTGGTTCAGATTCAGTCTGCGGGTATAATATGGGCAAAGTGTACCCCCATCCGCAACTGCCATAAATAACACAAAAATATATGAGGCCGACCATGGACTTAGACGACGAGCGCTCAATTTACCTGGCTCAAATTGCGTCACTGTACTATGACCACGACAAATCGCAGCAAGAAATTGCCGAAGAGTTTGGCGTTTCCAGGTCGGCCGTCTCTCGCTTCCTCACCGAAGCCCGCGACCGAGGCATCGTGGAGATCATTGTCCACTATCCCTGGCGCACCTCACCCCAGTTGGAACAGGAACTCATCTACACTTTCAATCTGAAAGCGGCGCGAGTTTTACAACGGGAAAAGAAATCCTACGAGGAAATGTTGGAAGGGCTGGGCGTTTTGGCGGCTCGATATCTGGACAATATCTTACACGACGGTATGATCATTGGTATCTCCTGGGGCACCGCTTTATACCAGATGATCAGGGCGATGCGGCCGCGCCACTTGTCCGGAATCGAGGTTATCCAGGCCATCGGCGCCACCGGTGCTCAAGTTGAACCAACCGATGGTCCCATCCTGGCCCGCCTCCTGAGTAACCGGCTGGGCGGATATGCTCGCTATCTCCACGCTCCCCTGATTGTGGACAATGAGGTCGGTCGGGAGACGCTGTTACAAGATCGCAACATCCGCGAAACCCTGGCTCGCGTAAAACAGGCTGATATTATGATTGTGGGCATTGGCACCCCCAATTCAGAGTTGTACAGTCTGCTGCGCGCCGGCTACGTGGATGAAGTAGAAGCGCAGCGTATCCGCGATGCCGGCGTGGCCGGCGACATTTGCGCCCAACATTATTCATTAACGGGTGAATGGCTGGATATCGATATCAACCGGCGGGCGGTGGGCATCACTTTGGACGCTTTGGCCGGCATCGACCGGGTCATCGGCGTGGCCGGCGGTTCCCAGAAAGGGGCGGCCATTCTGGGCGCGCTGCGCGGCCGCTATGTCAATGTTTTGATTACCGATGACCAGGCGGCCCAAAAGATCTTGGCGCTGCACAAGTCAAACTCTAATTTGGCCGGGTAGTTTGCTCTGGAGAAAGAACAGGGCGCAACGGATGAGTTCCATTCTCACCCAACTGATCTCAACGCTGCCGGGGGGAGCCGTTCAAGAGATTCGGATTGGCGCTTTCTGGACGGCAGTGGTAGTTGAGGTTGAGGGAGAGCGACGCTGCGGCCTGGCTTCCAGTTTACGCGGCTTTGACAACCACCATTATGGCAGTGGACCGGCAGTGCGCCAGGCCGGCCAACTGCTGGCACAAACGGCCGCCGAGCTGGCCCAACTGGCCCACTCCTCCAGCCTGATGGAAGCCAGCCTGGGTATGGCAACCATCAATGCCCTGTTGCCGCTTCAGCCGGAGCGGTGGGTCGATCTAAATGCCGAGGAGGTTATCGCCCGGCACGGCGCCGGCAAACAGGTGGCCTTGATCGGCCACTTCCCCTTCATTCCTCGCCTCCAAGAGCAAGTCGGGACGTTATGGGTCTTGGAGCAAGAACCGCACGGCGACGACCTGCCGGCCCAGGCTGCGGCCGACATCCTGCCCCAGGCCGATGTGGTGGCCATTACCGGCACAACCCTGATCAATCACACTTTTGAACAGTTGATGGCGTTGCGTAAAGCCGGGGCTATCGTGCTGCTGCTGGGACCCACGACTCCGCTCACGCCGCTCCTGTTCGATTACGGCATCCACCTGCTCTCCGGCGCAGTGGTCGAAGATATCGCCGCGGTCCTGCGGGCGGTCAGCCAGGGAGCCAATTTTCGCCAGCTTCACCGGCAGGGCGTCCGGCTGGTGACAATGGCCCAATCCGACCGGTTGCTTTTGTAACCTCAGGGCGAGGATTGCATCTAACTGAGTGAAAATGGCAAACACAATGTTAGCTAACCAACAACCAAAGTGACCGGCCAGATACTCAGACCAATTCGCCCAACTAAAGTTGACTTTACGCCCAATTCGCCCGCGACGCCATCTGAAAATCCCACCTACTCTGGAATTTGGACCAGAAGTGTTTGCCCCAATTGTGATTATGCCCAGGCCGATGTTGACCCGAAGGGCATCCTGTGGTGTCCGGCCTGCGGTTACTCAAAAAAAGGCTGTTACACCTGATGACCAGCCCGTCGAGGCGTGACCTCGATAAGATTCAGCCTGGTCAAATTCTTTCACAGCAAAACATCAAACCAACCAACTAACTAACTAACTAACTAACTAACCATCTAACCAACCAACTAACTAACTACGCATTGTCCGGGACGTTGCCCGGAAAATGAGGCCCCTGTGGGGCAGTTG
>CAYNLK010000050.1:0-43428 GCA_964398055.1 uncultured Caldilineaceae bacterium
TTTCGTTTCACCTTTTGTTGTTTTCATACCCTTGAGTATACCCGCTATTATTCACGGTGTCACTCAGGGGTTATTCGGATAGGCCCTAAATAGAGCAATTCGCCATAAAGAAACCCGGATACTCCACTGATGCTGATAAGCCAGCCAGATGATCAGCACTGGTACAATGAATGCAGCCGGTAATGGTGTGTATTTGGTTAGCCCAGCCAAACCCATCAGTAACCCCAAGCCTATGTAACCCCAAGACTGTGTAGGGGTCTGAAGAGTGTAATTTAATAAAAGTAAGTAGATGATGATTGGAATGGCTAATAAAGGATCATAACTAATCACGCTACTATCACGAATATAACTAACGGTAAAGGCTAAAGATGCTGTAGCGCTTAACCCTAACCAAATATTAGCAAAGCCCCCATTACGAACAAATAAGTACGTAAGCGCAATACCTATGCTCCCGGTAATAAGGGTTATCCAGCGACCCAAATACCACAACAGTAATTCACCCTGATAAGGATCTTCTGTAACTAAAGCCTGGGCAAATTTTATCTTGTCGGGACCAAAAACTAACTGGACGCGCGGATTGTTTTCTGTGAGTCTGGAATTAACAAAAGGCGGGGCGCTGATATCAATACCCTGACCAATGGTAGCAACGATGAGATGAAATAATGGCGGCCATTCTGCTTTATAACCGGCTTGTCTTTTTTCTTCCCAAGTTACAGGCAAGCGATCATGCTCTACAATGAAACGAATAAATCGAAAGTGAGCTAATTCATCCCGGCCTCGAAGCAAAGGGGTTTTAACACTGATAATAAATCCAGCGCTCAAAAATATGGTTAATAAGCCAATTAGAGCAAAATATGGCCTAAATTTTCCGTTCATTGATGCGAACGAGCTATCCTCAGCGAATGTTACCTGACCTTCTCCCGGTTTAGTAGACATAAAGAAAATCGAGTATACTAAAAACCGAAAGAAACTTAGAGCAAACCAAAACTAAAATTCATTTAAACTTTCGGGGCAGATGGACCGAACTATTTTGGATGAGCCACGCACAGATCACGTCGGCGGTCAACTTCTGCCCATCTCTATTTAAGTGCTCGTCAACGAACCCCTCAAAATATAAATCGGCGCCGCCGGCCTCGTAGTGAGCCTCAAAATAGGGCAACAAATCTAAAACGGGGATCGATTGCCCTTCCAGTTCTTGGACGATGGTCAGGTTGGGTTCATCCAAATGCCACCGCGCCACAACCTGCTCATCGTTGAGCGCCGGGTTTCGGCTTACAACTTTGTCACGAACTGCCGGGCTGACCTGATAATCGGTGGGGATTATCACGACCACTAATTGCCCCCCATTTGCCTCAACTTCCCCCCGTAACTGGCGAACAACCGCCAGAAAAACAGCCCAAATCTCACCCAGTTTGGGCGGGCTGGCGGGATTATTCGCAAAATCTTTGAAGTGAAGGTAATAATGCCACGGCAGTGCCGACGTTTCGCCGCCGTCATCGTCATCAGCGGACGGAGGGGCAAGCCGCTGCTGCCAATCATTTACCGTATCTCGATACCACCCATAGATTTTCGACTCCGGGTGAGCCAAGATTCGATACAACCGAGAGTAGTTCCGCAAAAACAACACCGCCGCCGAGGTTTGCCCATCTGCGGGCGTTTCCCAACTCACCCACACTTTTTTCAGTTGACCGTCTTCCAGGCTAAAACGGTAACCGCCAAAACCGGCCACCAATCGTTCTTTGGTTATGTCCCGCTCCATACCCGCAAAATCATTGCCGACGTAAAGCAGCAATAAGACCAGGTCCGGGTTGTAGCGAACACCTTCATAATGGTAAAACAGGTATTCGTCGGCGGTATTATAACCTGAAACTCCACCATTGATAATCTCGACCGGCTGAGCTAACTGCTGGCCCAGGCATGCTTCAACTCGATAGGGGTAAGATTCGGCCAGGTGCACATCCAACGCTTCGGTAAAAGAGTCGCCTAACATCAAGCCGCGAAAAACGCCGGGCGGCTTTTGGTAACTGTGCTCACTATCCCGTAACCCTAACGAGTTGATTGTAATTGGAATTGAGCGCTCGTCCCTGGTGGTAATAACGGTCTCGGCATGAGGGTTAGGCGTCCAACCGATCCGCGGGTCCAGCCGATACAACTGCAGCCGCTGCGAGCTTCTCTCAATAATGCGGTCCAAATAACTTGATGGGATCAGATGCAAGCCACCTTCAATAGCTAGCAGGGCCATCATCAACCCCACCCCGATCAAAGCCAGACGAGCTAAAACCCCTTTGGCGCGATTTTTTACCCAAAGTTTCATCGATTCACCTACGGTACAACTACTTCTATCGGCCCGATCGTTACGCTGCTTAACTCGGTCATCTGTCCAGCAACGACCAGCGGCAGGTTGACCGCGCTTTCGCCCACAGTAATGTAGTAGCCCACATCCAGCCAGTACTCGCCAGGGGGGGCGCCGGCCTCAACCGGGATGGCGTAACCGTCAACCACCACCTCGCCCGGCGCCCAGAGCAGGGTACTGTAATATTCTAACGGGCGGCGGTCGTAACCACCGCGCAAATTGCCGTCACCATCCAACAAATGATTGAATTGGATAAAATCAGCCTGCGGTGCTCGCTCAGGCAGCGCCTGCCAATAAAGGGTAAGCGGAAAGGATTCCCCGGCCTTGACCTGCCGGTGCGGCAGCTTGTATCCTAGCAGCAGCAATTGGTTGGCAAAGTTAGCCGTCAAAGGGATTTGGATTTCCGGCGCCTCAAACCGGCGTTCCCACCAATTTTCGACCGCCAGCAAGGGTTCACTCGTACTCTGGCCGATGACGTTACTGCTGCGCTGTAAGGTCATTCTGAGACGGTACATGCCGCTCTGCCAACGAGGACCAACGATAAAGGTGTAGATACCGGGCTCATTTTTGTTGGCCGGCCAGACCTGACCCGTTTCAGCAACGAGTTCCAACTTCAAAACCGTCTCATCAAAGCGATGATTTGCAACGATGACTGAGATCGTACCGGGATAACGGTAGACCGGAATCGAGGTTTCTTTGACCGGTCCCTCAGACTGCCACAACTCAAAGGCTACTTCCAGCGGTGAGGTATTGGCCTCAATACTCATCCGCCGGGTCAGAGGAAGCGCGGCCGGCGTTTGAAGGACAACCCCGGTCAGGGCTAAGGCTGCGCTCTGAAGGTTTTCTGCTGTGATTACCGGCAGCGGACCGGCCTGGCCGAGCATTTGCACCCGTAAGTTGTATTCTGCCGCGGGCAAATTCAATAACGGTAGGGCCAGGTGGTCAAAAACAACGTCACCTGGGTCCCATGCCAGGGTCGGCACGCGCCCCTGACCGTTATAGCCCAACCAGTGCGAAACTACCTGCTCGTCAGAATTGACTAATTCCACCTTGAGCAGATAACTCTCATTAACGTGAGCCAGGGCCCGCCAGGCCAGGTTGACTTGCAGCAGGCCGTTTGCGGGTTGGGGGGTAACCTCATACGTGACCAGTTCGATAGAATCGCCAAAGCGGGCATTGGCGGGGTCAGGCAACCACTCAGCTGCCTGGGGGAGAGTCCGCAAAGGCAAAGGAGGAACCGCAGGCGTGGCAAATTGATGGAGATGCGCCCCTGTCCAGCCGATAAAGCCGGCAATGATCATCCCAAAAGCAAACCGCTGCCAGCGGGGAGGGATAACCGCTAACAATCCCCAAATCAGCAGCGCCACAATGGCTGTCGCCGCCGGAATCAAGATGTGGCGACCCTGAGCCGCTACACTGAGGCGGCGAGTCAACCCAAAGCGGAGCAGTGGTAAGATAAAAAAGAGGCTGGTATGAAAAATAAACAAAACCAACCACGTGCGGGCGCCGGGGTCGGTTTGCCAGAGCCGGACCAGACCGAACGCGGCAATGACCAATACCAGGCCAATCCCCAAATAGGCGTAAGGAGAAAGCGGCAGCGCGTTGGAACTGGCCACACCCCAAAACGAGAGAAAAGTAGATTGAAGCCACTGCGAAAAAGTACCCACACTGGTGCCTTCCGGCAGGACGGTTAAACCGGCCTGACCGCCGCTGGCTAAACCGCTCAATCGATTCATCGTGGTGTCGTGCCCGCCTTGCAGAAGTGGGCGCACCAGGCCAACCAGCCAGCCATCTGCTGCTACGGTGTTCAAAAACCAGATATTCCAACCAAACCACCAGCTTGAGCCAAGCAAGGCCAGCCCACCGACAACGCCAATGCGCCGCCAGGCCCAAACCCACCCCAATTTTTGTTGTTTAGCCAGCAGCAGGCACACCGCCATAATTTCAAGGGGGATCAAAACCAGGGTATATTTGACCGTCATCGACAGACCCAAACAAAGGCCCAGCCCGACAAAAGGCCACCAACGCCGGGGTTGGTTGACAGCCTTAACCAACAGCCAAAAATATAACGCGGCCAACAAGCCCAACAGGTTGTCATCATTCAACGCCGACCCCAGGATAATGTACCGGGGGATAAAGGCCAACAGCGCCGTGCCGGCCAAGACTGCCAGAGGGTATTGGCCCAGGGGGGTATCGCGCAGGGTCAAAAAAACAATGATGACGGTGGTTGCGCTTAAAACTACCGACAGCCAACGCCCGATTTGCCAGACCAGAAACCAGCCAAAGTAGGGCCACTGATAATCTTCGGTCGCCAGCGTCCAGACCGCGTCGGTTTGATGGTCGATAGCCCGGTAGCGAAAGGAATCCCAGAAAAATTTTTCTTGCGGCGGATCACTTGCGTTCACCTTGATCGACAACAAACCAACCAACAATTGGTACAAAGGCGGAAAATCGGCCCGTGTGATTTGGGCGCGCTCCTCATAAGTGATGGGCAGGCGGCCATACTGCTTGATGAAGGAAATGTATTCCAGGTGATACCCTTCATCCAGAGCGCGGCTAAAGGGCATAACCTGGGTAAAAGCAATCGCTAAAACCAGGTAGACCAGGACGATGATTAGCAAACCAAAAAACGTATTGCGTACCCCGTATTGCGTTTTGGTTAGCCGATTCCCCCTTTCGTTCACTTGCCCACCTCAAACTCTTGCAACCGGATGATCTCATCCGGTGACCCCTCAACTGCCAGCCGCAGCCCCGTGATGAAATCATACATGCCCACCACCACCTCGTACTCTCCTGGGGCTAGGTGTTCCAGCGGTACACTCACTTCATCCCTGATAATCTCGCCGGCATCCCACAAACGGGTGGGATATGCACCACCGGCCGGCGGGCTGTCTTTTTGAGCCACCACCTCACCGGCGGCATTGCGCACATGGACAAAAACGGTGTAATCCGTGTTGATAGTTTTGAGCGCCTGCCAGTACAGAACGAGTGTCAAGTTTTGAGTTTGGAGTGTTGAGTTCAAATCAAAACCAAGCAATTTAATCTGGTCACCTAAAATCGTCTCAAGCATTACTTCCGGCTCGGCCTTTACCGTCGTTACTCCCGGCGGTGGACCACCGACTTTGATGGGGCCAATAGTCACCGCGGTTGCGCCGGTCGGCTCGCCGGTTTCAGGATCAAGAATAGGCAACGACCGGGCCTGGCCATCAACCTTACGATACCAGCCCAGGCTGAGCGTATAAACACCGGCCGGCGCGTCGACCGCGACGGGTACGGCAAAACCATCCATCACCACTTCACCCGGCGCCCACAGCAACGTGCTGTAATTTTCTTTCGGTAAACGATCATACCCGCCCCAAACAAGCGGCTGGCCGGCGTCGGGGGGATTATCTAACAGGCGATCAAAAATAACAAAATCCTCGCCCAGCCATTCCAATCCCTGCCAATATAGGGTAATCGGCAACCCATCACCCGGTTCGACTCGCCGGGACGGCAAATCGTAGCCAAGCAGCTTGATTTTGCCCTCAAAGTTAGCCGCCAACGGATAGGTTATATTGGGAAGGTGAAAATTCCGTTCATTTTGGGCCACCTGCAAGATGGGTTCAGTTCCGGCAAGCCAAAAGTAGTCGCCGGCCGGCCAATCGGGCGCCACAATAAAGTTGGCCCAGCCGGGACCGGCCGATACAACCGTTCGGATCAGGCCATCGGGACCAACCAGTTGAAACGAAGTTGCAGGCGATGAGATCGACTCAGCAGCGACGGTAAGCTGAACCGTTTCCCGTTCATAGAGCAAAGCCAACCGGCGAACGATATCTCCATTCCGCCAGATGACCCAATCACTCCCAACTTGAGACGATTCGGGTGGCAGGTTCAAGGTGTAGGTTGCCAGGGTTTGCCAGGGTACTGCTGTCGTAGCCTGCCCCAGAATTCGCATCTTAATATCGTACTCGCCCGGTGGCAATCCGGCCAGCGGCAGCCAGGCGTCATCCCGAATTATGTCGCCCGGTTCCCAGGCCCGGGTTGGGTAGCGAGCCTGCGTTTGATACCCCCGCCAGCCTGAGCGAGTCTGGCCTCGCCCATCGACCAGGGCCAACTCAATCTGATAGTCCTCCGGCGCAGGGTTGTCGCCGGCCTGCCAATACAATGAGACATTCAGGGAGTAGGGCTGCGGCGCGGGAAGTAGGGAATAGTGGTTGAGTTTAGCGCCGCCGGGCAATGTTATGGCGGCAGGCGGCGGGTCAAGCGGTAAGTTCAAGGCTGTTGTCCGTACCGGCAGGGGTGAGGGATAAGTTTGCTCCATAAACAAAAGCTGACTCAGCGCGCCGGCCAGTAAGAGCGCCAATAAACCATAAAACACACAGCGCGTTCTCCTGCCAACTGCCACCTGCCACCTTGCGACCCGGTGACCTCCAACACTCAACCCCAAAATGAGCAGGATAGCCACCGCCGGCCCGGCCAGAAAGAGCAAATGCCGCCCCTGCACCGCCTCCAGCGCGTCCCGCGCTCCAAAGAGGCGGATAAGCATAAAAGGCAACGGCAACAGGCAAACAAACACCAGAATTGTGAAGGGTGAATTGCGAATTGGGAATTGGGAATAATCCAATCGTAAATCGTAGACCTGTCCTGAGCGAAGTCGAAGGATAGTAGATCGTAACTGGATAAAGAGGCCGACGAGGGCCAGGGTCATTACTAGCGTCATCGCTACAATGAACCAGTTGAGGGGATAAGGCCGGACGATAGGGTTGCCCCATAAAGTTGTAGGGAGTTCGGTGATGATTTGCCAGGCAGTGTAACTTTGTTTTTCGATGTAAGCCGGGGCGGGGGCCTGCCCGCCGCTCAGCCAGGCAAAAATCTGCTCCACCGTGCGGTCGCTGCTGTCGCCCCGAATAAGCGGGGCCAGCGCGCCCAGCAGTGGGCCATAGGCGTCGATCTCGTTGAAATTGGTCAGCAAATAACCAAACCACCAGCTCACCACCAGGAGATAGGCCAATGCAGCCTGGGCTAAGCGAAGCCGGAATTGGCGCGAGCGTGAGACGTGATGCGTGGGGCGTGATGCGTGGGGCGTGGGGCGTGTTCCGTATGCCGCCTCATCTTTAGTTTGGCCTCCCCCCTGCTCCTCTACTCCCCCCTCGGGCTGAGCCTCGGGACGAAGCCTGCGCCGATGCTCCCTACTACCGGCCACCCACACAATCACCAGCGGCAGCAGCAGCGTTAGATATTTGGTGAGCAAAGCCAAACCGGCCAGCGCGCCCAACGCCCAAAAGCCCCACCGCCCATGATACCCTTTGGCCACCCGAATCGCCAGCCACAAAAACAACGAAGCCAGCAGCAGGGTCAAACTATCATAATTGAAAAGCATACCGGTAAAGAGATAACGGGGATTGAATGCTAAAACAGCCGTAGCCGCCAGAGCGAGGGTGCGTGCCGCGTGGAGTGTGAGGCGTGAGGCGTGGAGCGTAGAGCGTGGAGCGTAGGGCGTGATATATGGTGCGTGATGCGTGAAACGTGAAACATGAAGTAAACTGCTATCTGCACTTTGCCCCTCTGCTCCTCTGCTCCTCTGCTCCTCTGCTCCCCCCCCAAACACCTCCAGTGCAACAAAGTAAGTGACCAGCAGCGCCAGCGCCGAAAAACCAATCGATAGAAACCGGCCCAAATGCCAGACCAATATCTCCTGCCGCCAGGGGAATAACTCATCCTCGGTATGGAGGATCGCCTCCGGTCCTTGCGCCGGTACCAGTTGCCGCCGGATATTGTCCGCTCGATATTTGAAGGTAGGCGGTCCCTCAGTATCGATCCAGCCGGTAAAGGCCGCCGCCGCCAGGTGATAGAGCGGTGGCCAGTCGGATTTGTAGCCGGCCAGGTCGCGTTCCTCCGGGGTGAGGGGCAGGCGGCGGTGTTGGGCAATGAACTGGGCATACCAGTAGTGGGCCCACTCGTCGGCGCCGCGGCCAATGGGGGTCACAAGGCTATAACTAACCGCCAAAACTAGATACAACAAAATGATCAGGCTTAACTTTAAAATGGGAGCGTTGCCAAGCTTGGACATTGAATATTTAGGGTTGTCCATCGGTTGCCACAACTTCAATGGGACCAATTGTCAGATGAGTCACCTCGGTCATCTGCCCTTTTTCCACCAATGGCAACGAGACCGCTGATTCACCTACCGGCAGGTAAAGTCCTACCAGTAGATAATAGACGCCTGGCGGGGCATCTGGCGAAATCGACACGCTATAGGTATCGGGCACAATTTCACCCGACGCCCATAGCATTGTACTGTAAACATCCTGCGCCCGGCGATCTTGCCCGCCCCACTGCCGGCCGTCTGGACCTATGAGATGGTTGAAGAACACCAAATCCGCGCCGATGGTTCTAAGCGCCTGCCAGTAGAGCGTTACCGGCAGGGCGTCCCCCGGCTCAAACTGCGTTTGAGGCAAATCATAGCCCAATAGCCCTACATACCCGGCAAAATTGGCCGACACGGGCTGCGACATCGAGGGGATATCAAAGCGCCGCGCTTCGGTTTTGACCGCCAGCAGAGGGGCTGTCTCAGCCTGGGCCAGTAGCGTCTCACCCCGCCTCTGCTCCAGCCGCAGCCGATATTCCCCGCCAGGGAAACTGGGCGCTATTCTAAAATTATAGACCCGCCCGGTCCGGTCAACCGGCTCGTGAGTCTGCCCAATCGGATCGATCAGACTCAACCGCATCTCATCATTCAACACGTCTTGAGTGGAGATGACGATAGTGGCGTTCTCGCCATACACGGGCAGGTTATCGTCAGGCTGCTCGTCATGCCAGAAGGTGTAACCGATGGGGCGCCTGGCCAGGTCCAGGATGTCGCCAGGTGGGGCAGAGGCAGGGGCCAGAGTAACTGACCCCAAGGCCAGGGGGTCTTCCTGAGAGGAAGGGATAGGCTTCAGTTCATCCAGCAACCGCAACTGGAGCCAATAATCTCCTGCCGGCAGTCCGGCAATGGGCAGCCTGATCACGTCCCGGATGCGGTCGCCGGGCAGCCAGGCCCGTGTAGGATAACGGCCGTTGAGCGGCTGCCCAATCCACCGGGATTGGGGTTGGCCGGCCTCATCCAGCAGAGTCAATTCCACCTGGTAATCCTCGTTAGGCGAGGCTTCGGTACGCCAAAGCAGGGTAACCTGCAACAGTCCATTTTCGGCTCGGGTATCGTAGCCGATCAAGGTCAAGTTTTGGAACTCGGCGATGACCTGTTCCCCGGCCGCAACCGGCACCGTCTGAATGGGGAAGCGGTTGATCTGTCGATCCAAAGTTGCGGCCACAGTCTGGCCTAGATAAATCCCGGCCAACGCCAGGAGCAGGGTCGTCAGCCGGCCCGCTGACAGCCAGCTCCGCAAGCCCAGCACCAGCAGCACCAGCATGGCGGCGCCCGCGGGGAAGAGGATATGCTGGCTCATCGCGGTGGAGGCTGAACCGGAAAAGACAAAGCGCAGTAACGGTAAGAACAGCAGCAGGCCAATATGCACCACTAACAACAATATCCACAAACGGCTCGACTCCGGTTCTTGCCGCCAGCGCCACACCAACCCGACCAGCGCCAAACTACACAATAGCAGCATCAACCAACCCAGCCAACCCTGTCCCCAGACACCAGTAAAAAAATACCAGCCCCACTGCCAAAAACTGTCACTCTGCCGGGCAAAGTTATCAATACCGATGTCACCACTGCTGGCCAAACCGGCAATCTGCAGCGAGGTGCGGCCGCTCCCATCGCCAATCAACACCGGGCTAACCAGTCCCCAGAACCAGCCCTGGCCGGCAATCTGATTGAAATATAGGCCGACATAAAGGAGCCACAGCCCAAAGGTTACGGTTAGCCCCAACCCAACCAGAGCCAGCCGGCCCAAGCCAGTCTGCCACTTCCACCGGCGGCGATAGGCCAGCCAGAGAACGAGAACCGGCAGGATTGGCAGCAGACTCCAGACAGTCTGCCGGGTTGCTGCGGCCAAGCCCAATAACAGCCCCAGGCCCACATAGAGCCAGTTGCACTCCGGCCGGCTGATGGCATAAAAAAGCAAGCCAAAGTAAGCGGCCATTAGGGCGCCGGTCAACGACTCGTAGCCGGCAACTCCGCTGATGTAAACATAGGTTGATAAGAAGCCCAGAATTGCCACTGCGCTCAAAGCCAGCCAGGGATAATCCGGCCAAACGGCCCGAAGCAGTCCATAGGTCAGGGCTAAGCCGAGCAACCCGCCGCCCAGCGAGACCCAACGTCCCAGATACCACAGCAACACTTCTCCCTGCCACGGGTCTTCGGTCCAGATCAAGCGCCAACCCTTTACATTTTGAAGGCCGGTCACCAGTTTCAGGCGGATATTGTCCCGGGTTAGTTTCAGGTGTGGCGGCGACTCTAAATCCAAGCCCCGCCCGATTAGCCCGGCAATGAGATAATAGAGCGGCGGCAGATCGGCTTTGTAGCCTGCCTCCAACCGTTCCGCCTCATCCAACGGCAAGCGACCGTATTGGGCTACAAACCGAATAAAGGAAAAATGGGCTACCTCGTCCGGCCCCTCAGCAGAGGTCAGGCTGACGTAGATGCCTAAAGCCATGAAAACGATGACCAGGCCCCATTGCGCCAGCCGCAGAGAAAGGGTAGAAAATCGGGCTAGATCGGTCCGCATCAACGGGTGAACTCCAACGTTATCAGCGTGACGGCCTGTTCAGGCTGGCCGGGTACAGCTAGCCGGGCGCCGCTATCAAAGTTGTACAGGCCCACTACCAGCCGATACAGCCCCGCCGGGAGGTCAAGCGGCACGGGCAGAATTACTTCGTCGGCGATGATCTCACCAGGCTCCCACAGGCTGGTGGGATAAATACCCTCAAGCGGCGGCTGGTCCTTTTGAGCGACGATCGCCCCGGCCTCATTACGTAGATGGATAAAAGTGGTGTAATCCAGCGGCAGCGGCGACTCGACTTGCCAGTAGAGCGTCAGTTTTAAGTTTTGAGTGCTGAGTTTTGAGTTTTGAACTGGTTGGTTGGCGTCATCGGTCAGGTCGTAACCGAGCAGGGTGAGATTGGGGCCGTCGCCGAAGGGTTGGGCCAGACTGACCTGGGGCTTGGCTGTGGCGATGGTCCAACCCGGCGGCGTCGGGCCGATTTTGAGCGGGCCGATGGTGACACTGGTAGCCTCGATGGGCTGGTCGTCCCGCACCAGCGGCAGGGAGACAGCCTGGCCGTTCACCTCTTGGTACAGCCCCACGTTGAGATAATAAATCCCGGCAGGCGCATCCGCGTCGACCGGCGCGCCAAAAGGATCGACCACGATTTCGCCGGGGGCCCAGTAAAGCGTCCTGTAACCTTCCCGGGGCAGGCGATCCCGCCCGCCGTGGCTGGTCTGATCGGCGGCCAGCAACCTGACAAAGATAGTGTAATCGTAGCCCATCCAGTCGAGTGCCTGCCAGTAGAGCGTGATGGGGATGCCGCCGCCGGGTTCGGCTCGATTGGCGCCCAAATTGTAACCCAGCAACCTGACCTGGTTGGCAAAGTTGGCCTCGACTACCCCCCCCAACCCTTCCTGATAGGGCGGCGGATCAGGGAGGCTAAAGCGACGGGACCACAGGTCGCTCACCTGAACGAATCGCTCGCCCTGATAGAATTGGCCATTGGAGCTAACGCCGCGCAAGGCATAAACGCCGGGAGGCCAATCTGGCCCCACTATAAAGATAGCTTGATATTCGGCTTGAACTACCGGAGCAAAAGTTGGTCCGCCAGCCGCGCTGGCCTCAGCCTGAGTCAATTGTATATTTTGGGGTGGATTGGACAAGGCCGGATTAACCGTCACCAATATAGTTTCACGCTCTCGGAATGGCTGCTGGGTCGTCAAGGGACGGCCATTTTGCCACAGAGTATAGAGGGAGGCTTTGGCCGAGTCTAAGGCTGAAGCTGAAACCGAGGCAGGGGCTGAGGCAGGGGCTGGCAGCAGCGGGGGCAAGGTGATAGAGCCTACAATCAAGGGGACGGGTAGGGCAGGTAAAGGCCGGCCGGGGAGAGTCTGGGCAGTTGGTTTGAGGTCAAGCTGCAGGCGATAATCGTCGCCTGGCAGATAGCCTACCGGCAGCCAGACCGTGTCCCGGATGATGTCTCCCACATCCCAGGCGCGGGTGGGATATCGACCGTTGGCCGAGTAACCCAGCCATTGCGCACGCCGATTGCCGGCGGAGTCAATCAGACTGGCTTCGGTCAGAAAGTCGACCGGGCTGACTGCCGTGGCCTGCCAGAGCAGGTCGAGCCGTAGCAAACCGTTATCCTCGAGCTGCTGGGTGTAACCAACCAGAGTGACGTAGTCATTGAACGGCCGGTCGAATTGATGGACAGCCTGAGCTTTGGCCTGGGGTACGGTACGCACCGGCAGCAGGGGCAGGTAGGCCCAGCTCATATACCACAGTTGGACACTACTCCAGCTCAGTAAAAAGAGACCGGGCAGGAGAGGGGCGAAGCGTGAAGCGTAAAGCGTGAAGGGTGAAGCGTGAAGCGTAAAGCGTAAATAGTCCGACGTGTTACGTTTAACGGGTTGCGATTGACCTGCAACTTGTGACTTGCGACTTGCAACCTGCGACTGGCGATTGGCGACTGCTTCACTCAAGCCCCAGGTCAACAGGATGGCGAAGGCTGCGGCCGCCTGGAACATTACGTGGCGCCCCTGGGCGGTGTCGGCCAGGCTGAAGGTAGCAGCGTAGCGCAGCAGGGGCAGGATGAAGGCGGCGGCAAGATGGAGCAGGAGCAGCGATAGGATCAGGCGGGGAGCGGGGAGCGTATCTTTGATTTTGCCGCGGTCGGCGGTCTGTTCCGAGCTTGGCGAATGGGCCGGTGGCCTGCCCTGAGCCTGGCGAATGAGTTGGCGGTCGTTCCGCCAGGCCAGGATCAGGCCGTAAGCCGCCGTCAGGCACAGCGCCAGAGCTGCCAGTAATCCCACCAGCCCCAACGGCTGGTAGCCCTCGATGCCGACTACCCAGAAGGTGCGGAAGAAAATCGCCAGCCATTCCCAGGGCGGGCCGGAGTCGAGATTCTCGATGGCCGCGGTAAAGCCGGCCTGCCCGCCGGTGAGGAAGCTCAACAGCCGATTGGTGGTGGCGTCGCTGGCATCGGCGGCGATGAGCGGGCGCAACAGGCCGGTCCACGGGCCGTCCTGGGCTACGGTATTGAACTGGTAGACCACGAAGCCAAACCACAGGCTGATGACGGCCAGGGTTGTTAACCAGCTTATCCCAATCGAGCGCCACCAAAACTTCCAACGTGCTGCTGATGGGATGCTACGGGCAAAAACGGCAATCAACCCCAAGCCAACGGCTGCTTCCAGAGGTAAGATCAGGGCGCTGAGTTTGGTCAGAATAGCCAGCCCGGCGAAAAGACCGAGGAGAACGGCGTAGAGCGTGAGGCGGGGAGCGGGCGGAGGATTAGCGATCAACTCTCCATTCGCCAGGTTGGCTTTGCAGGTTCGTTCATTCGCTATTCGGATATTCGCTACACTTGCCCTGGCGGTTCTTAGTAAAACCCACAGGAATAGAGCCGAGAAAAAGGCCAGGGTGGTTTCATAGTTGAGCATCGAGCCGGTTAAGACAAAACGGGGGGTGAAGGCGACGATGGCGGCCGCGGCAATAGGAAGAATAAATTGGGAATTGTGCACGGTGAATGGTGAATGGTGAATGTGGGGTTGAGCCGGTTTGGAAGCGGTGGTCGGCGGTCGGCCCGCGGCGGTCATATTAAAAACCTCACGGGCCATAGAAAAGGTGACAGTCACGGTAGCAGCGCCAAATAAAATAGCCAGCCAGCGACCGGTGTGCCAGCGCAATACCTCGGCCCGGTAAGGCCATAGCTCATCCTCGGTGTTGTAAAGCCCCCAGGCGTGACGAGTCCGCTCGATGAGCTGGCGGCGGGGGTGATCGCTGACTCGTTTGAGATAGGGCGGGCCGGCCGGATCGACCAGGCTGGCCGGGATGGCAGCCAGCAGGTGATAGAGCGGCGGCTGGTCCGATTTGTAGCTGGCCTGGTCGCGCTCGGCGGTGTTGAGCGGCAGGCGGCCGTGTTCGGCGATGAAGCGGACGTACTCATAGTGGGCCAACTCATCGGGGCCGGTGGTCAGCGGAGCCAGGCTGGCGTGGGCCAGGGCAACAAAGAGGTATAGCAGTAGGAGAAGAGTTAAAGCCCAATTATCAGTTTTGAATTTTGAGTTTTGAGTTTTTTCACTCACTGGATCGGGCAACTTTGCGCTCAACAAGCCAGCAAAATAAAGGCCGGCACGCGCCGACCCCGTGTTAATGACTTTAGACTACAGGGCATTATATCACCCAAGTTAAGGGGTGACAAAAGCAAAAGAATTACTCAACTACAAAAAAATTGACTAATTCAGTAAAATCACCGCCGGAGGCAACCGGTAGTCGCTGGCCGGTCTCAAAATCATAGAAGCCGGTGATAAGGCGATAGTCGCCGGGGGGCAGGCCGCCGTCGGGCAAAGGTAGTTCGAAAGTATCGGTGATGAATTCGCCGGGGGACCACAGGGAGGTGGGATAGAGGCCGTTGAAAGGCTGGCTGTCCCAACTGCTGACGACTTCGCCGTGTTCGTTCAGCAGTTGCAGAAAAACGGTGTAAGGCCGGTCGGTGGGGTGGAGAGCTTGCCAGTGAAAGACGACAGGTAATTGTGAATTGTGAATAGTGAATGATGAATGGCGAATTTCTGGCAGGGTGACGCCGGTAAGTTGGATTGAGTCGGCAAAGGCGGCGGAGAGGGGGATAGCTGGTTGGCGAGGATCGCGCCCGTCGGGATCGGGAGAAACATAGAAGAGACCGAGTTCCACCTGATCTAGCGGGGCCGCTGTTTCGCTATTCGCCCACTCGCCTATTTGCAGAGGCAGGCGCTGACCGGTGGCATCGTCAAAGAAGCCCAGGCGGATCAGGTAAGGGCCGGGTGGGGTGTTAGGGCCGAGCCAGAGAGTGTGCTGAGTGGGCAGGATGCCGTGCGGCCGCCAGCGGTACATATCTTCGCGGAAAGCCTCGCCTTCCCATTGATTGATGGGCTTTCCGGCAGCGTCGATGATTTGTAGGAAGAGGCGATAATCAAAGGTCTGGTCGGTCAGGCTGCGCCAGTACAGGTTCAGAGTAATCGGCCGGCCGGGCTGGATGATTTCAGGGGTGACTTCGTAACCAACCAGTTGGGCCAAATTGGTCCAGGTAATCTTGACTGTCCGTTGCGGTTCAGTTCGGGTGAACATGGGCGACAGCGGGGTCGTGTCGGTGAGGCTGCGCCAGTGGGCCAACTCTCGGTCAAAACGATCCCGATAGATAGCCGGTTCTAGCTCTGCTTCAAGTCTGGCCAGCTCGGCTTGTTCGTTGGCGCGGGGCGGCCGGGAGACATAGGCTACCCCCAGCCCATCACTCCCTTGCGCCAACCAAACCAGCGTGGGTAACTCCGGAATATTGGCCACGTTCAGCATGCGGAAATTGTTTGGCAGGGTCACCAAATGGGCCGGCCCGCTCAGGGTTGGCGGCGGTGGTTGTTCGGTGAAATGATCGTGCAGCAGATAGCGGGTCGTGGGATGAATATAGAGGTGGAAAGGAATAATCACCGGCGTTTCCTGGCTCTGGGCCATGACCTCATTGACAAAATCAACCAGCGGGCCATTATACTCGACATAAGTTTCTTCGCGATTGGCCCAACGATAGAAGTAGTCGTAACAAGTTAAGCCAGCCTCAATGATTATGACAAGAGTCAGGATCAAGGCAAGGAGCGAGGAGCGGAGAACGAGGATCGGCGAGCGAGCCGGGAGGAGGTTGGCCGTAATCCGCAGCAGGTACCAGGCTACGTAGTTCAAGCCGATGGCAAAAATGATGTAGTAAATCGGCAAGAGCGCGGAGAGGCGCAGTGCATGCACCGGCGGTACGGACACAAGCGCCGGCAGGTAAAGGGTCAGCAAGGCGACAACCAGGAAAAGACAGGCGGGTTGCCGGCGGCGTAGCCGGCGCAGACAAACAAATAAGCCGGGCCAGAAACCGAGCCAACCCAACCAGCCCAGCATCGGCCGGCCCTGGAAATTATGCCGCCACCCAGGGTCGCCGCCATCAATGAAGAGACACACGGCCTGAGAGAGGTGCAGAAACAGTTCAGCGGTGGAATCGGGGGCAAAGAGGACGTCACCGGTGCGGGCGGAAAACTGTTCAGGGTTTTGATAAAAAAACCAGCCCAACGGGGCAAAGACAAGAGCCGAGACGACGGCCATCAGGATTAGACCCAGCCAGAGAGTGGCCGGTGAGAGGGAGAGCACTTGTGTCAACTTAAGCTCGGACATTCCTTTGGGGGCGCGGCTGGTCCCCGCCCCTGATAGAGGGGTGTCTTCTCCTCCCTCCCTGGTAGGGGAGGAGGCAACCGAAGAGGGGTGACTGGCGGTCGACGAGCGGCGATTAAAAAAATAGATAACCGGCCAGGCCAGGGCAAACAGGCCAAAAACTAACGGCAAAACCCGGGCCGCCAGGTAAGTATACTGGCTCAAACCCAGCCCCACCCCGGCCAGGGCCAGCCACCGGAACGATTTTTCTGACCAACCCCGCCAAAAGGCATAAAATACAAAGGCGGCCGCCAATGGCAGCAAGATGCCGCGAAAACCACTCCGGCTCAAATCAATATGCCAGAACGAGACAGCCAGCCCGGCCGCAGCCAGGTAAGGTAACCAGTACGACCATGCCGCGCCGCGCCCCAGGCGCCTGGCCAGGGCATAGGTCAGGGCGATGGTCAACACGCCCAATACCGGGCCAAGCAAGCGCGAGGTTAGCGGTTTGGCGCCGAACAACCAAATCAACGGGACTTGCAGGTAGATAAAGATCGGCTCGCGACCGTTGTTGCCGGCAAAGAAGATACGCCACGGCCCACCATCGAGCAGCCAGGTTGCATCCATGGAGTAATAGGCTTCGTCGTACCACAGGCCGGGTGGAATTTGGGGCAATTGCCAAACTCGCAGGAAAAAAGCGGTCAGCACGACGGCTAACAGGGCCAGGCGAGGTTTGGTCATGGGAGAGTCACACTTTCTAACCGAAGTTCGTTGGCCGGATCATCGGTCACCGGCAGTCTCTGCCCGCTGGCAAGATCATACAAGCCGACCACCAGCGCGTACTCACCGGGAGGCAGACCGGCCAAAGGTAGGGTTATCTGGTCAACTATTACTTCACCCGCATCCCATAACGATGATGGATAGCGCCCGTTGGCCGGAGGACTGTCTCGTTGCGCCAGGTTTTCGTTGGCCTGACTGCGCAGATGAACAAAGGTGGTGTAGTCAGTTTCAGGAGTAGCCTCGGCTCGCCAGTATAGGGTGAGGTTCAACTCTTGAGGGTTCAGTTTAGAGTTTTGAGTTGGCCGGGTCAGATCGTAGCCAAGCAGGGTGATCTGATTGCCAAAAGATTGGTTCAGTTTCACTTGAGGCGATGGGTCAGTGGTGATAACGTCCGGCGGCGGCCCCCCGACTTTGATCGGGCCGAGACGAAGGCTATGTTGACCGGTCGGCTGGCCGTTGACCGTGATTGGCAATGAGGCCGCCCCCTGCTCAGTTGGGCGATACAAGCCGACATCGATGGTGTAAACGCCGTTGGGCGCAGCCGGGTCGACCGGCACACCAAAGGCATCGGTGATGACCTCGCCGGGCGCCCACAGGAGGGTACTGTACCCGTCGCGGGCGCGGCGGTCGTAGCCGCCCCAGCGTTGCTGCTGTTGATCCAGCAAGTTATCAAAAATGCGATAATCTTCGCCCATATAGGCTAGAGCCTGCCAGTAGAGCGTGAGGGGGAGGCGTCCCCCTGCGGTGATACGGCGGCTGGGCAGCTCATAGCCCAACAACCGGATTTCGTTATTGAAGGTGGCGGCCACGGGATTGGCCATCGAGGGGACGGTAAAGCTGCGCGGCGGGACGTCGACGACGATATAACCACACTCCTGCCCCCCGTTCAGCAGTTGATATGAGCCGGTCCAATCCGGCCCAACCACAAACAAGTGAAAATTCCCCACAGAAGTGAAAGGCTGCTGTTCCGGCAAGTCGGCCTGGGGCGGCTGGGGCCGGAGGGTCGGCCGCTCCTGGCTAATCACAGTTAAGGTTGAACGCAGCCGGTAGGGTTGAGCCAAAATCCCATTAGGCCGGCCTTGAAACCAGACCAGGCAGGGATCAGGTGGGGGGACGGTAACGGACAATGAGATCGAGCCCAACGGGATCATTTGAGTTTCCGCCAATGGTCGGCCGGTTTGGTCAAGCAGACGCAGGCGCAGTTGATAATCTCCGGCTAACGAGCCGGTCAACGGCAACCAGTGGACGTCTTTGACCAGGTCGCCCGGCTCCCAGACGCGGGTGGGGTAACGTCCCTGCACCGGCTGGCCCAAGGTGTAAGCGACCACCTGACCGGCGCTATCGACCAGGCTCAACTCCACCAGGTAATCTTGTTTTACGGTATCTAATGATTGCCACCACAAAGTGATAGCCAGTACTTGACCGGCCGGTTTTTCTGGCCAGTCCACCCCGATAAGCCGCATCCCCTCGGTTAAGGATTCATTGACCGGCCGGAGTTGGGCCAGCTCAACTTCGGGCGGGTGTTGGGTTGTCCAGACCGGCATAGGCGGTGGATAGACAACCGCGGCCCAGGCCACCTGGCCTAAAACGCTCCACAGCAGCAATCCCGTCGCCACAATCTGACCGAGTTTAGGCGTCCACTGCTCCCAGCCCCACACCAGCAAAATTGGAATGGCCGAGGCGGCCGGCAGCAGCAGGTGGCGGCCTTGAACCGCCTCCAGCGGGTCAAATGAAACAAAGACCCGCACCAGAATCAACGGCGTAATCAACAAAGTGTGGAATAAAAGCAAAAATAACCAGATTCGCTCCGGTGGTTTGGCGCGCCGACCAACTCGACCCAGCCCGGCCACCCCGATCAGGGCAGCCAGCGTAAACAAAATTGTGGACCAGGGTGATAACACAAATTTTTCGGCAACGGTGGCCGACCAGAAAGATTGTAGGAAGAGCCAGACCAACTCCGGGTAATGGCGTGGACGAGCTGGCGGCGGCAGGTCAGTGCTCAACGAATCTCCGCCAAAGAGAAAGGCGGTTATTTTGATGGCGGTGCTGTCGTTGCCGCCGCGAATCATCAACGGTTCCAAAATGCCGACCACCAGGCCCCGGCTTTCAATAGTATTAAAATTCCACACAATAAAGCCAAACCACCAGCTAATGGCCAGGCCAACCACCAACCCGGCGACCAAAATACGGGGCAACGCAGCTCTAAAGGGGGCCAAAAATCCGCTCCAGCGCCTTGTTTGATCGGAGTGAATCTCTTTTGGTTGGCGAAAAGCTAACCAGGCCACAAAGATGATCTCCGCAGGTAGTAACACCGAGGTATACTTGGTAGTAATAGCTAAGCCTGTCAACAAGCCCATTATCAACCACCAGCGCCACTGCTCAGGTCGTTTGATGGCTCTAATGGTGACCAACAGCAACAGCGCGGCCAGGGCTGCCCCTAAACTGTCATAACTCATCACCGAGGTATGAAAAATATAAGCAGGCATAAAGGCCAACAAGGCGGCCGCCAGTGAGGCCCGCCTGATGCTGGCAAAAAGGGTCAAAGTGGTAACGTAAGTCAGGATGATAGTGAATATCCCAAAAAGAATAGATAGCGCCCGTCCCAGATGCCACAGTAGCACTTCACCCTGATAAGGGAGCAACTCGTAACCGGTATGAACCAGAAACGCAAAAGAAACCACCGCATTATCGGCCAACTGCCGCGGCGGCTTACTGTTGACCGGCCTGAGAAGAGGGGTAGGCTCTACACCGGCGGTTACGGCCGCGCTAAGTAAATGGTACAGGGGCGGATCATCCGATTTGGTCCCAACTTCCTCTTTGTTACCCCGTTCGCTGAGAGTCGTTGGCAGGCGGCCGTGTTCAGCGATGAAGCGAGTATAGAGAAAGTGCGCCCACTCATCATTCCCAATAGTCAAGGGAGCAACCAGGCTGTGAACAGCCGCCAGGGTGGTGTAGATGAGTACAATGACGACCAAGCCCCAATGTTTTTGCAGACGTTGGACCATTACTTCTCCCATTGCCACGATTGGAGGGCCACTTCATTGGCCGGCGAACCCGGCACAGTTAGCCGGGCGTCGCTGTCAAGTTCGTATAAACCGACTATGAGAGTATATTCGCCGGACGGTAACGAGTCTAATGGTAGGACAAGTTCATCCCGGATAATTTCACCTGGTGCCCATAAGCTGGTGGGATAACGTCCGGCCGCCGGCGGCGAATCTTGCTGGGCCACGGTCTGGTTGGCAGCGTCACGCAGGTGTAGAAAGGTGGTGTAGTCGACGGCGGGGGGGACGTCAGCCCGCCAGTAGAGAGTGAGGTTCAAGGTTGGAGGGTTACGTTGTGAGTCCTGAGGTGGCAGGGTCAGGTCGTAGCCAAGCAGGGTAATCTGATTGCCGAAGGATTGGTTGAGGCTCACTTGAGGTTTGGGATTGGTGACGACAATGTCCGGCGGCGGGCCGCCGACTTTAAGCGGCCTGATGACCACGGCAGATTGACCGGTCAGTTGGCCTTGCTGCAAGAGCGAGAGGGACTGCGGCCGGCCGTTCACCAGATAGTATTGCCCGATATGCAACTGATAAACGCCAGGGGGAGCATTGGGCTGAACCGGCAGCACGAAATCGTCGATGACCACTTCACCCTCGGCCCACAGGATAGGGCTGTAATAGCCGGAGGGATAACGGTCAACCTGGCCATAAGGCTGCTGCTGCGAGTCAAGCAGCACGGCAAAGGTGAGCGTATCCGAGAGCACGGGGGCCAGGCTTTGCCAGTAGAGCCTCAACGGCAGGCCGCCGCCCGGCTCGGCCCGGCGGGAAGGTAAACTGTACCCCAATAGTTTGAGCTGCGGCTGGCCAGCCGGGTTGGCAAAAATGGCCTCCAGCGGGGTCAAATTGGCGGCAGCATTGGCAGGCAGGCTGAAAAGACGGGCAGCATTGGCTACGGTCAGGACCGGCCCGGTTTGGAGCGGGTCAGCCCCGCCTGAATCAAGCTGGAGGCGATAGTCGCCGCTGGGCCAGTCGGCGCCAACCATAAAGATGGCGGTGGCTTCACCGGCGGCGGCAGGAGGACGCCGCACCTCGTCAGGCCCAATGAGAGTCCACCTGACCTGGGCTGGTTCAGCGCCAGCCGGGTAACTCCAGGAGAGTGGAATCGTTTGACGGTAACGCGCCGGGGTATCGTCCAGCCAGAGGCGGTAATCAACCTGGCCCAGTTTGGCGGCATCGGCAATGGGCTGGCGAGCCGGCAGATCGAACTGGATGGGCTGGAACGGCTCAGAATTGAGCGGCACATCCTCGGTCTCGTGCAGCAGATCGATCTGGAGGGCGTAGGGATGGGGCGGCACAGCCGCCAGCGGCAGCGACAGCTTATCCCGAACCACGTCGCCCTGATCCCAGGCCCGGGTGGGATAACGGCCGTTCAACGGGTGGCTAAGCCAGGTGAAGTGGGGCTGTCCCTGCGGGTCGACCAGTTGGACGCGAGTCCGATAGTTCTGCTCGACCGGCCGGAGCGAGCGCCAATAGAGGGTCAGGTTGATAAGGGCCTGAGCGGGATCGGGGGTGAAGTTGTAACCCAGGAACTGGATATCCTCGCCAAAATTACGCCTGAGCGGTTGGGGAATGGCGGCCGGGTCGAAGGTGGTGGTCTGGATGGGCAGCGGATCGGGGTAGGTGCGGGTCATATAAGCCAGGAGAAAGATTGACCAGAGTAACAGGATGGCTAAGGGAATAAAATACAAAGCGTAAAGCGTAAAACGTAAAGTTTTGTTCAGTCCATTTCTTATTCGCCATGCACCAAGTTTAGGCAGTGAGTTCGCTCCTCGTCCATTCGTCCATTCGCCCATTCGCCCCACCACGGTAGCCCAGCCGAGGGTGAGGAGAATCGGAATGGCCTGGGCGGCCGGGTAGAGTAAATGGCGGCCCTGACCGGTTTCCAGCACATTGTGGGTCAGAAAGAAGCGGAGGAGCGGAAAGGGTAGTAACAAGAGCACTACGAAGGTCAAGATGAGCAGCGTCAGTCGCAAGAGGTTGTCGGCCGCCCGCCAGGGCTGCCCCAACCCGACCACAGCCAGTAGACAGAAGAGCAGCATAACCAGGTAGGCCCAGGGAAAGAAGGGGTCTTGTTCAAGCACGGGTACGCCCCAGAAAGTTTGGAAAAGATAGCGTAGCCAATCCCAGAACGTGCCGGCGGCGATGGCGTCGGGGCGTTCCGGGCCGGTGAACTGGCTGGCGGTGAACAGGGCAAAAACACGGCGCATACTCACATCGGGACCGGAGGCCAGCACGGGCCGCAGCAGGCCCAAGATGAGGCCATCCTGCCTGACCGTATTGAAATGGTAAATGATCCAGCCGAACCACCAACTGGCTGCAATGGCGGTAAACAGCCAGGTCAAGGCGACTCGACCCACGGCTTGGCTCCAACGCCAACCGGCCTGCCGGGATCGCCACCAGACCACCGGAATGATCGTCAGGGGCAGTAAGGCGGTGCTGTACTTGGTGGTAATCGACAGCCCTAACAGTAGCCCCATTAGAGCGTAACGCCGCCAGGAGTCATCACCCCGCAAAGCTCGCAGCAACAGCCAGATGAACACCGCCGAGAGCAAGATGAACAAACTGTCGTCGCCGAGCATAGCGGAGGTAAAGAGGAAACGGGGAGTGAAGGCGAGCAGTGCAGTGGCGGCCAGAGCGAGCAGGGGAGCAGGACGCAAGCGGCAGAGGGGCAAGGGGGGAGTCTGAACTTTCTCCCCTGCTCCCCTGCAAACCTCGAGGGTAGTCAAATATGTAAAAACCAACGCGCCGGCCGCCAAGGCGATAGACATGAAGCGGCCCAGGTGCCAGGCCAGTATGCCATCCTGCCAGGGCCAGTTGGCGTCTTCGGTGTAGAGGATCAGGCGGGGATAGAAAATCTCGCCAACCAGCCGGCGTCGCGGCGATTCCCCCACGTCTTTGAGGTGGGGCCGGCTGGTATCGAGCCAACTGACGGCCCATCCCACCAGCAAGTGGTACAACGGCGGCCAATCGGCCCGGTACCAGGCCTGGGCGCGCTCGGCATGACTGGCCGGCAGGCGCCCGGTTTGGGCGATGAAACTGAGGTAACGATAGTGGGCTAATTCATCCTCGCCTTGAGTCAGGGGCACGATCAGGCTGTAACAGACCGCCAGAATGACAAAAACGAGCAAAACGACCAAAAAGGCGTGGTGGGTCGGGGTTGCGGCCGCGGGAGGCGACTGCTCCGGGACGCCCGGTTCATAAAGAATTGACTCACGACCGGCTAACTGCGATTTACCCATAGTAGCCGTTATTTTAGTGAGAAGCGGAGGTTTGGGCTAATTTAGCCGGCAGGAGACGCTAAGAGGAGTAGATTATTTGCCGTGGGTGTTTAAGGCAGCCAGGGCGGCGGCCTCATCTTCATAAATAGCAAAAAAGTCGGTGGTACCCGACAACTCGATGACCCGGTACAGTTTCTCCGGCACGCCGACCAAAGCCAGGCTGACCACACTCTTGCGAGCATCAACCAAAGCCCGGATGCCCGCCATGGTTAACTCGCTCAAATTCTCCATTTTCAAGACAACTTTGTTGGTCTGATGGGTGCGCAGGCTGTAGGCCAGATGTTTTCTGAATTGGTCGGTTACGTGCGAACCAAACTTGCCGGATAAAGAAATCAAAATGACATCGCCGGTCAACTCATCCGTCAGGCTGAAATCAACTGCCTGAACCGAATTGTCGAGATAGACTTCCAGACCCTCTTGGGCAACCAGCACTTCCAGCACCTCATCCGGCCCCACATATTCTCTGGTTTCCTGGAGAACCTGCATAATTTCGGCATCGGTGCTGGTAGGGTCGTGATGAAACAGGAATAATCGCTTCACCCCGGCAACTCGGGCCAGGTCCACGCCAATCAGAGCAGAGCTGTGCCCCCAATCTTCCTTGATGAAAGACTCCCGCACCGAGAACATCGCATCGAAAATGAGTGCATCGGCATTGGCGTAGAAGTCGCGATATTTCTTGGTATCGGCGTAATCCAGGCTGGTATATTCACCATCGGTAGCCAGAATTGCCACGGCATCATCGGCCGCTACCCGGTAGGCGTAGGCTTTGCCGGGATGTTTTAGCTCAATATTGGTAACGGTCGCCTCGGCGATGGCTACTTGTTGGCCCAAACTTAACTGGTGAAAGTTCAAAGTTGCATCCAGTTGATCAAATTGCATCGGAAAAGTTTGATATTCCATCTGCCGGGCCAGAACCGTTGGCACGTGCGCATGTATATGGTAGATATCAAACACGTTACCATCTATATTCATAGGGCGAAAAAAGGGTAAGCCCTGGATGTGGTCCCAGTGGGTATGGGTAAAAAAGAGGTAAGCGTGACCTTTGCCCTGATAAAAACTGAATTTTTGGGCAAAATCACTCTTTCTGTCCATGAGCGCCTCGCCCAATTCTCTGATGCCGGAACCGGCGTCAAAGATAATCAGATCATCGTCAAGCTCGATAGTCACGCAGGTGGTATTGCTGCCAACTGTGCTGCCCTCCAGTGACAACCTGGCGATAAATGCTTCGACAACCTGGGGATCGGTCAGATCAAGCTGTTCCTGGCCGGCCTGCTTGAGGGCGGTGACGAGCTTGTGCTTAACCTGGTCAGGTCTGATCGGGCTGGGAATGGAGCCCCTGGTACCCCAAAATTTCAACAGCATGACGTCCCTCTGAGTTTTATAAATACTACCAGCTAACCGCTCCTTTTGCAATCATCGGTTTCCCCAATAAACCGAATTTTGGGGGCGTAGCGAATTTAGCCGGTGAGGGTTAAGTTGGCAGCAAACACAATTCTTCACCCTTAACTTAACACGCAATAAACCGATTGGCAATAGCCTTACTGTCCTGCCAACACCAACCCTGTCACTCTAACAAAACTATGCTGCCGACAGCTTGGACCACTGAAGCGTTGCGAAAATTGAAATCGCCGAATTTCTTCCTTATCGTAATATTTTCCGTGAACCCGGCAATCTCAGCGATTCAAAAGGGGATACGCCATTCAATCAAGTGTGATATTCCGCGTTGATCTCGACATATTTGTAGGAAAGATCACACGTCCAGACGGTGGCCTGGGCTTGACCAATGCCTAAATCAGCCATCAACCTGATCTCGTGATTGGCCGCCAGCCAGCGATAGGCCGCGGCGGCATCGAACTCCAGCGGCTCGCCCGCAGCGACCAGTTGGAAATCACCCAACCGCAGCGATACCCGGCCCGGATTCACCCGCACGCCGCTGCGACCGATGGCGGCCAGCGCCCGGCCCCAATTGGGATCATTGCCAAAGAGGGCCGTCTTTAGCAGCGGCGAGGTGGCGACAGTTTTGGCGGCGATTTCGGCTTCGGTTTCCGTGGCCGCGCCGCAGATGGTGATCTCAACCAATTTGGTAGCGCCCTCGCCATCCCCGGCAATAGCTTTGGCCAGGCCGGTGCACAGCTCGGTCAGGGCCAGTTCAAAGGCCGCAAACTCCGGCGAGCCAGGCTGGATGGGTGGGTGGGCCGCCGTACCGGAGGCCAGGATCAGAACGGTGTCATTGGTGCTGGTATCGCCATCGACCGTGACCCGGTTGAAGGTCCGAGCCACCACGTTTTTTAGAGCCGTATTCAGCGCGGCCGGTTCAACCGCGGCGTCGGTTACCAGCACAGCCAGCATCGTAGCCAGGTTGGGGTGGATCATGCCGCTGCCTTTGGCCATCCCGGCCAAGCTGACAACCTGCCCGGCAATCGTCGTCTGGACAAAGGCTTCTTTGGGGACCAGGTCGGTGGTCATAATGGCCTCGATGGCCTGGTAACCCAGCGCCCCGGCTTCGCCCCGGATGGCTTCGGCGGCCAGGTTGATGCCGCGCTTGACCTTATCGAGCGGGAGTTTGTGGCCGATGACGCCGGTGCTCATCACAAAGACGCTGTCCGGCGGCAGTTGGCAGGCCGACTCGGCCAGGCGGGCCATTTGTTCGGCATCTTGCAGCCCCTGCTCGCCAGTGATGGCGTTGGCGTTGCCGGCATTGATCACCACGGCTTGCAGTCTACTGCCGGCCCTTTTTAGTAGCGCCAGATCGTACAACACCGGCGCGGCTTTGAAAGCGTTCGTGGTGAATACCGCGGCAGCGCTGCACCGCCGGGGGGCCAACACCAGGGCCAGATCGGGCTTACCCGATTGTTTAAGACCACAGGTTACCCCGACAGCCCTGAAACCGGGTACACGGGTAATGGCAGAGATCGACTCGGTCATAGATGGTGCTCCTGAAGATGATTAGGTGAGAGTTTAAAGCGTATTACGTGCTGCGTGACAGGCTCCTCATACGCAGCACGCAATACGCAGTATTCATCGTTATTCCTCCGCGCTGGCCAACAACGTCTGCCAAAAAGATTGTCCGGCCTCAGCTAATGAGCCGGACAGGGCAAAAGTCAAACTGCGCACCCGGATATCGGCCCACCGGATATCAAGTGGTTGCGGCAACACAGTAGGATAGATTAAGATTGCTTCGCGGCACTGCTTGGCGCGGGCGTAAGCCACAACCTGATAGATGTCCTCGTTGCTGGGCTTGTTTGGGACTTTGTACTTGGTGTCCAGAACCCAGCGCGGCTGCCGGTTATCGGCCTCATATAACACCAGGTCAATGAAGGCGCTGACCTGATCGATGGCCACCGGCACTTGCGATTTGACCACAAAGCGGTTGGGCACGTGCATTTTGAGCCACTCAGCTACAAAGCGCTCATACAGTCGGGCCATATCGACCAAAAAAGGCAGCATCTTCTGCTCGCCAAGTTGGTGACCGGGACCGCTCTGAGCCAGAAAAAAGTAGCACAGGGCGTGCAGCGGGCGGTAATCATCGTTGAGGCGATGGTAAGAGCGTTCCAGACAGGCTTCGGCCTCAAACGGTTGCGGCGTCACCAATCCTTGCAGCGACCGGTAAGCTCGCCGGACGGTGGGCAAGACGCGCTCGGTACATTTGCCACCGCGGGCAATCGCCTGGAGCGTCCAGGCCAAAATTTGATTTTCGGCGATATCGGCCGTGTGTTCTTCATAATGGCATTGGAGTTTGACCTGCCCCGGCTGTTGGAGCGATGGTCGCATTTCCAGCCGCCCGCGCACATAGGGCAGCTGGTCGCTCTCCGCCAGATAAGTCCGGTAAAAACCCTGGCGGGCTCGATCCAGCACGCGCCGGGCCAACAGGTGGGCTAACCGCTCGTAAAACTCGGCCAACGACTGGCACTCAACCAGCCCCGGCAAAAAGTGGAAACTCTTGAGATTGTAAGCATATTCCAGCATCCCAAAGAGATTGGACAATTCAACTCTGGGGTGCAAGACCAATTGGAACTCTGATGTCAGGGGAATATGCCCAACCCAGCCCTGCGAGTTCAACCGCCACTGCTGTTCAGTTTTGGGGTTGGGAAACTCAACCTCGACCTGCCGGCCGTAGTTGCGCCACAGAAGCTGCCCCACCTCCGGCGGTAACTCCGCCGCCGGCAGCACTTTGGGCTGGTATTCGGTCAACTCGATCAACCGGGGCGCAGTCACGGCAGCGGTATCTCCTGAGCCACGGTTGACCAGCGAAACAGCGCCACCTCGTCTCGCCGGTCAAAGAAATATTCTTCCAGGTAGGGCACAATTTCCATTTCCCAGATGTCGGCGAGCTGTTCAGCCAAATCCCGGCGCAGAAAAAAGGTAACGCCGACTTCGTAATGGGGATCGTCGATCTTGCGATTCAGCCGTTGCAGCAACTTGATCAGGTTGTCTACGGGGAAACCGGTTTGCTCCCGCTGGTGGTAGCGGCGCAAAAGGTCATAGTTGGGATAGAGGGCCAAAAAGGCAAAGCGCCGCCGCAGAGCGTGATCGACCAGGGCGATGGAGCGATCGGCCGTATTCATCGTGCCGATGAGCCGCACATTGGCCGGGATTTTGAGGCCGCCGCCGCCGGCCAGCGGAATTTCGCGGTTGCGGAATTCCAACAGGTACATTAGCTCACCAAAGACGCGGGCCAGGTTGGCCCGGTTGATCTCGTCGATGATGAGCACGCAGGTGTCCCGGCCTTCAGCCCGGCGGCAAAACTCCAGAAAGCGGCCGGGATCCATCTGGTAACTCAAGTGACCCTCGACGATTTCCGGGCGGATGCCCTGGATGAAATCCTCGTAGGCGTAGGCCGGGTGGAATTGGACCAGTTCTACGAAGCCATTCCCCCCGCCGATCAAATGGCCGGCCAGCTTCTCGGCGAGGAAGGTTTTGCCGGTGCCCGGCGGGCCGTAGAGGATGGCCTGGCCCTTGCGCTCGATGGCCCGCAGCCAGCGGGCGAGTTCGGCCTCATCAAAGCCGGTGTCGGCGGCCAGTTGGGGGAGGGGGTAAGGTTGTTTAATATCACCTATTTCTGGAATCTCAATTATTCCTGGGTCCTCTACTGAACTAACTATCTTTAACGTTTCTTTGCTAAGACCTTCGTTAAATATTTTTTCTTGCTGCTGCGGATTAAATAGCGCCTCACCAATTTCTGGCAGGTGATAATTACTTCGCCACGGACATCGCCTTTGATTTTTAAATTTCTCTGCAATAAAATCCAGAGTAACTTCGTATGCAGTACGAAGTTCACCTTCAAGAGATTTGACTATCTCTACTGGTAAGCCGTGACCGACAACTTCTGGTTCATTGTCTCTTCGAGAAAACGCTCCCCGTTTCTGGTAAGGCAAATCGCCTAAATCTACTTTATCGGCAATAAAATTCAGATGCACTCGATATGGTGAGTGGCTCGGCCCGTAAAAACTTAAAGTTGCCCAATTGCCAAAATTGAGGCGGAGCACATTGTTTCCAGGTAACGTCAAGGCGAAACGGGGATCAGCAGAGGACACGATTCCAAGCCGCTTGCAAGCATTTCTCAAAAAATCAAACGCCCATTGGGCTTCGGCTCTGTCAACAAAAATTCGAGAAAAGGGTTCAGCCAAATTTCCTGATTGGGTATCCATTTGCTTTACCTGATCCAAACTGAAATTGTCAATTGCGGTATCGGTCTCGCCAGTTTTTAACTGGTACTCCTCCCCCTCCTCAGCGACCGCATTGGGAAAGGCCGTAAAATGGCGCTCGTAACGCAACCCCGGCTCGAGCAATAGCCCGGCGAAAAGCTGCGCCCGCTTCTCCAGATCGAACAGGGCTTCGACCAGCTCGGGCTGGTGCTGCTGCCAATGGCTGGGGCGCTGCCAGTGCTCGAATTTGGCGGCGATGAAGGCCAGGCTGGCTTCGTAGGCGGCGCGCAGGTCGCCGGTCATAGGTTTGATCAGCTCGAGCGGCAAATGATAGGTGCGGACTTCGGGCTGGCCCTCTTTCCGGTCAAAGGGGTAGCCGGCCAGCCGCTCCTCCCAGGCGACCCGGTCGGCCAGCAAGGTCAGCTCGACCCGGTGCGCCGCGCCCGGCCCGCAGAAGCCGGCTACCAGCCAGCCGCCAAAGTTCAGGTGCAGGCAAGGCTGGCCGCTGCGCCTGGTCAGGGTCAGGGCAAAGCGAGGGTCATACGCGCCGCGGCGAATGCCCAACCCCTTGACCGTCTCCCGGAGAAAGTCAAAGGCCCAGCCGGCCTCGGCCCGGTTGCTGAAGATTTGGGCAAAGGGATCAACCAGGTTGTGAGCGTTGGCAGAATTCACAGGGGTAACACCTTCCTCACGGAAGATAATACCACAATTTGCCGCCAATCCCCAATCACTTATTCAGGCTGAAGCGCAGCCGCCACACGGTTGTGACGTAGTTGACGCCGCGCTTCAGATAGCCCCACACGTCGGCGGCGGTCTTGCTCTCACCGGCCTCACGGGGCACACACAGGTAAGGCAACTCGCGGATGGTGTAACCGGCTCGTCTGGCGCGGTAGAGCAGATCGATACAATATTCGCCGTAGTCGCCCCGCAGGTCAACCTGCTCAAAAATCTCTTTACGACCCAGGATGAAACCGCTGGTATAATCCTTGATCGACCAATCGAGCAGCAAACCGGCCCACACATTGATGATGCGGGAAAAAGTGCGGCCCACCCAGGAGTGAGCCACGTCGCCGCCGCCGGGCAGGTAGCGGGAACCGACGGCCATATCGGCGCCGTCAGCCAGAGCCCCGGCCAGGCGGGGCCACTCCTCCGGCGGCATACTCAGGTCGCAATCCATCCAGCCGACCCAGCGACCGCGGGCCTCTTGAATCCCCCGGCTGATGGCGCTGGTGAGACCGCTCTCGTTTTTGCGGTGGATTAGCCGGACCCGGTCGTCGATTTTGGCCCTGTTGGCCGCCAGTTGCCAGGTCCCATCGGGCGAGTCGTCATCGACGACCACCACCTCGACGCCGCCGGGATAACCGCCCAGGGCTTGCAGGGTCCGCTCGATCAGCGGCTCGATGTTACCGGCTTCATTATAAGTGGGTAGAATAATTGAGATGTGAGGTGAGTTAGGTGCCGAATCTTGTTCAGTCATGCTGTTCTATGGTATAGTGAAACGAGTGGCGAATGGGCGAATAGCGAATGGTGAACGGCGAATATTGAATGATGAATGATGAACCCACGGGGCAAGTGTGGCGAAGAGCGGGGAGCGAAGGGCGGGGAGCGGGGAGCGAGGAGCGAGGAGCGGAGAGCGAGGATGGCAGGCTGAAACCCGGCCGCCAAAAGTCCTCACGCTCCACGCCCCACGCCCCACGCCCCACGCCCCACGCCCCACGCTTCGATGCCGCGCTGCTGATCGCCGCGCTGCTCACGCTGTTCATTGTCCAAAGCCTGCTTCAGCCGGGGCTGCCTGCCACCGCCGCCGACCTGCCCATCCACCTCTACCGGACGCTGGAATATGAGCGAGCCTGGGCGCCGGGGGTGATTGCGCCGCGCTGGGCGCCTGACCTGGCCTATGGCTATGGTTATCCCCTGTTCCTGTTTGCCCCGCCGCTGCCCTATCTTGTGGGTATGGTTTTCCACGCCCTGGGCTTGACCATGGCTAACGCCCTTAAAGCCTTGATTATCCTCACAATTCCACTTTATGCAATTGGGATGTACCTGCTTGCCCGCGACCTGCTCGCTAGCGTCGAGGCCGGGTTGGTAGCGACCACCGCCTACGCCTTTGCCCCATTTGCGCTGCGGGAAGCGCTGTTGTATGGCGGCAACGTCCCGCAATTTTTGGCCATCGGTCTATTTCCCTGGACGCTCTGGGCGATGAGCCGGGCCGCCAACCATCACGCCTGGCGCTGGACTGTACTGGCGGCTGCGCTCTATGCCGGGGTCATTCTCAGCCACCTGTTCCAGGCGCTGGTTTTCACGCCGGTGGTGGCAGGCTTCGGGCTGCTCCTGGTTGCTGTGTCTGGCGGTTGGCGTAAGGTTTGGACCAACAGAACTCGCCCCCCCCTCGGGTTGAGCCTCGGGACGAAGTCTCCCCCCTCGCCCCCCCCTCGGGCTGAGTCTCGGAACGAAGCCTACCCCTCTGCGCCGTGGCAGCCCTTGCTCACCATTCCTCTTGGCCTGTTGCTCTCGGCCTTTTTCTGGCTGCCGGCCCTGATCGAGCGAACCTACACCCGGGCCCAGGCCGATATCTACCTGGCAAAAAGTCCCTTTTACGTCCGTTTTCCTCACTGGAGCGAACTGGTCGCCTGGATTCAACCGCTCGACGCTCGCGCCGCCAATCCCTATGTGCCGCTGACGTTAGGCGTAGTCACCCTGGTGTTGGCCGGGCTGGGCTTACTGGCCGGGATTTGGTTATGGCTACAAAAACATGCAGAGGAGCCGAGGAGCAAGGGGGCAGAGGGGCAATCCTTTGTATCTCACCTGCCCCCCTGCCCCCCTGCCCCCCTGCACCCTCACCCCCCCATCCCCCTGCTCATCTTCTTCTTTGCCCTGGTCGCCGCCGGCGCCGTTTTCCTGACGCTGTCGTTCTCTCGCCCAATTTGGGAGACGTTCTCCCTTTTGCAGGTGGCCGAATTTCCCTGGCGGATGCTTGGCGTGGCTAATTTGGGCCTGGCCTTTCTGGCCGGTGCGGCGCTGCTGCTGGCGCCGGCCCGCTATCGCCGCCCCGTAACCGGGGTGTGCCTGGCCATCCAACTTGTGGCAGTTGCTCCTTTGCTCTATCCGGTCACCCCCTTCACCCAATACGGCGAACCGACTCTGGCCGACCAGATCAACTATGAACGCAGCTCGCAGTCGATCGGCACGACCACCCTGGGTGAATATTTGCCCCAAACTGTTAGCCACCCGCCAACCACTTCACCGCTGGTCGAGAGCTACCAGGCCAACCAGATACCCGAGCGGCTCGACCGAGCCAGCCTGCCGCCCGGAGCGACTGCTGTCCTCATCGAGCAGTCGGCCGTAACCCACCAGTACCAACTCGACTCGCCGGTGCCCTTCACCCTGCGCTTGTTCCAGTTCGACTTTCCTGGCTGGCAGGCCATGCTCGATGATCAACCCATCCCGCTCCGGCCCGAACCGGAGACCGGCCTGATCCTGGTCGACATTCCCGCCGGCCAACACAACCTGACCCTCCACTTTGACGAAACACCGGTGCGGGTGGCGGCGATTGCCCTGACCGGCTTGACGCTGGTGGGTTTGATGGCTGCCGGAATAATGGGCGGCAGGGGAGCGAGGGAGCAGAGGGGCAGGGGGGATCAGGAAGAATTGCCCTCTACCCCCCTGCCACCCCGCTCCCCTGCTCTGACTCTCAATAGATCTGTACTCATTATCGCAATCCTGATTCTCGCCGGGGCGCTGTGGTTCAAGCCGCTGCTGCGGCCCGTCTTCACCCTCACTTCCCCGGCCAACCAGGCTCTCCCGGCCCAACAGCAAACCCGCCTTGATTTTACCAATGGCATCAGCTTGATCGGGTATGATTTGAGCAGTCCGGTCGTCCCCGCGGGCGGCTATTTGCAGGTTGTTCTATACTGGCAAACCGGCGCCGCGCCTCACCGGACCAATTTACAGCCCTTCGTCCACCTGGACCGGCTGGACGAATTCACCACCATCGCCGATGCCACCAATTACACGCCGGGCGATGTCACCACCGAGAGCAATCTACCCACTTTCCACTGGGACAATCACCGTTACATTCGCGATGAACACGACCTCTACCTGTCCGGTGACACCCCGCCGCAGGCTTACGCCGTGCGGGTCGGCCTGATTGACCCCGATGATGGCTACCGGCTAATTCCGCTGGCCGATGGCGGCGACGACACGGCCCAATTGACCACGATCAACGTGGCCCCGCGCCGGCAGCCTACGCCGCCGACCCAGCGGCTCAACGCGTCATTCACCAACGGAGTTGACACGATTGACTTGACCGGTTTCGAAATAACCTCGCTGGAGCCGGTCCGGCTCGATTTCAAGCTGGCCTGGCAGGCAGAGCAGCGCCCCACGGCTGATTACACCGTTTTTGCCCAACTGCTGGATTTGGACCAGAATCGGGTGGCCGGGTTCGACAGTCCCCCTTTGGACGGGGCTTATCCCACCTCCACCTGGCTGCCGGGGCAGATAATTCTTGAGCCGCGTCACCTGCCGCTGGAACAGGTAGCACCCGGCGACTATCGGCTGATTATCGGGCTGTATGACCCGGCGACCGGGCAGCGTTTAACTACCCCTGCCGGCGCAGATTTTGTCGAACTAACGAGGGTGGTGATTAACAACCGGTGACATATTCTGACGTTAAAGACCAATTCGATAAACATAAAACGTGAAGTCAAATTCTCAATTCACAATTCACAATTCACAATTCACAATTAAAAACTTCGATTATGGTTGGCTGCTGGCGCTCCTCCTGCCCATCTTTGCGGTGATGCCGCTGCTCACTCACGCCGGCCTGCCCAACACCGCCGACGGCCCGGTTCACCTGATGCGGCAAGTTGAACTCAATCGGGCCTGGCAGGAAGGCAACTTCTACCCGCGCTGGGGTACCGATCTGGCCTTTGGCCATGGTATGCCGATTTTTAGCTACGCCCCACCCGCTCTCTACCAGCTTACCCAAATCTTCCACCTCACCGGCCTGCCGCTGGATGAGTCGATGAAAGCGGTCATTATCTTCGACTTTTTGCTCTATAGTCTGGGGATGTACCTGTTCGCTCGCCGCACTTTTGGTCCTGCTCCTGCCCTGGTCGCCGCGGCGCTATACGTCTATGCACCCTACCGCCTGCGCGAAGCCTACATTCAGGGCAACTACGGCCAATTCACCGGCCTGGCTTTCTATCCCTGGATCTTTTGGGCCTTTAACGGCCTCATTACCGACGGCCGTCCCCGGTATCTCATCGTCGCGGCCCTGTCCCTGGCCGGACTGCTGCTCAGCCATAACATCAGCGCCATGCTCTTTGCCCCACTCCTGGCCGTATACTTGCTGTTTTTACTGATTTTTGAAGCCAACCGGCCCCATTTATCAGAGTCTCGGCCAACCTATTGGGCAAAAATCGTCAATCGAAGATCCAAAATCGTAAATCCATTGCTGCGTACCCTGGCAGGAACTCTGCTCGGTCTGGGATTGGCGGCTATTTTTTGGTTGCCGGCTTTCGGCGAGCGAGATCAGATCAAGCTGGAAGGCATCACCCGCGGTTTCTTTGACTTTCGTGAAAACTTCATCAGCCTGCCGGAATTTCTGTCGCTGCCCCTGCCGCTCGACCTGGCCGCCATCAATCCAGAATTTCCGCTCAGCCTCGGCCTGCCCCAAATTATCTCTGCCATCCTGGGATTTCTCAGCCTGCTCATCCTCATCGTCAGCTACACTTCAACTAGCCAACCAACCAACCAACTAGCCAATCAACCAATCAATCAACCAACTGCACTCCCTCGCTCCTCGCTCTCCGCTCTCCGCTCTCCGCTTCTCACCCACACTCTCTTCTTCACCTTCAGCCTCCTGCTCTACGCCTTTCTAGCCCTGCCTTACTCGCGGGCGGTTTGGGAAGCTGTACCGTTGCTGGAACTGGCCGAGTTCCCCTGGCGGATGCTCGGCCCGGCCGTCTTCTGCGCCAGTTTTTTGGCCGCGCCCGCGATCGCAATGATCAATGGACAATTAGCAATGAACAATAAAAATGTTGCCTGGCTCATTGTTACTTGCTCATTATTGCTTACGATTGTCTTGAATGCCTATTACCTCTACCCCTCCCAATTCATTTCCTGGGGCACGCCCGGCCCGGCCGATGCCTTTGCTTACGAAGCCGCTTCCGGCGCTATTGGCACCACCAGCACCGGCGAGTTCTTGCCCCGCGCCGCCCAACAACATCCCGCCCCGGAGACGCTCTGGCCCGACTATGCTGCCGGGCGGCCGCCCAAAAAATTAGACCCGGTCACGCTGCCGGCCGGGGCCGCGGTGACCACCCTCAGCCATCAGGTTGAGTCCGATATCCTCCAGATCGACACCCCCCAAGTCTTCAGCGCCACCTTGCGCACCCTTTACTGGCCCGGCTGGCAGATTTACCTGAACGGCCAGCCGGTTGAGTTCAGCGTGGCCCCCTCCACCGGCCTGATCCAGGTCGAGATTCCGCCCGGCCAGCACACCTTGACTCTCCAGCTTGAGTCCACCCCCTTGCGTACTATCGGCCAGTGGCTGAGCATCCTCTCGGTTGTTATTCTAAGCAGCCTGGCTCTATTTGCGCTTATAAAACGGATTAACCCGGCGGTCAGCCGTCGGCGGTCGGCGGTCGATACAGCCTCATTTCAACCAGTTTCATTGCGATTTTTCGCCCTTGTCGCCGCCATCCTCATCGCCGTCTACTTTCTCTCCCGCCCCCTGGCCCCATTTTTTACCCTGCAATCAGATCCCAACCAACCCCAACCCGCCGACCGGCATCTACGCGTTGATTTTGGTGACCAAATCCGGCTGGTCGGTCTGGACGACTTGCCGGACAGCCTCACCCTCAAACCGGGCCAGACCGCCGCGTTGACCGCCACGCTCTACTGGCGAGCGCTGCAAGAGCTAGACACCAATTACGCCGTCTTTCTTCATCTGGACGCGCCCAACGGCCAGACTTACGCTACGGTTGATGAGCGCCATCCCGAAAACATCCCCACCCGCAACTGGCCGCCTGGTCTCTACTTGCGCAACCCCCTCCACCTGACCATCCCGGCTGATATACCGCCTATCCGCTACAATATCAATGTTGGCCTCTACCATCCCGACAGCGGTGAACGGCTGGCCATCTCTCCGGGGGACTCGACCACTTACACCCTGAGTTCCATCCACATTGTCCAACCGCCGCCCCGCCTGACCGGTCAACCGCTGGCCGTTTTTGGTCCGCACATCAGCCTGCTCCAGATAGACAGGGCAACAGACCAAAATACAAAGTTGACCTTTTACTGGCAGACTTCCCAACCGATTGACCAAGAGTACACCATCTTTGTTCACCTGCTCGACGTACAGGGCAACCTACTCGGCCAGCTCGACGGTGTACCCTACAACGGCCTGTATCCTCTGACGCACTGGTCACCCGGCCAGATCATTACCGACGTCCGTCCCCTGCCGCCAATGCGACTAGACCAACTCGAAACCATTGCCGTCGGTATCTATGACCCGGTCAGCGGTGACCGCCTGCCGGCCAGCGATACTCAAGGCAACCCCCTGCCCCACAACAGCCTCACCATCCCGGTAATCCTATGAAACCAAGCCGCCAGTTAGCCAACCAACCAACTAACCAACCAGCCACTGCCCTTCACATTCTGGCCGTTTATTTTCTGCTAACTCTCCTTCTCACCTATCCGCTCGTCTTCAATCTGGCCACGGCCGTGCCCAACGATATCGGCGACCCGCTGCTCAACACCTGGATTCTGGTCTGGGTCGATCACGCTCTGCTCACCGACCCGCTCAACCTGTTCAACGCTAACATCTTTTACCCCCTGCCTAACACCCTGGCCTACTCCGAGCACCTCTTCAGCACCGCGCTCATCGCTTTACCGATCCAACTGCTGACGAATGAACCGGTCGTAACCTACAACCTCAGCCTGCTGCTGACCTTTCCCCTGGCTGCCTTTGGCATGTACCTCCTACTCCTGCGCTGGACTCGCCGCCGCGGCGCGGCCTTCATCGCCGGCCTAATTTTCGCCTTTGCCCCGTATCGATTCGCCGCCATCGCCCACCTGCAACTGCTCACTTTCCAGTGGTTGCCCTACGCCCTGCTCTTTCTGGATATGACTTTCACTCCTCCTCGCCCCAACTATCCAGCCAACCAACCAACTTACCAATTAACCAGCCAACCACCTAACCTCCCTTCGGTCGCAACCAACCATCATTCACCCCCACCCTCCCGCCCCCTTGCCCCCCGGCCCGCCCGCTCCCCTGCCTACTACTACCTGGCTCTGACCTTCCTGCTCCTTCTCCAAATCCTGGCCTCCTGGTACCTGGCCTTGTACACTATTTTGATTTTCGGCCTTTATTTGTTACTCGCCCTGTTGCTGCGCCGCATAAATCGATCAAGCCTGCCTTTTCTAATTTCTACATTTCTCATTTCTCTCTTGCTGATTCTACCCTTCGTGTTGCCTTACCTGCAGCTACTCGACCCGCTCCGCCAGGCCCGCCCCCTCTCCCTGGCCCTCTCCCTGGCCGCCGTCCCCACCGACTATGCCGCCGCCGCTCCCTCCAACCGGCTCTTTGGGCCGCTCACCACCCTCTTTCGCAGTCGCCCCGGCTTCACCGAGGAAAATACGCTGTTCTTGGGGCTTACGGCTCCTGTCCTCACTCTAATTGCCTTGAGTTACTATATACTCCGTATTGCGTATTCCGTTCAAAAATCACGCTCCCCGCTTCCCGCTCCCCGCTCCCCGCAGCACGCTTCACGTTCCACCTCATCAATCCTGCCGATCATCGTCCTATTCGCCACCACCCTGCTCGCCATCCTCCTTACCTTCCCCACGCCCTATGCCCTCCTGGTCTCACTCTTTCCGCCTGGCACGATCATCCGTGTCCCCCCTCGCTGGATCATCCCGGCCCTGTTCGCTCTGGCTGCCCTGGCCGCCTTTGGATACCTCATCCTCAATTCAAAATTCAAAATTCAAAACTCAAAACTTCCCCTCCTCATCGTTACCCTGGTGCTACTCGCCGAGTCCCTCTCCATCCCTCTGCCGCTGGCCCGGGTCGAGCCTCGCCAGACGCTCAATCCCGCTTACCACTGGCTGGCTGACCAGGCCGAACCGTTCGCCCTGCTCGAGCTGCCCCTGCACAGCGCCCCTGCCCTGGAGTTCCCCGAGGTCAAGCGGCTCTACGCCAGCACCCTCGGCTGGTGGCCCCTGGTCAACGGCTACTCCGGCTACACCCCACCCCGCCAACCCCTGTTGGCTCAAGCCCTGGCTGACTTTCCCGGTCAAGAAGCCATTACCGCCCTGCAAGCTCTTGTCCCAACTTCAATTCCCTACGGCGCGCCGCCCAAACCTTTGTTGCTCCTGGTCCACCCCGGTGAAACTCCCTTCGATCGCGGCCGCTGGGAAACTATCGACCGCTGGCAGGCCGAGCGCAACCCGGCCCTCTACCCCCTGGGCCAGTTTGAGGGCGACTATCTCTACCAACTCCGCGCCGTTGACCCGCGCCAAATCACAACTTCGCCGCTGGCCGCCTTTGGCGAAAACCGGGAAATTCGGTTGATCGCCATCAGCAGAGACGCCGCGCCGCCAGCCGACTCGCTTGAACCTAATCCCGAACAACAGTTTAGCTCGCTCACCACTCAGTTGGCCCTCTATTGGCAGACAACTCGGCCTCTCGCCGTTAACTATACGGTCTTCATCCACCTGCGCGCCGCCGATGGCTTTGTCCGCGGCCAGGCCGACGGGCCGCCGGTTGCAGGTCACTACCCCACCACGGCCTGGCCGCCCGGTGAGCTTATCCAGGATATCCACCCGCTCCCGACCATTGATATCAGTCAAGCCGACCACCTGGCCATTGGACTGTACGACCCGGTCACCGGCCAGCGCCTGTCCGCCTTCGGACCCGCCGGCCAGCGCCTGCCGGATGAGGCTGTCATCATCCCCCTGCCCCGGCCATAAAAAAGCCCGGCGTCAGTTGCCGGGCCATTAGCCGGTCTCAATTACGGATGGTTTTTGAAAATCAGAGGAGAAACACAGTTATGATCAACTCAGCCGACAAACTTTTGGAGGCGCTTGAAAATGAACGGCGTTACATCGCCAGGGAGCTACATGATGGAGTGGCCCAAACCGCGCTCCAGCTTGGTTTGGAGGTAGGTATCTGCCGTAAATTGTTGGAACACAACAAGCTTGACCTGCTTATGGCCGAACTGGCTCAATTAGAAGAACGAATCCAGACGGCTTCCGGTCAGGTGCGGGAGCTGATTGCCGATCTGCGCCCGCCGCAAGTTGAACCGGAGGCGGACTTGTCGACCCGCTTGCGGCAGCAGATCGACCTGCACCTGGAACGAGGCGGCCCGCCGGTTGAGGATGAAATTAGCCTGATCGATCCAGGTATTGTGAACCTATCCGGCCAGCAAACGCTGGCGTTGACGCGTGTGGTTCAAGAAGCTCTGCTCAATGTGCGCAAACACGCCCACGCCAGCCAGGTCAACTTAAAGTTGTGGCAAGATGACGAACAGCTTGGCCTGACAATTTCCGACAATGGCCGGGGATTTGATCCGGCTCAAATAGTCGCCCGGCCAACAGAGCGGGGTGGGGCCGGGCTGGCCAATCTGCAGGTTCGAGTTGAAGTTATGGGGGGCAAGGTCAATATTGAGAGTGACACGACCGGCCAGGGCACGACTATCACCGTCACCCTGCCCAGATAAAATCAAAAAACGCCTGCTTTGCCTCACGGCAGCGGCGAGGCAAGGTAGGCGTCCAATCTCTAATTTTGTATTTCTGATCTATATCCTACACTCTAACCCACAAGTACAACTTATGCCCCTCTTCAACCTGCTCCCACCGAACCGCCAGGATATCTAACTCGCCCCGTTCGCCGACTTCGTCGGTCGGAAAATCGAGCCGGGCCGTCCGGCCCTCCCGCCAGGCGTCCTGGCAGCGCTTGAACAGTTTGGGGCCATCAAAGGTACGCATCTCACACAGAGCCACGTTGCTCTCCTCGATCCCTTCCAAAACGCCAAAAGCCCATTCATTCGAAACATCACGAAAATCAGGGGGTGGACCTTCTACAATTGTAATATAGGCCGGGGTTTGCTGTTCCATCATCTTATTTCACCTTAGCGTAGAATGAATTGCTAAAAAGCAGCTTACGGTTATATTTTACACGGAACTATGCAGAGTGCCAAGTGAAAAAAAGAAGTTGCGGGGCAATGTTTTGGCCAGGCGCAATCCGCTCGACGCCTTTTCGCCTCTGGCGATAATAGTGTTATAATGCCCAGAACTTTCAAACCACTTACTGACAGGAAGGTGAATTTATGAGCAACTACGACACGATTGTCATTGGAGGTGGGCCGGGCGGCTACGTGGCCGCCATCAAAGCCAGCCAGCTTGGGCAAAAAACCGCGGTCATCGAAAAGGAACACCTGGGCGGCGTTTGCCTGAACTGGGGTTGTATCCCCACCAAATCCTTACTGCGAAACGCCGAAGTGGTCAATCTCCTCAAAGAAGGCAAAACGTTCGGCTTTAGCTTTGACAACCTGACTGTTGATTACAGCGTGGCCCAGAAACGCAGCCGGAAGGTCAGCCAGCGGCTGGTCAAAGGCGTGGGTTTTCTGATGAAGAAAAACAACATCGACGTCATCGAAGGCGCCGGTAAACTCAAAAGTGTTGGTGAAGTTGAAGTGAATGGCCAGGTCCATACAGCCAAGAACATCATTATTGCCACCGGAGCCCGCGCCCGCAGCATTCCCGGAGTTGAGATTGATGGCGACAAGCTGCTAACCTACCACCAGGCCCTGGAACTGCTGGAAGTACCCAAATCCATCGTCGTGGTCGGAGCCGGGGCAATTGGGATGGAATTTGCTCACATTTTCCACAGCTACGGGGCCACGGTCACCGTCGTTGAAATGCTGCCCAATGTCTTGCCGCTGGAAGATGAAGAGGTCGGCCAGGAAGTCGAAAAGCAGTTCGGCCGGGCCGGGATTACGGTCAAAACCGGGACCAGGGTTGAAAAGGTTCAAACCACCGCTACCGGGGTCGAAATTAGCGTCACCAGGGACGGCCAGACCGAAACGCTCCAGGCTGAAAAGGCCCTGATTGCCATCGGGGTAGCCCCCAATAGCGAGAACTTGGGTCTGGAAAGCGTAGGGGTAAAAACCGAGCGGGGCTTCATCCAGATTGACGACAAAATGGCCACCAACGTGGCCGGCATCTATGCCATTGGCGATGTGACCGGCAAGCTGGCCCTGGCTCACGTGGCCAGCGCCCAGGGAATTGCCGCCGCCGAGGCCATCGCCGGTTATGCTCCCCGGCCGTTCAATTACCGCAATATGCCCCGCTGCACCTTTACCCATCCCGAGGTGTCCTCAGTGGGTTTGACCGAGGCGCAAGCCCGCGAACAGGGTTACGACGTTAAAGTGGGCAAATTCCCGTTCCAGCCGAACGGCAAAGCGCTGGGATTGGATGACAATATCGGCTTTGTAAAGATTGTGGCTGAAAATAAATACAATGAGGTGCTAGGGGTGCACATGGTTGGCCCGCATGTCACCGAGTTAGTCGCCGGGCCTACCGGCATGATCGGCCTGGAAACAACCCTCGAAGAGTTGGCCCACACCGTTCACCCCCACCCCACTCTCAGCGAGGTGGTTATGGAAGCCGCTCACGTGGCTCTGGGCCAGGCCATCCACATTTAAGTGGCATTTCAACTGGGGTTCTCAATAGATAAAATTTCGTAAATCTTTACGGATATTGAGTCTACCCAGATTTTGATATTGAAAAAAGTACATTAACATAAGCCCCTGAGCGTTGGATGAGCCGCCGGGTGGCTCCTTTTTGGCCGGTGGTCCGCAACAATTGCTGATTGAGACGGCGAAACTCACTTTCCCGGTCATTATTGGTGCGCGGCAAGTCAGGCAAGTCGTAAGTATGAAAGAGACCGGGCAGGTAGTTGTGCGTCGTTTTGGTGATCTGCCGGGCAAACTCGGTAAGGGAGGACTTGGCTGTTCCTGCTCGACACAGGCCGGTGGCCCTGGCTCACGCTCAAGCCGGGCTGACGACTCAGCCGCCTGTTCAGGATTGATCGGACTGGGCAACAAGCCGGTGATGGTCAACACCCCGGCTCCTTCAACCTGTTCGGGCCGGATCAAGTCGCCAATGGCCTCCCGGACGCTTTGGCGTAGGTTGACTTTCATCCCTTCATCGGCTTGGGCCGCCGGTTCGGCGATGTTAGCCAGATAATGGCTCTGACAAAAGGCGTGTTGGGCCTGCGGAAATACAACCGCGACCGCCGGAACCAGCCCTCGCTGTTTGTCACTCAGCACCGCCGCCACCTGCAAACCCTGCTCGGCAATCGGTCCCAGAAAGTTCTCAAAGGTCGTCTGCCCTTGTTCGCTCAACCAGCCACTCCGTAAGGTCTGGGCCGTCCGCAATTCTCGGACCAGCCATAACTGTGGCCCGCCCCCTTCCGGCGCTAACCCGTCCAGGGTCAAGATCAAGCCCAACTTGGCTGAAACCCGCTTTACCTCGGCCCACCTAGCCTGTTCGTGACACGCTAACAAGGGTAGATAATGGTCGGTGTACAAATAGCGCACTTGCGAGGGGCTGATTTGCACTCTGTCTGCCAGTTCACCGTGGATCTCCCCATAGGTTTGATACTGCTGTTGGCGTTGCCAACCGATGCTGGCAATGACATCAAAACCATAAGTCCCGTATATCGGCGCCATTTGTTGCCACTCAGCCGATCTCAAGCTGCTTGGGTGTGCTACACAGTCAGTTCCATTCGATATCCGGGTTTGCGCGCCGCGATATAATTGTGTCTGACCCATTCTAAAATTGTGTTACGATGAAAACCATATTTTCTACCATATTTTTCGGCCGCTTCAGTCACTGTAAGTGATTGACCACGTAGGTGAGCAAACTTATCATTAATAATATCTTCTTTGGTTTTTTGTTGGCCATTATCAGCAGGCACAAGCACTTCTCCTGAGGGTAATCGGACTGCCTCAATCTTACCAGCTTGCACCAGTTGGG
>CAYNLK010000051.1:0-43242 GCA_964398055.1 uncultured Caldilineaceae bacterium
CTGTTTGAAAAATATTATCGTCCTGTTATTTTTCTGTTAGAATGAATCAGCCCTGTTACTTTGGTCGTTCGTAACTACTCAGCCGGCGCGACTGAAGTCGCTTTTACCGGGCTTTCGGCCGTAATGTCCGCCTACGCGGACAAAAGTAACCCGTCCACGCAGGTGGACGACCGGCTTTAGTCCTGTAGAAGATGGCTACATTGCGGTCATAGTGACGGCCTTGCAGCCGTTCCATCTCCTCTGCCCACCAACTCCTCTGTTCCACGCCTTTTTAACTCCCTGGCGCCTCTGCTTCAGGCTGGCCCCAACCCAACCTGGGCAACGTCTCCAACAAGTAGGCGGCCATTGGCCACCAATCCAATTGTCGTCCCCGTTCTTTTGCGCCAGCGACGACATCCGGCGGCAAGCTGGTCGCCAGTTCATTCAGGCGATCAAATACCAGCCGTTGGCGCAGCCGCGACCCTCGATCAACCAGGCCGGTGATCTCGATGGCCAGCAGTAGGCGACTCGATCTAATCTCGCTGGTGGTGAATTCCGGCGTTTCCAGCAGTAACGCGGCGATGGCCGGCAGAACAAGTTCAAAAGGAACCCAGGCTCGCCGCTTGTAGCTACCTTTTAATATCTCAAATAATTTCTGCTCGGCTTGCCAACGCGTGCTGTTCGTCTCCAGAAGTGTTAAGAAAATGATGCAACTGAGGGTTCCATCGAGATGATCAAGCTTCCGGCAGATTGATAGCGCCTGTTCCAGGACTCGCCGCGCTTCCGCCCGCTCCCCACCGGCCATTAAGAGCTGCCCCAAAGTGATCAACGCATAAGCCATATTAAGACGGTATCCGCTTTCCCGATCGACGACCACAGCCTGGCGTAAATCTTCTTCTGCGGCCTTGAAGTTACCCAAGTGAGCCGCCAATTCACCGCGCCGGTAGTAAGCGTTGCTTAATTGCCACGGATTACCTAAATCCGCGGCGATGGCCAAACCCTGGTCCTGTAGATCATAGGCCTGGGCATAGCGGCCAAAGACTCGGCCATGGGACATTGACAGGTCACCCAGCGCTTCGGCAACCAGGCTGTGATTACTGATTTGCCGGCTGATCTCAAGACACTCCTCACCCAGGCGTAACGAATCTTCAAGCCGTCCCTGGTAGCGGGCCGTTATACTGGCCGTCAGGGTGACGGCGGCCATCCCCCGCCAATCACCCAGAGCGCGATAAATAGCCAGACTTTCGGCCAGATGGGTCCCGGCGGCGGCAAAATCTCCTAGCCAAAAGTGCGCTTCACCCAGACCGTGTAACGCGCGGGCCATTCCCCATTGATCCTTAACCTGCCGGTAAAACCCTAAACTGGTCAAGAAAGCAGTCTGAGCCGCGGCATTATTCTGGTTGAGAGCCAGATTTCCTTGCTGATAGTACAGAAACGCTTGCTCGGTGTGACCATCTACCAACGACCCCAGGCCCTCTAACAGTTTCAGCGCCTGGGCCAATGTTTTTTGGGCAACTTCCGTTGTTTCAACCATGCGTTGAAACACACTGGCCCAGGCCATCGCTCTGACCCAAAACAACGGCTCCTGATGGGCCGAAACCGAGAGGGGAGAGGCCAGCAGCGACTGGAAGGCGGCAGCCCCATCCTGGAAGCGACCTTGCCATTCGTAGAACATGCCGAGGGCATTCATAGCCAGGGCTAACTGTGCTGTGTCTTCGTGCTGGATGGCCCAATGCCAGGCCGCGCGCACGTTTTCGCTGTCCGCCTCGATTTCATCCAGGGCCGCTTGCTGCCGGGCACCCTTCAAGTCATCTTCGCGCTGGCGCAGGGCCGCACAATAGTAAGCGCTATGACGGTCGCGTACGGCTGCTTCCCCTGGCGACTCGGCGGACAATTTCTCTGCGCCATATTGCCGCAGCAGTTCGTGGATTTGATGACGGTCTCGATCTTGGTCGTATTGCAGGAGCGATTTGTCAGATAAGGTCCCCAGCAGGCGCAAAGACGCCCCCGTAATCTCTTGGGCCGCCCGGCGGGTGAAGCCGCCTCGAAATACTGACAACTGCGAAAAGACTTTCTGTTCAGTGGCGGTCAGCCGCTGCCAGGAGGCATCGAATACGGCCCGGATGCTCCGTTGGCGCTCCGGCACATTGCGGATATCCGTCTCTAAAAAATCGAGGCTCTGCTGAATTTCAGCGGCGATGCCGGCCAACGACAGCATATCCACCCACGCGGCCGCCAATTCAAGCCCCAGCGGTAGCCCTTCGACCATGTGGCAGATGTGAGTTAAGTCGGCCATGTCGTCTTGTTCCAACTCGAAATCAGGCCGGACTCGCCGGGCGCATTCCAAGAAGAGCTTGACGGCCTCGTATTCAACGGCCGGTTTCACCGAATCCGCATCCGGGAAGGTCAGACCTCGCAGGGGAAATATCTGCTCCCCGTGCAAATGCAGCCGCTCGCGCGATGTGACCAGAATTTGAACGCCGGCGGCGATCTGCAAAATGTCGATCACCAGTTCCTCTGCTCCGCTTATTTTACCTTCAGGGATATTCTCGCCGGGAGAAACAGAGGCATGCGAAAGGAGATGCTCAAAGTTGTCCAGAACAAGTAACATCTGTTTCCGGCGCAAATAATCAAGGATCTGCTGTTTAGGTGTCCGGGTTTGCTGCTCACTGGTGTCCAGTGGGAAGTTCAGCGCTTCAGCCATGGTGGGGATGATGTGTTCCGCCGCAGTCAGTGGAGCCAGATTGACCAGGTAAACACCGTTCGGAAAACGGTCGGTCTCAATTTGTCTTTGAGCGAACGCCAGCGCCAGGCGGGTTTTGCCGATACCGCCCGACCCAACAATAGTTATGAGTGATACACCTGAATTGGCGATGAGGTCATCTAGGGCGGCCAATTCAGCCTCACGACCGATAAATGGCGTCGATTGGGGTGGCAGGTTATGCCGGGGAGCAGCAGAGGGGGAGGGCAATCTGCGGCCAGAGCCAGTCGAAGGAGACACAGGGGAGACAGCCGTGGTCGTTCTCACTTGGCCTTGGCGAATCGCTTCGGCCAGAGCGACTGTTTCAGCCGCAGGTCCAACGCCTAACTCCGCCTGCAGCACCTGGCGGCACAGGTCAAATTGGGTCAACGCCGCCTCACGTTGGCCTTGCCGGGCATAAGCCCGCATCAAAGCTCGATGCCAGCCCTCACCGAGATTATCCAGACCCAGCAATTGGCGGGCGGTTTCGATGACGGCCTGGTCATTGCCGCGGCTTTGAGCAGTTTCGAGCTGCCAGGTTAACGCCTCTTGATAGAGTCCTTTTAATCGTTCTCGTTCAAACAAAGCCCACTGTTCAAAGCCAGGGGCGTTCCGAACATTCAGGCCTGCCAGAAAATCACCCCGGTACAGGTCGAGTTGGCCCGCTTCGAAAGCGGTCACATCCAACCAATGATCGCTTTCAAAATTGAAGGTCACTTCTTGCCGGTCGGCCAGGAGATAGCCGGGGCCAATTACCTGGCGGAGTTCAGCCATGGTCCAGCGCAGGCTGCCTTTGGGGTCGGCCGGCCCATCGAAAAGCAGGTCGATTAGATGCTGGCGGGGGTGAGGTTTCCCCGTTACCAGCAGATAGGCCAGCAAGGCCACCGGTTTAGCCCCGCGCCCGGAGACAGTCTGTTCAGCCCGGCTAATTTCGATTTGGCCTAACAGGCGTACGACCAGGGTCATCTGTAGCCAGCCTTCAGTTATTTCGCGATGTCAGCAGGACAAGTCACGGAAAAGAAATTGAGGAATGGAAGATATCGTTTGATCTTCCCGATGTTGAAAACGCCCCCACTTCACTAAATTTTAGGGGGTTTTGGGGTCAATGTCAAGGAATTTTCGTTAGATTAAAAAATTGATTGTATCTAACGGTAATGACCACAGTTTTTCTAACGGTCAGGCGGTAGACTGGAGTCAAAATCGGTTTTAAAATATTAGCACAAAATGGAGGTGTCACGATGTTTGCAACGAATGGATTGTTGGGATGTGGCCGGGATAAAGAAAGGCGGCCGAAGGTAGAGGAGACGCGGCGAGGTGAAGTCGCTGCCCAGGGCAGGCCTGTCCGGGTCAACCCAGGGGGGGTACGTTTGCTTCTGGCAGCGATATTTTTGCTGAGTCTGGCCGCAGTCCCGGCTATGGCCAACGCTGCGTCGGTTGAGACTGCGTTGTTCGGAGCCGGCCACCATCAGAAGATGGCCCCCTGCGCCAACTATGAGGATATGGGTGTTTTGGGGCGTGAAGGCGGGCTGCTGAGTCTGCTGGGGGTTGGCGGCCACAGAGACCCTATGGTGGCGGCCATGGTCACAGGGAAAACCCACTCTATCCGACCGGTTCAGCACGAATCGGCCAGCTATGTCATCTATGTGAGGGCCGAGTGTGTCGGCAGCGCTGACGAGCTGCTAATCTCAAAAAACGGGTAGGCCCCGGTTCATCAGCATACAATTTCATAAAAGCAAGGGCAGGTCTCAGACCTGCCCTTGGCCGTTTTAACATCATATGGGGTTGGGATATCAGGCCACCTTCAAATTCTTGAAAGCCTCCACCTGACCGCGGATGGCCCGCTCGGTGGGCAGCCGCTCGATGGAGGAGGCGCCGAAGAAGCCGGCGATGCCAGGCATCCTGACCAACGCCTGGCCGACCTGGTCCGGCTCGTCGAACGGCCCGCCGTGGCAGATCACCAGGATGTCGCGGCGTACTTTGCGGCCGCCTTCGGCCATGGCCATCACTTTCTCAATGGCCTCGTCCAGGGTAAAGGCCACCGCCGCGCCGATGCTGCCGGCCGTGGTCAACCCAACGTGGGCCACCAGTTGGTCGGCGCCGGCTTCGGCCATGGCTTTGGCCTGGTCCGGGTCAAACACGTAGGGCGAGGTAAACAGGTCTAACTCGTGGGCCTGGGCAATCATGGCGATTTCCTTATCGTAGCCCATACCGGTCGCTTCCAGATTGGCCCGGTAGGTGCCATCCATCAAGCCGACGGTGGGGAAGTTCTGCACCCCGGAGAAACCCATCTCTTTCAACTGTTTGAGGAAGATCGGCATCAGCCGGAACGGGTCGGTGCCGCACACGCCGGCCAGCACCGGCGTATCTTTGACCACCGGCAGCACTTCGGCGGCCATCTCGACCACGATGCCGTTGGCGTCGCCGTAAGGCATCAGCCCGGCCAGCGACCCCCGCCCGGCCATCCGGTAGCGTCCGGAATTGTAGATGATGATCAGGTCGGCCCCGCCGGCCTCGGCAAATTTGGCCGAGATGCCCGTACCGGCCCCACAGCCCACAATCGGCTTGCCCGCCGCCTGCTGCGCCCGCAGCCGCTTCAAAATTTCTTGACGTGAAAGTGCCATTGTAATTAGTCTCCTTCGTCATATTAATGTTGATTGGATATTCTGCTTGCCACAAGGGGGCGTGAAACGTGATGCGTGATGCGTGAAACGTGAAACGTGGTTAGAGTTGTTACAGAATAAGGTTCTGAGTAATTCAATCACCACTTCAGTCCACAGATGGACACAGATTTCACAGATTTAATCCATTTATCAGTGTTTATCTGTGAAAATCTGTGGACTTTCTCCCACGCTTTTTATTCTGCAACGACTCTATTGAGTTTCACGCATCACTCTCCGCTTCCCGCTCCCCGCCCTACGCTCCTCGTTTCACGCTCCCCGCTCTACCGCTTCAACATCTCCAACAGCGTCTCAGCAGCCTTGCCGGAAAATTCGGGATCGTTGATGTTGTAGTCTAACTCGATGACCGGTATATTTGCCTTAACGTTGTGCTTGATGGCTTCAAAGCAGGCCCGGTCGGCCTCAGGGTCCCAGAAGCGACCGCCCGGACTGTCCAGCATCGACACGCCTTTGAGCGGCAGCAAAATCGCTACCGGCGCGGTGGCGGCGTTGGCCGCCGCGGCAATCATGTTGCCGATTTTGATGTTTTCTTCGACGTTAGTTCGCAGCAGGGTTACCTGGGGATTCCACTCGTACAGGTTGCGCTTTTTGTATTTCTCCGGCACGGTGTCGATGCCCCAGAAGTTGGCCATATCCACGCAGCCGGGCACCAGCACCGCCGGGATGCCGGCTTTGGAGGCGGCCAGGCCCCGCTGCGGCCCGGCGCTCAGCACGCCGCCGCAGACCTCGTCGGCCAGCTCGGTGGTGGTGATATCCAGCGAGCCGACGATGTAGCCGTCGCTGATCAGGCTTTCCATTGTTTTGCCGCCGCTGCCGGTGGCGTGGAAGACCAGTACCTCGTAGCCGTGCTGCTCCAATATTGCCCGCGCCTGGTCGACCGCTTTGGTAGTGTTGCCGAACATCGAGGCGGTGATGAGCGGTTTGGCCTGGCCCACGTCCGGCCTGGCCATTTTTACCATCCCGGCGATGGCGCCGGCGGCATTGGCGTAAATGGCCGCGCTGATGCTGTTGATCCCGGCCACATCCACAATCGAGGGCATAAAGGTGATATCCTTGGCCCCGGTGTAGGCGCTCACGTCGCCGCCGCCCAGGGTCGAGACCATCACCTTGGGCACGCCGACCGGCAGGGTGCGCATTCCGGCCGTGGCGATGGCGGTACCCCCGCTGCCGCCCATGCCGATGATCCCGTCCAGCCTGCCCTCGTCGTACAGGCGGCGGACGACCACAGCCAGGCCGGCGGCCATTGTTTTCATGGCCTCATCCTTGTGCTCGCCGGAAGCCAGGCGGGCCACATCGCCGCCGCCGGCCTGCACCACTTCAGCGCGCTTGATATCCGGCGCAAAGGGCGGCTCGCCCATCACCCCAAAATCGACCACCAGGGTTTTAAGACCGGCTTGTTCGATGAGTTCTTTGATAAACTTGAACTCCTGCCCTTTGGTATCCAAAGAACCGACGATTACCACCGTTTTTGTCATCATTGACCTCCATTCAGGTTTGAACTGTACAGGTTGCAGGTAACAAGTTGCAGGTAACAGGTTGCAGACCGTCACTTGCGACTTGCCACCTGCGACTTGCCATTTGCCACTTGCCACCTGCTACTTGCTACTTGCTACTTGCCACAGTCACCCATTATACTCCTAACCTCCAAATTGCGGTAGTGAATGTTTTGACGATGGACGCATCCCGGCGTTGTATGGTATAATCACACCTATGGACGAACGACCAATTTCTCCCGGTTTGCAATCAGCGGAACAACGGCTGGATGCCAGCCTGCGGCCCACCGACTGGGCCGGTTACATCGGCCAGGCCTCCGTGAAGGAAAATATCCAGATTTTGATCCAGGCGGCCCAGCAGCGCGGCGAGGCCCTGGACCACATTCTGCTGTACGGCCCGCCCGGCCTGGGCAAGACTACCCTGGCTAACCTGATTGCCCACCAGATGGGCGTCAACTTGAAGATTACCTCCGGCCCGGCTATCGAGCGGGCCGGCGACCTGGCCGCCATTTTGACCAACCTGCGCAAGGGCGACCTGCTTTTTATCGACGAGATTCACCGGCTGGGCCGGGCGGTGGAAGAGGTGCTCTACCCGGCGATGGAGGATTACGCTCTCGATATCGTCATCGGCAAAGGGCCGAGCGCCCGCAACATCCGCCTCAAGCTACCCCACTTTACCACCCTGGGGGCCACTACCCGGCTCGACCTGCTGGCTTCGCCATTGCGGGATCGCTTTGGGGCCGTCTTCCGGCTGGAATTTTACTCGCCAGAGGAGCTGCAACAGATTGTCAGCCGCTCGGCGACTATTTTGCATGTGCCGGTCGAGCCGGCCGGAGCGCGGGAGATCGCCCAACGGTCGCGCGGCACGGCCCGCATTGCCAATCGCCTGCTCAAGCGGGCGCGGGACTTTGCCCAGGTGCGGGCCGATGGCGTCGTCACCCAGGCGGTGGCCCACGAGGCCCTGACCCTGCTCAATGTCGACTCGTTGGGGCTGGATGACCTGGACCGCAAGGTCCTGGCCTCGATCATCGAGAAGTTTGGCGGCGGGCCGGTTGGCCTGGACACCATCGCCGCCAGTGTGAGCGAGGAGAGCAACACCATCATGGACGTGGTCGAGCCGTACCTGCTCCAGCTTGGCTTTTTGGATCGCACGCCTCGCGGCCGGGTAGCGACGGCCCGGGCTTACCAGCACCTGGGGCTAACTCCGCCGGAACGGTTGGAGCAGCCGCCGCTGTTTTAGTTCTGATTGGCTGATACTTTTAACATAGCTCACGGATTAACGCGGATGAACACTGATTTCTTGTGTTTTTTTATTAAATCCGTGTAAATCTGTGAAAATCCGTGAGCAATTATTACTGGTCAACTTTGAATGTTAAATTTGTCAGTCAGCCAGGTTTTAGTTATCGGGGTTGAAAGGAGGCCATTATGGCTGAATCGCTGCTTATCGCCAGACGATATTACGTTTGGTTTATGCTGGGCCTGCTGCCCCTGCTTTTGGTTTTAGTTGGATGTGAAGTGCCCGCTGAGCTAAGTTTGGGAGGGGGAGGGCGCAACTCAGTTCAACCACCCCATTCTGTCTTTGCCGCTGCCTACAAATTTGTGCCCGTCCGCCAGGCGGCGTTTAAGGATGGCGAAGTAGAAATGAGTCAAGAATATGTTCACCTGCCGGCCCAACCAACTTTCCAAGTGGCAGTAGGGTACCCTTTACATATCGAGAGCTATCACCTCAGCCGCGGTAGCAAATTTGGCCGGGTCGATATCTGGGTCAACGGCCAACTGGTCCGCAGTGAACAGAGCGGCGGACCGGCGGCTTTTCCCGATTACCTGGGGAAGATGCAAGTATTGGGCTGGCCCAATGGCGTCGCCTCTCCAGAATTTATGCTCTTGCCCTCCTCTAACTGCCAACGGGTCGGGGAGAAGGGGTTGACCCGGCGACTCAATCCGATTGAACTGAAATATCCCTCGTCTACCTGGTCGCTTTGCCACACCTGGATCGGGTTGACGCCAGGCACTTATGAGTTGAAAATGCGGGCCACCGACATCGCCGGCGTTGAAGGGGACTGGACTCGCCCCCAGCGGATCGAGGTCTTCGAGGTCAAATAAGTGGACATCCGCCAATTCGATTATTACCTGCCCCCGGAGTTGATTGCCCAGACCCCCATCGAACCTCGCCACGCCTCCCGGTTACTGGTCGTGGATCGGCGCGCCGGCCAGCTCAGCCATCGCACCTTTGCTGACATCATAGACCTTCTCCACCCCGGCGACATTTTGATTGCCAACGATACGCGGGTCATCCCGGCCCGGTTGTTTGGTCGCAAGCAAAGCGGCGGTCAGGTGGAGATTTTGCTGCTCAAGCAGCTCGATGAGGTGCAGTGGGAAGCCCTGGTCGGCGGCAAGCGGCTGCGGCCGGGGGTGGTGGTGGAGATAGCGGTAGAGGGGCAGGGGGGCAGGGGAGCAGAGGAGCAAGGGGGCAGAGGGGCAGAGGGGAAAGTCTCCCCTGCCCCCTTGCACCCTTGCTCCTCTGCTTCACTTTTTGTCACGATCAAAAAAGAGCTGGGCGAGTCGCGCCGGTTGGTCCAATTCAGCCAACCCATTAACGACCTGCTGGACGAAGTTGGGCACACGCCGCTGCCGCCGTATATCCACACGGTTTTAGAGGACGGCGAGCGTTACCAGACCGTCTTCAGCCGGATCGATGGCTCGGCGGCGGCGCCCACAGCCGGGCTGCACTTTACCCCGGAAATTCTGCTGGCCTTGCGAGACAAAGGCGTGTTGCTGGATTATGTAACCCTGCACATCAGCCTGGACACTTTCAAGCCGGTCACAGCCGAGCAGGTGGAGCAGCACGCCATCCACCGGGAGTACGCCCGCCTGAGCGTCGCCACGGCTCACCGCATCAACCAGGCTAAACTGGCCGGTGGGCGGCTGGTCGCTGTGGGCACGACTGCGGTTCGGACGCTGGAAACCGCGGCCTTGCGCAGCGCCGGAGTGACGGGTTCGCTCAAGGAGGCCAGCACATTTACCCCCCCTTCACCCCCCCTTTTAGGGGGGGAATTGGGGCCGAGCTGCTCCTCCACTGGTAGGGGGGGCGGGGCGGGGTGTCCGTGGAAACCTGTTAGCGCCATTGAAGAAGAAACTGATCTCTACATCTACCCCGGCTTCACCTTCCGGGCAGTGGACGTGTTGCTGACCAACTTTCACCTGCCTAAATCGACCTTGCTGATGCTGGTTAGCGCCTTTGCCGGACCGGAGCTGATCCGCCGGGCTTATGAGGTGGCTATTGCCGAGCGATATCGCTTTTACTCCTTTGGCGATGCCATGTTGATTGTGTAACATTTCAAGTGACCGGCACTTTAGAAGTGCCGGTCACTTGTCGTTGCCTCTCCGCTGATTATTGATTATAATGTGGTCGGCGCGCCGGAAAATTGGCCCAGGCTGGAGTATGAAATACCAACCCATCATCGGCATGGAAGTCCATGTCGAGTTAAATACCAAAAGCAAAATGTTCTGCGGTTGCAGCGCCGATATCTTTGGCGCGCCGCCCAACAGCCACGTTTGCCCGGTCTGTTTGGGGATGCCGGGGACCCTGCCGGTGATCAATGAGAAGGCGGTGGAGTACACGGTGATGCTCGGCCTGGCCCTCAACTGCGAGATTCAGCGCCACAACGTTTTTGCCCGCAAAAACTACTTTTATCCCGACCTGCCCAAAGGTTACCAGATTTCCCAGTACGAATTGCCTCTCTGCCTGAACGGCTACGTAGATATCGAAACCGAGGCCGGCAATGGCCCCAAGCGGGTGCGGATTCGCCGGGTCCACCTGGAAGAAGATACCGGCAAGCTGGTCCACGTCAACGAGCACAGCTTGGTTGATCTCAACCGGGCCGGGGTGCCGTTAATGGAGATCGTTACCGAGGCCGATATCAACTCGGCCGACGAAGCCTACGCCTACGTGACCAAGCTACGCCAACTGGTCCGTTACCTGGGCATCAGCAGCGGTGATATGGAAAAAGGGGCTATGCGCTGCGAGGTCAACCTGTCGCTGATGGATGTCGAGACAGGCCGGTGGGGCGTCAAGGTAGAAATCAAGAATCTCAACTCCTTCCGCTCGGTGCGCAACGCCATTGCTTACGAGATCGAGCGGCAGGCCAGAGTGCTGCACGAAGGCGGTGTCATCGAGCAGGTGACGATGGGTTGGGATGAGAATCGCGGCGTCACCTTTTTGCAACGTAGTAAGGAGGGCGACACCGGTTATCGTTACTTCCCGGAGCCGGACCTGCCGCCGTTGGAGCTGGAGCCGGCCTGGATCGAGCAGGTCAAAGCCAAAGTACCGGAATTGCCCGACGCCAAGCTGGCTCGCTACAAGACCGCTTATGACTTGTCCAAGAAAGAAGCGGCGGTGCTGGTGGAGGATCGGAGTGTGGCCGAGTTTTTCGACCGGGCTGTCGCCGCCGCGGCAAACTCGGTCGGGGTGACGCCCAAGTTGATCAGCAACTGGGTCTCAGGCGAGCTGTTCCGGCTGCTGGGTGAAAGCGGCGCTGATATGGCCGGGTTGAAGTTGCAGCCGGAGCACTTGGTCAGCCTGATCGAGCTGGTCAATGCCAATACCATTAACCAGACCGGGGCCAAGCAGGTTTTTGGGGTGATGTTTGAATCCGGCCGCTCACCGGCCGAGATCATCAAAGAATTGGGCCTGGAGCAGATCAGCGACGCCGGGCAACTGCTCTCAACCGTGCAGCAGGTCATCGCCGACAACCCCGGGCCGGTGGAACAGTTCCGGGGCGGTAAGGAGACGGTCATTAAATTCCTGGTTGGCCAGGTAATGCGAGCTACCAGGGGCAAAGCCAACCCTCAGTTGGTCGAGCAGATGCTGCGGGAGCAGTTGCAGGCTTAGATAGTAGGCCAGTCAATTATAGATGTCCAGAAAAGTTTTTCCCACTCATTTTGAGCGGAGATTAGGAGATTAGGGGATTTTTTCTTTGTTTTTCATCACCTAACACCTGCACTTGCGCCCAGGTGCAAGTGTCCCCTAATCCTAATACTTTTCAAATAAGCGATTGAAATCGCTCCTATAGGGCTAAAGCCGGTCGTCCGCCTACGCGGACGAAGAGTCCTCTGCCCGCGCAGGCGGGCATCACGGCTTAGCCCTGGAGATGTGGTTTAAACCGCTCTCTCTTATTTGAAATGTATTGCCCCTAATCCCCGCAAAACTTTTCTGGAGGATTTTAGATCAAGTACAGTACACAAGGAGGTGTATGCATAAGATGAGCTCGGGTTGAATTGGGGCGGACCTTTTGGAAAGGGGTTCGCTTTTTTTGTTTCTATTGTTGATTAATTGATGGAGAGATTCTTACTATGTCTGAAACAAATCCTTTCAAGATCGCGCAACACCAACTCGACGAGGCCGCGGCTATTTTGGGTTTGGATCCGGCTACCCACGCCCTGCTGCGGGAGCCGCTGCGCCAGTTGATCGTCAGTATTCCGGTCCGCATGGACGACGGCAGCGTGAAAGTTTTTCAGGGCTACCGGGTGCAGTACAACGATGCCCGCGGCCCGTGCAAGGGTGGCCTGCGCTGGCATCCCGATGAAACCCTTGATACGGTCAAGGCCCTGGCGGCCTGGATGACCTGGAAAACGGCCGTGGTCGATATTCCGCTGGGCGGCGGCAAAGGCGGGGTGACCTGCAATCCCAAAGAGCTGTCGCCAACCGAGCAGGAGCGGCTGGCCCGGGGTTACATCCGGGCGGTCTGGAAAATCCTGGGCGAGCAGACCGACATCCCCGCCCCGGATGTTTACACCAACCCGCAGATCATGGCCTGGATGATGGACGAGTACAGTATCATTCGCGGCTACATGATCCCCGGCGTTATCACCGGCAAGCCATTAGCGCTGGGCGGTTCGGCCGGCCGGGACGATGCCACGGCCCGAGGCGGCATCTATACCACGCGCGAAGCCGGCCAGGTGTTGGGGCTGAATCTGCGTGGAGCGACCGCGGCCATTCAGGGTTACGGTAATGCCGGGCAACACGCCCACCAACTGGCCGAAGAGGTTCTGGGTATGCGGGTGGTGGCCGTGTCTGACTCGAAAGGCGGCATTTACCAGGAAGATGGGCTTGGTTTTGAAAGCACGATGAGATATAAGCACGAAACCGGCTCGGTGGTGGAGATGCCACACACCACACCCCTCACCAACGCGGAGCTGTTGGAACTGGATGTGACGGTCCTCTTCCCCGCCGCGCTTGAAAATGTGATCACCGAGGCCAACGCGCCCAATATCAGCGCCAAGATTGTGGCCGAGTTGGCCAACGGTCCCACCACCCCGGAAGCAGACCAGATTTTGCATGTCAAAGGGGTCTACGTTATTCCCGATTTTCTGTGCAACGCCGGCGGGGTTACGGTGAGCTATTTTGAGCAGGTTCAAAACGCTTACAATTATTACTGGCCGTTGGAAATGGTGTATGAGCGACTGGATAAGAAGATGACCGCCGCCTTCCACGCCGTCCATAAGATGGCCCAGGCCAAGAGGGTGCACAACCGCCTGGCGGCTTATCTGGTGGCCGTGGAGCGGGTGGCCGAGGCGGCCAAGCTGCGGGGCTGGGTGTAACGATAACCGCCGATAAACCAAAATAAGACCTGTCGGGTTTTCAAGACCCGGCAGGTCTGCGGAGTTTAGCGGTAAGTCCGGCTAAACGCGCCTTTGTATGTGTACTCAGGTTCGCTCATGTTAAATACAAATGCACGGTAGGGGCGCAAGGCCTTGCGCCCCTACATAATAAGCACTTGTTCTGAACATGAGCCCTCAGATTATCGCTGTACCTATCCTTCGAGCTATTTGAAGGGACCGCTTGAAGTGAACGGATCAGACTGTTCGAGAGCGTGTCGATTCTCGAACTGATTTACTTTTTCGACAGTTGAAGGTGTGGTTGCGGGGATTTGTTGTAAGAATAAATTGATAAGAAGGCCGATAATTAGCGCTTTGATAAAAAGTTGAGTAGCTTGCTTTAGCATCTGATATGCTCGAATTGATCAATCTTTTTTGATATTGTACCTTTGCCTGGAACGCTCCGGCAATGAACTATTGGTCCCGGTCTGAGGCTAAAAGGGCAGGCCGACGGCTTTGGTAACAGTCGCCCGCAGCCAATCCATCCCGCCGATCAGCAGAAAAGAAACGGCCAAACCCATAGCCGCCGGTAGGACCACATCGCTCCAACCACGAGCGTAACCCTCCCGGCGAGTGACAATCAGAACCAGGCCCATATTGACCAACCCCAGCATTAGCAGCACCCCCACCGTGCTCAGAATCGCCAGTGGATAGAGCAGGAACGGCTGCTGCCACAACACCAGCAGGATGATCAGCCCTCCCCCGATCAAAAAGAGCGCCAGTTCCTTGAAGTTGTTAAGAACCCGTTCGGGCTTGAGCAAGCTGGTATGCCACAGGCTGGCGCTGATGACCGGAAAAACGATCACACTTAGCGCCAGTCCATTGAACGTGCCGGTCGTTAGCCGTAGCCAGTTGTGCGGTTCGTATAGATGCGGTCCTCTCAATAAAGTCAGGTAAGAGTTCACTCCGTCAAAACCCATTACCGCGATAAAGCTCACCAGCACCCCCAGCACCAGCGTCGGGGGAAATTCGGTCGAGCGATAGCGTTTCAGCAGGGTCAAGCCGACCAGCCCCATTAACGCCCCTAGGTAGATGCCGGTGCAGCGGGCGCAGAGCGGCAAAGGTGTGCCATCGATGTGGATGGTCCGGTCGGGGATCTGGTGGCAGATGGCGTAACCGATCAGGTGGGTTTTATCCAGAATGGTTACCGGCGGAAAAAGGAAAAATCCGGCGATAATCAACACTGAGACCGCCAGCAACAGACGATTGTACCGGGCCAGGCGGGGGGGGGGCAGGGTTGGGTGAGTAATTGTCGGGGAACTCATTGCTCAGGACCGCAGATAACTGGCGCCGTTGACGTCGATGATGCCGCCGGTGATGAATTCGGCCCCCTGGGAGGCCAAAAAGAGCATAGTATTATCATTCCTGATAGCTGACCTTATCCAGCGGATGGTCATAGAAAACACCGGCGCTGTTCACCAGAATGTCGATTTGCCGCAACGCGGTGATGGTCTCGGTGACCATTCGTTCCACGGCCAGGGGGTCCGCCACATCGGCCTGGACGATGATGTGGCCGGTACCGGTCAACGTGGCCTGCACTTCCGCGGCGGCCTGGCGCTGCTGGCGGTAATGAATGGCTACCTGCGCCCCGGCCTTAGCAAAAGCAATAGCCGTGGCCCGACCAATACCGCGCGACGCGCCGGTAATCAATACTTTCTTGTCTCTAAAATCCATCAGTTGACCGGTAGTTTCACTTCAATGTCCACCCCCAGCTCGTCGGCCAGTTCAGCCAGCTTACGGCGCAGTTCAGGCAGGCTTAGTTCCGGCGGCGCCTGGATCATAGCGTGCATGGAGAAGATGGGCGTTCCGGTGGTGGGGGCCCGGCCCACGTGAGTGTCCATCGTCTCGACCTGGATCTTTTGAGAAGCCAGATAGTGGGCCACGCGGTGGACAATCCCCTCGTGGTCGGCGCCAATGACGGAGATTTCGAAAGGCACAAAACCCTGAAATTTTTCCAATCTGGACAGATTGGTGGGGCGACTAATGACCGTCAGGTTGAATTCCTTCAAACTTTCCAACCCGGTGAGGAGTTTTTCCTCGGCTTCACCGGGCAGTGCCAGCAGCATAATAACGGCAAATTCACCGCCTAGCCGAGCCATCCGGCTCTCCTCGATGTTGGCATGATGACTCACGATCACTTCCGTAATTTTTTCCACAATGCCCCGTCGATCCGGTCCCACTGTGGTCACCACCAGGTACTCTTTTGCCATAATCTTTCTCCTTAATATATAATTTTAACAGTCCTTTGCTGGCATTATGATGGATCTGATCGTTCGTTACCCAAGGAAACAATACCTAACCAACCAACCCGATCTCTGAATCCTCAAACCAGCAATTGTACCTATTTTAACATCATCCGACCAGTTGCAAAAATGAGTTGACAGTCAACGTTGGGCAGGGAAGAAATGGGTCTGTCCAATTTTTTAGGTGACCGGCACTTCCAACTCATCCTGGCTTGGAATTGCAGTCAAATCGCCTTAATTTTTGCTCAGAAATCGTGGTGAAAGTGCCGGTCACCTTACCCACCTAAAATTCTGGACGCACCTGGAAGAAATCTCCCCCTTGCCGCCTTGATTTAAGAATGATATACTTTGATCCAAGTTGGCTAAACCAATTGAGACTCAGTCTGCAATAATTTGTACAAGGCTCAATGATGGATATCAGAATCCGCCCTATCAACACATTGACTGATTTGCGTAAATGCCACGAGATTCAGCGGGCTACCTGGGGCTTTACTGATTTGATGGTTTTTCCCTATACCCAGCTTATCTCGGCGGCCCATAACGGCGGTGTTCTTTTAGGCGCATATGATGGCCTCGACCTGGTAGGTTTTGTCTACGGTTATTTGGGTATGTCGGGGAAAAAGCTGTATCTGTTTTCGCAGCGGATGGGGGTGCTGCCGAATTATCAAAACCAGGGCATCGGCATGAAATTGAAGCTGGCTCAGCGGGATCAGATGCTGCGCCAGGGTATTGATTTGATTGTGTGGACCTACGATCCTCTGCTGGGCAAAAACGCCACGCTCAATATCGAAAAACTCGGCGGAATCGTCCGCCATTATGCCCGCGACATCTATGGCGCCGTCAGTAATCCGCTGCAGATGGGTCTCTCGACCGATCGCTTTTTGCTGGAGTGGGAATTGTTGAGTGACCGCGTCCGCGAGCGGATCCGCAGCTCTGCGCCTCGGCCGCGGGCCGAAGATTGGCTCAAAGAGAAAAAATATCCCCTGGCCAATTACGTGGCCTGGGAAGAAGATTTACCGCGCCCGGTGGCAACCGACCTGGAACTGGAAGAAGAGGTGGTCTTGGTGCAGATCCCGCCTGATCTAAATGCTATCAAGCGGGTTAATTTGAGCCTGGCCCGCGGTTGGCGCGAATCCACTCGAGATATTTTTGAAACTTATTTTTGGCGTGGCTATGTGATCAACGGTTTTGCGCGTAGTATCACCCCACAAATGCCCAATATCTACCGGTTGGAGCGGGTTGTGTTACCCACCACCTCTGATTTTACTTCCTGGGTCAGCGGGGTTCACCCCGACTAATATAAAAATATCCGTAGATTACCAGCCTGGCTGGCCGGAGAAGAACCAATTTGGTCAGCCCGGTGGGCTGAGACAGATATGGCTTGTCTGGATAATAGCTAAAGGGATCCGTGGATGAAGAAAAAAGTGATTGACCAACCTGCCCTTACCAAGCTGCACTTGGTACGTTTGGCCAGCCAGGCCGACCTGCCGCAGATTGCCCAGGTTGCCCGGATTACGTGGGAAGCAACCTATGACCGGACGATTGCGCCTGAAAATCGTCGCGAATTCTTGACCCGGGCTTATAAACCCGAAAACCTGGCCGAAGGCATTGACGCGCCCGGCCATTGGTTCTATGTAGCCGAAGTCGAGGATGAGATCGTTGGATTTGGTCATTTTTTACAGCGTTACCATCCTACCCAATTACGGGCCGAGTTAGTGCGGCTTTATGTCTTGCCCCCGTTTCAACACATTGGCATCGGTACAGATATTTTGAAAACCGGCTTTGCTGCGCTGGCTGAGGCTGGCTTTGAGCAATGTTTTGTGTCGGTGCAGAGTTCTAATACGGCGGCCAGAAAATTTTATGAGCGGCACGGTTTTACCTTTCAGCGTAGTCATGGCCAGTTCCTGGGAACTCAAATCATCACCTTAGCCGAATACGTCCGCGTGATCAACGGAGCAGATTTAGCCTGATGAGTCAAATTCTGGCTTACCTCCAAAGTCAACAACCGGCGATGGTTGAAATGTTGGCCCAATGGGTCAACCACGACTCACCCACTTTCAATAAAGCAGCTGTGGACAGCATGGGCCAGATGATCGTGAATGCCTTTGTTGAAACCGGGGCCAGCTTAACGGCTGTGCATCCGCAGACCGAACTGGGTAACCATTATACGCTGACTTACGGTCAGGGCGGCCGGCAGATCTTGTTGCTGTGCCATTTTGACACCGTGTGGCCGCTGGGCGAGGCCCACAAGCGTCCCTTTACCATCGCAAACGGCCGCGGCCTGGGGCCGGGCGTCCACGATATGAAGGGCGGAATCGTTATTGGCCTGTTTGCTCTCAAGGCCCTTCAACACCTGGGCCGGCAGCCTCGCGGCAAATTGGTCTTCCTACTGACCGGGGATGAAGAGATCGGCAGCCCCACATCGCGAGCGTTAATTGAAGCTGAAGGCAAAAAAAGCCAAACCTGCCTGGTTTTGGAGGGTTCCCGGGGTGGGCCGCTGACCACCTGGCGCAAGGGGGTGGGTCGATTTGACCTGACCATTACCGGCGTGCCGGCTCACTCCGGCATCGAGCCGGAAAAAGGGGTCAGCGCCATCGAGGAGTTGGCCCGCCAGATTCAGGCTTTGCACGCTATGACTGATCTTGAGCGGGGGATCACGGTGAATGTGGGGGTCATTGCCGGCGGCGAGCGACCCAACATTGTCGCTCGCCAGGCTCGGGCTGAGATCGATCTGCGGGTGATGAGCCGCGCCGACGGCGAGGAATTTAGCCAAAAAATTCTCGGATTACAGCCGTACCTTCCCGGCTGCCGGCTGGAAGTGACGGGTGGCCTCAATCGTTGGCCGTTTGAGGAGACGCCCGCCGGGTTGGCCCTGTTTGAACAGGCTCGGGCGATTGCCAACCGTCTGGGTTTTGACGTGGGCAAAATCGGCTCCGGCGGCGGCAGCGACGGCAATTTTGTGGCCGCCCTGGGCGTACCTACTCTGGACGGCCTCGGCTCGCTGGGCGGTGGGGCTCATGCCCTGACCGAGTACACCGAGCTGGATGCCCTGCCGCTCCGGGCGGCCCTGCTGGCAGAACTGTTAACCAGCCTGGCCTAGCTCTGGGCTGTCCGGGTCAGTTCCAAAAGCTGTAGTGGTTCGTAACTTAGCCGGTGCAACGGACACGGCCCCAATTGGGCCAGGGCAGCCTGGTGGGCTTTGGTGCCGTAGCCCTTGTGCCGCTCGAAGGCGTAGCCGGGGTATTGGGCGCTGTACGCCAGCATCAGCCGGTCCCGAGTTACTTTGGCGACGATCGAGGCGGCCGCCACGGTCAGGGAGATACAGTCGGCTTTGGAAAAGGCAGTTTGCGGTAGATTTATCGAGGGTAACTTGAGGTGATCGATCAATAAATAGTCGGGAGTCGGCTTTAGCCCGGCCAATGCCTGCCGCATGGCATAACGGGTAGCGCCAATCACATTGCGTTCATCGACCATCTCCGCCGGCGCAATCCCCACTGCTGTAGCTACGGCGGTTTGTTGGATCAATTCAAAGAATTGCACTCGCTGCGCCGTGGTTAATTTTTTGGAGTCGTTCACCCCAATGAGCGTGTTGGCCGTCGCCAGGCGGTCCAACGGCAAAATAACGGCCGCGGCCACTACCGGGCCGGCCCAGGCGCCGCGGCCGGCTTCATCCAGACCCGCCACAAAACGATAGCCCTGCGCCAGCAGGGCTATTTCTTTGTCCAACGTTGGCCAACTTGATTGGTTTAAGGGTGACATGAACTCAGGAAAGGCGTTTTTCTTTCAGCCGGGCCGACTTGCCGCTGCGCTCCCGCAGGTAATAGAGCTTGGCCCGGCGTACTTTGGCGTGGCGCAACACCTCGATCTTTTCGATCCGAGGCGAATGGAAAAGAAAGGTCCGTTCCACCCCAATGCCGTGGGCCGCAATCCGGCGGACGGTGAACAGTCGATTCATCCCCCCGCCTTTAAGGCCGATGACGACACCCTGAAAAACCTGTATTCGCTCGCGGTTACCTTCGACGATGCGCAGGTGAACGTTAACAGTATCACCCGGTTGGATATCCGGTCGATCTTCGGTGAGTTGTTCAGTCGATTGGATCAGATCAATGCCGTGAGCCATATTTCCTACCTCAAATAAGTTGGGTTTAGCTTATCTACCAAAAAAGAGCAGGCCCTCTTGCCGCCCGCCAGACACAAAAAGAAATTATACCACAATTGCCAAGATAAGGTCAAACAGGGTACGTCCCAAATTTTGGAAAGCACAGGGGGGAACGGGGGGACACCCCCCGAAATCCCCCCGGTCTGTCCTAAAATCTGGGACAGACCCGTCAAACAAGAGCGGATTTTTCTACGAATTCTGCTCATCCTTTGGCGGCAATCCGGCCAAAAATTTCCGGTCGGCCTCGGACAAATTGGCCTCAACCAGTAAGTCGGGGCGACGAGCCAGGGTGCGGAGCAAAGATTGCTGCCGGCGCCACTCGGCCAGTTTGGCGTGGTGGCCAGATAGGAGTATCTCGGGGACCTGCCGGCCGCGATAGTCGGCCGGGCGGGTGTAATGGGGATACTCCAGCAACCCGTCGGCATGGGAGTCTTTGGCGGCGGCTTCAGGATCGCCCAGCACGCCGGGGATAAGCCGGGTCACCACGTCGACCAGGACCATAGCCGCAATTTCACCCCCGGATAAGACGTAATCGCCAATAGAGATTTCGTCGGTAGCCAGCAGTTCCCGCACCCGCTCATCAACTCCCTCATAGCGGCCGCAAATCAACACCAGTCGTTCCTGGGTTGCCAGCTCACGGGCGATACTCTGCTTGAGCAGCCGGCCCTGCGGGGTGAGTAAGATAATTGGGGGATAGCCCTGTGCCAGTAGGGGTTGATACCCGGCCTGGGGAATTTCAACCTGGAGCACGCCCTCCACGGCGTTGAAGATCGGTTCCGGTTTTATCACCATACCCCCGCCGCCGCCATAGGGCGTATCGTCGGTGACGCGGTGTTTGCCAGGAGCGTAATCACGGATGTTATGCAGTTCAATGTGAACATTTCCCATTGCCCGCGCCCGGCCAATGATGGTGGCATCGAACACCCCGGCAAACATTTCCGGGAAAAGGGTCAAAATATCAAAGCGCATAAGCTGATTATAACACCGTCAAACTTTAACGAGCAATTGGAATCGTTCCCAATCTTATTGCAATCTAACATAACATATGCTAAACTATTCACACTCCTCTGTGGAGAGTTCTCGGAAAGTAGTCAAGTGACAACAGGCAAAACGGAACACGCATCACACACCGGTTCCGTTAATCGTTAGGTAACTAACGATTTTCTTAACCCAATCAGTATGGTCGAAAGCAAACCCAGCCGTTTGGCAGAAGAATTACGTTTAGGTATCGAGGCTGCCCGGGCCGGTAACGACAAGGTCGCCAGGGTTCATCTGATCACCGTTCTAAAACAGGACCCCGAGAATATTCCGGCCATGCTCTGGCTGGCCTTTGTGTTGCCTTCCCCCGCCGATACCATCCGGGTGCTGGAGCGGGTGCTAACCCTGCAGCCAAACAATGAGCGCGCCAAAGGCGGGATTCGCTGGGCCAGGGCTCGTTTGGGGCAGGAACCTGATATACCTGAGGTCGAAAGGCGCGCCGGGGCCGGCAAGAGCGCCGCTGCTGCGGCCAGGTCTCGCACCGATGAGGCCTCCATTCGCCAACAGTTGCTGTCGGGTAAAGTTCAAAAGCAGGCCAAGAAGGGCGTATTGGCTCATCGGGCTCGCCGCAACATCCGGCCGCTGGTGGTGATTATTTTATTGACCAGCGTGCTGGGCTTTGCCGCTATTGGCGTGGGCGCCCTGGCGCTAGTTCCCCCTGACACATTGGCTGCCTGGTGGCCGGTCGCCTCTAGTGACCTGGAGACCGAGGCCGTCACGGCCATCAACCAAGGTAATAGCGACTTAACCCCGGCCACGACGAATCATCCATTGGCCAGACCTGTCAGCCTGGCGGCGCAGTCTGACACGCTGGTGCTGCAACCGGCCCGGTCGGATGGATTAGGGGTAGCTGTAACTGGCCCGGAAACAAAGGTTGAGCAAACGGAGCCGGCAGCCGGGCTATTCATTCAACCCCTGGCGTCTGGCTTTGGCTCAATTGAACCGTCTGCCTTGATTGGCCCGGCTTTGACGGGTGAGGTTGCTTTGCCCCGGCCGGGTGATCATGTGGTTCTGGCTCATCAGCCCGCCTACCCCGGTGAAAAGTGGATCGAGGTCAATTTGACTGCTCAACAGGTAACTGCCTGGCAAGGCGACGTGCCGGTTTTTACCTTTGCCGCCTCCACCGGTTTACCCAATACCCCCACCGTAACCGGCAAATATCACATTTATTGGAAATTGGAAAAAGCGCTGATGACCGGCCCCGGTTACTACCTGCCGGAAGTACCCTACACCATGTATTTCTACGGCGGGTATGGCCTCCACGGCACCTACTGGCACAATAACTTCGGCCAGCCCATGAGCCACGGCTGCGTTAACCTGGAGACCGGTAATGCCCAGAAGCTATTTGAGTGGGCCGATCCGGTGATCCCTAGCGGCCAAACGCAGGTGACGGCCTCGGCTGATAACCCCGGTACGCTGGTGGTTGTCCATCAGTAGTAGCTGCCATGGCTTTTTCTCGTTCCCAAACTATAGTTTGGGAACGAGCGTAGATTATCCCCAAAAATTTGTCTTGTATCAAGCTCAAGGTACAATGTCCTGCATGACTCAACGGTGAGTGTGTTGCAACGACCGGCATCGGTACCACCCCAAACAGCGATTTGTGTTGCTGCAATCAATTACCCTATCTACAGGAGGAGAAATGTTAAAACATATTTGGTTGCCCCGGCTGCTGCTCTGGGGGCTAACCGGCTTATTGTTGGCTGGTTTGACCCTGGCGGCTTGCGGCGGCGCAGCAGAACCAACCCCAGAACAAAGTATGGCTCCTGCCCAATCTGAAGCGACCAGCGAGGTTGAAGCGGTGGCCCAGGCTGAGCCGGCCACGGCGGAGCCAACGACCGCGGTCGGTCAAATGGAGGATGCAGCTAAAGCTGCCGTCGAGTGTGAGACGGTTGACATTCCCGACAATACTCGCATCGCTGCCGCGGCTGAGGGCGAGTGGTCCAAAGGGCCGGCCGATGCGCCGGTCACCCTGATCGAGTATGGCGACTTTCAGTGACCGGGCTGCGCCGGTATCTCTCCCGTGGTGGAGAGACTCAAACAAGCTTATGGCGACGAGCTGCGGGTGGTCTATCGCCATTTCCCGCTCATCACGATTCACGATAAAGCTCAAATCACCTCTGAAGCGGCCGAAGCAGCCGGGGCCCAGGGTAAGTTCTGGGAGATGCATGACCTCATATACGAACGCCAACGGGATTGGAACTCCACGCCCGAGGCGGAGATGATCGATCTGCTGGTCGGTTACGCCGAGGAAGTTGGTGTAGACGATCTTGATCGGTTCAGGACAGAGTTAGAAGAAGACATGTACGCCGACAAAGTGCTGGCCGAATACGAGGCAGCCATCGCCGCCGGCCTGGGCGGGACGCCCACGTTTGTGGTCAATCAGGTTGAATTTCCTTCCCAGGCTTTTGGCTTATCTTATAAGGGGCTGGATATCTTCATTAAACTGATGAAACTGCGCGAGAGCTGGTTTGCCGCAGGTCCGGAGCAGGTCATCGACCCCGACAAAGAGTACATTGCCACCATCGAGACCGACAAGGGCGATATCGTTATCGAACTTTTTCCTGACACGGCGCCGGTCAATGTCAACAGCTTTGTTTTCTTGGCCCAGAATGGCTGGTATAAAGGCGTCACGTTCCACCGGGTTTTGCCGGGCTTTGTGGCCCAGGGCGGCGACCCGACCGGGACCGGGGTGGGTTTTCCCGGCTACCGCTGCGGCGATGAGGTTACCCCCACCCGCACTTTTGACCAGGCCGGCCTGGTGTCGCTGGCCAACAGCGGCCCCAACACCAACGGCGGCCAATTCTTTATCACCTTCGATGCGGTGCCGCAGCTAAACCCGAATTTCACCATCATTGGCCGGGTGATCGAGGGGATGGACGTGGCTGAAGAATTGACTCCGCGCGACCCGCAGCAGAACCCGGATGCTATGCCCGGTGACCGGATCATCGACATCAAGATCGAAGAAAAAAGTTAGCCAAACTTGATTTTTATTCTCGTTCCCAAACCGAGTTTAGGAACGAGAATAACGAGAATTTCAGTAAGTCCATTCATTGCACCCGGAGGGAGTGTTAGTTGTGAAAAACATTTTAGTCACTGGTGGGGCCGGTTTTATTGGCTCTAATTTTGTGCATCATATGATGCAGACATACAGCGATATCCAGGTGGTGGTGTTCGACAAGCTGACCTACGCCGGCAACCTTGACAACCTGCTGCCCGTGGCGGATGACCCCCGCTACCACTTTCAGCAAGGCGATATTGGCGACGCCGCCGCCGTGGAAAAAGTGATGCAGCAGTACGATATCGACACGGTGGTCAACTTTGCCGCGGAAACGCACGTCGACCGGTCGCTCATGGAGCCGGGCAGTTTCATTCAAACCGATGTCTATGGCACCTACGTGTTGTTAGAGGCGGCCAAACGGCATGGCGTGGAGCGGTATCACCAGATCAGCACCGATGAGGTGTACGGGGAAGTGCTGGAGGGACGTTCCACCGAGGAGGACCGGCTGCACACCCGCAGTCCCTACTCGGCCAGCAAGGCCGGCGGCGACTTGATGTGCCTGGCCTACTATACCAGCTTTGGCCTGCCGGTGACCATCACCCGGGGCAGCAACAATATCGGCCCCTATCAATTCCCGGAGAAAGTGGTGCCCCTCTTCATTACCAATGCCATCGATGACAAGCCGCTGCCGCTCTATGGCGACGGCCTGCAGATGCGCGACTATCAATATGTGCAGGATCACTGCGCCGGCATCGACGTGGTGCTGCGCCAGGGCCGGCCCGGCGAGATCTATAACCTGGGTACCGGCGTGGAAACGACCAATCTGGAGATGACCCAGCTGATTCTGGCGCTGCTGCATAAACCGGACAGCCTGATCCAACCGATCACCGACCGGCCTGGCCACGACCGGCGCTATGCCCTGGATTGCCGCAAAATTCAGTCGTTAGGTTGGCAAAACCGCTATAACTTTGAGCAGGCCATCGAAGCAACCGTTAAATGGTACGTGGACAATGAATGGTGGTGGCGCAAAATCAAGAGCGGCCAGCGCTACCAGGAGTATTACCAGCGCCAGTATGCCGGCCGGGAAATTAAGGGGTGATCAATCCTATTAAGTTAGGGTGTCGGAGTCGAGCCTTTAGGCGGTCACGCCCCGGCGTCCGGCTAAAGCCTCGACTCCAATCCTAACTTAATGACGGAGGTAGAACGCCAAGGCCAAACTCCTGACCGGCGTCCCAAACGACCTCCCAGAAGTACTGGCCCAGGGGCCGGTCGACATGGAGAAAATAGGTAGGCGTGTCACCCTCGTCGCAGCGAGCGATGAGGGTTTTTATTTTGGCCGCGCTCGTTTGGGCCACGCGGCCGCTGGGAAAAACGGTCTCGTGGAAATCCAGGCCGCAGATTTTACCGAGCAGTTCGGCGGCCTGAGCGCCCTGCAACCGCAGCACGGCCAGGCCGTGGGTCAAATCGGTGGCATAGGCCAACTGCTCCTCGAGGTCGGCGGCTGAGGGCAGGTTGGCCGCAGGGGCGCGGCCAAAGAGATAAAACTTACTGGCAGTCAGGCGAGCCAACAGGCCGTCGCCCACGTCGAGAAGTTCACCCGGTTTGGCGGGCACACCCCCAAACTGTTTTTGCAAAATCACTTCAGCTTGGCCTTGCACCAGCACCACCGGCGCGCCGGTCAGATCGACCAGGGTGAGCGGGGCCGGCGCAGGGGGACCCTGCGATTGAAGATCGGTTGGGTTGATCGGGCGGCGAAAAATGGGTTGGAAATCAGCCATAGCTCAGCTCCTTAATCTTTGACCCGCCGGGTCATAAAACGGCAGGGGCACCACCTGGCCAGGGTGCAGTTCGCCCCGAATGCGGACGGTGAATTGGCTGCCCGGCTCGCTCAACTCGACCGGCAGCCAGCCCAGGCCGATCGATTGCGCCAGGGTGGGACTATAACGGGCGCTGGTCACCCGGCCGATGATCTCCAGACCGATGGGCCAGGCGGGGTTGGGGCGCACAATCTGATTGGCCTCCTCCGGCACAATGGCCGGGTCGAGCATACGGTAGCCGACCAACTTCTGGGTCACTCCCTGCGCCTGTCGCCGAGCCAGCGATGGTTTGCCGACAAAATCAGGCTTGTCCATTTTGACCACCCCCTCCAGGTTGGCTATGAACGGGTCGGTCAGGCCGTCCGTATCCTGGCCCACAATGAAATGGCCCTTTTCCAGCCGCATAATCCGCTGGGCCTCCACCCCAAAGGGGGTGATGCCGAACCGTTGGCCGGCCTCCAGCAAAGTTTCCCACAGGTACAGCCCGTACCCGGCCGGAACGTGAATCTCATAGCCCAGCTCACCGGTAAAGCCGATGCGCAAAACAATGGCCGGCGCCCCGGCGATCAGGCCGCGGCGGGCAGCCATATAGGGCAAAGCCTCGTTGCTGAGGTCGATGTCGGTGAGGGGTTGCAGAGCGGCCCGCGCCTGCGGCCCGGTCAAATTCATGGCCGCGTAGACGTCGGTCAGATTGACCACCTGGACCTCATAATTCCAGCCTGACTGCAAAGTCCATTCGATATCTTCGTATAGAGCGTCGGCCGCGCCGGTGGTGCCGGTCACGTACCAGTTATCGTCGGCCAGGCGAGCGGCCACCCCATCGTTGATAATGACGCCTTCCTCATTGCAGATGACGCCGTACCTGGCTCGACCCACGGCCAAAGCGGCCCACGTGTTGGTGTAGAGTCGCTCCAGTAGCGCCGGCGCATCCCTGCCCCGCAGTTGAAGCTTGCCCAGGGTACTGACATCGATCAGGCCCAGACTCTGTCGCGTCGCCAGGACCTCCGCCGCCGGGTCGCCGTAATGCTCCGGGCGCTTCCACAGGCCGGCGTTCATCATGCTGGCCCCGTGGGTAACATGCCAGTCGTGCACGGGGGTATATTTGACCGGCTCCATCACCCGGCCAGCCAGCACGCCCAGGGGCACCGGGTTATAAGGCGGCCGGCTGGTGGTGGGGCCGGTTGCGGCAATGGCTTGACCGTTGGCTTCGGCGCAGAGGGCCATCGTGGCGGCGCTCTCATATTTGCCCTGGCTAGGACCCATACTGAGTGTGCTATACCGCTTGAGCAGCTCCATACTACCGTAACCTTCGGCTACGGCGTCATACACATCCTTGATGGTCACGTCTTCGTCAAAGCTGATGAAACGGCGCTTGCCGCCCGGCACAGCCACGAGTGGCGTGGTGCGCGGCAACTCGGCCGCCTTGAGCGCGGCGACTTGTTGGCTCAAGCCCTCTGGCGCGCCGGCGCCAAATCCGGCGGCGGCGGCGCTGTTCAGCCCGGCCAACTGCCCTTCCAGCAGTTCGACTGCCAGTGAATGGCTGCCGGCCACCCGGCCGGCCATAAAGAGCCGAGGCGGCAACTCGACCGGTCGCAGCTCGGCCTGGGCTTCGTCGTAGGCCAATGTGGCTTTGGCTTGGGCGAGCAGGCCGACTGCCGGAGTCCAGCCGGTCGAGGTGACCAGCAGGTCGCAGCGCAGAAATTCACGGCTGGCAGGATCAAGTTGGCCGTTGTCCGCCAGTTGCGCCAGGATCACCCCGTTGACGGCCTGGCGGCCGCGGGCTTCGGTCACCACCGTCCCAGTTTTGATTGTGATCCCGGCGGCGTTGAGCCGGTTCAGCAGCGCCGGGTTGGGTTCGGCCCGCAGCTCGGCCACCGCCGCCACGTTGACGCCGGCGGCGCGCAGGTCGAGGGCCACCTGCAGGCCGTCGTCATTGGCCGAAACGACCACGGCTCGCCGGCCCGGTTTGATCCCATACAGGTGCATCAACCGCTGCGCCGCCGAACCGAGGATCACCCCGGGCAGGTCGCTATTTTCAAAAATCAGGGGGCGTTCAAAAGCTCCGTTGGCCACGACGATACTTTTGGCCCTGATTTTCAGCAGCCGTTGGTCGGCTTTGGCCGCGCCCACCCAGAGATGATCGTAGAGGCCAAAGGCCGAGGTGTTGAGTTCAACTTTGATATTGGGCCGAGCCTGGAGCTGTTGGGCCAACTGCTGGGCTAGTTCAAATGCAGCCACAACCCCGTTTGGCGTTTCAACGCTTTGCCGGGTATAGGCCAGGTGACCGCCCAGGTAGGGGTTCTCATCGAGCAGCAGGACGCGCGCCCCGGTATCGGCCGCGCTCAAGGCGGCGTTCAGACCGGCCGGCCCCCCGCCGATGACCAGCACATCGGCAAATTCGTACTTTTTGTCGTAATAGGCGGCGGGAATGTCGGGTGTAACGTAGCCCAGGCCGGCGGCGTGGCGCAGAATCTTCTCGTAGGTCGGCCAGAGGGCCTTGGGGCGAATGAAGGTTTTGTAATAGAAGCCAACCGGCAGAAAAGGAGAACCGAACTGCGTCAGCGACAGCAGGTCGACTTCCAGGCGGGGCCACGTGTTTTGCGAGGTGACGACCAGACCCGGCTCAACCGGCCGGACACCGGCCCGCACGTTTGGCTCGTCGCCAACTCGCACCAGCGTATTGGTGTCGCCCGAAGTCAGAGCGAAAGCGCCGCGGGGCCGGTGATATTTGAAGGAGCGGCCCAGCATTTTTACCCCGGCGGCCCACAGGGCGCTGGCAATGGTGTCGCCGGTCAGGGCAGGGTAGCTTTTCCCGTTGAAACTGAATTCCAGCGGCCGGCTCCGGTCGATCTGGTGGGAGGGGTGGGCGGGCAGGCGATTGGCACTTTTTTCACTCATTGGCCCGGCTCCCAAAGATAGGTTTTTTCAACCGTCTGGGTGTGGGTGTGGCGTTCGGCGATAAACCAGCAGCCGCAGCCGGCCCGGTGATACCACCACTCTTTTTGAACGCCCAGCCTGTTCTCTTTCAAGTAGAGGTAATCTGCCCAGGCCGCGTCGGCGGCGGGGTCGGCCGGATTGGGGGGCCGTTTTTTGCATTCACCGCCAAAGCGAAACTCGGCCACGTTGCGTTCACCGCAGTTGGGGCAGGTCAGAATTAGCATCGCATGACTCCTGTGACTCCCAGAATGGCAAAATTCAGCAACTATTCACCTGGCATGTCATTTCGAGGCCAAAGGCCGAGAAATCCCTCAAGAGTAGCAACTTAAAAGAGGGCTGCTGGCTGAAATTGACCCTGTGCCCGCCAAAATTTGGGTAAAAGCACCGTTACAGGGATTTCTCCCCGCTCTGCGGGTCGAAATGACATGACTGAACAGTTACGAAATCGATTAATGACCCACCGAAGCCGCGCCTTTCTCGCCGACCAGCCGGTTTTCAAAGAAGCGGGCGTAGCTGAAGGGCGCGATCAGGTCGGGGGTGCGGTTGGTAGCAATTAATTCGGCCATCCGTTTGCCGGAGACCGGCCCAGCCTTGAAGCCATAGGTCCCCCAGCCGACATCCAGCAGAAAGCCCTCAACCGGAGTAAAGCCCATAATTGGGCTGTAGTCGGGGGTCATATCACACAGGCCGGCCCACTGCCTCATCAGGCGGACCTGGGCCAGGGACGGGAAAAGCTCCAGCACGTGGCCGGCCAGCCCCTCCACAAAACTCAGGGTCGAGTCCTGGGCGTAGGAGGTAAAGGGATCGACCGAAGCGCCCATCACCAGCTCGCCCCGGTCGCTCTGGCTCAGGTAGAAGTGGAGGGTGCCGGAGACGATCACCGTATCCAGGAATGGTTTGAGTGGTTCGGTGACGCAGGCTTGCAGCGGCCGGGTTTCAATGGGCAGCTTCAGCCCGACCATCGCCGCAATGAGCGAAGACCAACCCGCGGTCGCATTGAGGACCACGCCGGCGCCAATTCGCCCCCGGTTAGTTTGCACGCCGACTACCCGATTCTGCTCAACCTCGATGGCGGTGACCTCGGTGTCTTGGTGCAGGTGGACGCCCCGCTTGTCCGCGCCGTGGGCGTAACCCCAGACCACCGCATCGTGACGGATGACGCCGCCGGGCGGGTGGTAGAGCGCGCCCAGCACCGGGTAGCGGGGATGATCGCTCACATCCATAAATGGAACCAACTTTTTGATCTCGGCGGGGGTGATGGCGGAGCTATTGACCCCCTGCAACTGGTTGACTTCGGCGCGCCAGCGCATGGTCCGCAGCGAGGCGTCGGTATGGGCCAGGGTCAGGTGACCGCGTTGGGAGAACATCACGTTGAAATCCAGTTCCTCTGAGAGGTCCTGGTAGAGTTTGACGCTCTCGTCGTAAAAGAGCACCCCTTCGGGGGTGAGATAGTTGGAGCGGATGATGGTGGTGTTGCGGCCGCTGCCGCCGGCGCCCAGGTACCGTTTTTCCAGCACGGCCACGTCGGTGATGCCGTAATGTTTGGCCAAATAGTAGGCGCAGGCCAGCCCGTGGACGCCGCCGCCGATGATGACAACATCGTAGCGCTCCTTGAGGGGGTGCTGCCGCCACATGGGGGTCAACGCTGCGGCGGGGTTGAGAGTCTGCTTGAGTAGTTTGATTGACATAAGCCATTATTCTCTGAGATGCTTACGTTAGATAAGTTTGGGCGAAAGCCTTAAAATACCTATTCGCGTTGTCTAATTCAGTCCACAGATAGGCACAGATTTGGCTGATATTTTGATCAAGTTTGGTTTTTATCTGTGTGAATCTGTGGACTTTTTCCGCTCTTCTGCGTGTACCATAGTTTTTGAACACATTATTTGTTGCGATGTCAACTTTGTTTATTGCCCGGCCAATTCGGGCGGCAAGAGGATCTCAAATCTGGCCCGGATGGCCGCGTCGACTGCCGGCGGAATCGGCTCCGGCCGGTGGGAGGCCAGAATCTGGCCGGCCTTGGCGCGGGCGCGGGCCCACATATCCTGGGCGCCGGCGGCAAGCCAATCGTCCCGGCGCTGGCGGTCGCCGGTGTGGGGGTAATAATATTCGGTCTGCATCAAATCCAGGCTTTGGGGCGTACCCAGGTAATGGCCGTCGCCGCCGCGACACACCTGGTCGATGACCTCAACCGACAGGGTCTCATCGGTCACCTCAATCCCCCGCACGGCCCGCATGACCGAGCCATTGATGTCGTCATCGATCACGTATTGCTCGTAAGCCACGGTCAGCATCGACTCCAGAAAACCGGCCGAGTGATGGATGTAGTTGGCCCCGGCCAGCGCCGCGGCCAGGCTGGTAATGCCCTTCTCATAACCCGATTGGATATCGGGGACTTTGGAGTCGGTCAGGCCGGAGGAGTTGTAGACCGGCAGATTATAGAACTGGCCCAGTTGGGCCGCGGCCGCATTCATCAGGGCAAACTCGGTGGCCCCGCCGACAAAGTTGCCGGTGCGCAAATCAGACACCGACGGCACATAGCCCAATACCACCGGCGTACCCGGCCTGACCAGTTGGGTGTAGACCACGCCCGACAACTCCTCGGCATTAATTTGGACCAGCGTGCCGGCCAGGGCGGCCGGGCTGGTTGCGCCCGATTGAGGCGCGGAGGACAAAAACACCGGCATATTCTGGCGGACGACTTCGGTAACCACCTCGACCGTTTCCGGGGCGTAGCGCAGCGGGCTGACCGTCCAGCAGGCGGTAAAGGAGACAATCGGTCGCTGGCGCAATTGGGCAGCGCTGCCGGCGATCATGGCGGCCATGTCAAGGACCTCACGGACGGTCTGCACCGAAAAGCAGTTGACGGTGACGTGCTTGGTGGTGTTTGTGGCCGCGGCGTAATAGGTGTTGATATCCAGCAGCTCGATGGGGATATCGCGGGCCACACAGGCCCGCAGGTAGAAATGAATGTTGTCCAGGGCGTCGACCAGCCGGCCGATGCGGGCGACGTCGGCCAGGGTTGACTCGCGGGCCTGCTGCGTCTCCAGATCGAGTACCTTGACCGCCGCGCCGCCGGTGCCCATATGGACGCGCCGGCCGCCCAGCCGGATGTCGTGCCGGGGGTCTCGCCCGGCCAACAGCACTTCGGGGCGAGCAGTGGCCAGAGCGTCCTCCACCATACTGCGGGGAATGAAAACGCGATTGTTGGCCTCATCGATTCTGGCGCCGGCCCGGCGGAAAATCTCGCGACATTCCGACGGCAGCACTTCGATGCCGGTGCGCTCCAAAACCTGCAACGAAGCTTCGTGGATACGTTTAACGCCGGCCTCGGTTAAAGGCTGATACCAGCCGCCGGCCAGGCCGGCCGGGACAATATTGGGTTGGCGGCGCTCACGGCGCGCCTCACGACTGCGTGGGCGGGTCATTGGCTTACTCCTTCAAGAATAGACCGCTGACGACTGACCCCTCGGTCTCAGCCTCGGGACGAAGCCGACGACCGCCGAAAGGCATCTTCATTAGCGGTGGTAGCCATCAGGCTGGTGATGACCCCTGGTGGTATGGCCCGGCGATTGACAGGGCATAGACCTCATCACTCAGATACTTTTGGGCCGCGGCCAAAATTTCGGCTTTGGTCACCGCGTTGATGATATCCGGAAAGCGAGTGATGAAATCGTCGCCAAGCTGGTACATATGGCTTTCCATAATAAAAGCGGCGACCCCTTCGTTGCTTTCCATTTGCAGCGGCAGCACGCCGGTCATGTAGGCTTTGGCGTCGGCCAGCTCCTGGTCGCTGACCGGTTCTTCACGGAAGCGGCGGATTTCGGCCCGAATCAATTCGACGGCCTGGTCAACTGCGGCCGGATTGACGCCGGCGTAGATGAACCACGGCCCCGGCCCAAGCCCGCCTTGCAACTGCGAGCGAGCGTAGTAGGCCATCCCGGCCGTATCGCGGACGCTCTGGCCGATGCGCCCGCCGAGGCCCAGTTGCCCGAGAATGGTATCGCCGACATCGGCGGCATAATAATCGGCGGCCAGGCGGCTTGGCCCCACGTTGCCCAGCACCAGGTCGACTTGAGATTTGTTGGGCATGGGGTGTACTTTCCGCACCATCGTGGCCAGCGGGGCTGGTTCTGGGAGGGCGTTCGGCGGCGGCGGCTGTGTTGGCGACCATTGCCCCAGAGTCGCCGCCAAAGCCTGGTGAACCTGCTCGGCGGTCACGTCGCCGACGACCACCACGGCCCCATCCTGGGGATGGAGCCGGCTGTAAAAGGCCAGCAGATCGGCGCGGCTCAAACCGGTAACACTGGCCAGCGTGCCGTCCACCGGCCGGCCATAGGGGTGGTCAGAGCCGTACAGGATCTCCTGAAAATGGCGCCGGGCCAGCGAGTGGGGATCATCTTCCTCCTCTTTGAGATCGGTGATAATCTGGCCGCGCAACTTTTCTACCTCGGCCGCCGGGAAGGTGGGGTAGAGCAGGTTGTCGGTCATCAGTTCGACCAGCAGCTCGAAATCTTCGCCCAGACTTTTGCCGCCGAAGCCAACGGTATGCCGCCCGGCGTGGACGTAAACGCTGGCCGCAACCGACTCGACGGCTTCGTTTATCTGGGCAAACGTGCGCTTGGTAGTGCCGCGGCGCATGGCGCTGGCTGTAAATGCGGCCAGGCCGGCCTGCCCCGGCGGCTCCAGATTAGCGCCGCCGTACAGGTAACCCCGTACGACCACACTCTGGGCGTGGTGATTCTCTTTGACGATGACGGTGAGGCCATTCGCCAGGCTAAATTTTTCAAAGGTTAGGTCCAAAGTTGTTGCCTTTCAGGATGTGACTGGATTCGGACGAGGTTTCTTGGCCAGCAGTTGCGCCGTAGCCTTGTTATTGTGCCCCCCTTCATCATAAAATAAAATCTCAAAATCGGAAAATGTGTTTCTCAATTCGTTGCGCTTCAGCAGAAAGTCGGGCCGGATGGGCTGATCCGTTGGGGCGGCGGCCTGGTCGATGGTAAAGGATTCGTAGATTAACCACCCGCCCGGGCGCAGCCGCGCTCTGATCAACGGCAACAGCGGCCGGTGGAGAAAGAAGGAAACCAGAATGACATCGTAGCTGCTATGGGGCAGCCAGGGCCGTTCGATGTCGGCCAGGATGAAGCGGACTTGCCGGCCCGGCGTCAACGCGGCGGCCAAAGCCCGTTCCTGGGCCAGCTTGAGGCCCTGGCCGGAAATGTCCACCGCATCCACACAGAGACCGTGTTGGGCCAGGGCAATCGTGTGCCGGCCGGCGCCGGCGGCCACATCGAGCGCCCGGCCGTGGCTGGGCAGGTGGGGCAGGCAGAAGGCAACAAAGGGGGTTGGCTCGGCGCGCGCCTGCGGCGGCAGGCTGGCGTAACGCTCATCCCAGCGTTGGCGGGGCGGCAGCCGGTCAGGGGTGATGGCCGAGGGGATCAGAGAGCCGGGCGGCCATTTAGCCGATTTGGTCATCGGTTAATTCCCGCTCCCTTCGACTGCCAGCCTCTCCCCCAGAACCGTGGCGGTTGGCCGTTCAAACAACAGCTTGCGCCAGATCAAAACGGTCATAATCCCCAGGCCGACGGCAAACCAGAGGGTAAAAAAGCGAATCAGCAGGGTAGCAGTGGCGGCGACATCTTCCGACAGGCCGACCAGGAGTTGCAGCATGCCGGTCATAATGGCCTCGGCCGCGCCCAGCCCGCCCGGCAGACCCGAGGTTCCGCCCAAAATTGAACTCAACGACAGGATGAAAATGGCCAGCAGGGCCAGGTTTGGGGAGGGAGCAACGCCAAGTCCTACCAGAACCAGATAGAAAGCAATGCCCTCAGCCGACCAGGAGACCAACCCAATGCCCACGCCAACCAGCAAGTTCTTAAGACGCAGCAGTTCATAAGTGCTTTCGTACAGTTCCCGCAGGGGGTGGACAAATCTGGACACGAGCGGGATCTGTTCGCCCCGGTTCAACAGCCACAACGCTAACGGACGAATCTGGCTGATAACGACGAGGCCAACAATAACGGCCACAATCGACAGTACGCCTGCTCTGTATTGCGGGTAAACCAAAACGCCCAGCAACGCCAGAATGGCCATAGCCAAACCGTCGACAATACGGTCAACTACGGTTGAGGGGGCGGTTTGGGCCGGGCTGGCCCCGGTTAGATTTTTCAGCCAGATGACCCGGATCAACTCGCCTACTTTGCCGGGGGTGACGGTGAGGGCAAAGCCGCCGATGAAGACGCGCAGGCTGGTCCAAAATGAGATGTTGGCCACCCTTATTTGCCGCAAATAGTAGTGAAAGCGTACCCCGCGGAGCAGGTAGTTGAGCAGGGTCAGCCCCAAAATGGCTGGCAGCAGTTGCCATTGAAAATTCTGTAACAGTTGGGTGACCTGCCGGAGGTCGGCGTAGAGGATCAGGCCAAGCAATACGGCCAGGCCAAGTCCAAAGCCGATGATCAGTTTGCGGTGAAGATTGTTGATCAAGGCGAAAAGCCCTCCGAAACTAAAGGGGAATTATATCAGATGAGCGCCGGTTGACAAGAGTGCTGCAATCAATAATACTCAGTAGATCCAATTTTTAGGTTGAGGGAAAGGTGACAGTCACTTTTGGTCTGAAATTCGAGGCGGTTTTTCCAAATTAACCGCCCTCTTAGCCATTTTAAGTGACTGTCACCTGATAAATTTGGATCTACTGATACTCTATAAGAGCGAGGAATTCAGCGATGGAAAACCCGGAATTTTGCAATGACCCGGTTCAGGTGACCGGCACAATAGATGATCAAGGCCAGGTCAACCTGCAAAGCCTGATCTGGCGCGGCCAACGGTATAGTATTGTGGCGTTGGGGCGGCAGTGGAGTGAGGAAGATGGTCGCCACGTGATGGCTGAAGCAGCCGACGGCACGCGCTTTGAATTGCAGCTAAGCCGCCTGGAGCTGATCTGGTACGTCAGGCGAGTTTGGGGGGGATGGCTGGTCGCCTGAGCCAGGCTAATCGTTAAGTTGCGGTGAACATCAGCAGAATCAACATTCCCAGCCCACCCAATGCCGTGACCGAGAGTGACCCGAAGATGATGACGGCCAGGATGTTGACCTCGTCCCCGTCATTCTCTTGGGCCTCGACCGGCTGTTTGTGGCGTTTGGCCCCGCTCCGGGGTGGATTAGCCGTGCGGTAGTCTCTGTTGAGCGGCGCGCTCAGCACGGCCAGCGGATCGTACAGCGGCATCGCCATCGTTGCATTTGAGTGAACTGCCGGGTTGTAGGCCAGGGCCGGCTGGAATTGCGGTTGGGGATAGAGCGGCATGGCCATGGTGCTGCTGGAGTGAATAGCCGGCGCCGGTTGCTGAACCGGCCCACTATATTGGCCTGGCGGCAGGCCCATGGTCGGATTGGAATGAACCGCCGGATACGCGGGTAAGGACGGCTGGGCCGGCGCATATTGAGTGGGCATACCCATCGTAACGTTGGCGTGGCCGGCGACAGGATAGCCCTGCTGCGGCAACACCTGGGTAACGTTGGCCTGGGCCGCCGGCAGCGGTTGGGTGGGGCGAGTTTCTTGCCGCGATATCATGCCGGTAGGGGGATACTGTGGATAGTAGAGCTGGGCTACCGGCACCGGTTCCGAGGGTGGGCGGAAGGGATCGGCCTGGTATGGGGGTGGTTGATTTTGGTCGACCGGCGCAGGCATCATCGGCTGGGAGACCGGCTGGGCCTGGGCAGCTGCCGTTTCATTACCAGCTATTGATTGAGCCGGCAGAGGTGTAGCCGTTGCAGGAACTGGCCCCTGATCCGGCGTCAATTGCAGGCTGGTACCGCGGGGGGCAACCAGATCCGGTTGCCCAACCGGCACAGGCTGCGAAGGTGGTTTGACCGGCTCGGCCTGATGGACCACGGCCGGCTGAGGAGTGTCCGGCAGCGGCTTGGTATCTAAGGGATTGATTGCGCTGGTCGCCTGAACCGGAGCGACCGGCTGGGAGTCGCTCACCGGCTGGGGCGCCGGTTCGGGGCTGTTCGCAAAAGGTTGCCGGACCGGGGTGAAGGGTAGTTCAGCGACAATCGTTTGCGGATCGAGGCGGAAAGGACGTCGCTCTTCAGCCGGGGTGACCTGCTCTACCTGGGCCACCGATGGATAAGCCGGTTGAGAAGCCGGGGTTGGTTTGGGAATTTGGATCGGTTGGGAATCACGCGGGATTTTGACCGGCCGTGAGTCGGTGACGACGATGCCCAGAATTTTCAAGCCGCGGTGGGCCAACTCGTTGGTCGAGTTGATGGCCAGGACGTGATAGAGGCAACGCGCCCGCTGCTCATCGGTATTGACCACGCTGCTCATCCATAACCAGGCCATTTCATCGTTGGGATTCTGCTGGATGAGCAGATTGAGCAACTGCCGGCCCTCTTCTTTGCGGCCGGCGCGAATGGCTGTGATCGCCAGTTCGAGTGATGCTGCCATAACTGTACCCGTTCCTCTCCGGCAAATCTAGCACAGACAACTTTCCATAATAACTTTTCATAATATTATACCACAAAATAAAAAGTGCGCAAGAGGCGATTCGACCCCTATATGTTGGGGTATGCTGATAAAATCCCCTATTTATAGGGTGAATCAATCTGGCAAAACTTATTTTTCCGTGGTATACTGACTTTGATTGATGATATTTTCAGACCTGATGTGCTTTGATTGGAACCATTGATGGCAAAAATTGTAGATAGCAAAGGGCGCTCCGATGCAAATTCAGGCTATTCCCGTTTATTTGGCAACCAGCAACTTGGCCAGTTGATAAGTCGTGTTTAGGCCGCAGTCATTCGTACAGGGAATGAGCTTGAACATATCATTGAAAATGAAACACCCGTAAACCGAAAGACATCTCTTGACGCTGTTCTCAGTTATCACGGAGACATATTTCCGAGTGATGTTCAGGTAGTTTTTCAACCGAGAATGCCGAGAGAGTCGGGTAAGCCGGGAATAACAGTGGATATCGCAATTTTTGACCATCCCAAACGCCAAGTTTCAATAATCGAGCTAAAAGATGGAGACACGTTTGATACGAAAAAGGCTAGCGGTGAATTGGAAAGTATGTCCAGTTTCGCTGGTTGGATATCTCGTAAGATAGGATATGATGCCTCTTACTTTTTTTGTTCGTTCAATCAAGATGACAAGGAAGCTATAGTCCGAGGAGCTAAAGGCCGTTTTGGTATTGAACATGCTATGACGGGGCGTGAATTATGCGATATTCTCACTATCGATTATGATGTCTTGAGAGAAAGATGACAGAGTGAGCAGTCAGAAAATTTGCGTTTCTTTGTAGAAGAGCTACTCAAGATATCAGAAATCCGACAGATGATTGTTGCACTCTTGCGAGGCGAAAAAACAGGAGGGGATTAAAGAAATGAGCACTAAAGAGCTGCCGCTCGATCAAATCATCCAGGGGGATTGTGTGGATGTCCTGAATACCTTCCCTGAAAAGTCAATCGATCTGATCTTTGCCGACCCGCCTTACAACCTGCAACTCCAACAGGAGCTGTGGCGGCCCAATATGACCAAAGTCGACGCCGTTGATGACGAGTGGGATCAGTTCCGGAGTTTTGAGGAATATGACCGTTTCACTCGCAATTGGCTGCAAGCCTGCCGGCGGGTGCTCAAGGATACCGGCGCGCTGTGGGTGATCGGTTCCTACCACAACATTTACCGGGTGGGGGCAATTTTGATGGATCTGGGCTATTGGATTCTCAACGACGTGGTCTGGATCAAGACCAACCCCATGCCCAACTTTCGCGGCGTTCGCTTTACCAACGCCCACGAAACGCTCATCTGGGCCCAAAAAATAAAGGGCGCTCGTTACACTTTCAATTACCGGGCTATGAAGTCATTGAATGACGACCTGCAAATGCGCAGCGATTGGGAACTGCCGATCTGCGCTGGCCAGGAGCGGCTCAAGATCAACGGCAGCAAAGCCCACTCCACCCAGAAACCGGAGGCGCTGCTCTACCGGGTCATCCAAGCAAGCTCAAATCCCGGCGACGTGGTGCTCGACCCCTTCTTTGGCAGCGGCACCACCGGGGCCGTGGCCAAAAAACTCCACCGCCGTTGGATCGGCGTCGAGCGAGATGAACTCTACATCAAAGTGGCTCAGGAACGACTTGCGGCGATCCAGCCGGAAATGTTTGCCGAAGAGCTGTATTCATTCCCCGGCAAACGAGAGCAGCCGCGCATCCCCTTTGGGGCCTTGCTGGAAAATGGCCTGCTCAAACCGGGCCAGCAACTCTACTTTGGCCTGCACGGTAATATCACCGCCACAATTTTAGCCGATGGGCAGCTCAAGCACAACGGCTTCACCGGCTCGATCCACCAGGTGGGCCGGGCCATCAAAAACGCGCCCTGCAACGGTTGGGAACATTGGTACTATCTGGATGCCAAATCAGGGGAACGAATCGCCATCGACCAACTGCGGGCGATGATGCGGGGCCAGGCTGGAGCCGTTACCGGCAGGCATTGGGGTCGGCCATAATCGGCAGGATGACCTGACCAAAGGTGGGGTATTGGTCGCCCTGAACCTGGTAAAGATTGACCACCAGGTTGACCCCGGCCAGGCCGATCGGATTGCGAATCAACAGGTCCACTTCATCCCGGACGATTTCCCCCGGCTGCACCTGGGAGGTGGGCAGATACCCCCGCATCAAGGCCAGGTGGTCGTTTTTGTCAAGCACAATTTCTCCGCCCAGGGGCTGCACCGAGACATAGTAATCTTTGCCCAGCGGCTCCTCCAGCCGCCAAAACAGAGTGAGCCGCAAGAAGCAGCCGGTCCGTTTGCGGATGATTTGCTGTTCATAGGCAATGATGGAGGCGCGGCCGTCAAGGAATTGGCCGGGCGGGATGTAGCTCCACTGTTCATTTTCCGGCAGCACGCTGGCCATTGGCCGGGGGAGTAACTCCCACAAATAGGGGTGGCCGGTGGGGGCCAGAAAAATCTGGCCGGCGGCGATGGCTTTGTTGAGCCAGGGAATAAAACCCAGATCAATGGTTTCGATATCGATCATAATGCGGCGGCCTCCGGCAAATCGCTGGCGCAGCAGGGCAATGCTTTCCGCCTCCGGCATCCGGCTCAAGGTGGTCGTCGATAGCGGTTCCACCGGTTGGCCCAGCACTACCTGGGTGTAGATGAAATCCGGCAGCACGCTGTTGTCCTGGCCAATGATAGTCAAAGGAGTGCCGGCCCGGGCAATAGCCACCACCTCTTCGACCAGATCGACCGCCTGCCAATCGCCGCTCAGGTCAACGGCGGCATAATTGGCCCGGGCCAGGGGGCGCAGCAGGTAAAAAGTGGCGGTGAACAGCAGCAGGGCCAGGAATAGCCGGATGGCCGTGGTAACCCATTTGCCCCGGAAAACTTCATCCCGCACCCGAATAAACTTGACCAACCAACTGATCAGGCGTCTGACGAGCAGGCCCAGCAGCGCGCCGAGACCGATGCACAGGGTCAGCGTCAAGGGGATGAGCATACTGTCCAGGTCGGCCACGTGATAGGTCGCCCCAAAAAAAACAAAAGCCAGCAGGGGCGGGCCAAAGAGCCACAAGTAGCGGCGGGTGAGCAGTAGCCCGGCCAGGCCGGCCGCCACGCCGACTGCGGTCAGTTGCTCGGCCTGCTGCTGCAACAAGTCGGCTAAGGCCAGCCCCCAATCGGCCAGGGTTCGGGGCAGGTCGACCAACCCCCACCACTCGCGGGTTAGGACCATAAACCAGAAGGTATTCCAATCGGCGGCGTCGGCATAGAGCCAGGTTTGGCCGGCTCGAGTTTGGGCTGCCCAGGGCAGGTAGAGGTATGATAGCAGCGGGATAAAGGCTGCGCCGGCCAGAATCAACCAGCGCCGAGCCACAAGTTGCCAGCGCGGTCCCGGCGATTCATTGGTCCGCAACTCTTTGGGGCGGCGGAGCATCGTCCATATGGCGATAGTCGGCGGCAGAATCAGAGCGGTGCGGTGATGGGCCACGCCCGCGCCCAGCGCCAACCCCAGCAGCACCAGCCAGCGATTCCGCCGGTCGGTATCCCAGACCACGGCCAGCCAGTAGGTGAGGGCAAAGATCAGAGCGTTAAAGCTGTAGACTTCGGCCATGATGGCCGCCCGCCAGAAGATGAAGCTGACGCCCAACAACGCTGTGGCAATGGCCGCGGCGGTGCGATTGCGGCCCACCCGCCGCACGGTTAGATAGACAAAGACGAGGGTCAGCAGGCTGGTGGCGGTGGAGAAGAGGCTGACTCGCCACACCACCGAGTGGGCTGACAGACCGGGGATGAGGCCAGCGACCCGCACGAACAGGTTGGTCAAAATGGTATACAGGGGATAGCCGGGCGAGTGAGGAATGCCCCAGGTGCTGCCGGTAATCTGCAGCACGGCCGAGTCCCAGCCCTCGATGAGCCAGGAGCTAAGGCCGGGCGGCATGGTCTGGCGGTAGAGCCAGGCGAACAGCCCCAGCAGGAAGAGCAGTTCCCAGGGCCAATAGAACAACGGTGCGAGTCGTTTCCAGATCGAGGCGGGTTGAACCGGGTCCGTTTCTGTGGCCATAACGGTCTATCTTAAAGCAGAGTCAGGGCTTTGGCAAACTGGCCGGAGGTCGTTCTACTGCTCCGGCGTCTAGTTGGAGTTAGCCGGGGGATTTGATATAATGAGGTTATTCTTGTCTATAATCTGCTACTGGACACTTTTGTCTAAATTACTCTATCTATAAGTTCACCATCCAAGCCTGATAACCGGCCCAATGAGCGAGGCTAAAGCCATCGCTCTGAAAGGGCAAAGCTCTTCGAGCTAAAATTTTAGCCCATTAGGGCTTCGCTCTCTCAGCACGACGGCTTCAGCCTCGTGCATCCGGTTGGGTTTGGCTAGGGTTTATACGAGTCCATAGATTTAGATGAATTTTTTAAACCCTATGGCCGGCCAACTTTCGCTATTACCGGAGCTTACCGCCCAATTTCCATCGACCCGCTACCAGGGCAGCAAGGCCAAACTGGTAGATTGGATCTGGGATCAAATTTATGATTTGGATTTTACTACCTGTCTGGATGCTTTTGGCGGCACCGGCGCAGTGGCTTACCGCTTGAAGCAGGCCGGCAAACAGGTTACCTACAACGACGCCCTGCGCTTCAATTATTACGTTGGGCGAGCTTTGATTGAAAATAAAGGGGTGCGGCTGGAACCGGCCGAAGTCGAGTGGCTGCTGGCGCGCCATGCCGAACTGGTCTACCCCCATTTCATTCAAGATAATTTTAAGAACATCTATTTTACCGATATCGAGAACGCCTGGCTGGACCAGACCAGCACCAACATTCGCCACCTGGTCGATCCCTACAAATTCGCCCTGGCCTTTTTTGCCCTGGCCCAGGCCTGCATCATCAAACGGCCCTATAACCTGTTTCATCGCAAAAATCTGTATATTCGCCAGGCCGAGGTGGCTCGTTCTTTTGGCAATAAGACCACCTGGGATAGACCCTTTGCCGACTGGTTCCGAGATTTTGTGGCCGAGGCCAACCGGGCCGTGTTTGACAATGGCCGGCCAAATCTGGCTTTAAATCTCGATGCGGTGGATGTACCCGGCGCGTTTGATCTGGTTTACGTCGATACGCCTTATATTTCCAGCGCCGGGGTGGCCGTTGATTACTTTGATTTTTACCACTTTCTGGAAGGGCTGGCCATGGCTGACGAGTGGGAGCAACAGATTGACTATGGCTCAAAACATCGCCGGTTGCAGCCGCGCCCCAGTGAGTGGACGGACAAAAAGCGGATTCACGCCGCCTTTGACCGCTTATTCCAGCGATTTCGGGACAGTATTCTGGTTGTTTCTTATCGTAGTGATGGAATTCCTGCGGAAAATGAACTCATCTCTATCCTGGAGCGGTACAAGCAAAAAGTACGAGTTGAACATTTTGGGCAATATAAGTATGTTTTGTCTAAGAATTCGAAGTCAAAAGAAATTCTTTTGATTGGCACTTAACCATCAAGCTAATAAAATGCAAGTGAGTGATTTTAGAAACAAATTATTGAACTACTTCGAAGAATTCAGGCGCACCCTGACCACCGACACCGGCGATTGGGTAATTAAGGGTTTTATTGATATCTACCGAAATGTCTATACCATAATGTCTATACCATTTCGGTAGATACAAAAGTTGCCTCTAAAATCATTGAACTGATGCTGTTTCCTGTTATTTCGCGGTTTGCGCAGGAAAATAACTTCAAAATGATACTTAGCGAACATCAAAATCATTATCCTGACATCAGTTTTGTAGCATCCGATGGAACAATATTTGCCGTTGATCTCAAAAGTACATATCGAGTTAATGCAGAGAGGGTGAATGGTTTCACGTTGGGCGCTTTTACCGGTTATTTTCGTCAGCGTAAATCGACAAAGAATATTACCTTTCCATACGAACAATATACTGACCATCTTGTGTTAGGGATAATATATTGTTAGCGGCCAAATTAAATGAGCAAGAATTGGCCGGAATGAATGAAATTGAGAT
>CAYNLK010000052.1:0-42594 GCA_964398055.1 uncultured Caldilineaceae bacterium
TGGAAGTCATCTCAATTCTCCTTTAAGCAGTTTTCGCAAACTTACTTTATCAGAGAGTTGTCAGACTTCCAACTCACAACTCATTTTGGTCACACCCAATCGATATAATGTCTAGTTGTATAGACGAAAGTGTGCCGGTTTTGCCTGGTCACTTCGAACGCGATCCAAACAAAATAGCAAAGCTTGAAGCGCTTAAGCAAGAATTACAGGCAGAGCACATTGTCGCTCATTTCAAGTCACCAGATGATCTTGCTTCTCAAGTTGTAACCGATTTGCACAACCTGTTAACCAATGCTTGATGCTTCCCTCCAACCAGTTTGACCGGCCCATCAGATGCAAATATAATCCACACAGTTTCCTAATAATAGAACGGCTGTAACCCTTCAGGAGTGTTGGCGATGATCTCTAACCGCATTAGCAGCAATTCCAACATCCATGGCGGCAAGCCGTGCATCAAAGGTACCCGGATCACCGTGAATATGGTTTTGGAGTTGCTGGAAGACGGTTTTTCTTTTGATGAAATTACTCGAGATTACTACCCTCATCTCGCCAAAGAAGACATTCTCGCTTGCCTGGAGTATGCCAAAATAGCTCCCAGGAATTCTCGCCCACAATAAATTCTGGACCTGGCACGGATAGTCGAGCTACCCTAACCCATTCTTGTCTTAGTCAAATTTATGAAACGTCACCTTCCAGGAGTAGTGCCCCCGGCAGACCTGATTCTGCTGCTGGCGCACCCGGCACTCCTCCACATTGCCGCCGCAGTAGCCGTTGGCCGCCAACACCTCGGCCGGGATCAACTCATCGTGGGAGGTAAAGGAGTAACTCTCCTCGCTGCTGTAGGGCGTGCCGTCAATGTGGCGCTTGACCTTCAGGCTCATACTGTTCATCCACAGCGTCACCTCGGCTGTGCCGGGGCCTTTGTCGCCGGAGGCCACCTCGATATTGTTGAAGGTATCGCCAATGACCACGCCATCCAGCGGCCGGCCCGGCGGCGGACCTTGCAGCACCGTAACGTAGATGCTGTGGTTGCCGATGCAGCCGCCGTTTTCCCAGATGGGCACCATCGCCTGATAGGTAACGCAGAAATCTTTGCCGCAGCGTAATGTCTTCGCCAGTTCTTGGGGCGTCTGCGGTTCAGCCTCCTCGGCTGCATCAGTCTCAGCCGCGTCAGCCACGGCCGCCGGTAAGGGCGTCGGCGGAGGCGGCGCGGCGACCACCGGGATGTCGGTCACCGGGCCGGTCAGGCGGACCAGGGCGGCATAGACCCAGCCCGCCGTCTCAACCTCATGGGCCGGGTCCAGATCGATCCGCCACCAATCGGCGGTCTGGTTCTGGCCGATGACAACCGCTTCATCGCCCGGGGCCAACTGGCCGATAACCGGATAGTTGGTGCCGGGACCGGCCCGCACGTTGATTTGGCTGGTTGAGGTCTCGGCGACTTGCACCGCCGGTTTGGGCTCCAGCGTCGGCGACGGTGTTGGGGTGGGCGGATGAGTCGCCGTGGGCAGGGGGGTATTGGTCGCAGTCGGTGGGGGGGTGAAGGGGGGGGTGGCAGTGGCAGTGGGGACGATTGCCGCCGCTTCAAGCGTGGCCTGCCCCGGGTCGGTCACCAAAGTGACCGCGGTGGCGGTGGCGGAGGGTTGAGCAGGTGATGAGGATCGCTGCGATCCACAAGCGGTGAAGTTGATGGCCAGTATTAGTAAAATCAAACCGATGATAATAAATCGTTGAAATTGCATGGTCCTTTGGTCCTTATTCCGCAAGCCAGTTTTCACCCAGACGCTTGGCCTCAGCCCTAAAAAAGGATTTGACCGTCTCCCAGGTAACGACTTCGATTAAATTGGGAGTAACGTCTCGGTCTGCGTTGGTAAAAAAAGCCAGGCTGCGAACTGCTTCTACTTCAAAATCACGAGCATAACGATATTTTTGTTCCCCAAGAGCTAACAAGTTATCCAACGTAATTGTTCTACAAATGAAATATAGGTCATAGAAATCCTTGCGCGCGGCCCGGCTGATTAGAGCATCAAGCTTCATCAGGCCAATATCCACAAGATTGGCCAGCGCCAGACCGGAAACTGATTTAGTAGGACGAAGCAGGGGATAGCCATAAGCAAAAAATCCCACTTGCGTTTGTCCAATCACCATTAAGAAGTGTCCCCAAGCTCGCTCAATAACAGTGGGTTTCAATGGAGCAAGATGGGCAAAGATTTCGGCCTGAGTTGTCGGAGTGACTTCATCGGTTTCAGAAAAAAAATCCAAATCGACCGAACGGCGGTGTCCCAGTTGTAAAGCTAATGCAGTGCCGCCCGCCAAATAAAAACGCTGGCTAAAGCTTTGCTGCCCAATGAAGTTCAGCAATGCTTGCATATCAGGGCTGACTGCGTCCCAATGAGGCTCGGTTAGTGAGGCCATATAGCTTTCTTTTCTGATTGATGGGGCGGTGTTTCGATATCAAGGATTAAGCGCCAAAAAGTGAGTTGAGGCTCCGGTAGACGATATTCCCCTTGATTACGAAGCCAGGCAGCCAGGCGAGACCGGCCATAAAAATGAAACAACCAACGTAACTCAGCCCGATTGCCAAAACGCAGTGTTCGCTCGATAATTGTCTCAGCATCACGGGTCACGTCCAGTTGGGCTGGCGCAACCTCTTGAAAGAAAACAAGCAGGCTTTCCGGTATCACATCTTGCTCGGCCAACGGCACGCCTCACCATAAATGTTATAATCCATATCACAATTATATATTTACCCCCAAAAGGGTCAAAGTCGGCAAGCTGTGCTATAATGGCCCTCTATGAAGCGACATTCATTGCTAAATCGTGGGCGGCTGTTGACCGGCAGTGGTCGCCTGGGCCTGCTGACCCTTCTCATCGCTTTCACCGGCCTCGGCCTCCTGTATGACTTCACCGCACCCCTGTTTGAAAAGCCGGATGAGCTGAAACATTTTGCGGTGATTCAGTACATCCAAACTCAGCGCCAACTGCCGGTAGTCCAGGCGGGAGTTTATGACCCGTGGGACCAGGAGGGCACCCAGCCGCCGCTCTACCACCTGCTGGCCGCGGCCGCCACCGCCTGGCTGGATCTGAGCGACTTTAGCGAACCGCCGCGCAATCCCCACTACGCCGACGAGCGCTCTTTTGATTGGCGCGAGCGAGGCAACAACAATCTCTACCTGCACGCGCCTGCTGAACTATGGGACACTGATCCCGTATTTATAGCCGCCCGACTCGCGCGCTGGCTGTCATTACTGGCCGGCCTGGCCACTATCACCCTGACCCACTATTTAGCCCGCCTCACCTTTTCGGTCACTGATCTTCCCTCTCCCGTCCAATCCCCTAACCATCCAACTAACCAACTAGCCAACCAACCAACTAACCTGCTCCCTCTTCTAGCCGCTGCCCTCATCGCCTTTATTCCCCAATTCCTGCACGTCAGTTCGGCCATCACCAATGACGGCTTGAGCGCTGCCATCGCCGCGGCGGCGTTGTTACTTTTGGCCCTGATCCTCAAAAAGGGCGGCTCGACCCGTTACGCCATCTTATTGGGGCTGATTTTGGGCCTGGCCGCGTTGACCAAATTGAGCCTGCTGTATTTGATCCCGCTGACCGGCCTGGTTTTGCTATTCGACGGCTGGCGGCAGCGTTCCTTTGGCCGGCTGGTAAGTCAGGGGGCGATTATCGGCGGCATAGTGCTGTTATTAGCCGGCTGGTGGTACTGGCGTAACTGGCAGCTCTACGGCGACCCAACCGCGCTGAACGCTCACCTGCTTTACCGCGGCGGCCCGCTTGACCCCCGACCCACGTTGGCCCAAATCTGGCAAACTGAGCTGACCGGCCTGGAGCTTTCTTTCTGGGCTGCCTATGGTGCCGGCCAGATCTTGCTGGAACCGTGGATTTACATCGTGCTGCGCGGAATTAAATATCTGGTGCTGGTGGGTATCATCATTGGGGTGTGGCGAGCAGTCAGGTGGCAGGTTGCAGGCAACAAGTCGCAGGTAACAGGTGGCAGGTGGCAAGTTGCTGGTGGCAGGGAGGAGGTCGCAGGGGGCAGGGGGCAGGGGGCAGGGGACAAGTCGCAGACTGGATACAGCCCTCAACGCGGCAGTCCTCCTTCACAATTCACAATTCACAATTCACAATTCATTATTCTTACTCTGCTCGCCTTGTGGACCCTGATCATCTTCCTCGCGCTGCTGCGCTGGATGCAGATCACCCCGGCCTCCTGGGGACGCCTGCTCTACCCAGCCCTACCGGCGCTGGGCGTGCTGGCGGCCTGGGGACTATCGCAATTTACGATTGACGACACCTGCCCTATGGGTTTACGATTGACGGCACTTGCCCCGGAACGAAGTGAAGGGGTTGACGATTTACGATTTTCGCTCCACGTTCCACGCACCACGCTTCACGCTTCACGCTTCACGCTCCGCGCTCTACGCGCCACGCTCCACGCGGTACCCTGGCTGCTCCTGGGGTTGCTTTTCACATTGGCCCTGATCGGTCCATTTCGCTATCTTAACGCTGCCTACGGCAAAACTCCGCTGGTGAGCGAGGCCGCGGTGCCGCTCGCCCAGATCGAGCCGTTGGATTTTGTCTATGACGACGCCATGCGTTTGATCGGTTACAGCGTTGATAAACCGGCCGTCCGGCCCGGCGAGCGGCTGCCGGTAACGCTCTACTGGCAGGCCATCCGCCCCATCGACCGGAACTACAGCGTCTTTGTCCATCTGTTGGGCCGGGATAATGAGGTTATCGGCCAGGTCAACAGTTACCCCGCCGGCGGCAACTGGCCGACCTCGCTGCTGCCGCCAGGCCAGGTTCTCAAAGACACGTACCACGTCCCGGTCTCGTCGGAGGCCGGCGCGCCGGTCGTAATTCGCCTGGCCATTGGCCTCTTCGAGTTCGACGACTCCGGCCGGATGGCCAAACGCGCCGTCAACCGGGCCGGCCAGGTGGTCGAACCCATTGTGGGCGGCATTCCCCTCCTGCCCTACGCCTGGCCTGATCTCACCCCCAGCCAGCCCCTCACGGCTAATTTTGGCGACCGGATCAGGCTGGTGGGCTACGACTGGCCCGCCGGCGACTCAATCAAACCGGGCGAAACCATCCCCCTGACGCTGTATTGGGAGACGTTGGCCTCGCCCGGCCAAAATCTGAACGTGTTCATTCACCTGGTCGACCCGGTTACCAAAAGCCAGGTCGCCGGTTTCGACGCGCCGCCCGATTTCCCCACCTCGTTCTGGCAGCCGGGCTATCGCCTGATCGACGCCCGCCGGTTGGCCCTGCCGGCCGACCTGCTACCCGGCGACTATGAGTTGTGGGTGGGGTGGTACAATCTAGAGACGTTGACTCGGTTGCCGCTGGCCGATGGAACGGGCGATGCGCTGCGATTGATTACCGTCAACATCAGACACCCGGAGTTTTGAAAACTCCGGGTGTCTTGGTACGAATTCTGCTTACAGCCCCCGCTCGCCGCGAATATAGGGCACACCCAGGGCGGCCGGCGCGCCGAGGCGCTTCTTGGCTGCCGCTCGCGAGCCTAACACCAGGGCGATGATGGTCAAGATAAAGGGCGTCATTTGCAGAAAGAAACCCCAGTTAGAGTTGATGTAGAGGGGATTGGTAAAGCCAAACAGGGTAGCCGGCCCCTGCAAATCCAGAATACCCCGGCGCAAGGCCCCAAAGAGGTAGGCCCCCAGGGCGGCCCGGAGGGGGTCCCATTGGGCAAAGATTACCAGGGCAATGGCAATCCAGCCCTGGCCAGAGGTGGTTTGGGCGCTGTACCAGCCCGGTGAAACGGATAGGGTAATGGTCGCCCCGGCCAGGCCGGCCAGGCAGCCGCCCACAAACACGTATAAGTAGCGCAGCCCGTACACGCTAATGCCCATCGTGTCGGCTGCCTCTGGTTTTTCGCCAATCGCCCGCAGGTGCATCCCCGGCCGGGTTTTATAGATATAATACCAGGCCAGCGGCGCAAAAATATAGCCGACATAAACCAGGATACTGTGGTCTTCAAAAAAAATTGGCCCGATGAAGGGAATCACCGCCAGACCGGGGATATCAAACGACGGCAGCAAGGGTGGACTTTTGCCGGTCAACCCCTCACCCAACACCAGGGCCAGGCCGGTCCCCAAGAAGGTGAGCGACAGCCCGCTGACCACCTGGTCGGCCTGAAAGTGGATGGTGACCAGGCCGTGCGCCAGGCTTAGGATGCCGCCGGCCAGCATGGCCACGGCCAGGCCCAACCAGGGATTATTGGTAGCCAGGGAAGTGCCAAAGCCGGCCATCGCCCCCAGTAACATCATCCCCTCAACGCCCAAATTCAAAATACCGGATCGTTCGGCAAAGATCTCGCCAATAGCGGCAAAGAGCAAAATTGTGCCTGTGGCCAGGCCCGCGTGCAGAATGATGATTGGATTCATGCCGCCTCCTCTGCCGTCGTTCGCACCAGGCGAATTTTGTAGCGCAGCAAAACATCGCTGCTAATCAACATAAACAAAACAATCCCTTGCAGCAACGCGGCCAAACCGGACGGCTGAATTTCTCGTCCGGCCACAATCAAGGCCCCAAACAGGATGGCCACTAAAATAACCGCAAATGGATTGAGTTTGGCCAGCCAGGCCACAATGATGCCCGTAAAACCATAGCCCGGTGATATTCGTTCTTGCAAGCGGTGAACCACCCCGCTGATCTCCGACATCCCGGCCAGGCCGGCCAGCGCCCCGGAGAACATCATCACCAGAATCACATTGCGGACAATATTCATGCCGGCATAGCGAGCTGCCACGGGGTTATCGCCGGTCAGTTTGATTTCGTAACCCCAGCGGCTGCGCTCCAAAACCCACCAGACGATGACGACGACCACCAGGGCCACAACAAAGCCCAAATGGAGAGTCATTCCCGAGATACTGCCCAGTCCAATACTGGTCAAAAACGGTACCAGCGGCGAGCCGGATGTTTCGATGAAGTTGTTGTAAGGGCGGGCATAATCCACCAGCCGGGGCAGCCAGGCCGATCTGGCAAAGGTCGGGGTCATCTGAAAACCGGCGTCGCTCCACTGGTTAAAAATCCAGAAGTTGTTCCACAAAATGGCGATGTAGTTGAGCATTAGGGTGGTGATAATCTCATTAACCCCAAAGCGTCCTTTGAGCAGGCCGGGGAAAAAGCCCCAAATGGCGCCCCCCACCATGCCCATAATCAACATGGCCCCAATAACCACTACTTTGGGGCTATCCGGCGGGACCAAGGGCACCAATACCACCAAACTGGCTGCAAAAGCGCCGATATAAAATTGTCCTTCCGCGCCGATGTTCCACAACTTCATCTTAAAGGCAACGGCGCAGGCCAACCCAACCAGAATGAGAGGCGTTGCCTTCACCAGCGTGTCAGAAAAAACAGCCCAACTGCCAAAAGTGGCGTGATAGAAAAATTTGCCCACCAACAACGGTTGGCCGCCGATTATTTTCAAAATAATCCCGCTGATGACAAAAGCCATCACCACTGAGCCAATCGAGGTGGCGGCCGGCAGCCATTTGGGGATCTCTTCGACCCGCTTTTCAAAGGTCAGGCTAAAGGGTAGTTGCAAGCCGCGTTTACGTCCAGGGGCGATAGATGTTGACATAGGCCCTGCTATCCTTTCTTTAGGTTTGCCCGCCTTGGCCCTCCGCTTTTTATAGGGGGAGGGGTTGGGGTGGGGGTCAACTCAATGAGCCGTAACCTGCTTGGCGGCCTCTAATTGAGTGCCCGTCATCATCAGGCCAATCTCATTGATATCGGCCTGGTCGGCGGGTACGGTGCCCATAATTCGGCCATCAAAAATAACGGCCACCCGGTCACTCAAAGCCAGAAGCTCCTCCAACTCTTCTGAAATCAGCAAGATGGCTGTACCGGCCTCACGCTGCTCCAACAGCAGCGTTTGGATGGCCTCGATGGCCCCAACATCGAGGCCGCGGGTCGGTTGCACGGCCACCATCAATTGCGGCCCGGCCGAAATCTCCCGAGCCAAAATGACTTTCTGTAAATTCCCACCGGAGAGCAGGCGGGCCGGGGTATGCACGTCGGGCGCCAGAATATCATATTGAGTTTTTAACTTCCTGGCATGGTTGCGGGCGTTGGTATAGTTGACCGTCCAGCCGTTGCCGATCGGTTCCTGGCGGTAGCCTTTCATAATGGTGTTGTCGGTTATACTCAAATTAGGCGCGCTGCCCACCCGATTCCGGTCGGCGGGGATATAAGAGACCCCGCTCCGGATGGCCGTAATGGGGGGAGCATTGCTCACTTCCTTCCCGTTGATTTTGATGCTGCCGCTACAGGGTCGCAGGCCGGTAATCACCTGAGCCAATTCGCGCTGACCGTTGCCGGCCACTCCGGCGATGCCCAGGATTTCACCGCTGTGAATCTCTAGCGACACCCCGCGCAAAGCCGGCACCCCTTTGTCGTTTTCAGCCCGAACGTCGCTTACTTCCAGCACTACCGGCCCCGGCGCATGGGGCTTCTTGCTCACGGCAAAAACAACATCCCGGCCGACCATGAGGCGAGCCAGATCCTGTTTGGTTACGCCGGACATGCTCTGGCCCTCGGCGGTAACTTTACCTTTGCGCAGCACGGTTACCCGGTCGGCCACCGCGGTGACTTCGTGTAATTTGTGGCTAATAAAGATAATCGATTTACCCTGGGCCACCATCGAGCGCATGGTATTCATCAATTCATTGATTTCTTGCGGCGCCAGCACTGCAGTTGGCTCGTCCATGATCAGGATATTGGCCCCGCGATACAGCACTTTAAGAATCTCAACCCGCTGCTGCTCACCCACGGAAAGCTGCCAAATTTTGGCCGTCGGATCAACGCGCAGGCCAAACTTTTTCTCCAAATCCAACACCTTCTGGTCGTAATCGCTTAATTTCATAAAGAATTTAGGTTCATCCAGACCCAGCAGAATGTTCTCAGTGACAGTTTGCGTGGGCACCAGCATAAAGTGCTGGTGAATCATCCCAATGCCTCTGGCAATAGCATCTTTGGGCGAGTGAAAACTAACCGGCTGGCCAAAGACTTTGATGGTACCGGACGTTTGCCGGTAAAGTCCGGCCAGAACGTTCATCAAGGTGCTTTTACCCGCCCCATTTTCACCCAGTAAGGCGTGGATTTCGCCCTGTTTCAACGTAAAGTTGACGTGGTCATTGGCCAGCACACCGGGAAAACGGACCACGATATCCTTCATTTCCACAGCATAGGGTGTTTCGGTCATAGCAGGTTCCTTAATTGGGTGAGTATGTTCTTCAGCGTTGACAGCACAGCCACTATTCGGCCACGGGGAATCTGCCTCGGCAGCTCCCCCGATAGCCCACTTTATCAAATTGTTGGTGAGAAATTTGGCTTAGATTACTGAGATGGCCCGGAGAGAGCCATCTCAGTAATCAGTTTATAGGTTGAGGGCAAGGTGACAGTCACTTTTTGTCTGAAATTCAAGGCTATTGTTCAAAACAAACCGCCTTTTTAATCATTTCAAGTGACGGTCACCTGATATGCGGTTATTCCAGTTTGGGTAGTTCAGCCGTGATATTTTCATTCCACCAGTACATACAGGTTTCACACGGGCTGCCAAACTGCTTGAAACCATCCAGATCAGCCTGCTCGAGCTTTTCACCTTCCGCCAGAATCACATTCCCTTGATTGTCTTTGATCGGGCCGGCAAACACATCGAAGCGGTTGAACTCACCTTTGAGCATCTTATCGAGGGTATCGCGAATGAGGGCCAGGTCTTCTTCGGGCAAATCCTTGACTCCCGGTTGAGGCGTTTCGCCTTCCATAAAGCCATACAGCCCTAAACCGCCGCTATCCGCATCGAAATATTCCCAGCCACCCTTCCAGGTGCCGGCGCGGGATTTTTCCACAATATCGGCGTAAACCGGGCCCCAATTCCAATACATTGAGGTTAAGCAGGCGTCAATCTTGCAGTTGTCGCGATAGTCGTAGGTGATGCCCCATTTACCTTTTGGCGCCGCTTCGGCCGGAGCGGGCGTATCGGCCCCGGTCATCACGATCTGGGCGCCGCCGTCAAACAGAGAGGAGGCGGCTTCTTTTTCCAGAATGGGGTCGTGCCAGGTAAAGATCCAGCGGACGTCAATGGTACACTCAGGGCAGGTTTTTTGGACGCCCAGGGCAAAGGCATTGCCCAGCCGCAGTTCCTCAGGGATGGGGAAGGTGGCGATGTAGCCCAACTTGGGATTGCCGTCAACCATGGCCCGGGAGCCGGCCAGCATCCCGGCCAGGTATTTCATATTTTCCATCGCGCCCATCAGGTTGCCAAAATTAGCCTCGTTGGATTTGAAACCGCTGATATGAATAATATCCACATCGGGAAACTCTTCGGCTACAATTTCTGAGGCATCCATAAAGCCAAAGGAAGTGGTAAAGATCACGTCAAAACCTTTACGGGCCAGTGAGCGGATCACCTGCTCGGCGTCGGCCCCTTCAGCCACATTTTCAACATAGGCGGTGTGGACGTCAGTCACATTATCCTGGACATAGAGCCGGCCAACATCGTGGGCCTGGGACCAGCCGCCATCATCGTGGGGGCCAACATAAACAAAAGCCACATTATATTTGCCCTCAGCAATCGCCGGAATCTGATACTTGCCGGCTACTTGTTCGGCCGCGGGGGCGGCTTCGGCCGGCTGTTCGACCGCGGGAGCTTCTGCAGCCGGTTGTTCGGCCGCCGGGGCAGCCGGCGGCGCCGGCTGCGGGCCAGCGCAAGCGGTCACCACCATGCCCAACACTAGAATAGCCAAGACCATCCAGACAAAACGTTTCATGATATTCTCCTCCTGCTTCACTAAATATTTTGAATATTTATACTCTGAAGACTTTTACATCTTGCGCCAAGATGCGAACGGACACCAAAACTTTGGCAAAATCTTTATATCGACAAGTTTGTTACATCAAACAACCTCCTTATTTTTTACTGATCCTGACGATTTAATTGATAACGCCATATCGCACCCAAAAACCTGCTAGAGCTGCCGGCGAATTAAACGTAGCCGGATGAGATCATCCCGGAAGTAAGAATAAGCCATAATCATAGGTTCGCCGTCTTGATTGTAACCAATCTCTTCAAAGGAAATCAAGATCCGCTTTTCTGCCGGCAGAACCAACCGCTCCACCAGCCAGTCAGGGGCCATAACCGGTACAATCTCACTGATATAGTAACCAAACTCCTGTTGACAAAATTGTGGTAGAAACTCATAAATGGGCGCACGAATATCTTCAGAGGTATAAGGTTGTTTAATGAGATGGATAGGAATATGAGTCCGGCTGAAGATTACGGGTTTTTCGTCGGCCAGGAACAGTTTTTGCACCACAATTAACCCGGTTTGGGGGGGTAAGTTCAGTTTAGCGGCTAATTGTGGGTCGGCCGCGGTTTCGTCCACACCAACCAGGCAGACGGTTGGCGTGAAGCCATGCTCGCGGATCATCGTTTCATAGGGGATAATCTCCTCCAGCCGGCTTTTTACCAGTAAACCGGCCTGGTTGACGAACGTCCCGGCGCCCTGCCGCCGATAAATCACGCCTTCGGTCTCCAGTTGGCTCAGGGCGTCACGGATGGTGTTGCGACTGACCCCCAATTCAGTGGCCAGTTCAGCTTCTGGGGGAATCCGGCCATCATCAAACTCAACTCTCATAATTCGCTGCTTTAAATGGGTTTTAACTTGCTGAACTAAAGATGGGCTGCGCTTGAACATAATCGGCATCGTCCTCGATACCCGAATTTAGCAGGTGGAATTGCTGGAGAGTTACCGAATAGTTTCAGTAGAAAAAAGGTGGGATGATGGGATGAATTAACCAGTTGTAATTGTAAAATTTATCACCAACACCTTTTTTTGTCAAATCAGGGATTTTTCGGCAAGTCAAACCCGATTCGTCATGACCGTTTAGACAAACAGCGAGACCAATTCAAACTTATCGACATCAACCAGACCGTAGTCGGTGAGTTTAAGTGACGGGATAACCGGCAGAGCCTGGAAACTCATTGCCATAAACGGGTCGTGCAGGGGCGATCCCAACTGGTGGGCCGCTCCCAGCAGTTCGGCCATCTGATCCCGCACCCGTTCAATGGGCTGGTCGCTCATCAAACCGGCGATGGGAAGCGGCAGTTGGGCCAAAATAGTCTCGCCATCAACGGCGGCCATGCCGCCTTTGGTTTCGGCCACAGCCCGAACGGCCGTGAACATACTCCGGTCATCGACGCCGACCACAACGATATTGTGGTGATCGTGGGCTACAGTGCTGGCCATAGCGCCCCGTTTCAAGCCAAAGCCGTGGATCAGTCCCTTGCCCATCCGGCCGGTGGCCAGGTGGCGCTCGATCACGGCGATTTTGAGCAAGTCGCGCCCGGTATCGGCCACCACTTTACCATCCGCATTGGGCGTCTCCTCGATGAGATGTTTGGTAATGAGTTGATCGGGAACAGTTCCCATAACGCGGGCTTTTTGGCTATTGGCAGGCATGCTAAAGTCGACTTTGCTCCAATCCACGTTCATTGAGCTGCGCAGAACGCTGCGGCGGCCCGGTCGTTCCCAGGGCAAGGTTTTTCCATCTTTGGCTACCAATTTGCCGCCTCTAAAGACCAACTCGGCACTGGGCGCCGCCAGGTCGGAGAAGACGACCAGGTCGGCCCGGCGGCCGGGAGCGATGGCCCCCCGGTCGTGTAAGTGGAAATATTCCGAGGGATTGAGGGTGGCCATGCGGATGGCGGTGATCGGCGGAACACCGGCGGCAATGGCCATGCGGATCATAAAATCGATATGCCCTTGTTCCAACAAGTCGGCCGGTTGGCGATCGTCGGTGCAAAAACAAATGCGGCGGGCGGTGTCGGGGGTAACCAACGGCAGCAGCGACTGTAAGTTATGGGCATTGGTCGCTTCACGCAGGAAGATATACATGCCCAGCCGCAACTTTTCCCTTGCTTCCTCAACGGTGGTACATTCGTGGTCGCTGCCGATGCTCGCATTGATATAGGCGTTCAGCCCCTTGCCGGTCAAACCGGGGCAGTGACCATCTTTGACCTGCTTCTGGAAGGAGCGGATCTTGTTCAGGGTGCTTTCATCGCCGGCCACCACGCCGGGAAAGTTCATTACCTCGGCCAAACCGATGACGTACTCCTCCTGCTGGAGCGGCACCAGGTCGTACCATTCCAACGAAGCGCCGGTAGTTTCCATGTGGGTACTGGGCACGCAACTGGGGGCGTTGACGTAGACGCTGAGGGGATTGTATTTAGCCATCTCCAGCATATAACGAATGCCCTCCAGCCCCAACACATTGGCAATTTCGTGGGGGTCGGTGATGACGGTGGTGGTCCCTCGCGGGACGACGGCCCGGGTGAACTCCGGCGGCGGCACCATGGCGCTTTCAATGTGGACGTGGCTGTCGATAAAGCCGGGGGCCACGTAGCGTCCGCCAACATCAATCGTTTCGGCTGCTTCATAATCGCCCAGGCCAACAATGCGGGCGTCAGTAATGGCAATGTCGGTAGGGATAATCTCAGCGGTGAAAACATTGATGACTTTACAATTCTTCAGTAGGATATCGGCCGGCTCATCACCCCGGGCAATTTTGATAATTTGGGCCAGTTCCATCAGGGTCTCCTTTTTAGAAATAAATTATCCTCAATTTCCAGGCGGCTGACAAATTTGGCTCAACCTCTCCGGTTAAAAAGAACCCCTGCTGAACAAAAGAGCAGGGGTTCAAAGGCGTTTGGACAAAGAAAACCGGACCCTAAGGGCCGCCTCTCAAGTCGAACTCGTACTCCAGCGGCCCAATATCATGGTTATACACTTTGATGTAATAAAGATGGTCCGACATCAACTGGCCATCCCAAAGCACCTGTAGATCCTTGGCGTTATTGAGCTTGTAGGGGGAGGGGGCGCCGGCGCCCAACGGGGTGAGTTTATCCACGCTGCCGCGAGTCCAGATGTGCAGTTGATTGCCGGGATAGATGGCAAAATCGGCGTGGCGCGCCTGGGTATCATCCAGCGGCGTGTTGGTCATATAAATCTTAAAGTCGTGCTCGATGGCCTTGCCCCGGGGATCAAAGAAAGAGAAGCGATACCAGCGCTCCTCACCAGCCTCTAGCCGACCGGTGGTCGCGCCGACCTTTAGCGGAATAGCCTCGGGTGGACCTGTCCCCGGCTCCGGCGGCAGCCCCGGCCGGGTAGGCGGGGCCGGGGCGTAAGGGAGTCGCCCGGTCAGGCCATTTTCGGTATGCAGGGTTGGGTTGCCCAACTCGGCGTTTTCAATGTCATCAGGGAAAAGATAATAATCGACCACATCAGCCGTGCCGTTCTTGACCTTGACCAGGTAACGGTCGCCATCTACCAGGCTGCCGGACCAGAGCCGCTCGCCTGTGTCGGGGTCTTCGTCGCGCGAAACCCACATCCCGGCCCCAAAGTTCTCCATATAATCGGCGTCGCCTCGCTCCCAGATGTGATACTGGCCGGCCGGGAAAAGCTCAAAATTGATCCGGTTACTGGTGAAGCCGGTGCGGGGGGTAAAGAACATGGTCAGCGCCATATCCTCGATCAATTCATCATCCAGGTCATCGCGCACAAACGAATACCAATGCTCACCGTAAGGCCCTAACCGGCCACTATTGACATGAGCCAAATCCAGCTCCAGGGGATTGTTTGGATAAATATTGACCGGGGTATAGAACTCTTCCGGCGGGATTGGCTCGGCCGGCGGTTGTGAGTCGCCGCCATCACCGCCGCCGCTATCGCCGCGACTGTCGAGGGGATTGGGATTTTTGAGGGTACTCAGTGGGATAGCCAGCCAGCCCAGCGAGTCGGCCTGAATGAGCCAGCGAGCCGCGCTCTCGGCGCTTTGCCCTTCGATGGCCTGGGCGGTTAGATTCCACAAGGTCTGCGGGTCGGCTTCGCCGGGATTTGGCGCCGCGGTTGCCGATGTCCCCGCAGTCACAATCCAGCCGACGGCCTGGGCGGCCTGCATCCAGATGGCGGCCTGGTCGGCCGGCATATTCGCGACCGCCTGGGCGGTCAGGGTCCAGGCCATCTGCCGGGCGTTAAGGGTTTCGGGGTTGCCCATGGCCGAACTGAAGCTGGCCGGAGTTGCCCCGGAAACGGCCGGTTGCTCCTTTTTGGCTTCCAAACTGTAATCCAGGCCAAAGGGCGAGTTGTTGAAGACCCGCACGTAGTAAAGTTCCTGGTCGGCCACGTGGCCGGTCCAGAAATATTCGACCACGTTAGCCGAGGTCTGCAGAGGTGAGCGCAGACCGACGCCTAACAGTTCCTGGGCCGGGGTAGTCCCGGCCAACCAGACGCCGGTTTGCTGTTCGGCCAGCACTTCAAAATTAACATACTGGGCGTCGAGGACGGCCTCACTTTCATAGCGCATCGCCAGCGAAATCCAGGACAGGTCGGGCGCATCAAAGGAGTTACGGCTGTAGAGATACCAATCTTCTCCGCCGGGGTTGAGATGGTTCAGGGTGACTCCCTGGGTCAGGATGCGGGCATTTTGGGGAGAGTTGCCGGAGTTGGACTCAAACGAAAAGTCGAGCAACCTTTGCCCGGAGGCGCTGTTGGCAAAGACCGGCACCGCCACCAGCAGCAAGGTGATGACCACCAGGCTATACCCAAATAGGGTCTTATAAGTGAGCTTTGATGATTTGAATGTTAATCTCATTTTCACCCTCCATATCCAGGGAGAAAACCGGGACCCCCTACAAGATATAGAGGTATCCCACCCGAATGATCCGACTACACCTATAACTAGCTTACCATAAAGTTGAGGACAAGTCAATTATGTCAACTAACTCGACCCCACCGTAAAAAAAAAGAGCCTCGCAGTCAACCAGGACTGCGAGGCTCGACTTCAAGCTAACTTGGTGAGTCTACTCACCCAAACAAGCCCACGGTAGAGGACCGGCCTGGCCATAATTCACGCTGAGCAGGATGATGTCGAAGATATCGACTTCCTGGTCGCGATTGATATCGGCCGGAATGTCTGGCCCAACCAGGCCGAAGTTGGCCCCAATTTCGGTGGCGTCGGCAATGTCAACCAGATCGTCGCCGTTGATATCGCCGCTCACCAGGGAGACGGGACTCAGCCCGGTTAGCGGGGCGGCAATCGTTGGGGCGGTGCAGACGGCCGACAGAAAACCGGCCGCGTCAGCCGTAATGGCTTCCTTTGGACCCGGCGGAACATCCGCCAGGGTGAAACTGCCGTCGGCATCGGTGGTGGCAGTTTCGCCGCCAGCCTCCACCGTTACCGTGGCCCCTGACCAGTCGTTACCGGCCCGGCCCGGCAGGATGACCTGCCCCAGGATGATCACCACAATCGGCTCAGTGGGTTCGGGGGTGGGGGTCTCGGTTGGCTCACCGGTTGGTTCGGGGGTCGGTGTGCCAGTCGGCTCCTCGGTTGGCTCAGGGGTGGGGGTGCCGGTCGGTTCCTCGGTTGGCTCAGGCGTCGGTGTGCCGGTCGGCTCCTCGGTTGGCTCAGGCGTCGGGGTGCCGGTTGGTTCCTCGGTTGGCTCAGGCGTCGGCGTGCCGGTCGGTTCTTCGGTTGGTTCGGGGGTGGGCGTGCCGGTTGGTTCCTCGGTTGGTTCGGGGGTGGGGGTGCCGGTCGGCTCCTCGGTTGGCTCGGGTGTGGGCGCCGCACCGATGGTGACAACGTAACTTTCGCTGGTAATATCAAACGGAGTCGCCGTTGAGTCGCCGATTTTTTCATTCTCAAAGCTAAAGGTGACCGTACCGGTGGTGTCGGCTGCAGTAGCCTCAAAGGTCAACAGGATCACATTACCGCTCAGGCCGGGCACAGCGCCTTGCCGGCTGGCCACAAAAGTGATTTTGCCGGCCACGTTATCGACCTCTTGAATGACCACGAACTCAAAGCTGGGGTTGGGCTGCAAGTTAGCGACTGAAATGAGCGCCGGGTCGAAGTTGACTTCGAACTGAACGCCATACAGCCCGGGCGTCGGCACGTCCTCGGCCACCACGTCGACGCTGAAGGTTTCGCCGGTGTCAACCTCGGCCGGACCGTCAAAGGTCAATACGAGCTGACCAGGGGTTGGAGTCGCAGTTGGGGTTGGGGTTGGTTCAGGTCCTTCACCTCGATCGGTGAAAATCAGCACCGCCCCGCCACCGGGTTGGCCGCCCTCGGGAAAATCGTTCCAGCAGCGATCGGTCACGTAGACCTTGCCGTTGTTGGGGTTGACGGCAATTTCAAAGGGATTTTTCCAATCCAAATCGTCGCCTATCAGAGGCGGATTGCCGACCACGATTTGCGGCAAGCGCCAACTAGCGGCTGTCTCACCGGCCAGCACGTTGCCGTCAAAATCAGTGGCGTAAGTGCCGCCTCGCTCCGGGCTGGCGCAGGCAGCTTCGTCGCCATCTTGATCAACATAAGCAAAGCCGGCGTAAGTGCCCAGCATATGGCCGGCCAGCGAATTGTGGACCAGGCCAACTTCGGCATAATCGCCCACTGCGACATCGACGTTGCGCAGCAGCACGTTTTTGGGGTCAACCACCGGAAAGCTGTAAACCAGCAGCCGGTTCGGATTGTCGAAATCAGGCGGGTGGGCATCATTGCGCGGATCCTGGGCATAGGTAATGAATATCCGCGGCTCGTCCATCCCGGCCTCTTGCCACAGGCCGATGGCGTGGGGAATACCGGTGGTGCGCGGCCCGTCAACCCCCTCGAACAGGATCTCCTGCGGCTCGAGGCCATAAGGTTCAATGCTGTTCAGCTTTCTGAACTGGTAGGGGCCGGGGCTAACGGCATTGCGCATGGTCACAAAATTGTAACCGTCCAGGGCGTCGGCGATCACAGCTTCAAACGGGCCGTTGCCAAACTGGTTGGCAATGAGCGGCTCCGCTGCAAGAGTTGCGCCATTGATCATAATGAGCCGACCATCCCCAATATCGGGGAAATGGACATTGCCAGAGATGGGATTGACCGCCGGGGCAGTGGGCATAAAGGTGCCGGCCGGCTCGATGTTGGCGATGACCGTGTTGGTATTGGCGTCGATGACGGAGACCCGGCCATCCCGGAAAGAGCCGACATAAACGTAGTTGCCGGAGATGGCCACGCCCCAGGGCTCGCGGCCAATGCCGTCCTCGCCGCCGGGGATGGTCTGCAACACTTCATCGGTTTCGCTATCGATGACGGCCACAAAGGGATAGGGTTTGGAGATGGGACCGGCGGTCGTCACTTCACCCTCAACCACCGGCCCCTGAAAGGCCACGTAAACCTGATTGAGTTGTTCGTGCACGGCCACGCCCTTGGGATGGAAGGGGTAAACTGCACCCAGGGTGACCTCGGCCTGCTCATCCTGGCCTAAGTCGATCGGGGTGCGTGGGGTGGTGGGATAGTGGCCCTGGCTGGCCCCGCCAAAGCGCAAGAAGGGCGTGTAACTGCCGGCTGCCAGATCGGTAAAGGTGGCCGGCACGGGCTGGCAGGTGGCTTCGTCGTCCAGGCAAGCTTCCACCCCGGCCGGGGCGGGACCGTCCTCCGGGTCGTCGCAGTCACCATCGGCGTTTTGATCGTAGCAGGCATTGACCATAATCGAGCCGCCTTCCTGGGCGTAGACCACCCCAAACGGCAGCATAGCCAGCCATAACAGGGCTGCCATAATGGTTAACCATTTTACAGTAAATGTTTGGTACATCTTTAATACCTCCTAAATGAATTCTTGTATGTCTCTTTTATTGACAGCATATTGACCAATTCTTCATTCACCACCCCCGGCAATTGAGAATTCAAAACTGTGTTGGGGCGGACTGCGGCCCGTCAATGTATGGGTGTAAATCCGGTAATCAGCTCTCACGCGGCCAACACCTGCTTTTTACAAAGAAAAACGCCCCCTGCGAGTGCCGTATCCTGGCAAAAAAGACGGCAACAGGGGGCGTCGGACGGCTTATCCAGTTCAGCGGCAAGCGGAGAGTGAGAATGCTCGCTTCACGCTCTACGCCCCATGCTTTACGGCAAAACGCGTCGTCAAACGACCCATAACGCAGATCAAGATTTTGAAAGTACAGTCTATTGTAAATGGCCCAACCCTTTAAGGTTGTCGCTGTTATCACTTTAACACTTGGCCCAGACTCTATCAACGATAGCAGCACTGATATTTTCTCCATAAAAACCACCACCCATTTATCAGTGCTAACACGGAGAGAACCGCGGCTTTTTGTATTGGGTGTCTGGGAAATCGGGCCAGCTTTTGCCTTTTAAGCTGATTCGAGGTATTTTTTCCGCAGCAATTACTTAAAAACTGGCGATGCCGTAAAGGAGAGCAGCTATGGCCAAATTGACGCGAACCTGGATCGAGGGCTCGACCCCTCGCCCCCCCATCTGGGCCGATGTGCCCGATGAAAAATGGACTGACTGGCGCTGGCAGTTGAGCCACCGGGTCAATGAGTTGGAAGTGCTGGAAACTTTTGTCAACCTGACCGAGGAGGAAATTGAAGGCGTTTCGGCGCCTGATAAATTCCGGTTGGATATCACGCCTTACTTTGCCAGCCTGATCGATCCCGACGACCCGCTCTGCCCGGTCCGGCAACAGGTCATTCCCAAAGGCCGCGAGTTAAAGGCTTTTGACAGCATGATGGAAGACAGCCTGGCGGAAGACCGCCATAGCCCGGTGCCGGGACTGGTTCATCGCTACCCCGACCGGGTGCTGATGCTGGTAACCACCCAGTGCGCCAGTTACTGCCGTTACTGCACCCGCAGCCGCATTGTCGGCGATGCCGCGGCCACCTTTAGCAAAGCCGAATTCGAGATGCAGCTCGATTACCTGCGCCGGACGCCCCAGGTGCGCGACGTGCTGCTCTCCGGCGGCGACCCGCTGACATTGGCCCCCCGGCTGCTGGATTATCTCCTGGGCGAGCTTTACAAAATCGAGCACCTGGAGGTGCTGCGCATCGGCAGCCGGGTGCCGGTATTTCTGCCCCAACGTGTCACCGACGAGCTGTGCGAAACCCTGGCCAAATACCACCCGCTGTGGCTCAATATCCACGTCAACCATCCCAAGGAGATCACCCCGGAGCTATATCGGGCCTGCGACAGGCTCAGCCGGGCCGGGGTGCCGCTGGGCAACCAGGCCGTGCTGCTGGCCGGCGTCAATGATTCGGTCCATATCCAGCGGGAACTGGTGCAGCAGTTGATCCAGATGCGGGTGCGGCCCTACTACCTGTACCAGTGCGACCTGGTGGAGGGGGCCGGCCACTTCCGCACCACCGTCAACAAAGGCATCGAGATCATCGAGGGGCTGCGCGGCCATACCTCCGGCTTTGCCGTGCCGCAGTTCATTGTCGACGCGCCGGGCGGCGGCGGCAAGATTCCAGTCTCGCCCAATTACGTGTTGTCGCAAGCGCCGGGCAAGGTGGTACTGCGCAACTTTGAAGGTTTTATTACCACTTACGCCGAACCGCTGGATTACGACCCGACCATCATCAAACGGTGGGAGGCCAAAGTGGAGAAGCGGCCCGAGCCGGGCCAGGAGGGTGTGCTTAAGCTGCTGGAAGGCGAGGAGATGTTCATCAAGCCCGAAGGGTTCGACCAAATCCACGCCCGCGGCGCTCAGGAGCATCGCCTGAATGTGGACGCCGGCAAATGGGTGCCCTTCCACGCCGGGGATGGCCAAGCCGCTATGCCCGTTGCGCCTAAAGAAGAGCAAGAAGCCGGGTGACTCCGGGTAACTGCCCGGAGTAGGAGCAACTTGTCTCTCGTTCCCAAACTCAGTGTGGAAACGAGAGCAAAAATTATCTCACGCAACTCGTTCCCACGTAGCGCGTGGGAACGAGTTAATAAACCGGCCCGCAGCGACCCTGCGGGTCGGTTTTTGGGGTTGACTCATTCCTGCCAGACCTATCTGATCCGTTATTCGGCGGTTGCAGGCAAAGCGTATTTCTTCAGTTCCTCCAGCGAGACAAACTCCAACGTCGAGATATGGGTCGCCTCCAGATCGACCGGGGGGGCAACGCCGGCCGCCAACGCCTCGAGCCAGCGGGTGACGCACAAACACCACTTGTCGCCCGGTTTCAGGCCGGGGAAGCCGAACATCGGCATAGGGGTGATCAGGTGGCCCCGAATTTGACAAATTTCTCTTTGTCTTAAGTTTTCACGACTACCGGCAACGATTGTTCCAGGTCGATCTATAAAGACAGCCGGTGTTTCGCCAACAGTTGATGGCAATTTACACCCCAACAGGCGCCTTAGCTTGGTTTCTTGACCCCCAAAGTCGCATCTTCATCGTAGAGTAAACGTAGGTTCGAAATTTGGATTATGTTGTATAATCAAACCGTAAAAAATAAGCGTCCGCTGCTGCATCCACCCAAATCTTAAACGAAATAACCGCCTCTGCCAGGTTTCATCTCACCCCTGGCGACTTCGTCCCCAACACCGACGCTACAACTCAATACGACCAACCGCTCCTAAATCCACGTTGAATGAGCTTATTTCGGCGGTCCGCCGGCGGCGGTCCGCTGCAATCGCTGTGTAACTACTATTGTTGCGATAGTTTCAGGGAGTTAATATGGCTATGGACCGTGAAGCTCTTTTGGAAAATTTTGGCCGATTTGTCGCCCAACTAAAGCCGGAGGAGCTGGATCAAACCGCCTTCCTGGACGACCTGCGCAAATTGGCGGATTCGCTGGCGCTGGAGGATTTGGCGGCTTTGGCTGATCCCAAGTTCTCATTCGAGCAGACCGGCTGGGCCACCGCCCCCTCGCTGGACGAGAAACGCCGGCGACAGCTGCAGGCCCTGGCCCAAAAAATGGAGCGGGCTGCCGAACCGGCCTACCGGCTCTTCCGGCGAGAAGTGCCGCTGTCTCAAGCGCTCATTACCGGCTCCCAGCCAGATTGGGCCGCCGGCGCCGTCCCGGAGCGCAGCATCGGTCCCCTGGCCGGCCGGGATGGCCGCCGCTTCTGGATCGACTTCTATCCCGTGACCAGGCTGGTGCCTTTGTATCTGGCGGGCCAGCCGGACCCGGCCCTCCTATTCTATCTACCCAACGTCAAGCCTGCGCAAACAGCGACTCAACCGGCCAGGAAAGCAATGACCCGCTTTCGCCAGGGCCGTTTCACCCTCCCGGAGAGCAGCCTGTGGGTGCGGGCCGATTTGTTGGCTGCCGGCGCTCCGCCGCAGAGCTATGTCGGCTTCAAGATCAAGTCGGGCCGGATTGACTTGTCGCAAGAACCTCAAGAAGTGCTGGGCAAATTGACTATTCCGGCCGGTGCCACCTGTTCCGTGGCCCTGCAATTAGCCCCGCCCACAACCCCGGACAGTCAGGCAGCCAAAGATGTCGCTGAAGCCAGGGTGCAGCTCCCCGGCAACGTTTCCTTCCATTTTTCCCGTAAAGAAAAAGGCGTCGACGCGGTCGGCCGGGCCGGCTGGACCCTGTACGGCCAGCAGCTCTCTTTTGCCTGGGATAACCGGCAGCAGCCCGTCCACGAGGCCGCCTTGAAAGGGGTGCTCATTCCACTCAACGCCAACGCCCGGGAATTGACCGTCCGTAAATCCCACTCACCCTTCGCCCAGGTAGCCGGCGGGGCGGCCATCAAGCAGTCCGGCTGGCTCCTGCCCGTGGCGACCATCGACGTCAACCAGCCGGCCGCAGCGGGAGGTAATGGCGGGTTGGCTGTTCAGGGGAACTCGAGCCTCACCTTGACCTGGCGCGGTTTGCGCGACGGCCCGGTTTTACTGCCGCAACCCTGGCTTGTGCAGTTTCCGGGGTTGCTGCTCATCATCGATTTGCAGGCCGGCAATTTGTACGCCAATCAGCGTTTCCTGTTGTGGCAGGATGCGGATTCGGCCTATCGCTCCTCTGTTGAAGTTGAGTATACCGCTTCTTTTCCACTGCTTTACGCCGCCGGCGCCCAGGGCGCCGAGCTGGTGCTGGCCCAGGTCAACGCCGAGGCCAAGTTGGATCGGCCGGTCGATGCCGGCGGCAATGCCCTGGCGATCCGCTCAAAGAAATCCCTGCTGGTGCTCAGCTATACCGAAGCCCTGCAGTTCGTCTATCTCTACGACGACAATATCCTGGTCGATAGTCTGGACCCCAACCAACCGCTGCCCGGCCAGTTGCCCGAACCGATGGCCCTGGCCCTGCGCAACGCCTTGTTCACCGCCACGCCGGTCAACGGCTTTTTGCTCTTTGCCGAATTACTCGACGAGGAAATGGTCGATATCGGCAATGTGCTGCTGGTTTTTGGCCTGTACGGCTTGCTGCCGACCCTGCCGGATCCGTATGCCGCCAATGTCGGCATCTTTCGTCGCCTGTCGACTCGCAGCCAGGGCCGGTTGAGCCTGTCGATGCTGCTCTTAAGCCACACCAGTTGGCAGAAATCGGCCAATGAGAGTCCGGATACGGTCGCGACCAATTTCCTGCTGCTGCCGCTGGGTTCGGCCGGAACGAATTTGCTGACCCCCGCCTTCACCCCCAGCCCGGCTTTCGATCAGGCCGGAACTGCGGCCTCTTCCGCCCGCCTGCGGCCCCATTGGGAGCAGGAATGGGATCGCCGCTTTCGCCGTTTTTACCAGGAACAGTTCGCCCTGCTAGACGTTTCGACCAACGCCGATTGGCTGGGCGTCAGCCTGGGCTGGTTCGACCCCGACACCGTGACCGACAATGACTATATTTTTTACAAGGTGTACGGCGCGCAACAGAGCGGCGACCAAAGCCAGAATCTCTTCCCGCTGCAAGTCCAGGGGCTGGACCTGACTGCCGAAGGGCGTTTTGTGCGGGCCTTTACCGTCCCCCAAAATTCCTGGGAACCCCTGTTCAATCTGACCGCCCCGCAGGTGGGCGGCGACCCGCCCCTGTTTTTGAACTTCTACCCCAACGACGGTGGCCCGACTCGCCTGTTCAACGACAATCAGGCCCGGGTGCCGATTGCCCCCCTGCCCAAAGTTGAGGAGCTGCTGGCCTATTTCAACGATGCCGCCACGGGTTTTACCGGCGCCCTGTTTACCCTGCCTTTTGGCCTCAAGGCTTTTGCCGAGATCAACAAAAACCACGCCTATCTGCCCGACGCCGGGCTGAGGCTGAATCAAGAGAGCTTTCGGGACGGTTCGTTGACCGGGGCCTGGCAGCTTCAGGTCGATGCGCCGGAACGGACCACCGAGAGTCCGATGTTTGTGGGCGGCACGATCCAGCTTGACAATGTCGTCTTATTAGACGGGACGCCGACCGGCGCCGGCACCCTGGGCAACAGTGTGGCCGAGATTTTCAACAACGAGTTCTTTACGCTCACCGGCGGCTACGGCGACCGGGGCGTGCCTCTCACCCGGATCGACTTTTCCGGTTACGGCAGCAGCACCTTCAGCCGTTGGGAGAATCCCGAGGCCGCTTTTGCCGAGACCAGTCAGGCCCGTTTTGACATTTTTATTGGCCGCACGGCCCACGAAGTGATTCAAGTGAAGAGCGTGATCTACCCCTGGGGTATCCGGGTGGTCCGTACCATTGTCATCTTCCGGGCCGGCAGCAGCTACGTCTACCGCTTCGATACCGGCTGGCAGGCTGAAACGCCGGGCCTGTACGATTTTAGTTACCGGGTCAAGGAGACGCCGATGTCCCAACCGGTCAAACGGCCCAACCCGTTCGAATTCCATCCGGGGGTAGTGAAAGGCGTCTTCAACGTTCGCAATATCACCGAAACACCGGCCATACCGGTGTTCGAGCGCGTCTGGAACAAGGCCAACGGCGATACCTACATCGATGACGCCGGGGTCGAGCAGATCGTCGATAATACCACCCCGCCCGTCTTCAAGAGTCCGCTCGTCAAGTTGCAGCCGGTCTATTTCGACGCCGACGTCGAGATCGAATTTATCAAGAGCGGGGCGGTGCAAGGCAAAACCCCCTCCAAAGGCATGCTGGGTTACGTTCAGCTTGGTCCCAAAGGCCAGCCCATCCCCGATTTCCTGTTCCGCGACCTGCTGCGCGAGCAGTTCGGCTCGCTGGGCGGCCCGGTCGATTGCCTGGTTGATATCGGCGAGACCGGGCAGCAGATGCGGCTGACCCGGGTGGATGTGAGCGAGTCGATTAACGCCGCCGGCAGCAAACCGCTGTTCGTCAGCACGGGGCGCGGCTCGGTGGTCTTGCCCAAAGATGGGGCCTGGAGCGTGGTTCAATACCAGCACGGCAGCGGCGAAGTGTCGCCCCTGCCCGACGACGCCACGGTGCCGCTCATCCGCCAGGGCGTGTTGGGCAGCCCGACCAATGCCCCGCTGCGGCTGGAACACCCGCTGGAGCTGGTGCGGACCCCCATCTCGGCCTCCCTCTTCTTTGGCCTGCTCCAATCGACCGGCACCCAAAAGGCCATGTTCCGTAAACCCCGCTTTACCAAGGGCGTGCCGGAGTTACTGAGCGAGACGCCCGATTTTGCCGACGCCTACCGTATGCTCAATTCGGCCGGAATTTTCCCGAATTTAAAGGATGCCATTCCGCTCGATCTGGGCGCTTACAAGACTAAAATCATTGCGGAAGGTTACAAGTTACTGGACGAGGCCAATCCCGACCAGATCCTGGAGAAGGCGCTGCCCGATGGGCCCTGGTACATCATCAACGAGGACTTTCTGAAGCTCTACATCGAATACGACAAGCGCGACAAGGATGGCAACAAGCAAAGCGACGGTTTCATCAACTTCGGTATCGATTCCGCCGCCCAGGAGATGGGCCAGCGCTGGTTGTCCAAACTCAACAATATCGCTATGGTGGTCGACCTGGGTCCGTTGACCCGGCTGATGATCATCAAAGGCAAATTCGACGCCGAGAAAGGGGCCGCCCCGGCCTTCCAGGGGCCAGAACTGGAGTTCAGCGATGCCTTGCAGCCGGTCATCGACATCCTGCAAATCCTGCTCATGCTGCAAGGCGGCGATTACGCCGAGGCTTTAGCCAAGGGGTTGGAAATCGCCATGAGCAACTCGGCCGATAGCTGGGCCTACGCTTTCCACGCCCGCAAAGAGATCCCGCTGGTCCGCTTTCCGCCGCCGGCGCTGGATAGCCCCACCGCCCCGCTGAAGCTCGAATGTAGCCTGGGCATCGGGGTCTACTTCAACGAGGTCTTTGCGCTCACCGGCAATCCCAACCAACTGATTCCCTCGGCCGGCGCGTTCCTGGCCTTCTACGGCCGGCTGTCGGTGATGTGCGTCAGCGTGGCTGCGGCCACCATCTACGCCACCGGCTCGGTGGAGCTACGCCTGGCTGCCGACATCAAAACCGGCCCCAGCCTGCTGATGAAGTTCGGTTTTGGCGCCGAAATCAACGTCGGTCTGCCGGTGGTCGGCAACGTGTCGCTGCTTTACATGGTCGGGGTGGAGATCATCCTGGACAGCAGCAAAATGGTCACCGCCGCCTTCCTCCTCTTCCGCGGCCGGGCTGAAATCCTGGGGGGCATTGTCACCGTGACCATTACCATCGAAGCCAAAGGCATCATCGAGCGGCAAATTGGCCCCGGCGTTACCAATATGACCGCCCAGGTAACCTTTGGCCTGGACATCAGTATATTTTTGGTGATCAATATCAGTTTCAGCGAGTCCTGGCAGGAAACTCGCCAGATAGCTTAACAGGAAAATTTTATGTTCGATCAATATCGTTTGAGCATGCTGACCTTTCCGCAACGTTTCGACGGCAGCAACCTGTCGCTGCATATCCTGATTCTGCCGCAGCTTGGGACGCAGTGGAACGGCAATCCGCTGCAAGATTTGCCCCTGGGTTTTCCCCTGCCAACCAGCACCGGGCCGGCCTTTGCCCAGGCCAGCTTGTCGTTGGAGGCCCGGCTCATTTCCAATCTGGGCCAATTTCCAACCCACGCCCCGGTGGATGCCACGATCCCGCTGGCAACGCCCGCCGCCAGCCCCGATGCCGTGGCCCTCTTCACCGAGCTACAGAGCCAGTTCCAGATCAAAAATGTGGTCGTCGCTACGGACCTGGCCCAGCCGCCCAAGCAGCAACTGTTCATCAAGAAATATCTAACCCCCACGTACCGGCAGGCCTTTCACTTTACGCGTCCCCGCGTGCCCGAAGCCGTCATCGACGATAGTTACCACTGCGCCATCAAGGAAGATAAGGCCGTCAACCCGGCCTTTCAGCCGTCGCCCCCCGATATCACCTGGGGCAAGGTTTACGCCTACTGCCTGCGCCACCCCTTGCTGGCCCGCCGGGTGGGTCTGATTCGCGAGGCCAGCTTTCCCGTCGAGCCGGCCGCATTTGCAAACGGCGGCTTTCTCTACGTCACCTTGAGCGCCGGCAGCGACTACCTGGCCGGCTTAGGCCCGGATGATCATTTCAACTTCATCCGCCACTACGCCGCCCGCATCCCGGCTTTGGCGCCGGGTACGGCCCGGCCGCTATTTGCCCCCATGCTCTTGCCGGTCCTCTTCAACATGGCCGGCCCTGATGGCAATTACGACCAGGTCTTCATCGATACGGCCGATTACGACGACGGTTTCGCCAAAATTGTCCACGCCAACCAGCCGCTCAGCCAGAATCTCCTGGCGGAAGAGGCCGACGGCTTCCCGCCGCTCCACGACATCGGCATCCGCCTGGGCTGGGATGACGAGCAGGTGTTGATCTGGCAAAACCTTCAATTGAAGGAACGGGAGGACCAGCCCGGTTCGGGTAAGCGGCTGGATGCGCCCCTGGGCGTCTTTGCCTACCGGGTCGACGCCCGCCAGCAGGGTGAAACCGCCTGGCATTCGCTGGTCAGGGTGCAGAGCAAAGCCCCGCTGCAACTTGGCCCGGTCAACCTGGGCAGCTTTGAGGGCGAATTGGGGGTGGAAGTCCATCCGATGCAGCTCGATGGCGATCAGGCCAACGGCCAGTTCTGGCTGCCGGCCTATTTCTCCAGTTGGAACGGCCATTCGCTGGTGCTGCCCGATGAAGACGCTGCGGCGCTTTACAAAACCGAACAGGCCTTGAATCAGGCGGCCAGCCTGGGCCGCCTTTACAACCCGCTGGACCTGGCGGCGATCCCGCTGCGCTACGGCCAGATCTACGATTTTCGGGTCCGACTGATGGACGTGACCAGCGGCGGCCCGGCCCTGGCCGACCAACCGGTCCACGAAGCCCCGGCCCCGGTCGCCGCCCTCCATTTCAAACGTTTTGTCCAGCCCGAGCCGCTGCGGGTGGCGGACCTGCCCCGTCTGCCGGATGAACCGCTGGATACCTACTTCTCCGGCGACGCCTTGACGGTCCGGCGGCCGTTATTGGGTTATCCCGGTGTGGTCTACACCGGCAAATATACCGACCCCATCCCGCTGCTGCAAGCCGCCTCCGATGCCGCCGCGGGCGTCGGTAGTTTTGGGATTGCCGATCCCGATGTGTTGCAGGTGCAGGTGGATGTGGAAGTCCGCACTTTGAAAATGGACAACCAGCTCTCGTTGTCCGGTGACGAACCCTTCATCCACCTTTACACCACCTTCCGCAACTTCCCGGCCGAATTTGAGGCGCCGTTGTCCATCCCCCTGGATTTCCGCGACGCCAACGTGCTCAACTTTGGCGATCCGGACGATCTGGGCGACCTGGGGGTGACTGAGGACGAGTTGCTCGCGCTTAGCGAGCTGGTGCTGCCGGCCGGCCGGGAGATACGGTTGACCCTGCGCGGCATCGGCGACGGCGACAGCAGCTATTACGGCGCGGCTCAGAGCCACATCGGCAAGCCAATCCAGGTGAAGGTTCGCCGCGAGTCCGCCGATGAACGGGAGCTGCTGGCGAATTTGAGCCTCTCCCGGCAGATTCGGGGCCTGTATCTGCAACCCGACCCGCCTCAGCCCAACGACGGCCGGATTCAAACGCTGCTGTTCCGCCGCGGCGCGGCTGGCACCCCGGCTATGATCCAACGGCTGGCCGAGCAGCTCGACGTCGAGCACAAAGGCTTGACTCTGGTGGGCGCAAAAGGGCAGCGGGTTTTGTTTGGCTGTTCGCGGCGCATCCGCCATACTCTGGCCCCCGACAATTCCTCGCTTACCTTTGCGTCTAAAGAGGAGTTGCTCAACCACTGGCTCGTCGCCTTGACCCTGCAGGTGGACCGCGACTGGACCTGGGACATGGTTGAGGAGGTCAGCTTTGAGATCTTCCGCGAGCAGAAATTCCAGGCCGATGACGAGGTTGACGACAATCAAGGCCGGCCCATCGGCGATTTGGAGATGACAGCCACCGCCCCGATCAACGCCTTGCAGAACCCCGACCGGAGCAAGACGACCCTGATCTTTTTGGACGCGGTCGAACCCAAATCGACCAAGCCCCAACCCGGCGATCCCCAGGCAACCGCTTTTCCCGATGTCATTGAACTGAGCTATCGCCTTGAGCCGCGCTTCAAAGCGTCGCCCGACCAGCAGGACGAGCCGACCACCCTGGCCCTGACCCTGCCGGTCACCACCCCGCCGGCCCAGCTGCCGCGGCTTGTCTCGGCGGGGCTGGCTCTGAGCCAGTACCGGCGGAACGAAGCCTACTCGGCCACCGAACCCCGCCAGCGTTTCCTGTGGCTGGAATTTGCCGAGCCGGTGCGCGACCCCAACGATATCTACTTCATTCGCTTGTTGGGGTATGCGCCCGATCCGCTGTTGTCCGACAATCGTCCCGAAACGTTGCTGCCGCCCGATGAGCCGCCGATTGGCCTTGACCCGGAGCTGATCCGGGTGATCACCCCCGGCCAGAGCGATGACCAGGCCGGCCTGGCCGCCATGCAGCCCCTGGAAAAAGCGACCAACTCTGACCGCCATTATCTGGTCCCGTTGCCGCCGGGCCTCCACGCCGAGAGCAACGAGCTGTTCGGCTTTTTCACCTACGAGCTGCGGGTGGGCCACGCCCACATCTGGTCCACCGCCCAGGGCCGTTTTGGCCGGCCCCTGCGCACGACCGGCGTGCAGCACCCCGCCCCGACGCTATTCTGTACCTGCTATCGCGACGACGTGAGACTCCTGGTGGAGGCGCCCCACGCTCTGGCCGTTTTGAACGGCAAAAATATCACCGCCAATCCCCCCCGCACCGACATCTGGGCGCTGTTGTACGCCCAGGTAAAGCAGGCCGACGGCAAGGATAATCGCAACATTCTGCTCGACGAGCGCAAGCTCAGCCTGATCCCCAAGAAATTTGAAGAGCTGCTGACCCCCGAGGGTACGCTGGTGCTGGCCAAAGGCAATGAGAACGGGCCGGCCTGGTCCGCCACCCACTGGGCCGACGCCGAGGTGAAGGCCCTGTTGAAAATGCTGGGTCTCCCCCTCGACGCCTCCCTCAGCGTGCTGTGCGTTGAAATGATGCCGCATTTGGGTTCATTCCAACGCGCCGTCACGGCGCCGGCCTTCGCCGCGGCGCAGGAGGAACAAACCATCGTGGCGGGGGTCCGGGCGGTCAGAGGCAATGTTGCTGCCCCCGGGTCAGCGGGCGCGACCGCCCCACCAGATTTGCTGCGGCCGTTGTCCAATCAGTTGGGTCACTTCAGAATCCTGCGGACTTCGCCGCTGACGCCTGTGCCAGATGTCTGTTGAGGGGCTTTGCAATAAACATTATTGAAAATAGGATTGATGGCCTGATAAGTTTGATATGGCTCACGGATTAACACAGATTTCACGGATTTTTCTTTAATTTTTTGACATAATCTGTGCGCTTCGCGGTCCGTGAAAATCCGTGAGCTATTCTTATTTCCAATAAACTCTAATAAAAGAAAACGGCTCCGCCTAAAGTGGTGGAGCCGTTTTAATGGCGAAAGATCAATTGGTTTGGTTATTAGGCCACCGTATTAGTGACTACTCCGCCCCCAGCGACTTCAGATAGGCGTAGCTCTTCTTGACCGCATCGTCGCCGGCGACCTCCAGAGTGGAGTACTCCACGTGAGGCGCGTCCTTCAGCACCTCGTAAACGCCGGCAATATCGATCACCCCGTCACCTAGAGCGACCAGCCCCATGCCGCAGCCCCACATTTTGCCCCGTTTGGCTTCCCACTCGGCCGGCAAATCTTTCCAGTGGATGTGGTAGATGCGATCTTTGAACCTTTTGGCCAATTGAACCGGGTCGCTGCCGCCCAACCAGGAGTTGCCGGTGTCCATATTGATGCCCAGGCTGGCCGGATCGCCCAGCTTATCAATCAACGCCTCCAACCCTTCGACCGTGTCGGTCAGCGGGCCGTGCGGCTCCAGCAATAATTTGACCCCCATATCGGCGGCCAGGCGGACCGGCTCATACAGCTTTTCGGCGACCACCAGCACCTTCTCCCCAAACGACAACTTGTCGGCCCAGTCGGTTTGAGGGTGGCCCTCGGTGGTGATGACGTGCGCCACGCCCATACCGTGGGCCAGCATAATGGCCTTACAGACTTCGTGGGTGCCAAAACGGGAGGGCGACACCGGGTCCAGCAAGGTGGCGTGGGCGCAAACTGTGGTCGCCGTCAGGCCATGCGCGTCGAACATCCGCTTCAAATCCATCGGGTTGCCGTCCAGCGAGGCCGTGGCCGCAAAGCCGTAATCCCGGCCCAGGGAGCTGCCGGGATGGCTGTCGGTCACATCGGCATATTTAAAGCCCATATCCTGGATCCGCTGCAACTGGTGGTCCAGCGTGCTGAAAGGATCAATCAATGCAAAGCAGCCAACTTTCATTTTTCATCTCCTTTGAATAGCTACATCATTGTCACCGATAATTTGACTATATCCCAAAACTATTCTAAAGTCTTTCAGAATCATCGACTGGTAAATTTTGAACATATGCCAAAGGAGGCGACTATGGCCCAGTTGCCGGCGATTTTTCAGGATAAGGACGCCGTCTATTATGCCGATACGTGCGAGCCGCTCAAAGCCGCGGCCGAACGACAGGAGGTGTATGTGCGGGCCTGGTCGCACCCGTGCTATCCCGGCGAGCAACTTCCGCCTCAATTTTTGATGGCAATGCGCTCTATTGGCCTTTGGGATGCCGCCCGCAACCAATCCTGGGGCCTGCAGAGGCATTGCAATGAGGGCATCGAATTTACCTATCTGGCCCGCGGGCAGGTGGGTTTTGAGGTTGACGGCCACAGCTGGCAGCTCAGAAAAGGGGATTTTACCGTCACCCGCCCCTGGCAGTTTCACCGGGTCGGCAATCCCACCGTGGCCGCCAGCCGGCTCTATTGGCTGATCCTCGACGTCAACGTGCGCCGGCCCAACCAACCCTGGCAGTGGCCAAACTGGGTGATCTGTTCGCCGGATGACCTGAAGCGCCTGACCAACTTACTCCGTCACAATGAGCAACCGGTCTGGCCGGCCGATGCTGGCGTAGCCGGTTGTTTCACCAAACTGGTTGAGCTGGTTGAAACGCAGGAGCCGCAGCAGAGCGAGACCAAACTGAAGTTATACATCAATGAGCTACTGATTGCGGTGATGGAGATGTTACAACGAAAACAAATTCCCCTGGACGAGCATCTGTCAAGCTCCCAGCGGGCGGTGGAACTGTTTTTGGCGGCCTTACGGGAGCACCTGACCCACCACTGGGACCTGAACTCGATGGCCGATCAATGTGGCCTTTCCCGCAGCCAGTTTGCCAACTACTGCAAACAGATTACCAATATGACCCCGATCGACTATTTGACCCACTGCCGCCTGGAGACGGCCGCCAGGTTGTTGCTCGATCAGCCCGAACTCAGCATCACCGAGGTGGCCTTTCGTTGTGGTTTCAATTCCAGCCAATATTTTGCCACCGTCTTCCGCTCCCGCCAGGGCTGCTCCCCCTCCGACTTCCGTACAAGGCTCAAAAATGACCGCATAAAGCATTTCCCGAATTGGGCGGTTTAGGCCCACAGGCGCTTTTTGAGTGGTCCTGAGCGAAGGCTTCTATTCATTCAGCTTGGGCAGCCGGGGCAGCGCCCGGCTTGGTTTGGGGCCAAAGTCGGGCAGCCGGGGAGGGTTCTGCTCCATCAGCTTCAAAATTTCGGCCAAAGCCCGCTCCAACTGGGTATCCTGGCCAGCCGCATAAGCCTGCGGCGTAATCTCGACCTCGATGTCGGGATCAGTGCCGTAATTTTCCACGGCCCAGCCGACATCCTCAAACCAGTAGGAAAACTCCGGTTGCGTGGTAAAGGTGCCATCCACCAGGGTATGCCGCGGCCAGATGCCGATCACGCCGCCCCAGGTACGCTTTCCGATCAGCAGACCCAGGCCCAAAATCTTGAAGGCGTGGCTGAAGATATCGCCGTCGGAGCCGGCAAACTCATTGGTCAGCGCCACCATCGGCCCCAGCACCGAGTGCATCGGGTAGGGCACCACCTGGCCATAACGGGGTTGGTCGTAACCGATTCGGCGACGGGCCAACTTTTCCAACACCAGTTGCGACACGTTACCGCCGCCGTTAAAGCGAACATCCACAATCAAACCCTCCCGCTCAGACTCAGCCAGGTAGTAGCGATGAAATTCGGCGTAACCGAAGGGACCCATATCTGGAATATGGACATAGCCAATCCGGTCGGCGCTGGCCTGATGCACCCGGCGACGGTTGTGCTCCACCCACTCCCGGTAGCGGGCCGGACGCTCGTCGCGGAGGGTCTTAACCAGGACGGCGCGGAGGTTGTTTGAAGGTTGGTTGGTTGGTTGGTTAGTTGGCTGGCTGGTTGGTTGAGGAGAGGCCGGCGCTTCTACTTGGTTGGTGGCGCCGGGGCGCAGGGTCAGTTGGACCTCGGTGTCGGCCCGATTGACCAACAATTGTCGGGGCGAAAGCGTCTGGCTCAACCGCTGGCCGTCAATGGCCAGCAAAATATCGCCCACCGCCGCGTTTACCCCCAACCGATTCAAGGGGGAGTTGAACTTCTCTGACCAGGAATCGCCCTGCACAATATGGCTCAGGCGATACCCGCCGCTGGCGGCATCGTACTCAAAATCAGCCCCCAAAAAACCCTGGTGGTACTGGGGTGAGGGCCGGTAATCGCCGCCGAATTCGTAGGCGTGCGAGGTGCCCAACTCGCCCTGCATCTCCCACATCAAATCAGAAAACTCGGCCCGGCTGGTGATACGGTCGATCAAGGGATAGTAACGCTCGTAGACCTGCTGCCAATCAATCCGCGACATATCCTCCGTCCAGAAGTGATCCCGTTGCAAGCGCCAGGCTTCCCGGAACATTTGGCGCCACTCGTCGGGCGGATTGATCGCTACCCTGGCCCGGCGCAAATCAAGCCAGCCGCTCTTTCTATTGAACCCTTTGGCCGTGTTATCGGGTTTTTCGCTGGCTTTAAGCACGCGCAGGTTTTTGCCGGAGCGATAGATTAGATAATTGCAATCGGCCGATACCTCAAAGCTGGTAATCCCACCGACAATCGCCTCTTTTTTGCGCTCCACCAGATCATATTGCTCCAGCGTGCCCTTGCCGGTATCATCATTATTGCGCCAACTGCTGTCCAGGCGGCCCTCAATGGGAAATGAGGTGAACAGGACCTTGTTCTTGTTCATACCTCGGATTTGCTGGTAGCGGCCTTCCGGCACCGGAAAGGCGATCACCCTCTTTTGGATGTCTGCCAGGTCAATCTTGAGTGGCTGCGCTTTGTCCTCGGCTGTTTTATCCTCTTTTTTGTCCGGCTCGTCCTTCTCGGTTGAAGCAGAGGCGTGATTATTCTCGTCCGAGTTATTCTTATCTTTTGGGCCTGGTTCGCCGGGCAGCGGAATAAAGGGATCGGGCAGCTCTTGCTGCAAGGTCACCAGGTAGGGACGACCGCCCAGGGGAAAATTGAGGTCAAAGTAATGGCTGTCGCTAACCGGGTCAAAATCTCGAAAGGAGATGAAATAGAGATATTTCCCGGTTGGGTCAAAATTGGGGCCAAAATCATAAGTGGTGTTAGGTGAAGTTACAAAATGGGTTTCACCACTGTCAAGCTTTATCAGTTTAATCGCGGCCGTGTGCAGTGAGGTCCTGAAGCTGTAGGCAACCCACTGCCCGTCGGGTGACCAGGCCGCGCCGGCGATACGGCCATAGTCGCTTTTGTCCAGGATTTTGGCTGTTTTTTCCTTTAAATCAACGTGAATCAGCTCATAGCGATGGTTGGCCAGCACCAGGGCATCCTGCTTGGGTGAAACCTTGAGAAAAATAGCCCGACCAATCTCCAACCCGTCCAGTCGCTCCACCCCCGGCCCGGGTGAGTTCTGGGCCAGGTCAGGGTGAATTTCGATGGTTTCCTCGCCGGCGGCGTCGCTGACCATCACCAGGCGCTGGCCGTCGTTGAGCCACTCGACCAGGCGGTAACGCACGCCCTGCGGTTCGCCATATTGCAGCGCCGCGCCTTCCCAGTTCGACATAGTAATGGCTTTACCTCGGCTGGTGAAGGCAACGCTGTGCCCCTTGGGGTGCAAGGTGAAATGGTCCAGATAGTTTGCAACTTTGATAAAGCGGCGATTCCGCTGCACCCGCGGGCTGTGCAGCTCGATCTTCAATTTCCGGTAGGCTTTGCGCCTGGAGCCAGTTTGTTTGGACGGATCAAAAATATAAAGGTCCGCCCCGGCGCGATAAACGATCCGTTGCCCGTCGGTAGCCGGGTTGCGGGCATAGTAATCTTCGTGGTGGGTATGCCGCCGGATATCATCGCCGCTCAGGCTACAGGAGTAGAGATTGCCAATACCTTCGTGGTCGGACAGGAAGTAAATCCGGTCGCCCAGCCAGAGGGGATTGACCACATTGCTGTTGAGTTTCAACAATGGCTCAAAAACACCGCTGCCGTCCCGGTCGATCCAGACATCACCGGCGGTGCCGCCCCGGTAACGCTTCCAGTTAGCCAGGTCGTTGGCCCGCCGGCCAATGACCATGCCGCCCTGGGGACCGAATGAGGCAGAGCGGGCCGGTCCGCACGGTAGCTGCACCGGCTGCAGGCCCGGTTCAGTGGGGCGAATAGTATAGAGGGGGGTCAGGTGTCGAAACGGTTGGCCGGTATTGCTGGCAAAGACGATCTGCTGGCTATCCGGCGTCCAACCAAGCACGGTGGTATCGCTGCCCAAAAAAGTCAGTCGAGTGGCCGGGCCGCCCTCAGCCGGCATCACGTAGACCTCGGTCTCCCCTTCCTCCCGGCCCACAAAGGCCAGCCAATGGCCATCAGGCGAAAAGGCGGGATGGGATACCGGCCCTAAATTGGCCGTTAGCCGGCGGGCTACGCCGCCGCGGCTCGACACTTCCCACAAGTCGTCTTCACCCACAAAGACAACCCGATTTTGGTGAATAGTTGGATAGCGATAATAACCGTCAGTTGCCATAAGTTAAGATCCAAAAGGTTGCAGGTTACAGGTTGCATAGAATGTGACTTGCGACCTTGCTACTTGCGACTTGTCACCTGCTACTTGGCACCGGTCACCGGCATCTGGTGGCGCACAGCCACAATCTCGGCCATAATGCTCAGGGCGATTTCAGCCGGCGTCCGGCCACCGATATTCAAGCCGATGGGGGCGTGCAGCCGGTCAAGATGCTCCCGGGCCAGGCCCTCACCCAATAGCCGCTCGACCCGCCGGGCGTGAGTTTTGGGGCTACCCAGGGCGCCCACGTAGAAAGCCGGGCTGGGCAAGGCTACCAACAGGGCGGGATCGTCCAGCTTGGGGTCGTGGGTGACCACCACGACGCTGGTATCGCTGGTCAGGCCAATCTGCGCCAGGGCCTCGTCCGGCCACTGGGAAACGATTTCATCGACGTGGGGGAATCGCTCCGGCGAGGCAAAGGCGGTCCGGGGATCGACCAAATAGGTCCGAAAGCCGAGCGGTTTGGCAAAGTGAATCAAATCAATGGCGATGTGGACACCGCCGACAATGATCAAGCGCGGCGCCGGCCGGTGTACCTCAAAGAAAACCTCGATCTCGCCATCATTTCCATCCTCTCCGGCAGAAGGACCGGCATACCGCCGTGTTTCAGAACTCCGCTGTTGCATCAGGTCACGGGCGTCGGTCAAAACCGGAGCGGCCCATGGGGTTTCCAGTAGCGCGCCGGCTGGCTCACCCTCGGCCGGGATAACCGCCTTGCAGCCCAGCAGTTGGTCGGGGCCGCGCACCACCACCGCCAGAGTAACTGGCTTATCCTGTTGAACATATTCCTTGAACTGGTTGAATAAAGACATCGCTGCCACCTTACCACTTGATACCTGTTACCTGCCACCTGCTACCTGCTCTCTACCAATCCAGCCGCTCCACAAAAATCTCGATGTTGCCGCCGCAAGCCAGACCAACCTCCCAGGCCGTATCGTCGGCCACGCCAAAGTGGAGCAGTTTGGGCCGCCCGCTTTTTAACACTTGCCGGGCCTCTTCGACCACAGCACCCTCCACGCAGCCCCCGCTGACCGAACCGACCATCTCGCCCTTTTGATTGACCGCCATTTTGGCTCCTGGCGCCCGCGGTGAGGAGCCCCAGGTCTGGATCACCGTGGCAATGGCGATCTGGTCGCCGCGAGATTGCCACATTTCAACCGTTGGGAGAATATCTTTCATCGTTCAGGTCACCATTTATGATTGAGAATAACAATAGCCAACGCCGGCTTTGCTGTCGATACCGGAATATTTGAAATTATAGTTATTCTTGAAATTATGCCAAGCGGGGAGGGGGAGTGGTTAGTTTTGAGTTATCAGTTATCAGTGGCCAGTTGTCAGTTGTCCGTGGTCAAGGAGTTACTGTTTACTGCCCATCACTCATTGTTCATTACTCATTACTCATTACTCATTACTCATTACTCATTGCTGCCAGAACTTCCTCCCGCAACTGGCGGCGCAGGACTTTACCGGCCAACGACTTGGGTAAATCGGTACGGAAAACAACGAGGCGGGGTTGCTTGTAGGGGGCCAACCGTTCCCGGCAGAAGGTCCGAATTTCGGCCGGGGTGGCGGTTTCACCAGGCTTGAGGATCAGGTAAGCGGCAATTTTCTCACCGCGCATCCCATCGGGCAGGCCGATGACGGCCGCTTCCAGCACTTTGGGGTGCTGGTACAGCACTTCCTCGACCTCGCGTGGGTAGACATTGTAACCCGCGCTCAGGATCATATCCTTTTTGCGGTCAACAATGTAAAAGTAGCCTTCTTCATCCATCCGGGCGATATCGCCCGTGCGCAGCCAGCCGTCGATCATGGCGGCGGCAGTTTCCTCTGGGGCGTGCCAGTAACCCTGCATCACCTGCGGCCCCTTGACCATCAACTCGCCCACCTCACCCACGCCCAACTCCCTGGTCGGCTCTGCCAGATCGACAATTTTGGCCTCTGTGCCAATGATCGGCACACCGATACTGCCGAATTTGCGCTGCCCTTTGAGCGGGTTGACGTGCGTGACCGAGGAGGCTTCGGTCATCCCGTAGGCTTCGGCAATACGGGCGCCGGTGCGAGCTTCAAACTTCTCCATCACGTCGACCGGCAACGGCGCCGCGCCGCTGAACACGGCTTTGATCGACGACAAATCGATCTGGTCGATGGCGCGGTAGTTATTGAGGGCCACAAACAGGGCTGGCACACCGGTGAAAAAGGTGGGCCGTTCGGCCACAATCGCGTCGACAATGGCCTTGATCTCCGGCTGCGGGATGAGCACCAGCGTCGAGGCCAGGTGGATGGCCATATTCATCAGGCCGTTCATGCCATACACGTGAAAGAAGGGCATAATTGCCAGGGCGATATCTTCAGCCTGTTGATGCTCGTATAAGAGGAAGGAACGGATCTGGGTCAGGCTGGCAATCAGGTTGCGATGGCTCAGCATGGCCCCTTTGGGCAGTCCCGTCGTGCCGCCGGTATATTGCAAACAGGCCAAATCTTCAGGTTGGATCGTTACTACCGGGGGCGACTCATGGTGATGATCAATCAATTTCTTGAAAGAATGGACCGTCTCGTCATACTTGACCTTAACCCACTTGCCCTGGCGACGGAGTTCCAGAGGAGCCAATAACTTTTTGGCCAGGGGCATATAATCCTGGATGCCGGCCAGGATAACCTGTTTGAGCGGTAATTCTTGCCTGATCGCGTCAATCCGGGGCCAGAACAGGTCCATACTGATGACCATCTCTACCCCGGCGTCGCCCCACTGGTAGGCCAATTCTCGCTCCACGTAGAGCGGGTTGGTCATCACCGTGACCGCCCCCAGGGAGAGCGTGGCATAATAGGCGATCAGGGTTTGGGGGCAGTTGGGCAGCATAATCGCCACCCGATCCCCCCGGCCAATGCCCAACGCGTGCAGGCCGGCTGCCAGCCGGTCGACCTGCTCCTTCAAGGTGTGATAATTCAGGCGCGCCCCCATAAACACGCAGGCCGTCTGCTGCGGATATTGTTCGGCGGCCTGCTTGAGCAAATCGGGGATGGTGATGGCCGGGACATCCAGTTGCTCCGGCACTTCAGTATCATAAAATTTCAGCCAGGGTTTCGCCATCGGACGACTCAAACGGTCACTATAACCAAATTCTAACACATGAATGATACAACAATTCCCCGGTAAATTGCAACCCCCCTTATGTCCCTAACCTGCCCAAAATTCGTAGGTCCTATAACCCATTGCTCCGCTTGCGCAAGTGGGTTATTATTAGAAAAAGTGCTGGTTACTTGCCAGGCTAAAGCAGGGGGGAAAAGGATAATGCACCAGTTTTGGGCGCTGCTTTGCTGGTTGCTTTGATTTTATGGCTAAGTCCACCACAAGATGCGGGCAAAACTCACGCCGCCTCACCCTCGCTTCAGTCTGACCTTTATCCAAGCTGTACCCAAGCCCCGCTGACTCCGGCTCTGACCGGCCTGGATGAACCCGGCTCTGATTATCACATCTACCTGCCGCTGATTTTCAAAGCGCCGGACCCGCCCCCGCTGCCGCCCTGCACCGTTTACTGCGGCCTGGCCACCACCTACGAGGTGGCCCATACCACCGCCTCCGGCAAGTGGGCGCCGCGGGTCGACTGGCTGCCGGCTGGGGGGAATTTTCGAATTGCGCTGCGGGTTCGCTTTGCGGTGGAGCAGTTGGGCGAGCACCGCATCTCGATCTATGCCGACGGCCACCGGTCCAGCTATGCCGGTCCCCTGTTCTATGTAGGGACCGATTACAACGACCAAGTCGATTACATCAATGGCACGGTTCAGGTGTATGTTGACGGGCAGCCGGGTGGTTGGTGGCCGGAGAGCGACTGCTCCTTGAACTGGTATCTCAAAGGTGAAAACGCCACCTCGCCCGATGTCTTTTTCTTTGGCAATCCGGCTCTGGCCCGCCACGCCCCTGGCAGTTGGAGCCAGGTCTCGCTCGATTGGGTGGTTACCTTCGTCGGGCTACCCCGCACGCTCCCCCTATAACTACCGCCAACCGCCCCTTCAATGAAATGGGGGTGACCAATTTCAGTTGTAGGGGCGTTCGGCGAACGCCCAAATTGGGCCAACCAACCAGGGCGAATGCTATTCGCCCCTACATTAAAACTCATTTTGGTCACACCCCAATGAAATAGACCTGATCAAGAAGTTGTCTAAAAAAGGATAAAGGGTAATATTTACCCCAGAAAATCACAGATTTTCTCAAAAATTTAATCTCATCTGTGTCAATCTGTGACCTCTTGACGACTTCTCAGACAGCCTCTAAGGAGGGTCAAAGTACACTTTGGCACTCCACCTTATTCGCCGAGGAGCACAATATGATCATCGTCGATGCCCACGCAGACCTGGCCTGGAATATGCTTTCCTTTGACCGGGATTATACCCGGCCGGTGGCCGAGACCCGCGCTCGTGAAACCAACACGCCCATTCCCGGTTATGTGGGTCAGGCTATGTTAGGCTGGCCTGATTGGCAGCAGGGTCAAGTCGGGGTGGTTTTTGCCACCTTGTATGCCACGCCGGCTCGCCGGGCCAGATCATGGAGCCGTTATGTTTATCATACGGCTGAGCAGGCCCACCAACTTCTGCGCGCTCAACTGAAACTGTACCAGGACCTGGTCACCCAGCATGCTGACAAGTTTTATCTGATTACATCCCGGACAGAGCTGGAGAATGGTATTCAGGAATGGGCTGGCTCCTCGCCGGAGCAACGCCGGCTTGGCCTGGTTCTGCTCATGGAAGGGGCCGACGGCGTGCGGCAGCCGGAGGAATTGGCCGACTGGTTTGAGCAGGGGGTGCGGATTATCGGCCCGGCCTGGACCGGCACGCAGTATGCCGGCGGCAGCGGCGAGCCTGGCCCGTTTACCCCGGCCGGCCGGATCTTGTTGCAGGTAATGGCCCAATTGGGGTTGATCCTCGACCTGAGCCATTTGACCGACGAGGGGGTCGAGGAGGCGCTGGCAAGCTATCCGGGTCCGATTATGGCTTCGCATAGCAATGCCAGAGCTTTGCTGCCTTCAAACCAGCCGGAACGCCATCTGAGCGATCAAACCATCCGCGGTCTGGCCGAGCGGCAGGGGGTCATTGGCGTGGTGCTGCCGAATGATTTTGTCAAGAATGGGATAAGCCTGGCCGATCCAAAGTCAAAGGTCAGCCTGGCCGACGTGGTGGCTCACATCGATCACATGAGCCAGTTGGTGGGGCACACCAATCATATTGGCCTGGGCAGCGACTTTGACGGTGGTTTTGGCCGGGAACACGTGCCGACGGGTTTGGATAGCGTGGCCGACCTGCCCCGGCTGGGCGAGGCCCTGGCCGAACGGGGCTACAGTCCCGGCCAGGTTGAGGCAATTATGGGCGGAAACTGGCTCAACTTCTTGCGCCGGGCGCTGCCCGTCTCATGACAGGACATAAGCGATTAGTTTTTAGATTTAACCCTTAAGCCTCCAGGAGTGCTTTAACTTTTGCCAGCGTTTCTTCGGCCAACCAGCGGCTCCAGCGCTCGGCCGTGGCCTGATCACGGAGATAGGCCGGCGTCCACACCGGGGCCGCCACCTCAAAGGTCAGGTAGGCTCGGGTGGCGTCACCCTCGGCTGCCAGCTTCCAGGCTTGCATACCCTCCAGATCGCCTTCTACCCGCATAACCAACCGATGGGGTGGTTCGAACTCGACACAGTGGGCAAGGCAGTTCAGTTTGCGGGCCGCCAGTTCGATGGTCATCCGCCGCGTTGCGCCGACGCCTCTGGTTTGGTTCATTGGCGTGACGGTATCCTCGAGCGGGGTCAACTCTGCCCGGTCTAGATTAGGGCTGCAGAGAAACTCAAACGTCTCGTTCACCGATCGATTGATCAAGATGTCAGCTTCTGTCCGAAATGTAGTCATTCTTATTCCTCCGCTCCTTAAGGCTCAGGCTCAATTGTTTCAAATCTAACTTCAGTTTCAGTTCCGGCATAGTTAAATTGCTGGCTGCCCATCTTTACTGGCGGACTAACCAGAGTAACCGATCATATGAAAGTAGATAATGACCGGTAACAATAACGCCGAAAATCAGGCTCAAGGTTGGCTGCCCGCTGTCATAAAGGCTCCAGACTGCCAGGCCAAAGAAGGCCAGTTCCAGGGCCAACCGCAGCAGTCCGGGCGTCGGAACTGGCGCCGGGCCGGGGTCATGCGGAACCCGGAAGATACCCCAGAGCGCCGCGGCGATAATTGGGATGCCCAGAGCCAGGCCGATCCGGAGTAGTCCTTCGCTGCGGTTCCAGCCCCAATAACCCATGGCGGCCAGGGCAGCCAGTTCCAGAAAAAAGCGAACCGCCAGATTAAGGGCCTATCCGAATAACCCCTGAGTGACACGGTGAATAATAGCGGGTATA